>JBBSEV010000099.1:0-11078 GCA_038239385.1 Chitinophagales bacterium
CATTTGCTGGAGGTCATCTATAAAAGGGGTTATTTTACTTTTTGAATCTTCTGTATAAAAGCCAAAGATCAATCGCTGGCTTTTATCAAACCCGAGATCTTTATTATTTATATAATGCAACTGGCTGTAGATAATTACTATAGCCGCAATAAGCACAATGGATAATACGAACTGGAATACAACCAATGATTTTCTGATACCCGTTGCAGATACATTATTTGTAAAATTTCCTTTTATTACTTTTATTGGCTGGAATGCCGAAAGATAAAATGCAGGATAGCTACCTGCAACAAATCCTGTTACTACAATAAGCGCAGCAAGTATTAACCATAATCTATAGTCGGAAAAAAAAGATAAATGTATAGTTGCCTGGGTTATTTCGTTAAGATACGGTAGTGCAATTATTAATAATGGCAATGCAATGATCACACCTATGAATGATAACAAAAATGATTCACCCAGGAATTGATTTATCAGCGCTTTCCTGCCGGCTCCTATTACTTTTCTTACGCCTACTTCTTTCGCCCTCTTTGAAGCGCGGGCTGTAGAAAGATTCATAAAATTGATACATGCAATAACCTGGATTAGTGCTGCAATAAGTAACAAGAGATAAAGGAATGTATCACTCACTGTTTTTCCCATTTCGTTTTCATAGCCTGCCGTAGTGTGAATAGAAGTTACCGTCTGCAACAGCAATTGCTTTTGCATACCCAATTCTTTTAATTGCTGTGCGCCATATTTATTTAAGAAAGCAGGAAACTTTTTTTCAAGTGAAGCAACGTTAACACCAGGATTTAATTTGACATATTCATAAGCAAAATTATTACCTGCCCACGCATGGTTTTCTAAAACGTATTCCCCAATGCCACCACTGTTCATCGTGATAAACATATTAGCTTCTATGGTTGTTTTCCCAAGGCTTTCATCTATAACGCCGGTGACTTTAAAATCATGTTTTTGATAAGCATTATTAATTTCTATTACTTTGTTTATTGGGTCTTCGTTACCGAAAAGCTTGTCAGCCAGGGGTTTTAATAATACAACCGAATAAGGTTCTTTAAGTGCGTTTAGCGGAATACCGTTAGTAAAGTGGTAAGTAAACACATCAAAAAAAGTTGAGTCAACATATACCGCGTCCTTTTCATAAAAAGATTTCTCCTTATAACGAAGCAAATGTTGTTTAGCTCCTAAAGAGCCTGTTCCAATAACACGGGCAAACTGTTTTACCTCGGGAAAATCATTTTTCATTGCCGGTGCAATTGGTGGTGATGATGTTGCATTAGAATGCTTATCACCATTAACGCTGAGTATACTATTAACGCGGTAAATATCATTTGCGTTTTTATAATGTTTATCATAACTGTATTGATCTTCTACATATAGTAAAATATAGAGGCAACATAAAGTACCAATGGCAAGGCCTATAATATTTATAAAGCTGTAGGTCTTGTTTTTCCAGAGATTACGAAACGCTATTTTGAAATAATTTTTTAGCATAACTTATTCTTAATAGTGGCTATTTAAAAGATATGTTCATTCAGTTCTCAAACTCTTAACAGGATTTCGCATTGCAGCATTCAATGTATTAAGGCTTACAACCACGAGTGTCAGCAGCAATATAACGAGGCCGACTATCCCAAACATCCAGATGCTGATATTCACCCGGTATTCGTACTTCTGAAGCCAGTCATGCATGAACCACCAGGTAAGCGGAACCGCAATTACAAAAGCTATCAGTACCAGCTTTAAAAATTCTTTTGAAATAAGCAGTAGCAATTGCTGCACGGTTGCGCCTAACACTTTCCTGATGCCAATCTCCCGAATTCTTTTTTCAATGGTGAAAGAAGCTAACCCTGCCAGGCCAATACAGCAAATAAAAATGGCGAGGCCCGCGAAGATCTTTGTGAGCTTGCTTATCAAGTCTTCCGTCAAAAATTTCTTACTAAATTCAGCATCCGCAAACTGGTAATCAAATGGGAAAGCAGGGTTGTACTTTGAAAAGACGGTTTTAATCTTTGACAAGGCATTTTGTGGAAGCACACCCTTGTTTAACCTAAGGCTTACCATGTTTATATTATTAGGGTCAAAGAATACCATCATCGGATCAACAGGCTTGAAAGGGGATTCCATGATTACATTATCCGTAACGCCAATCACGGTAAAGGTTTGTCCATAGCGCATTTTCATACCAATAGGATTTTTTAATCCCATAGCATCAACAGCAGCCTTGTTCAACAACATTGAACCTGAATCGGAAGGTGTCCCGGAAAAATCTTTTCCTTTCAAAATTTTAATACCCATTGTTTTTGAGAAATCGATGTCTGTCCCTAAACCGGTCATAATAAGCGTCGCACCTGCAGGCTTGCCATCCCAATCAGGTGATGGGGACTTCCACCACACTTCGGTGATAGGAGAAGACGTACGTGTAACAGAAGACACCAAACCGGTATTTAATAGTTGCTGCTTTATTATTGCGTAATTTTTATTTACATCCGGGGTTGCAGGAACCATGATGAGGTTATCCGGGTTGTAACCCATATCACGGTTCTTGATGTGTTGTATTTGCTGGTATATAATTATAGTTGCGGAGATTAATAAAATGGAGATAACAAATTGGCTCACTACAAGAATACGCCTTGGCAGGATTGCTTTTTTGCCTGCAACAAATGTTCCTTTCAAAACTTTTATAGGGTTAAACGAAGAAAGATATAACGCAGGATAACTGCCCGCAACCAACCCGGTAAATAGAACTATTACCACGGCGCCAATCCAAAAAAGAGGCTGGGTGATACCGGGAGAAAGATGCTTATCAACCAGTGTATTAAAGGAGGGTAATAGCAAATAAACAAAAGCGACAGAAAAAATAAATGCAATGAACGTGAGTATCATAGATTCAAAAAAGAATTGCATAGCCAATTGCTTCTTACCTGAGCCAAGTGTTTTTCTTATGC
The DNA here is from genome assembly GCA_038239385.1 of Chitinophagales bacterium. GTDB lineage: Bacteria > Bacteroidota > Bacteroidia > Chitinophagales > Chitinophagaceae > Ginsengibacter. The sequence goes on from JBBSEV010000099.1 coordinate 2,952, forward strand.
CTACTTCTTTAGCTCTTTTCTCGGAGCGTGCCGTAGAGAGATTCATAAAGTTGACACAGGCGATCAATAAAATAATAACAGCGATGATGGTAAACAGCCTTACGTATTCTATCATGCCGCCTACATTTTTACCATCTTTAAATTCGCTGTACAGCCGCCATTTATTCATTGGAAAAGTAAAGTAGGTGCTTATCTTTCTGTCACCTGGGTCGTGCAGTTTTTTTATGTCATTAATCTTTTTATTAAGCGCCTGCAAGTTAGCTCCGGGGACGGTTTGTACATAAACATTCCAGGAAGAATTTTGCCAGTTGCCCATGGCCTGCTTAATATTTTCATTGTTATAATTGAATGAATTTATAAAGTCAAACTGGAGCGTTGAATTACCAGGAACATCCTCCAGTATCGCGGTAACTTTCGCATCATATTCATTATCTACTTTCACCACTTTATTTATGGGGTCTTCATTCCCAAATAAGGCTTTTGCCGCTGATTGAGTGAGCACAATAGAATAGGCATCAGGCAACGCTGTTGCCTTACTTCCCTTTATAAATTTCCAGGTAAACACATCAAAGAAATGGTCGCTCACGGTGTAGCCATACTTTTTTAATTTCAGGTCTCCGTAAGTAATGATGTGGGTTTGTTTGTTTGTAGTTACCACGGAATACTTTACCTGCGGCGCTTCTCTTTGAATCGATTGCGAAAGAGGAAGGACCATATTTTCATCGGTGAATATTTGGTTGTTAAAATCCCGGTTGGATATTACATGATAGATGTTATCATGGTTTTTATGAAACTTATCATACATGAGTTCATCCTTTACCCATAAGAGTATGAGGATGGCGCATGTCATGCCGATAGTAAGGCCGAGAAGATTGGTGAGTGAGAAACCTTTGTTCCTGAAAAGGTTTCTCCAGGCGATCTTAAAATAATTTTTAATCATAACTGTACAGGCGGATTGTTAGAAGATAATTATCGTGAATCATTATCTCCAAAACATTGCCGCGTAATTATGTTTTGATTATTAATCTTTTATGTTTGCTAATGGTGTACGCAGTGTACGTTTTTGATACGATAGTGTTCGTTTATGAGACGGGATGAAGATCTATCAATGAATTCAAAAAAGATAGCACTATTGTTATTTCAATAAAACGACCCTAACAAATCATTCCCTTATTTCAGCTACCATTTAATAGAAAGATGCCTCCACATAATTGATGTACATGCATCGATACATGCTGCCGTTTACCATTAAATGAAATTAATAACTCATCCATTGCATTTAAGATGATAATGTTTTAATTTAACCTTACTGGAATCACGCATAGCACTGAACAAAAAATTGTTAGGTATGCATCCTGTTTCTGATAATAGAAATTGTGAAGTAAGCGATCTCCAAAACTACTTCGAGGATTCCAGGATTCTTTCCTGCCATCATCTGGAATTACATCAGCGAAAAAAGAAGCTTATCGCTATTTACCAGGCAATTATTTTTTTTATACTTAATCTTTTAAAACAATTATTATGAAACTTAAAATTTTATGGATTATGGTGGTTGCAGATATCTTATGCGCAACTGCGTTTAGCCAGCCTGTTATAGAGGCACAAAAAGTAATAGGAGGCAGCAATTTTGATGGCTCTAATGTAAGCGTAGCTGTTTTAAAAAACGGCGGGCTTATGGTTGGTGGAAATTCTTATTCAAATAAATCCGGGGATAAGACTCAAAACATAAGAGGTTCTAATGATTACTGGATAATAAATTTGAATAAAAATGGCAAAATTCAATGGGACAAAACTATAGGAGGAATTCTCAATGATGACTTTAAATCAGTTATTCAAACTTCCGATGGAGGATATGCGCTTATTGGAGAATCTTCCTCTTTTATATCTGATGAAAAAGATGAGGACAGCCGCGGCAATACTGATTACTGGATTGTAAAGCTTGATAATAAAGGAAATATTGAATGGAATAAAACCATTGGAGGCGCCGGTACTGAATACATTGATAACATTGTACAAACGAGCGATGGTGGTTATATTTTAGCCGGATCTTCTGACTCTTACAGGTCAGGAGAAAAATCAGAAGATAGCAGGGGATTTTTTGATTATTGGGTGGTAAAGCTGGATAAAAGGGGGAACATTCAATGGGATAAAACGATAGGTGGCAGTGGCTATGAATTCCTGAGTGGTGTTGAGCTCACTACCGATGGCGGCGTGGTACTGGCTGGCTTTTCACAATCAGATATATCAGGCGAGAAAACTGAAAACAGCAGGGGAAATTATGATTACTGGATTGTAAAGCTAAGCAAGGAGGGGCGCATACAATGGGATAAAACGATTGGCGGAGATGGCGATGATTTCGGCCGGGGCATTCAACAAAGCGAAGATGGAGGGTATGTTATTAGTGGTATCTCCAATTCAAATATATCCGGGGAAAAAACTGATTATAATCGCGGCTTTTTCGATTATTGGGTAGTAAAATTGGGTAAAGATGGAAAATTTAAGAAAGATAAAACTATCGGCGGCAACGGGGATGACGCTGAAGTCTGGTGTCTTGAAAAAACAAGTGATGGTGGTTATATTTTTGGAGGAAATTCCAACTCATATATATCAGGTGAAAAAACAGAAGATAGCCGGGGAGATTATGATTACTGGATAGTTAAACTGGATAAAGACTTAAATATCCAATGGGATAAAACGGTTGGCGGGTACGGCTATGAAGATTTATTTAGCATAAAAGAAATTCAAAATAATCATTATGTTGTAGGGGGATTCTCATGGTCCGATGTGGGAGGAGATAAAACCGAGCCAACAAAGGGTTCTGCAGATTATTGGATAGTTTGGCTAAATGGGGCAGGGCACCAGGAAAATAAAAACGTAATAACAGATGTAAAAAGACCTGCGGTTACTGATGTAAAAGCGGACAAAATATTTGCTGTTTATCCCAACCCGTCAAGAGACCTTGTAAATGTTCATATTAATGGTAAGGCTACTCTTACACTTTCAGATCAATCGGGCAAAACCATTCTTGTAAAAGTTATTAATACCAATGGTGTAATTAATGTATCATCACTAACTGATGGTGTTTATTATCTTAAAAGCAGTAACACGGAAGAAGTCCATAAAGTAATTGTAGCGAAATAGGAAAACCGTGTAGAAATGGGATTCAATTAAAGATTTAATTTCCCGGCGGAGTTTTCTGTTTATGATTTGATCTTAAAAATAATCACTGGTGCCGGTTTGGAATAACGGCATCTGCCTGAGGTTCTGAAACAAGTGAAAGAAGGCATACGGGGGTACGTCTACGGCAACTTATCTTGTATATGTAACCCCGGTTATTGCTAAGTTTATCTTGTGAGTGAGTTCTTGTATACTTCATGCAGGTTCTTATACTTCATGTGTAGCAAGAACATAGCTACTTACAGGATCGGCCAAATCTTTTAAAGTAAGCATTCTTTTTTGTGCATCCGGAAATTGATCTTTTCGCCATTGCTGGTCTTCCGTTTAGGCTGTTTGCCAAATTAAAAGAACTTGCCGATGTTGCGTGTTCGTGCTAATGCTTCTTTTGTAGCCCGGCATCACCAACATCAGTTTAAAGCTATAGCACAATTTATCTTACCCCATCCAATGTTTTATAAAACCAAATTCGTCAATTCCGCTTTCATAAAATTTCACTGATGAATATTTGTATTCCTCCAGATAAGTACATAAGCCGGCTGCTACCGGATTATAATGAAAAGATTTTCTCGCCTTGCTTTGCTCCTGTTAGTAACTTTCAAGCCTAAAAGCTGCGTTGTCCTGAGTTTGTACATTCAGGATCTAAACGAAACGGAACGTCGCACGAAGTATATGCTATGCTGCCTGCCTGAAACGCCAATGTGAAAGACTGCGAATTCCTTACAATAGATTAGTTTATAGCAAGAGCCTTTAGGTTAACTGTGTTTTCATTTCACAGGTACTATCATGAAAGTATATTTATAGTCCTTATAAGTCATCCTGTATTTTTCAAGCGGCCAGGTGCCCCACGAATTGATGCCTCCAACTCCCGTTTGGTTGAGATCAATATTCAATACAGTCATGTCCCTTTCGGTTAACTCGCCTGAATGCCTGTTGTGTTTTTCCAAGCCTTCATCAAGATCTTCATCTAAATAGTGACGGGCTGAAATATTTAAAACAGTATCACCACTTATCATTACTCCTTTGCCATTTGCATCGGTAAGTTTCACCCACCGTACATCTGTTTTATTAGCTGTTTCCTGTGGCCGTACATACGGATGAAATTGATCGTGCACACTCATACTATACAATCCTATCAATGCTGCATCATTACGATCTACATAATTTTCAGAAGGGCCGCGTCCATACCATACCATTTGTTGAAACTCTTTGGGCATCATCATCTGCATTCCGAATTTAAAAAGCATCGGTAGTTTTTTCGATGTATCAGCATGCATCGATTCAGTAACCTTTATGACGCCGTCACCATTCATTTCATAGCTAATATCCAGCATCGCATACACATCGGGTAGTGAATAGTGCATATTTAGTTTAATATTCTTTTTATCCGAATCGTTCATGTCAAAGCCAAGCAGGGCATAGTTGTGGCTGGCGCGCTTCCAGTTCAATAATTGTTTTTGAAGGTTTGCTCCGTAGTCGTTATCGGTAGGAGGCCTCCAAAAATTTGGTTTCAGGCAATAATTTTCTTTAAGAAAACTTTTGCCATCTACAACGTATTTATGCAGTAATCCATCTTCTCTTTTAAATGAAAACTCTACGCTCTTGTTACTAATTTTAATTGAACTATCGGTTATCCCTACCTGTAAATCTTTTGATGAAGGCAAAGTGAGTTCATTGGAATAATGGCTGTACAGTGTAAGTTGATCTCTTGCAATTTCCCAATCAGCTCGCACCATTCCTTCACCAGTTTTAGTTTTATAATAAACGTTTAGAAAAATTTCCTTGTAGCCAACTTTAGGTAGCGCATAATGCAAATCAATGACGCCAGAATCACGGGCGTTTATTTTAATTGATTCATATTTTCCTGTTTTAATTATCTCGCCATCGGCCACAAGTTCCCATGCCATGTAAACGTCGCTTAAATCTTTAAAAAAGTTTTCATTATACACGGTAATCTTTCCGGTCATAACATCAGAAGGATATGTATGAATATTTTGATACTGCTTTTTTACTTCCAGCATTGAAGGATTCAAGGTGCGATCTGGCAAAAGCAAACCGTTGCAATTGAAATTATCATCACTGGGCAAATTAATACCATAGTCGCCACCATACGCCCAAATTGAATCTCCCCTATCGGTTATTTTTTGGAAACCCTGATCGACAAAATCCCAAATATAACCGCCTTGCATGTGCGGATAATATTTACGAATGGTATCCCAATAATCATTGAAGTTGCCTTCGGTATTACCCATGGCATGCGCATATTCCACGAGAATAAAAGGCTTGTGATTATTATTGTTATCAAACTTCACATGATGCACCATATCATCCGGTGAAGGATACATAGGACAATAGATATCAGAAAAATTGGTGGCACTTGCAGGCTCGTATTCTACCGGTCTTGAGGAATCACGATGCTTTATCCATGCATAACATTTCTCAAAATTTATTCCCATGCCCGCTTCGTTGCCCATTGACCACACAATTACACTTGGATGGTTTTTATCTCTTTCCACCGCACGTGTATTTCGTTGAAAATGTTGTAAGAACCAATCTGGTTTTTTTGATAGAGAGTTAGCGCCAAAGCCCATTCCATGTGACTCAAGGTCGGCTTCGTCCACTACATATAATCCATATTTATCGCAGAGGTCGTACCAATACGGATCGTTCGGATAATGAGAAGTTCGTACCGCATTTATATTATTTTCCTTCATAAGGCGCACATCCTGCTCCATGCGTTCGCGGCTTATGACCTGTCCTGTAAGCGGATCCATTTCATGTCTGTTAGTTCCTTTTATCAAAATGGCTTTTCCATTTACATGTAATACACCATCTATGATTTCAACTTTTCTAAACCCGGTTTTTTGAGGAATCACTTCAATCACTTTACCGCGGCTGTCGGTTAAAGTCACGAGGACACTATACAGGTATGGAGTTTCTGCTGTCCATTTCTTTGGATCATTGAGCGTGAATGGAACATGCTGAAACTTTGCGGAATCATCCAACGAAACAGATTTTTTTTCAATTGACTTCCCGGCAGCATCCAGCAATTCAAAAGACGCTTTATAATTCTTCAAAGCACGGTCGTCGTTATTTAAAAAATCAAGGATGATGTTTAGTTCTCCATTTTTATAATTGTCTTTCAAGTTGGGGATAATCTGTACATCGCGTATGTGAACAGGATTACGGGCATACATGTTTACGTCGCGGCAAACGCCCGCAAGCCGCCACATATCCTGGTCTTCAATGTAACTACCATCGCTCCAGCGATATACCTGGAACGCGATTAAATTTTTTTGACCGGGCTTTAAATATTTAGTGATATTAAATTCTGCGGCCAGTTTACTGTCTTCACTATACCCCACCCATTGCCCGTTTACCCATAAATAAAAACAGGAACGCACTGCTCCAAAATGGATATAAATGTCCTTTCCTTTCCAGTTTTTATCGATCATTATTTCTCTCCTGTAAGAACCTACCGGGTTATATTGATCCGGTACTTTTGGAGGATTAGGTTTTATAAGATAATCAAAATCGTATTGGATATTGGTATAAATTGGCTCACCGTAGCCATTCATTTCCCACTCTGCAGGCACAGGAAAATCAACCCAATGACTATCATCATAATTCGCCTTCCAAAATCCTAACGGACGGTTTGCCGGTTTATCAACCCATCGAAACTTCCAATTACCATTCAGCGATTGAAAGTATTTTGAATGAGTTGGATAATCCTGTAATGCAAGTTGGTTACTCTCGTAAGCGAAATAACTTGCGTGCATCGGCTCACGGTTAATTTCATTTTTCAATTCATCTTCCCAAAAGGCCGGTGGTTCATGTAATTGGGCGAAATTTTTTCCGGTAAGAATAAGACATAGCGCAAGCGTAATTATTTTTTTCACTGGAGTTCTTTTTATAAAATAAATGATGTAGTGTTTTAAGCATCTGATGCTTCCTGAATTTTTAAAATATGTGCCGGTTTCATTTTAATGTTATTTCCCTACTCTAGCGCATGTCTCTGACCTGTGCCTGTATGTTACTCAAATACTGCCAATTTTTGATCTCACAAATTCTTTTCAATCAATTCTTACCAGGTTTAGTAATCCCTTCCTGTTGCTATAACAATCAATTTCGCTGCTGTAAAGCCAGTATTGCGGCTATTTTACAAATCCAGCTCTCACAGGATTTTCATGTAGATAAATAAAACGTTGATGAAATTTAATTTGAGTGTCTAAAAGTATGGGATGGTTTTCATGCTCCCAAAATTGGAACCTGAAATTTTTATTTTGTACTCATAATTATTTAAAGGTTGCACTAAACCAGAAGCGATAAATTTCTAAGATAAAATAATTACTGAGTTATACGAACTGAAGGAAAGTAACGAAACGACACAGGCAGAAACCTGCGCCAGAAAAAATTTTCATAAAGACTTTCCAAACTTTATTTTAATTTATATTTTATTTGTAAAAATTCAACCAACTTAAAAAAATATTATATGGACACTTTACAACAACTTAAAGATGAGCTTTCCCAAGAGTACAACACAACAAAAAAATTTATTAAATTATTCCCGGAAGGAAATAATGAATATGCGCCGCATGAAAAAAGTATGAAGATGATGCCAATGGCCAAACATATTGCAGAAGTATTTGGCTGGCCTGAAGTAATATTAACCAGCAGTGATCTCGATTTTGGAAATATGCCCCCTCAAAAATTACCAGAGGGAAAAGCTCAATTGACGGAATTACTGGATAAGAGTTATGCAAGCGGCATGGCAGCTTTGGAAAAAGTTACAGAAAAAGATTTGCTCCCTGCCTGGAGCATCAGCATGGGTGGTAACAAAATAAAAGAATGGACAAAATACGGTGCTATACGGCATGGCCTGAATCAAATAACGCATCACAGGGCTCAACTGGGAGTTTACTACCGCCTTTTAAATATTTCTTTACCTGGCAG
>JBBSEV010000100.1:0-11011 GCA_038239385.1 Chitinophagales bacterium
TCCATACCTGTGATTTTTACCAAACTTGGTAGAGCCATCAGCTCTGAATGTTCCGGTAACCAAATATTTATCTTTATAATTTATGATTGCCCTTCCAAAGAATGACTGAAGCTCTTCAGTGGGAGATGCAAATGATCCAACTCCCAGACTTGTTTGGGTACCGTACCCAATGAAGTCATAGTAGTGCAAGCCAACATTTGGAAAATCGAGAGCGCTCTCACTATTAGATCTATTGTCAAATTTTAAAAATTCATGTCCTAATGTTACATTTAAGTTGAAGGCAGAAGTAATTTGCTTAGTGTAATTTAAAGTATTCGTAACCTGTGTGTTTGTGATTTCCCCATTACCGATTGTAGCAGCACCCCTGTTTTCAACGCCTTGATTATTTAAGAGCCGGTTGATTTCTTCACGTAAAACCCCGGTTCGGCGATCCACACTATATATAAGCTTATACTCCAGGTCATTGGTTATTTTATAGGACGGGGAGATACTTGCAATTATCGTGTTTACTTTTTGCTTATCCTTAAAATACCTCAACTGCGCAAGTGGATTGACTGTGGTTGATCCAACTGCAGGATCAATCCATGCTGAATCTGTACCCGGCTTAATTAATAAATGTGTTGGATTCCATTGTAAGGCCTGGGCAATCACGTTTCCGGTAAAACCTACAAATGAATTATTGAAAATTACATTCTCGTCGGTCTGGGTGACCAGAATATTTATATCAAGAGCTAGTTTTTTGCTTTCCAAAAATTTAAAATTGCTGGTGAAATTTGCAGTCATCTTTTTCAAATCTGTAGTTTCAATAATTCCTTGCTGGTCAAGATAACCTGCAGAAATGCGATACCTTCCAGTTTCAGTACCGCCTCCAACCGCAACATTGTAATTTTGGGTATTGGCTGTACGGGTTATCGCATCGAATGCATCCACACTATTTCCGAAATCTCCCGATGTTAAACCATAATCTTTTAAAGCCTTTCTATATTCGTCCCCGCTTAATACCTTCAATTTTTTCATTACATTAGAAATGCCCGTAGAGGCGCTAGCCGATATTTGGGGAACCCCCGATTTACCTCTTTTTGTAGTAATTAGTACAACGCCGTTCGCACCTCTTGATCCAAATATTGCGGTAGCAGATGCATCTTTTAAAATATCAATACTGGCAATATCATTGGGATTCATAAAAGTGAGGGGATTGGAACCATTATCGCCCTGTCCTCCAACACGTGCAGAACCACCTGAAAGCGGAATTCCATCCACAACAAACAAGGGATTGTTACCGGAACGGATGGAAGAAGAACCGCGTATCCTGATCGTTGTAGAGCTTCCTGGCTGGCCAGTGTTGTTGATAACCAAAACACCCGCGGCCTTTCCTTGTATTAATTGATCAGGGTTTGTGTAAGTCCCTTTATTAAAATCCTTTGCCTGAACAGATGAAACAGCGCCTGTCAGATCTTTTTTTCTGACACTACCGTAACCAATCACCACGACATTTTCTAATGCCTGGGAGTTTGTTTCCAGCACTACAGCTACTTTAGAGGAATTTACAATAGTTACATTCTGGCTTTGCGACCCAACATAACTGATTGCTAATTGTTTAGCTGTTGAAGGAACATTAATGGAGAACGTACCATCTGAACTGGTTCTAACACCTGTCTTTTGACCAACGACTGTTACAGATGCATCAGATAAGGGAGTTCCCTCTTTTGACATAACTGTTCCTGTGATTGTTCGTTGTTGTGCCATTGTTTGTAAATAACTGAGGCACATAAAAACCATACTGAGCAGTAGTTTTTGTCTCATAAGCTTTCGTAAATTTTTTTGTTTTTTAAATCGTTTAACGTGTAATTTACACACAATTGTTAAATAAATACCAAAATGTCAAAAAAATATTATGAAATTTTTATGAAATAATAACCGCATAAGAATTCAGTATAGATTTTTTGAAATTGGATTTGAAAAAAATTGGAGCAAATCGTTGTTTATTGATAAGAGAATAAATTATGAATAAATGCTGCTTCGTTTTATAAATATAATTGCGAGAAATAGTTTACATAAATTAAGGCTTGAAAATGATAATTAGTTATCAACGACCTGGTAAATTTATTTAGAAGAAATTTTTAAATTAGCGCTTATGATTGAAAAAATATACAATTTCAAAATGCCTATTGCATAATAAAATCACTACACGAATCTATCAGTACTTGAATACTTTCCCGTTCACCATTACTTCCTGTGTGTTTTCATCAAAGGTTGCTTTATACCCTGTACGAATTGCGGCATTTGTCATAATGTTAGCAATAGAATGCGAATAACCTGCTTCTACAGGCGCATTAGGTTGCTTCCTGCTTCTTACACATTCCATCCAGTTACGAACATGCGCAGACGTTAGAGGGTCGCCACCAGTGTTAGCGCCCGATTCAACTTTTATGGCCAAACCAGTCAAATCCATTGCCGGCAATAAGTTAGCATGCATTCCCATTTGTTGCGCCATATTTTCTGTAAGCCCTCCCGCAGGTGATATTTTATTTGTATTTAAATTCATTTCGCCGCCATTGGAATAATAAATTTCCGCAGGATTCTCATCACCATTATGCATGCGCGACATGAAAACAACCTGGAAGCCTGTAGAGGGATCATCCTGAGGCCCATAATCAAATACTGCCGTAGTAGTATCCCAATTTCTTCTGCCATCTTTCCACATATAAATACCGCCGTTAGCAGTAACACTTCTGGGATGTTTCAGTCCGGAAAACCAATGCACTGTATCAATCTGGTGGCTCATCCATTGACCTGGCATACCAGATGAATAAGGCCAGAACAAACGATACTCTAAATATTTTCTTGGATCAAATGCTTCGTAAGGGCGATTTAAAATGTATCTCTTCCAATCAAGATCTTCTTCTTTACATTTGGCAACAAGCGCAGGCCGGCGCCATCTTCCCGGCTGATTTACATTCCACGTTAATTCAACCATAGTGATGGGGCCAAATTTTCCTGACTGAATAAAATCAGCGGCAGCTTTATAATTTGCGCCGCTTCTTCTTTGTGAACCGATCTGTACAATACGGTCAGATGATTTTATCGTTTTAAGTGCTGCACGATTGTCGTCCATAGTTTCAGCAAATGGCTTCTCGCAATACACATCACATTTTGCATTCACCGCTTCTATCGCAAGCAGAGCATGTTGAAAATCTGCCGTACTTAGAAATACACCATCGATATCTTTATGTCCATATAATTCATCATTGTTTCTACACGCGGTAATATCGTGAGCCATTTTATCTTTTAGATAATTTTGTCCTTCTTCCCTGCGGAATTTCCAAATATCAGAAACGGCAACAATATCAAAATTGAGTTCCTTATAATGTTGCATAAAGCTTGGAAGATGTGATTGCCTGAAACGATCAGAAAACCCAACGATCCCTAATCTTACGCGGTCATTGGCACCAATAATATTTCTATAGCTTTTAGCGCTTATACCTTTTGCAGCAAGCAAAGACCCTGCAGCAGCTAAGGTTGTTTGTTTGATGAAATAACGACGTGAAGTTGTGGACATAATACAAGCAATTTATTTTTATTGATGAATATAAATAATAATAAAACCTTTTATAATTTTTTCAATGCAAAGTCACGAAAGAAAATGCAATAAAGTTTACAGGCTTTCTTTCGTTACGTGAAATCTATTTGAGTTCTCTTATTTTAATGCTTCTGAAAGAAACATTAGTTCCATGTTCCTGCAATAAAATGTGCCCCTTAGGGGACATTCCAAAGTTAGGCCATATTACATATTTGCTTTTTGCTACCAATGCATAAAAATATTGAGTGCCTCTTTTGTATTCCAATACTTTCCAGCCATTGATCCAATGTTCTGTACTGCCATCAGGATAAACAACTATCCTTCCCCTGTTCCATTCCCCGATAGGAAGTTTTTCTCTCCTGTTTCCATTATCATCTAAGATTTTTTTTGAAGGTATCATATCATATAAAGAAGCCATTGTGCGATTTCCAATAGAACCTAATTTTGCATCGGGATGTTTATCATCGTCCAAAATCTGGTATTCCAATCCTATGGCAGAGCCCTTATTATTATCTTCTTTTTCTGAAACAAAGTATTTAATACCGCTGTTGGCACTATCTGTTATTTTAAATTCAAATTGCAAATCAAATGCGCCATACTCTCCTGTCGTAACAATATCACCACCATTTGCTGACTCTGCGCCGTTGCTGCCTTTCACATTCAGTGTTCCGTCTTTTATATACCAGACTTTGTCTGGAAAATAATCTTTATAAGCACCCCTCCATCCATTTGTAGTTTTACCATCCCACAATAATATAATGCCTAGTTTTTTTTCATCTTCAGAAAGATTATTTGGAATTGTATTGACTACAAAAATAGAATCGGGTGCAGATGGTCTTAAATTTTGTGTCTGTATTCGTACATTGCGCCAGCGAGTTTCTTCTCCTTCATTTTTAGGCCCTGATACCTGGTGCACCTGCAGAGCAATAAATCCTTTTGGTGTCATATTATCTATGAGGTGTGCACAGGCAATTCCGTTTACCCATGTACGTATGTTGTTTCCAATACACTCTATACGGTAATGATTCCATTCGTTATTTTTAAAAGCCTTCTGTGCCTCTGGATTATATTCCATAGGGTATAGCCATCCTCGTCTTGCTTCATCATAAATACCTCCGCTCCATGCCCGCGATGACGGATCAATTTCCATTTGGTAACCATGAACTCTTTCAGGTGTTTTGATATCCGTGACATGGCAGGTATCGCTGGCATCTTTTATCTCGCTGCGAAACTGAATACCAGAATTCATGCTACTATTTACTTTGAAATCTGTTTCAAAAATAAAATCTCCATAAACTTTTTCAGTCGCCAGAAAACTATTAGGCGTGTTTGCAACGGTTGTGCCGATGATCTCCCCATTCTTTACATGATACTTTGCTTTACCATTTAATTGTTTCCATCCGTGAAGGTCTTTACCATTAAACAGGCTCACCCACTGCGCTTCTAAACATTGTGCAAATAAAAGCAGACAAATTAAACAATTAAGAATGGATTTTAATTTCATGAATTTTTATTTATAACTATTAATTCAAAATTAAATAATAAGGGATTCAATCGTTATAAATTTTATTAATAGAAAGGTATACATACTCAAAAAAAACAGGCACTTATTATTTTCTTTGCATGAAATCTTTAAGGTTTTTCATTGCTTCTTTGTGCACTTTATTTTTTACTAATGAAGTCCATCCTAATAAAAGTCCTGTTATACCTAACGCCTGCCGTGACCAATTATAAAAATTGAAACTATCAGTATGTTTTGAGATTTTTTCATTGTGAAAAGTAAACTTCGCTTTTATACGATTTACTACTTTCCTGTTGGTTTTTGAAAAAGTATAAGATGCTACCCATTCAGCGTTTCCTTTTTTTTCATCGGCTTGAACGTTTGAAAAATCCAATTGCAAATCTTTGCCTCTTATACAAAGCATTTCCCACATAGCTTTAATCTCATTAGCATTAAGGTTAGAAAATACTTCATCATTAAAAACGGCATCTTCTGCATAACAACTTTGCATTGTCTTATAATCCCTTTTTTGAAATGCCCGGTAAAAGTTGGTAATTAATTGTTGGTTGGATGTCATTCTAAAATATTTGTTTTCAAAAAATAGTTAATAGAAATTAAATGTTTTACCGCAATTTATTTTTTAATAATTTACCAGATTATTTTTTTATTGAATTTAATTTTGGAAAAAAAATTTAAGAGAATTCAATAAAAGTAGTTGGAAAAAAATTAGTTGTGAGAGATTTGCCGGTAAAATAATAAGATGAAGAAACCTCTTACCTTTTTCAAATAAAAAAACCCGCATTTTTTGCGGGCTTTTATGGAATATTTTTATTCCGGGGGTAATATTTTTTTAAAGGATAATTCGGACATGCCTTCTTATTGGCTTGTTTTTCTTTGGATATTTGGTTTGTTACAGGTATTGGAAAAAGAAAAAAGAAGTTGACTGATATCGGATTTTTTGGTGGTTTTTTTATTGGATCCTGGATACTTATTTTTCAATGGATTTTTTGGATATTTTGATTAATGCTATTAAACATCAATCAACTTCTGGTATAAAGATATTCATGTAAGGTGCCCGCAACAAGAGCAGTACTGCTTAATTATGCATGTTCAGTAATTACTGCAGGATTAGTAAATACACCAATGGCGTATGAGTAATATACCACAACAAATAATCAAACAATCCTAGGGAAACATGTATAGATTAAGTCCCTGGAAACAACATTTTCATTTATTGAAAGCTGTGGCAATAGGTTTATTATTTCTGGACCATTCACTCCAGGAACCCGTGTATAGAGAAGGTATAGTAAGGCCTGCTGAGGACATCGCTAAAATTGTATGACAGGCAGTTACTCCTGAACCGCAATGCACTATTACATTTTCCATATTCCCCCCTTGAGTAACCGACATGTATTTGTCTCTTAGTTTTAAGGGAGATAGAAAAAGCCCGTTCTCATCCAGGTTGTTTGTAAAAGGCATATTTATTGCACCGGGAATATGGCCTGCAATTAAATCAATTGGCTCATGTTCTCCATCATATCGAACTTTTTCACGAACATCAATTATTGTAAATAAATTATCGATTGCAGCTTTTGCTACTTCATCTATTGTTACGGTTGGTAACAACCATTCCGTTGTTTTATAGCTATTTTTTTTTACAGCCTTTTCTTCACCTGAAGAAGTTGAAAACCCTGCTTTTATTGCAGCAGCATAGCCGCCATTTAACACCTGGACATTCGGATGGCCGATTGAATATAACATCCACCAGAAGCGGGCGGCAGCATTAGCACCATTTTTGTCATCATAAACTACCACATGAGAATCAGGGTCTATTCCAAGGTCTCCAATTAATTGTGCAAATTTTTGGGGATCGGGCAGTGGATGCCTGCCGCCATCCGCAGCATTGTTTTTTATATCCGCAAGTTGCCTGTCCAAATCAACAAAGAAGGCTCCTGTAAGATGTTCCTGTAAATATTTTGAGGACGCATCCACTCCAGTGCGGGCATCAATCAATATCAGGTTTTTGGTTGCATGGATATTGTTTAACTCCTTTGCCTCTATAAGTGGAAAAATTACTTCTGACATTTCTTGATATTAAAAGAATTGTTGAAAAACTAAGATACATTTTATTAAACCGCAAGAAATTTAAAACTGCTGTTATTTAAAAATTCTGAAGATAAAAAAAGGCTCCGAAAATTCGGAGCCTTTTTTTAATAATAATTTTAAATCAGGGTTTCATTAATTTTTTACAGGATAATCTGGATAGTTGGTTTATTACAGGTATTGGAAAAATAAAAATAGAAGTTGACTGATATCGGATTTTTAGTTTTCATGGATTTGGAAACGGGCTCTTTTTCAATGGATTTGGATATTTGATTAATGTTGCTGAACATCAATCAACTTCTTATACAAAGATACTTCCACTATGTTCCTTCGCAAGAGCAGTAGTGCTTAATTATATTGATACTGAAATTACTATGAGGGTGGGGCAAATACGATAAACATTAAATATCTATCAAATTATCATAATAGCTTTAAAATTATTGCACTGAAAAAAAATAAATTACAGCCTTCATAAATTTCTCTTTAAATTTTATTTCTTTATTTGCGCAAATACTTTATATAAAAAAAAACCCTGCTTTGCAGGGCTCTTTAAGGAATAATTTTAATTACAGGGGTAATTAATTTTTTAAGGATAAATTGGGTGCCATTTTACAGGCTGGTTTTCTTTGGATATTTTGGTTGGTTACAGGTATTGAATTTTAAAAAGGAACTTGACTAATATTGGATTTATATCGGTTTCTTTATTTGGATTCGGTTATTGGTTCTTTTCAATGTTTTGGATATTTTGAGTAACTACTTATTGAACATTAATTAACTTCAGATACAAAGATATGGCTGCCTCAAAGGTTTTGCAATAGCATTACTGCCTGATTATTATAGCTAAGAAATTACTGTATAAATAGTATATGTACGATAGTTGTATTACTATATCAGTCAACTTGTAGCGATAAAGATTGCTTACCACTATATAATTGCAACGGAATATCCACTGATTAATTAAGGTAATTTGATTACAATTATTTTGGTTCTTGTAAATCTATTTGATCTTTCATCTGTTCAAAAATCATGGCTTTGTCTGTTACCACAATTTCCGGTTTGCCCTTATACAATTGTGTTTTTCCTGATATACATACATTCATTCCTTTGTAATAATTTACGATATCGCCGGTAAATTCTCTTTGTGCATTTCCTTTTATTACCAACCTTAATGGCGAATCGGGATAAGGTTTTCCTGCATCCAGCAAAGTAAGAGTATCAAGAGCATTTGCTATTGACTTGCCGCCATAAATTTTAGTACAGATTTTCACAATTTCATTAGGATGGTTTTTTGCCTCTTCAATTTTTATCTCTTTTTGTGCAAACGCTGAAACTGCGATAAATAAAAAACAGGTAATTAAAATATATTTCATAGTGCCAAGGTAAGATGATGAATTTTGATTAGTGGGCTATGAAATAGCATTTATGTTAATCTTAATCAAACAAAAAATTCTTCAAAGAGAATAAAAATATATTTTCATTTTATATTATTTGCTTCAAATATAAAATAGCATTATCCTTTACCAGGTTTTAAAGGCCTTACCTCAACCTTACTCGGCAATGTGCGGGGATTCATATTTAAAAGGTCTGCAACCATCTGCCCTATATCTTCGGGTTGTATCTTCCAGACATCGGCATCTGTTGGTGTATGATCATTAAAATGTGTGGCAACAGAGCCCGGCATAATAGTGGTAACCTTAATACCATATTGACGAAGGTCAAGCATTATAGCTTGTGAAAATCCTACAAGGCCAAATTTACTTGCATTATATGCAGAACCATTTGCAAAAAAATTAGCACCTGCAAGACTGGCGATGGTAATAATATATCCTTCAGATTTTTTAAGCGCATCAAGGCTTGCTTTTACACTATTAAAAACTCCGGTAAGATTTGTATCTATTGTGCTCTTCCATTCATCTTCGGTCAGAGTTTCAATAGAAGCAAAATGGCCTACTCCTGCATTGGCAACAAGTACATCAAGCTGTCCGAAATGATCGGTAACCGCCTTAACAGCTTTCGTTTCAGAGGCAAGAGAACTTACGTCAGATTCCAAAGCCAATATCATTGAAGCATCCTTAGTCAAAGACTCTGCAGCTTTTTTTGCCGATAATAAACTACGGCTGGTAATAGCAACCTTCACCCCATTATCCAATAAAATTTTCGCCACTCCATATCCTATTCCTTTCGATCCGCCTGTTATGTAGGCAACTTTATCATTTAGATTATTCATAATTAATTAATAAAAATTTGATTAAATATTTTAAGCTTAAAAAAAATTACCAAACGGTATAAATTGAATTTTTAATTAACAAAAACTATGCGATTAAACTAAGCCAAATTTACTGCAATAATGATTGATGAAATTTCCTATGAATAACGATGTCAAAATTTAAACACACAGATGGATATTTGTATGTTTGTATTTCATGAAAAGTTTTCAGGCGGACATACGCACCGTGCAGGTAACACGTTACATAACACCTTTGCGCGAAGGAGGTTCCCTGCCCGCAATTGTTGAAGCCGATGATGATTTTTTATATGTGCTTAAGTTTCGGGGAGCAGGACAGGGAGTAAAAACATTGATTGCAGAATTAATTGGCGGAGAACTCGCCCGCATAATGGGATTACACATACCTGAGATTGTATTTGCAAACCTTGATGAAGCCTTTGGACGCACAGAGCCCGATGAAGAGATACAAAATCTGCTAAAAGCAAGTGTAGGATTAAATCTCGGCCTACATTATCTTTCGGGTGCTGTTACGTTTGATCCTGTTGTTACAAAAGTTAATTCACTGCAGGCTTCCAAAATTGTATGGCTCGATAGCCTGTTGAATAATGTGGATCGTACTTCAAGAAATACAAATTTACTTTGGTGGCATAAAGAATTATGGTTGATTGATCATGGGGCCGGTTTATATTTTCATCATTCATGGAACAATTGGGAAGAACAAGCTTTACGCACTTTCAACCACATAAAAGATCACGTTTTATTGTGGCAAGCCAGCGAGCTTGAAATTGTTGACAAAGAATTTCACACATTACTTACTGATGAAATTATTCATTCACTAGTATTATTAATTCCTGATGAATGGTTGTTGAAAGATGCTCCATTTTCATCTGTCGATCTACACAAGCAGGCTTATGAAAAATTTTTGATCGACAGAATTACATATTCATCATTTTTTGTAAAAGAAGCACTACATGCAAGAGAAGGACTTATTTGAATATGCTGTTATTCGCATAGTCCCGAGAGTAGAACGGGAAGAATTCCTTAATGTGGGAGTCGTACTGTATTGCGCTAAACAAAAGTTTTTAAAAGCTCTCTATAAAGTTGATGAAAAGCGGCTCCAGGTTTTATGCAGCGATTGCGATGTAGCTTTAGTGAGAGAATACCTCAATGCCTTTGAACAGATTTGCAATGGCAGTGATAATGCCGGGCCAATAGGCAAACTTCCCGCAACAGAACGCTTCCGTTGGCTTACATCTATACGCAGTACAATGGTGCAAACTTCCAAAGTGCACCCAGGTTTTTGCGAAGGTGCCGGGGAAATGCTCAAGAAATTATTTATTCAATTGGTGGGGTAACTTATAATAAAGGCATAGCAGAGTTGCGTGTTGAATATAAGCTGTTAGAGAGTTTAGCAATCTTTCTTAAAAATCCTCCTCTTCTTTCATAACCCAATAATCAGGCATAATTATTATTTCTTCGAGCCCGCGTTTTTCATGCACTTCCAGTTTTACAAAGCTGTCGCCGATAGATGGATCATCACTAAATGTTGCGGTGCCAATATATTCATCTTTGTAAAAACAAAAGTATTCTTCACCATAAA
>JBBSEV010000101.1:0-10615 GCA_038239385.1 Chitinophagales bacterium
AGAGAATAATATTTTGAAGCGTTTTGGAAAAGTATTCCAGCAAACCTATACCCGTTTTCTTGATCTGCAAAAAGCCGAAGCACAGGCAAGAGAAGCAAAGATAGAAGCGGCATTGGAACGTACCCGTACGCAAAGTATGATTATGCAGCATTCAAAAGAGTTGGATAATACCTTACGTGTTTTTCACGAGCAGGTTCAATTGCTTGGTATCAATTCAGCATTTTCTTTTTTATGGCTGCCGGATGAGGAGAAAGATAAACATATTTTTTGGGCTATCTGGGAAGAGAATGAAAACGGTTCAGTCTTTTTTAAAAATAAAGCTATTAATTATCCGCTTGATAGAAATGAGCTTGCCACAAAACAATGTCTTGTTGATTGGAAAAGCGATGAACAAGTTCATTCATACGCTGTGCCGCCTGAAGGTGTAGAAAATTATTTTGCCGCATGGAAAGAATTGATTGATGGCGTTGAAAAATTAAAGCCCGAGCATTTTCGTAACGGACTATATTATATAGAAGCCTTTATGAAACATGGCTGCTTTGGTGTAATGACTCAAAATGATTTAACGCAAGATGAAAAAAAGATACTCGGTCGCTTTGCTACAGAATTTGAACGTACCTATACCCGTTTCCTCGACCTGCAAAAAGCAGAAGCGCAGGCAAGAGAAGCGCAGATAGAAGCTGCGTTGGAGCGGATAAGGTCATCTGCAATGGCTATGCATTCATCCGAAGACATTTTGGAAGTTACCCATGTATTGCGTGAACAAGTTGCTCTCCTGGGAGAAAAGGAATTAGAGTCTATCCTTGTTCACATTTATCATGAGGATAAAGATCAATTTCAAGCCTGGTATTCTTATCGTCACCCTGACTCTTCTAAGGTAGAAATCGTAAACGGCAAACGAATTGTTGACTGGAGTAAAACCGAAAGAGCAAGGAAAGACAAAGAAAAATATCATGAAAAAGAATCTGATTATACCATTGTTGCAGATCGTAAAATGCTTAAAGAATGGTATGAATACTTATATAAACTAGCACCGGAAGTAGTAGAACTTAATGATAAAGGTGAAATATTAGTGCCTGATGTTTTGTATTACAATTATTCAAAAATTTCAGCAGGAGCGCTCCTGCTTATTACCAATAGTGAACCCTCGCAGGAATCCAAGTATTTACTGAAGCGGGCAGCACAAGTGTTCAATCTCGCTTATTCCCGTTTCCTCGATCTCCAAAAAGCAGAAGCGCAGGCAAGAGAAGCGCAAATAGAAGCTTCATTAGAAAGAGTGAGAAGCAAATCAATGGCCATGCATCATAGTGAAAGTTTGCACGAAGTGATCAACTCAGTTACAGAACAATTTCAGCAACTAGGATTTTATTTCGATACGGCAAATTTCATTACTAATTATTCGAATGATGGTTGGGAGTGGTGGATATCTACACCGGGTGCAGAAACTCCTGCAAAGATTTATTTTCCGCAGACAGATTTAAAATTTTCCAGGCAATTCAATGATGCCATTAAGCAAGGATCCGAATTTACCTCGTTTAGTTTATCCTATGAGGAAAAAAATGAATTGTTCAAATATATATTTGAGAATACAATTCTTAAACACAGTCCTGAAGAACGAAAGCAATATGTGTATAATAAAAAAGGACTGGCTTTCTCGACAGCATTTTTTAAAAACATATTTCTTTCCATTGCAAATTACCAAGCTATAGCTTATAGCGAAGAGGAAAACAACATCATTAGGCGTTTCGGACGTGTATTCCAACAAACTTATACCCGTTTCCTCGATCTGCAAAAAGCAGAAGCACAGGCGAGAGAAGCAAAGATAGAAGCCTCTTTGGAAAGGGTAAGATCAAAAGCAATGGCCATGCAAAAGAGTGAAGACCTTGCTAATGCTGTTGCTATTGTTTTTGAAGAACTGGATAAACTTGACCTTGGTATGTTGCGATGTGGCATTGGAATTATTAATAAAGGAAAGCGTAGCGTAAATGTTTGGGCAGCTACCAAGTCAGAGAAGGATATGCCGGTACAAGTATCCGGCGATGAATCAATGGATATTCATCCTTTGTTACAGGGCGCATTTAATGCATGGCTGAAACAGGAAGAATATTCTTATGAACTACAGGGAGAGGATTTAACGGATTATTATAAAAAACAGGTATCCGCTAATTTTAAATTACCCGATTCGCATTCATTGGTAACAGCGCATGAGGACGTTCAACAATATTATTTTTTGGCTACATTTCCTGCAGGCGGATTATTTGCGTTTCGGGGAACTGCTTTTTCGGAAGAAGCAAAAATTGTAATGAAACGTTTTGCAGATGTGTTTAACCTTACCTATACCCGTTATAATGATTTGCAATTAGCTGAAGCGCAGGTAAAAGAATCGCAAATAGAAGCTGCGTTAGAACGTGTTCGCAGCAGAACATTGGCCATGCAAAAAAGTGATGAGCTTGCCGAAACTTCTGCTGTTCTTTTCCAACAATTAATTGTATTGGGCATTGCACCAAATCGTTTATACATAGGCGTTATCAATGATGAAAGTGGTAATATAGAATTCTGGATCACAGATGAAGATGGCACCAAAGTAAGCACTATGTTTACCGGCAATGCACACGAAAATGCTTCAATGAAAAAAATGTATGATGGATGGAAGCAGCAAAAAAAATCTATCGTAATTGATATGTATGGAAAAGAACTGGCTGATTATTTTCATTACCTCGGCGATGAACTGCATGTTCCTTTTAAAGATGGATTATTACAAAAAAGAAGAGTGCAATACATCACGTATTTTTCCAAGGGGTTTATTGGTATGGCCTCACCTGAAGAACAGCCAAAAGAAACCGTTGATTTGCTTGAACGGTTTTCCTATGTTTTTAACCTTACGTTTACAAGATTTAGTGATTTAAAAATTGCAGAAGCTCATGCCATCCATGCAGAAGAAGATTTAATAAAGCTGCAAACTGAAAAGAGGAGAGCCGAAGATGCACTAATCGAATTAAAAGAAACACAAAAGCAATTAATTCAATCAGAAAAAATGGCTTCGCTTGGAGAGCTCACCGCAGGCATTGCACATGAAATACAAAACCCGTTGAACTTCGTCAATAATTTTTCAGAAGTGAGTAATGAATTATTGGATGAAATGAAAACAGAATTAATTAATGGCAATAATGAAGAAGCCATTGCCATTGCAGAAAATATAATACAAAACCTTGAAAAAATAAATCATCATGGCAAGCGTGCTGATGCAATCGTAAAAGGAATGTTGCAACATAGCCGTATGAGCAGCGGGCAAAAAGAACTAACTGATATAAATGTGCTGGCAGATGAATATTTACGATTAAGCTATCACGGCTTAAGAGCCAAAGACAATACATTCAATGCCACAATTAAAACTGATTTTTATAATACGCTTGAGAAGATAAATATGGTTCCGCAGGATATTGGAAGAGTAATTCTGAACCTGTATAACAATGCGTTTTATGCCCTTGCCGAAAAGAAAAAACAATCCCCCCAATCTCCTGAAGGGGGCAAAGCTTATGAGCCCACCATTTCAGTAAGCACCAAAAAGATTGGTTACAAAATAGAAATCAAAGTTGCTGATAATGGCAATGGCATCCCACAAAATATAGTTGATAAAATCTTTCAACCATTTTTCACTACAAAACCAACAGGGCAAGGAACTGGATTGGGTTTAAGTTTAAGCTATGATATTGTGAAGGCGCACGGTGGCGAAATAAAAGCGGAGACGAAGGAAGGAGAGGGAACGGAATTTATAATTCAGTTACCAATTAAAACAATTTGATGAAAAAGATATTACTATTGATTACTATTCTTGCACTTAAATTTAACACCGGCTTTGCCCAGTGGGAAAATATTGACATTCTGAAACAAAGGCTTGCCAATGCAAAAGAAGATACAGCAAAACATTGGATATTATTTAAACTGGCCCAGACTTATCTTTTTTCCTATCCCGATACTTCTGCGGCCTATGCAAAACAAGGATTAGAGATTGCCCAAAAATTAAATATTAAAGGTAAACAGGTTGGGCCCCTTAATATCTTGTGCCTGAGTTTGTCCTTAATGGGAAATTTTCCAGGTGCATTGAATTTTGGTTTTAAAGCACTAGCGATTTCAGAAGAATTGAATGATACCGGAAGACAAGTATATTCAAATAATTCTTTAATGGAATGCTACCGCCGCCAACAGGATTATAAGCAGGCATTGGAATATGGCTATCAAGCAAAAAAATTATTTACAACCCCATATGCAGATATTGAGCAAGCTTCAATTGTACTTGGAAATATAGGTAAAGTATATGAGGAAATCAACCAGTTTGACTCTGCCTTGTATTATTTACAAAAATCGTATTCATTAACAAAGCACTTTAGCATGATACCATTTGCATTAGGAAGGATAAATGCTAAAAAAAATAATCATGGCCTGGCTTTAACGTATTATAACGAAGGAATAACCATTGCAAAAAAATTTGCGCTTAATACTGACCTTGTAGATATCTACGATGCTGTCTCCAAAGTATTTGAAAAAACCGGTTACAAAGACTCAGCCATTTATTATGCAAGCAAATCGTACACACAGCAAGGTGGACAGTTCTACCCCGACGGAAAATTGAACGCAGTCATTCAACTGGCGCATCTTTATGAATTTTCAGGTAATAAGGATAGCCTGATCAAATACCAGAAAATAGCAATTACATTAAAAGATAGTTTATTCAGCAGGCAAAAAACAAGGGAAGCACAAAATATTTCCTTCAATGAAAAAACACATCAGCAGGAACTTGCAGCTCAGCAACTAGAGAATAAAAACAAACTTGCTGCTCGGCAACTGGAGAATAAAAACAAAATAAAGATGTATGGATTGCTTGGAGTAATATTTATATTTTTATTAATTGGTTTTATTCTTTACCAAAACAACAGGCAAAAACAAAAAGCAAATACAGTGCTACAAAAAACACTTGCCGAATTAAAATCAACCCAATCCCAACTCATCCAATCAGAAAAGATGGCCTCACTTGGAGAGCTTACGGCAGGCATTGCGCATGAGATACAAAACCCGTTAAACTTCGTCAATAATTTTTCTGAAGTAAATAAAGAATTATTACTTGAGATGCAAGATGAAATAGATAAAGGAAACCTCAAAGAGGTAAAGTCTATTGCAAATGATTTAATAGATAACCAGGAAAAAATAAATCATCACGGCAAGCGTGCAGATGCTATAGTAAAAGGAATGATGCAACACTCACAGGTAAGCACAGGGCAAAAAGAATCCACAGATATAAATGCTTTAGCAGATGAATATTTACGGTTAAGTTATCATGGTATAAGAGCAAAAGATAAAACCTTCAATGCAAATCTTAAAACAGATTTTGATAACAGCATTGGGAAAATAAATCTCGTTCCGCAAGACATAGGCAGAGTGCTATTGAACTTATACAACAATGCATTTTATGCAGTAAATGAAAAGAAAAGAGCCGCTGATGAAAGTTATAAACCTATTGTTTCTGTTCAAACAAAAAGAATTTATGACGAGATTGAAATAAGAGTAAGTGATAATGGTAACGGCATTCCGCAACACATAGTTGATAAAATCTTCCAACCATTTTTTACCACCAAACCAACAGGACAAGGAACAGGATTAGGATTAAGCTTAAGTTATGATATCATCAAAGCACATGGCGGAGAAATAAAAGTGGAAAGCAAAGAAGGAGAGGGAACTGAATTTATAATCAAATTAACTGTATAAAAGTGAATGGCATTATTAATCACAACACAACAATATTGAAACTTACAATAATCTGTGTATTAGTTATTTATTGCAATGCTGTTGTAGCACAACAAAGCGGGGTTGATTCCATTATTACTTTGCTCAAAAAAATCAAAACTGAAAGTAAACTTGACACAGTTGCGTTCAATTCTGCCAGGCAACTGATCAGCAGTACTGTATTAACCGATGCTCAAATAAATCAACTCGAAAACACGGGTTATCAATTTAAAAAAGATAATGATGAAGATCTTGGCTACCTGGTAAAATACAACATCATGGTTAGTTTAGGTACATCAGATAAAAGCAAGGCAATTGATTACGGAAAATTGAATATAAAAAAATTAGAAAATAGCAAAACACCTCATGCAGCATTTCTGGAACAAGCTTTTTTAAGGGAACTTAGAAATCCTTACCGCAATTCGGGAAGGTTACAGGAAGGTTTTCAATTTTATAAAGAAAAACTGAACACCTATAAGACAAATAACGACTCTGCGGGGATGTCGCTTTGTTATTGGGTATTTGCTTCCTTGTACAGAACTATTGGTTTGCCTGAGTCTGGTATTTATAACATGAAGAAATCTATAAGCTACCTTGATTCCGGTAAAACAGATTCTCAACAGTACTTTTTTGACCTGGCAAAAGTTGCCGGAAAATATGGTTGGATAAATAATTACGGTTTTATAAGTGATTACTATATTCTTATGGGTAACTATGAAGAATCCATAAAATATTCTTCAACAGCTTTTAATAAAGCAACTGCTTTTTATAATGCAGGGAATAAACCCAGGGGATTTAGCCAGTTATTTATTGCCAGGAATCTTGCATTGGCTAAAATTAAAATGCATGATTTAGACAGTGTGGAGTATTTTTTAAATATTACGGAAAATGCATGTTACAACCCCCCGTTGCCCCAGGGTCTTGCATATGTGCTGGAAATACGATCATTGTATTATATTGAGATAGGTAAGTTGAACGAAGCTGATTCTCTGCTGCAACAATGCTGGCAACTCATCAATCAAAAAAATCTTGCCGTAAATACCAATGGCTGGATTCTTGGTCCTGACTATTACCTGGCTTTGGTTAGAATAAAACAAAACAGGGAAGTCGATGCTATTGCATTGCTGCTAAAAGATATTACAAGAATAAAAAATACCCGTCTTGATGTTTTGAGAGATGATAAACTATTGGCAGAATTGTATGAGGAAACAGGAAACAATTTAAAAGCAAAAGAAACTTATAAATTGTTTATCAATTTACAGGACAGCGTACTGGCAGACCAGGCAAAATACAGGACCATTAGTTTCGAAACGGAACAACAGATGAATGAAAAAGAACTTTCCATTTCAAAACTTGAGAACGAAAATAAAATATCTTCTCTCTCCCGCAACTTTTCTATTGGCATAGCTGCTTTGCTATTATTATTAGCTGCAGGTGTTTATTACCGTTTTCGTTCCAAAAAGAAAGCTAACCTTATTTTAGAGCAAACTCTTGCCCATTTAAAATCAACCCAATCACAACTTATACAAAGCGAAAAGATGGCAAGCCTTGGAGAGCTCACCGCGGGCATCGCACACGAGATACAAAACCCTTTAAACTTCGTCAATAATTTTTCGGAAGTGAATAAAGAGTTGCTGGGAGAATTGGATGAGGAGATTGAAAAAGGAAATTATGAAGACGCAAGAGTAATTGCAAAAGATGTTATAGCCAATGAAGAAAAAATAAATTATCATGGCAAGCGGGCTGATGCAATCGTAAAAGGAATGCTGCAGCATAGCCGCATGAGCAGCGGGCAAAAAGAACTAACTGATATTAATGCTTTGTGTGATGAATACTTACGTTTGGCTTATCATGGTTTAAAAGCAAAAGACAAAAACTTTAATGCAGATTTTAAAACAGATTTTGACAATACAATTGGAAAAGTTAGCATCATTCCACAAGACATTGGAAGAGTGTTATTGAATTTGTACAACAATGCTTTTTATGCAACGAATGAAAAAAAGAAAACTGCTCATGAAAATTATAAACCAATCGTTTCAGTTCAAACAAAAAAAATAAATGATAAGGTTGAAATTATAGTAACCGACAATGGAAAAGGTATTCTGCAAAACATTGTTGATAAAATCTTTCAACCTTTCTTTACTACCAAGCCAACGGGGCAAGGAACAGGCTTAGGATTGAGTTTAAGCTACGATATTATTAAAGCACATGATGGTGAAATAGAGGTGGAGACAGCCGAAGGTGAGGAAACTAAATTCAAAATTTATTTACTTATATAAATGATGGTTGTGACACGTTATGAAATTATAAAGGCGCATAGAAAGTAAATAAGAATTGAGATGAAAGAAAAAGTGGGAACAAAATTTATTACCCTTCTTCCCTTATAGTTATTTTTAAAACGTAAGTGTAATGTCAACGGCAATTTTGAGAAAAGCTGGAATACCCGCAAGGCGATGTTTACTGGCAATAGCCATATGCTCTTCGTTGATTTCAAATTCTCAGCGCAGGTACCCGGATAGTATGATGAGGGCACTCACATCAGCAACAGGAATTAAAAAAGCAGATATTACCAACGCCATAAGTAAATTTTACTGGACACAGAACTACGACTCATCTGTTCTTTATGCAAATAGGGCCCTCGGCATTGCAAAAGAACTGAACTACGTCGCCGGAGAAGCTGAAGCTTTTCGTAACCTTGGCGTAACCTCCATCTACAAAGGGCTAAAAGAACCTGAAGTAAAACCTTTTCTCGATAAAGCGATCTTGCTTTTTAAATCGCTGGGCGATAAAAAAGGAATGGCTGATACTTATAATAATTTTGGATCAATGTGGATGAGCTTTCAAAATTATCCCTATTCATTAATTTTTTATGACTCATCCCTCGCCTTGTTCCGTGAAATTGGTTTTAAAAAAGGAGAAGCCGCAGTCTTAAACTATATGGGTATTGCTCACCAGAAAATGGGAGAATTTCAAAGGGCTATCGATTACACTTTAAAGGGAATTGAAGTAAGAAAGACTACCGATGATTATGAAGGCACCGTTTTTTCACTGATCAATACAGGTAATATGTTTCTAAATGGAGGGCAGCCCGATATCGCCATGAAGTATTATAAAGAGAGCGTAGAATATGCAAGGCAACATGGTATGGAGGCTTTCCCTTATTCACTTGACCAGGTTGGTAATACTTTTATGACACTGAAGCAATACGATTCCGCGAGGGTTTACCTGCTCAGGCCAGGTAGTTATAATACCTTGCTTAAAGGACAATTTTTTTATGAAACAGGAATGGCGGATAGCGCCGCAAAGCAATTTGAAAATACTCTTCAAAGTTCAATGCGAGCAGGGAACAAAGAGCAAATAGCGGCTTCGTTAACCTGGATGAGTAAAGTGGCATTTCAAAAAAAACAATTCGGACTTTCTATGCAATATGCCCGCGAGGCCTTTACTATAGCTGATTCAGCACAGCTTAAAATGCTCCGGGCCGAAGCTGCCGCAATACTTTCGCAACTCTACGAAAATTCAGGGAATTATAATTCCTCCCTTTATTATTTTAAATTAACCCACTCAACACTCGATTCGGTTGCCAGCGGAAACTACCAGAATAAGCTGGCTTATTTTGAATCAAAAAACGAGATCGAACAAGGTCAGGCCGATATAAAAATTCTGTCGGCGCAAAAAGCGCTGCAGCAGCAAACACTAAAACAGGAACGGCTTTATAAAAATTCTATTCTTATAGCAGCACTGATTGCGCTACTCACTGCTTTCTTTATCATAAGGAATATAAATTCTAAAAAGAAAAGGATCCAGATGCAAAAGGACCAGATTGATCTTCAAAAAAAGCAGGTGGAAGCCGCATTCGAAGAACTTAAATCCACCCAGGCTCAGCTTATTCAACGGGAAAAAATGGCAAGCCTTGGAGAACTCACTGCAGGCATTGCGCATGAAATTCAGAACCCGTTAAACTTCGTGAATAATTTTTCTGAAGTGAATAAAGAGTTGCTGATTGAAATGAAAGATGAAATAGATAAAGGAAACCTCGACGAGGCAAAGTCTATTGCAAATGATTTAATAGATAACCAGGAAAAAATAAATCATCACGGCAAGCGAGCAGATTCTATAGTAAAAGGAATGATGCAACATTCACAGGTAAGCACGAGCCAAAAAGAGCCTACTGATGTTAACGCTTTAGCTGATGAATATTTGCGGTTAAGCTTTCATGGTATAAGAGCAAAAGACAAAACTTTTAATGCAACGATGAAGACTGATTTTGATGCAACAATTAAAAAAATAAATATCATACCCCAGGATATTGGAAGAGTACTATTAAATTTATTAAACAATGCTTTTTACGCATTGAACGAAAAGAACAAAACTGCTGGTGAAAATTATAAACCAATTATTTCAGTCCAAACAAAAAAAATAAATGATAAAGTTGAGATAAGAGTTAAAGACAACGGCAATGGCATTCCTCAAAACATAGTTGATAAAATCTTTCAACCATTCTTTACAACAAAGCCGACTGGGCATGGAACAGGATTAGGTTTGAGTTTAAGTTATGATATTATAAAAGCGCATGGTGGAGAAATAAAAGTAGAAACAAGGGAAGGTGAGGGAAGTGAGTTTATTATTCAGTTGCCTGTTGTCTGAATCACTGATTAATAGGATTAAAAGATTACACGGAAATAAATATGGCAACTGACTTAAAATATAAGGATACTACTGAAAAAATTATAGGAGCTTCTTTTGAAGTTCATAAATTTCTGGGCAATGGTTTTCAGGAAGTAATCTATCAGCGGGCTTTAGCCTGGGAATTATCAAAGGAAGGTCTCACATACGC
>JBBSEV010000102.1:0-10563 GCA_038239385.1 Chitinophagales bacterium
CTTCTTTGAATTATTGTTAGAAAAACTTATTCCACCTGGGAGAATTTTTTATTCCATTCTCATCATATTGTTTGGATGCAGTCATTTTGTTTTTACTGATTTTGTGTCTACCATGGTACCAAAATGGCTTGGGGTGCCAGTTTTTTGGACTTATTTTGTAGGAGTAGCACTTATTGGTTCAGGTGTGGCAATTAGTTTCAAAATATGGATAAGGCCAATTGCATTTCTTTTAGCAATCATGCTTTTTCTTTTTTTTCTTTTTTTCCATGTGCCTGACGCCATTGCAAATCCCTATGTATCCGGCGGAAATGAAATTGCACGTGCAATTGTTGCGTTGCTTTTCTGTGGTATTGCATTAGTTATCGCATCAACAAATGATACTAAAAAATCAATTAAGCAGAACAACACAAACTAATTCCGCTATTATTGGTCTTCCAGAAAAGTCACGTAGGTGTTTGGTTTTGCGTATAGCTAAGCAAATCACCAACACCCGATCTGTAAGAAATCTAAATTCGATTATCGGTTATTGATTATACGAATAGCGAAATGTGGGTTTCTTAGCACTGAACGTTATTACGAATAGCCGGGGAATGGACCAAACAAGCGCATTGGCCTAAATATAAGTATCTTTTAATCTTAGCATCACTTGTCCCATATTGACCAGAATCATAGCTAACGCTCAAGGCTATACTACAAAGCCTGTGCTAACGAACATTATCTCTACCTGGACGAAAGTGGTGCAGGTAACCGGCTTAATATGAATATTAAAACACCTTTACCATTCATATTAAAATACTGAACTTTTTATTTTTACATCTGCCCTTTTTAAAGCATTTATTGCTTTGGCTTTTATGGTGGCAGCCTCAGTTTTTTTATGCTGCTTATCCAAAGCAATAGCAAGGCCGGTTAAGCTCCAGCCATTGTGTGGATTAATTACCAGGTCTTCTTTATACACCTTTTCGGCTGCCGGGTATTTTTTTGCTTTCAATAACACACTTCCCAAATATTGCCTTGCAGGATGTACCCAATCTTTCGGTTCATTATAAATCATACTGTCTTCAGCCGCTACCGCCTGCGTTAAAAAGGTAATGGATGGAGGTAAATTATTTTGCTCTTCTGCTATTACACCGAGCAATATTTTCTCCGCAACTTTTGCGCTGGTAATTCCGGGATTGGCATAACTGGGCGCCGGGGCGCTTAACTGGTCATTAGTTAATTCCCGTTGTAAAGCATTCAACTGTGATGAAGCACTTGTAAAATCATGCTTTCTTGCATACGCTAATCCCTGCCCGTAATGCCATAGCAGGTTTGCATAGATTAACGATGAAGGGTTTTCAGGCGTATTCAATATATCATCCCATTTTCCAAAGCGTATAAATGTTAAGTAAGGCGTCATATAAACATATTGAATAAATATTCCCATATAATCAGGTAAAGATTGCCAACTGCTGTCAAAACTATTTTTACAATCAACAGATGATTTCATAGCAACCTCATAAGTACCATCCATGTTGGCGCAGGTAGCCTGCATGTGCAGGTTATGAATTAAATAGAGTGGCGCATTATTAACCACCGGGGCATATTTGCCGAGGTAATCATAATAACTTTTTACTGCTTTTTCATTTACCAGTTCGCCCTGGTTATAATACCCGGAGCGAATAAATATATGCGACGGCATATGCACCACATGCGCAACACCCGGCATAAGCGTAACCAGTTTCTCAGAAATAGCCAGTGCTTTTTCAGGATGCGCAGAAGCTTCCATTGCATGAATATAATAATGCGAAGCGCCAGGATGTTCAGGGGATATTTTTAAGATCGTTTCCAGCGTATTTACAATTTCCGGCGTCCATGCTTTGGGCTGGTAAGTTTTAGTATATAAATCCCACGGGTGTTGCTGCATCAGTGCATCAACATATAAAGTGCCTGCATCAGCGCTTTGTGGAAAAGCAGTATACACCTTCTTCATTGCATCAATATATAACTGGTTCAGGTGTTCACGGCTTTGAGCGGTATCTGTACTGTAGCGCACCTGCATGGCATCAATTAATCTCTTTTCCACACCGGTACAATTACCGCTTAAGTCTTTTGCCCTGTGCATGGCTATAATGGCGCCAGGCGAAGCAGTGTAACCAAAGTCATTAATGTTTGGCCCGTAAGCCAATGCTATTCCCCAATAACCCATTGCAAAACTGCTGTCGAATCTTGTTGCTCTATCAAACGAAGCCAACGCTTCTATTATGTGAAAGCCATAGTACATATTGATGCCTTGTTCAAAATAAATTTTTGCGCTGTCGTTAGTTACCGTAACAGGCATGCGGTAATTTCCCCACCCATCTAACAACGGAATAACATTGGCTGAATCGCCGGGATTAAAAAAGTTAAGGTCGGGGCTGCAGCCGATTGTATAAAGCCTAACTCTTTTTAAAACGCTTTCCCGTGCCGCTATATCTACACTTGAATGATTATTTTGTTGATGGCCATTTATGAAACTATAGAACCATACAACTACTATTATTATACATGAAAGAAGTTTCATTGTACTGGGTTAAATCAGGCAATTAATTAAGAAATTAAAGTTATTACAAACCACTAATAAATTAATGTATAAAGTATCCCAGCTCTTCATAATATATTTATTTGCAATGGCATCCACATCCCGCTGATAGCCCAAGTTTCATAGCAAAGGTTTTGTAAGCTAGCTATACTTGTGCCATTGAATACTAACTGTAACTTAAAGTAACCAATCCCTTCATCCCCGCAGAAATCCGCTGCGATGCTATACTTCGTTATCGTGAAATTTGTACTTACGGCTCATACATAAATGTACAAATAATCTTTTCGGGATAGTCGCTAATGGCTTTCTTTATACTTAAGTTTATTAGAAGCACAAGCTAAGAAACTGCACACTTGGACGAACAAGGGGGAAACTTTTTACATACTTGCACCAAAGTGGGGCTACCGAACTTGCACTAACGAAACTTTTATAGACCTGGACTAAAGCCACGTGAATGACAATTTATTTTCCTCTTGTGTAAATAAAATGATTACCTTGTCAACACTGCCTATCAACATACCTATAATTTGAAGAAGTTTTAGAAAACCGCTAACCTTCAAAAAAACTCAGCTCAGTAGCTTACTCAACCTTTGCTTTCTCTCTGTATTCAGCTTATTAATAACTAAAAATAAATACTATGAAATTTATGTTGACATGGCGTCTGCACCAGGAAAAAAGGCTGGATACGCTTAAAGGATTTTCTGCAATGACAGCTGAAGATGATAAAGCAGATATGGGAGAAAATATCCGGTTAATAGGCCGCTGGCACGACCTGGCTGGTGGCACAGGTGTTGCCATTTTTGAGTCTGATGATGCTGTGGCAATGGCTAACTGGGCGCTTAACTGGAATCCAATTCTCGATGCGACAATTACGCCCGTTCTTGATGATGAAGAGACGAGAGCACTGGGAAAAACAAGGAAATAAATATCCCTTTCACTTATTTTTCTTAGCCTCAAAATTTTTAGAACCTGGGAATACCAAATATCTACTTTTTAATTCAACCACCTTTTCTTTATAACTACTGCTCAGTTATAAATTTATTGAACAAACGTTACTGCTCTCTACCGGTTAACAAGGAACACATATTTTTTCTTTGCAACGTTTTAATGATATCCATTTAGTAAGCCAGCTAAAAGGACAAATAAGGAGAAATTGGCAAAAAAGATTTTTTCGGACTAAATGCTTTTGATTTAAACAAATATTAATCATTCTAAAAAAGGAGGCCTTATGTATGCAGTTGTTCGTCACTATCATTTCAAAAACGAAGAGAGTGAAAAAATTGACAAATTGGTTCAGGATCTTTTGATGCCGCTACTAAAAAAAGCGCAAGGGTTTATAAGTTATTACTGGCTCAATACAGGGGAAGGCGAAGGTGCATCCTTAAGTGTATTCGAGGACAAAGCCGGCGCAGATGAATCTATTCATATTGCAGCCCAATTTGTAAAAGAACACCTGGCTGACTTTGTTATGCAAAAAACTGAAGTTATTGAGGGCCCTGTAAAGGCCCACGGCTAAACTCCTCATGTCATTTTCATTGTAATAAACGTCCCTTTTTAGGGACGTTTATTTTTGTATTATTACAATCTTCTAATTAACACCTGTTGCATCATTAACAATCTAAGCGCAACGCCCCTGTCGGAGACGTTGCTGAGAATTAGGAATGTCGGGTGACACCCGCCAGGAAAGAGGCACTACTATACTTGCAATTTTCTTCTCTTGTATAAAATAAAGTTTATCGCTGTCGTGAAATTTATACTTTTTGCTCATCAATTAAAAATACAAATCTCTTTATTACATCGCATCACGCGTCCCGTCTTTACGGAAAGTATAGCTTACGCACAATGCAGGGCAACAAAACTCGCGCTAGCGAAACTTTTTTATATACCTGGACTAAATGGCGGAGGCGAACGCCCAGAGAGACTGAAATTAATTATCAGTCAGTGAGAGGTTTAATCAGGAATGTTTCCAGTTTATTTTTCTCATCGAGGCTTATTAGCAATTTAAGCGCTGGCGTACCGTCAACTTTATAGCTATTCACACCATTTTCTGTACTAATAAAAGTTACCTTTTGAAAATCATTAAGCGGGAAGACCTGGTTATTTGCTATTGACTTAAAATTTTCTGCTGTTAGCTGGCTTTTAAAACGCTCTCCTGCTAAAGAGTAAAGACTATCTGCTTCTTTGGCCTGCAAATAATGAATAGCAATTTTAGATATTGAATCGAGGGTGTTTTGATTAGCGATATTTACCTGGCTAAAACCTTTATTGATTATTAAAATAGCAATACTAGCAAACATAATTTTCTTCATAACCAATTATTTTAAATTGAAAGTAGAATTTCTATTTCATTACAAGAATTATATTTTGTGCAGAAAGAGATTTTAACCAACTGGTTGCCGAAATGATAGAAGAGATGCAGCCCGCTGATGGGGCAAGTTTCGTAGCAAAGGTTTTGTGAGCCAGCTATATTTGTGCCATTGACTACTAACTGTAACTTAAAGTAACCAATCCCTTCATCCCGCAGAAATCCCTTGCACTACTGTATTTCCAATTCCCCTCTTTTGTTTAGAAATATAGTTTATCGTTATCATGAAATTTATATTTCCTGCTCATAAATTAAAAGTACAAATCTCTTTATTATAACGCATCACTTGTCCCGTCTTTACGGGAAGTATGGGTTAGGCAAAATGCCACGTTACCAAACTTGCGCTAACAAAACTTTTTATATACCTGGACCATAATGGGGTTTGTCGATATTGCGAAAGAAGCCTATACTTAACATAGCTCAACCTTCAAATTTTTGATTCCGTAACACACTTGACAAAGGCTGGATATAACCGATATTATTCATGGATTTTGACAGATATTTATGAGCAGAAACAATCTAACGAATAGATTGCACTCATATTAACCTGGATTATCTGAGAAACATGGATGGATAAAAAGGATAAGGAATGATATAGCAACCCAAACATATAAAACCATATGCTAAAGAGCCTAAGAAAAATTATGCATCTTATTGACCCTAAAAATTTCCCGGCAATTACAGGCAGGATACTTTCTGTTGATGCATTGCGGGGATTTGATATGCTTTGGATAACCGGCGGAGCAACCATCTTCATTTCCTTGAATGATGCTATTCACAACTCCTTTACAGAAACTATGGCGGCACAAATGGAACATGTGCCATGGCAGGGATTTCATTTTCTTGACATTATAATGCCACTTTTTCTTTTTGTTACAGGCGTTTCGATGCCTTTATCTTTTAAAAAAAGGTTGCAAAAGCCGCAGCGGTCGACACTTGCGATGCATATTTTAAAAAGGGTGGTGATCTTATGGATATTAGGCATGATTGCACAAGGTAACCTGCTTACTTACGATGGTAGCCAGATTGCTTTTTTTTCCAATACTTTGCAGGCGATTGCTGCGGGCTATTTAATATCGTCTTTATTTATTTTAAATCTTAATGTATTTGCCCAGTTTCTTTGCACGCTTGCCTTATTGCTAATTTATTTTATTGCGATTTACTTTATACCTGTTCCCGGTGTGGGGCATGCTATTTTAGATCCTCAGGAAAATCTTCCGCTTTACATTGATAAACTTTTACTAGGCAGCTTCCAGGATGGCACAAATTATACATGGATATTAACCAGCCTTGGTTTTGCAGCCACCGTTATGATGGGCGTTTTTGCGTCATACATACTTCAGAGTGGGTTTTCCGGGTTGGGTAAACTAAAAGCATTATCGGTTACAGGACTGGCGTTAGTTGCAGCAGGCTTGCTGCTAAACCCCGTGCAACTCATTATTAAACATGTATGGACCACTTCATTCAGCTTGTTTTCCGGCGGGCTTTGTTTTTTGTTGCTGGCATTATTTTACCTGGTGATTGATTACTGGAAATACCAGCGCTGGGCAGTGTTTTTTATTGTTGTCGGCAGTAATTCTATACTTGCCTACATGATAGGAGATCTGCATTGTTTTAGCGAGGTTGCCGGAGTTTTCCTTTCAGGGACGAAAAGATTTTTGGGCAACTGGTATCCTTTTGTTTTATCAATCGGCTCATATGTAGTTTTCTGGTTGTTGTTTTATTTCCTTTATAAAAAGAGAATATTTATTAAAGTATAAATGCACTCATCTGCTATAAAACCCCTTGAGCTCCCTCACATAGCGCAAGTATGCAGTATAGTTTTAGCCCAGCGTACTTTTGCTACTGCGTACTAACTATAACTTAAAACAACTAATCCCTTTATCCCACAGAAATCTCTTGCACTGCTAAACTTCCAATCTTCTTCTCTTGTATCAAAACCTGCCTGCACAGGGTTTTGATGTATATAAGCAATTTTTCATCAAACATTTGCTGTCCTGTAATTTCAAGTGGTTTGTTATGCTGTTGCCCCCGAAAGCTTTCGGGACCAATCTTTGTTATTGCCATTTTTCTTTCCAGCCTTTTCCATCAGCCAAATTATCCACTCTTTCCTGCTCTCGTGTGTATTATTTTTAATCGCCTCTTTTAATTCCAGTGATGTATGTTTTTTCATGTCGCGAAGAATGTCTTCCAGTTTAACTTTTTTACTTCCGATAATCATGTGCACATGGCTCGGCATAATACACCATCCATATATTTCAAGACCTTTATTTCCTGGCAGTGTTTCCAGAATTAAAAGTACAAATCTCTTTACTGCATCGCACAAATATGGCTCACGCACAATGCCAGGCTACAAAACTGGCGCTAACGAAACTTTTATATACTTGCACCAACATGGGGCTAATAAGGTATGGAACACCTACATTGGCCAGGTACTAAATCAATAAAATACCGGAACGTTTTCAAAAGAACCGTTTGTAATTAATACAGAACCTGGAGTACCATATGTATTATCAGGATTGCCCGCAGCTATCAATGGCGTAAGCTGTCCGGAAAAATTTCCACTTATATGTCCATTTTTATAAGATGTGATATTAAAGCTCATGCTGTCAGAGGGAGCATGTACGTATTCAGCTGTATTGTAATAGTCTATAAAAAACATATCGCCATAAGTACCTAAATACTTATAATTTCCTACGGTTAAACTGTCTGTGTAAAAAATAAAAGAAGTTTCTCCTGCATCGCTTATCCCGCTAAGGCTGTAGAAACCTGCATCTTTGGTACAGCCTAATGTATAGTAAGGATAGGTGTTCTGGTTATCAGCATCATTAACTGATATGTTCACGGCATTACCATTAATTTTATAGCTCAAAGTTGCAGTTACGTTCCCGGACTTTTTAGAATCAAGTATGGCATCCGGGATAGATTGCTTTAAACAAGACGATAAAACGATTGCCATTGCCAGGACTATTACGTAAAATCTCATAATCAATAATGTTTTAAATATTTATTACTATTCTCTGTTATCTCTTCTTCCGAGACTAAAAGATTTGGTTATTCCCAGGCTAACTAAATTGTTAGAACCGCCATGAGCGATCACCGTTTCATAACGAAGATTTATATCAATCGGTACATTCCCGATTGAGAACAGGTAGCCGCCACCTGCTGCTAATACTATTCCGTGATATTTTAAATCTATATTGTTGCCATTATCATCCTGCAATGAGGTGACGCCATACACATTATAGCCAACTTGTGGTTCCACATAAAATCCTTCTCCTGTTCCATTAAATGTGTACCTGTACCCGGCTTTTACCGGGCACATTGCTGTTCCATCACCACTTCCATCTTTAAGAAAGAAAAAATCAGCCCCAATCTCAAGGGTTACACTGGCGGCTTCTGAAACAGGAACTCCTGCCTTTATAAATCCACCAAAACCTAATTTATAGTCTTTGGTGCCAGGGCCAACAAGCTTCATCACACCTAATTGTGCATTTGCCTGTATTATAAAAAAAAAGAGAAGAGATGTTGCAAATATTCCTTTACTCATAGCAATTGTTCAGTTTTTGAAAGAGTCAAATATGATTGTTCAACAAACGATAAAGAAGCGCTTTTTATTTTAACAATCACAACCAGTTTATCTTATCGCCAGCTACCTTTAGTAACAAAGTTATGAAATGTGCTAAAATCCATCGTTAGTACTTTACGAATCATATTTATAAAGCTATCCTATTAGTGCATTCATAAAATAAATGTAACCATTACTTCAGTTTATATCCTCTTAGCCATCGTTTGTCCTGGTCTTCAAAATTAAAGAATGTTTATCGCAAAAAAAGAGCGCCGATGTCTGGTGTTTGTGCGGAGGTCTTGTGGCTTTGCCTCACCAACATCAGTTAGAAGCTGTCAGATAATTTACCTTACTTATCCAATGTTTAAGAAATCTAAATTCATCTACTCCACTTTCATAGAACTTCGCAGATGAATATTTATGATATTCTGTTGAAGGCACATGCCTGCTGTAACAGGATTTTCCTACCGGCAAAATATAGCTTATCGTTATCATGAAATTTATATTTACGGCTCATACGCTAAATATAAGTATCTTTTAATCTCAGCACAAGCATGGCTAACGCTTAGGGCTATGCTACAAAGCTTGCGCTAACAAAAGGCTAACGAAAGCTAACGAAACTTTTTATATACTTGGACTAACGCAGGGGGAATTTAATGTTACTTAAAACAAATCATTAATCTAATTTAGCACCTATGGTAGTCATAAAAAGTCATGCAGAGTTCCAATCGCACTTAGGTAAAGAGATTGGCGTATCGCAATGGCATAAAATAACCCAGGAACAGATTAACAATTTTGCCGATGCCACCCTCGACCACCAGTGGATACATATTGATGTAGAAAGAGCCAAACAGGAAAGCCCTTTTAAAACTACCATAGCGCACGGTTACCTTACACTTGCTCTTATACCTTATTTCTGGAAGCAGGTTGCCGATGTGCAGAATCTTAAGATGGAAGTAAATTACGGCATAGAACAGCTCAAATTCGGGCAGGCCGTAACCGTAAATAGTGAAGTGCGGTGCAGGGTTTCGCTTAAGTCAATCATAAACCTTAGAGGCATCACCAAAGCCACGCTCTTTATTCAGCTTGAAATAAAAGACCAGCCAAAACCTGCGTTTACCGGCGACACTTTATTTCTTTATCACTTTATTTAAGCTGCTTATTTGTTTAGTACGTTTAAGGGTAGCCGTTACATATTTTTATGTTTGCCGTTTACGTTCCAATATTTCCTATCCGTTTTAGTGTGCCATGAAACAGAACAGAAATGGTTCCATTCATTAATTGTAGCTGTAAAATAATTAGCAGGTAGTGTAAATATTTTTCCTTCATTTTATTAATCTATAAAATTAATTGGAAGGCATCTTCTAAAGGTTAGGTTGGGCTAAGAGATGACTTTGTAAAATAGCAGCCATTATTCATTGGCACACATACGCCAATGCTTCTTATCCGTAGCTGCATATCTGCGACAGTAAGGGTAATCATTCTAGTTGCGGCCCTGGGCCGGAGGGCTTTCACTGATTAATTTAAGCGCTTCATTGATATAAATTTCCCCGGTCAGTTCTCCAAGGCTTGTTTTGCTTACATAATCATATATTTTAAAGCTGTCAAAATCTACTTTTGTAAGCATATAACCAAATGCATCATTTGTAAGCCCAAACAGAAAAGGGTTTTTAGTATTCATATGACGTTTGACATAATACCCTATATTAGGTAACGCTTCCCCCGGAATACTGAGCACCTGCGCAGTGCCGATATTGAGAAGATTTAACTGGGTGGAAACAAATCCGGTATCCATAGTTGGAAATTTCAGCGGGGAATTCTTTAAAATATACTGCATGACAGGCGATTCAACGGGAAATTTCAGGATGCGGGCTGTGCAGTAAATAGAAGGGTCTTGCTGTTCCGGTGCGTCGGCGATAATACGCAAGGCTTCGTCTGCAAGTAACTCGCCAATCCTGGAACATTCTTCCCATGTATTTTCTTCCCTGCCCTTTTCACGGCGGTTATCTGCAGTAACCATGCCGCCCTGGGCGCTATTCATAAAAAGAGCTACCCCTCCAACTTTAGATTCAA
>JBBSEV010000103.1:0-10535 GCA_038239385.1 Chitinophagales bacterium
AAGATTTGTATTGGTAACAAAGCTTACTGAAGTATTGTAAGCAAGGTCCGCGGTCATTGAAGGATTGGCATCAGGATTTAGTGGCAACCAACCCATATTCATTAATACGAACATTGACAGCAAGAACCATACTAAATTAATAACGAGCATCGCAACCATACTTTGCTGCCATGTCATTTCATTTTGTGGCTTTATACCACCGGCCTTAAAAAATAATTTATCCAGTGGGTTGAAGATAAAATCCAGCCAGGTTTTATCACCATTATACACTTTACCAATATAACGCCCCAGCGGAATTGCTAGCAGCACCATAATAATATACATGACGATAACGCCAAGAATCTCTGTATTCATAATTAAAATTTTTCCGGTTTAATAAGTACATAGCACATGTAACAAAACATTGCTATGGATAGGATGAAAAGTGCTGTCATGTTTTTAGATTTTATCGAAGAAATCAATTGATTTAAAAAATATTGCGAATCCTAAGAGTCCGGCAATTATTAAAATTGTTGTGAGCATTTTGTTGTTTTCCTCTTCATGCCAAAGGATGTGCCGGGGAATGTACAAGGTAAGAAGTACGGGATACGAGGTAATGCAGGCAAGAGTTTACGGAAAATGGTGTAATACCTGATGAAAATCTTGATAATAAAAAAACCCTTCCATTTCAGAAGGGTGATTATCAAAATGGAATGATTTCAAGTTATGATAAATTATACTCTTCGATCTTCCTGTATAGAGTTGTGAGGCCAATGTTTAAGAGTCTCGCAGTTTCTGTCTTGTTACCTTTTGTATGCAAAAGCACTCTTTGGATATGAAGCTTCTCAACACTTGCCAGATCAAACGCTGATAATCCTTTTTCAGGATGTAGAGTTGTAAGCTGCAAATCCAATGGAAGATTCTCAAGTGTAAGTTCTTTGCCGTTAGATAATATGACTGCTCTTTCCATTACATTTTTTAACTCACGAATGTTTCCTTTCCAATCATGTTGCTGCAGGTGTTCTAAAAAATCTTTACTCATACTTTCGACTCTAACATTCGCTTTTACAGCAAATATTTGAAGGAACAATTCTGCAAGCTCAGGAATATCTTTTTTTCTGTCCCGAAGTGAGGGTAAGGAAATAGTGAAAACATTGAGGCGATAAAAAAGATCTTCCCTGAATTTATTTTCTTTTACATCCTGCTGCAAATCACGGTTTGTTGCAGCTATGAATCTTACATCAACTTTTGTAGTTGATGTATCACCAACTTTTATAAATTCATTTGTTTCTAAAACACGAAGCAATTTGGATTGTAATTCAAAAGGCATTTCCCCTATTTCATCAAGAAATAATGTACCTCCATTTGCTTCTTCAATCAGCCCTTTCTTATCTTTTATTGCACTGGTAAATGCCCCGGATTTATGCCCGAATATTTCGCTCTCCAAAAGATCTTTTGAAAATGCGCTGCAATTAAGCGCCAAAAATGATTTTCCGAATCTTGTACTTGCATTGTGTATCGCCTGCGCAAATACTTCCTTACCTGTACCTGTCTCACCTAATAACAAAACTGTCGTATCAGTTGGAGCTACTTTTTTTGCCAGGTCTATAACATCGGCAATGGGTTTCGATGTACCAATTATAGTTTCGAAGCTATACTTTTTACCAATCTGATCTTCTAATCTTGAAACTTTCCTTTGCAGCTCAACTTTTTCTATTGCCTTATTTAATAATGGAATCACTTTATCATTATCATCTCCTTTTGTGATGTAATCGAAAGCACCATTTTTCATAGCCTGGATACCATCGGGTATAGTACCATAAGCAGTAAGTAATATAATTTCAATAATTGGATATTTTGCTTTTACTTCTTTGGTAAAGTCGACACCATTGCCATCCGGTAATTTTACATCACAGAGTATTACATCCGGCTCTTCCTTATCAATTGCTTTGTGCCCTGCTTTTATACTGGCAACTTCCGTAACCGTAAAACCCTCTAATTTAATTATGCGGGCTAATAAGGTTCGCAGCTTTTCTTCATCATCTATTATTAAAATTTTACTCATCTGAAACAAAGGTTAATTAAATATTCAAAAAACTTCAAGAAGGAGTTGGGATAATATTT
Source organism: Chitinophagales bacterium (assembly GCA_038239385.1). Taxonomy (GTDB): domain Bacteria; phylum Bacteroidota; class Bacteroidia; order Chitinophagales; family Chitinophagaceae; genus Ginsengibacter. Next base: position 2,104 of record JBBSEV010000103.1, read on the forward strand.
ATAAGTTACTTATGGTGAAAAATGAATAGGAATAGAAAGTCATTAATTTTAACTTGGAAAACTGATTCAAATTATTTCTTTAAAATCTAATATTCAATAAACAATTCATCCTTGTAACACCATATCCACCGCTCACCTGGCTCGGCAGATATTATAACAGGGTGGCTGGTTTTGTGGTAATGTTTTGTCATGTGCTTATTAGGAGAAGCATCGCAACATAAAGTTGCACCGCATGCCTGGCAGGTACGAAGATGTACCCAATCACTATTAATTTTTATACATTCTTCACATACATAGTCCTTTGGAAGTTTTAATTCTTTTATTTCCTGTATGTGAATGCATATGTCTTCCGCCATTTTTTTATTTTTTAATAATTATTTAAGGCTACATGCATGCCTGCTTTATTCTTATTCTACATAATCCTATAAATTATAATTAATACCGCGAATTCAATATCATACTTCTTACACCTCTGCCAGGTACTTATGTACAAAGCTGATTGCCATGCTTCCCTCACCTACTGCTGAAGCCACCCGATTCATGGCATTAGCACGCACATCTCCCGCTGCAAATATGCCATGTGCACTGGTTTCAAGGAGATAAGGGTCACGCTGCAACTTCCATATCTTATTAAATTCATTATTACTTTTTGCATCCCGGCCGGTTTCAATAAATCCTTTTTCATTCCGTATAATATCTTTTCCTATCCAGTCAGTGAATGGCTTTGAGCCGATAAAAATATAAAGCGCATCTGCCTGTCGTGTGTCTCTGTCTTCACCATTAATGCCACCTATAACGAGCTGCTGTAGACGATCCTTTCCTATAGCCTCTTTTACCTCAGTTTGCCCCATTACTTTAATGTTATGCGTTTGATTAATCTGGTCAATTAAATAAGAAGACATGGAAGAAGTAAGATTCTCTTTGCGAATAATTATATAAACACTTTTAGCAAGCTTGGAAAGATACATGGCAGCCTGCCCTGCAGAATTACCGCCGCCAACAATATAAACTTCTTTGTCCTTGCAGGAAGCTGCCTCAGTCATTGCGGCACCGTAATAAATTCCAGCGCCTGTGAAATCCTCGATGCCTTTTGTTTCAAGTTTTTTATAGTCGACACCGGTTGTAATAATAATTGTACGTGTATTAATTTCTGTATCGTTATCCAGCACGATTTTTTTGTAGCCATCTTTTTCCCGTATTCCTTTTACATCCTGTGGTGAAAGAAATTCGGTTCCAAATCGGGAGGCTTGTGTCATAGCACGGCGTGTAAGATCTGAACCACTTAACCCGGAAGGAAAACCGAGGTAGTTTTCAATTCTCGAGCTAGTTCCTGCCTGCCCACCTGGTGTATAGCGTTCAATCAATAATGTTTTCAAACCTTCTGATGCTCCGTAAACTGCTGCTGCGAGACCTGCCGGGCCTGCACCTACAATAACCACATCGTACATTTCATCTTTATGCGTTGGGTTCAACCCTATTTTAGCTGCGATTTCTTTTAAAGAGGGACACAACAGGATTGTTCCATCTTCAAAAAAAACTATGGGCAAATCTTTTTCCTGGAAATTATTTACATCAAGGAGTTGTTTTGCTTCCTTACTTCTTTCAATATCAAGCCATTTATAAGGAACAAGGTTACCTGCAAGAAACTCTTTTACGACATGTGACTTCGGTGAAAACTGGTAGCCTATAACTTTAATGCCTTTAAAATCGGGCTTATAACTATTGCCCCATTCATCCAGCAAATCATCTATCACAGGAAATAATTTCTCGATGGGAGGATCCCATGGCTTCATTAAATAATAATCAAGGCGAACTTCATTTATTGCTTTAATAGCTGCATCGGTATCGGAATATGCGGTGAGTAAAACCCGCTTTGCTTCAGGAAAAAATTCAGTTGCTTTTATAAGAAAAGAGACACCATCCATTTCCGGCATTCGTTGATCTGCTATAAAAAGTGCAATGGTTTCTCCTTTATTTTTTAATTCCAACAGACTGCTTATTGCTTCACTAACTGATGAAGTACTTAAGATTTTGTAGTTGTTTCTATACTGGGCTTTCAGGTCACGGCTTAAGGCACGTAATACCTGCTGATCATCATCAATACAGAATATTATTGCTTCATTCATTTTGTCAATTATATTAATTTAGATAGCATTAAAATTTCATTCAAATCCATTTAACCGTTAATTGGAAAACAAACTACAAATGCTGTTTTACCCGGCACGGAATCAACTTTTATAGCTCCCTCATGCTGGCGTACAATTCTTGTAACCACGTCAAGACCCAGCCCCGTTCCTTTACCAATTTCTTTTGTTGTAAAAAAAGGATCGAAAATCCTGTCTTTTATTTCTCCGGGAATACCGGGTCCGTTATCAGTAATGTTAACAATCACATTATTTTTTTCAAGGGTTGTTTTTATTTCAAGAATGCCATTCCCATTCACTTCCATCGCATCCAGCGCATTGTCAATAAGGTTAGTCCATACCTGGTTCAATTCACCTACGAAAGCTTTGACCGGTGGCAACATTGTATCGTAATCTTCCTGAAGTTTTACATTTCCTTTTTTTATTTTATAACCCAACATAGTGAGCGTGTTTTTTATCCCCGAGTGAATATCAGTAAATTCTTTATCAGACCCACGATCCATATGTGTAAAATTCTTTATAGAGTTTACCAGTTTTCCAATTCTCTGGCTGGCTTCCTGGATATCATTTACCATTTTTTCTGTAACGAGATTATTATTAATCCAATTAAGTACAGGCGATAAATATTCATAAGATACTATTGAAACAAACTCTTTTATATCATCGCAGGTAAATCCAAATTCCACAAAATTTTCAGCAACTTCCTGGCTATTTTCAACAGTAAGTTTTTCAAGGCAATCAGCTAATTCATCCTCTTTATTAGTCCTTTGCATAAGAGTAAGAAAAGGCAAATTTTTTTTCTCCAGTACTTCAAACATTTTATTATTTACCCTGTCAACATCTTCGGGGCTTACTTTTATGGCAATCACTTTTTTAAAAGTTTCTGGTGTCAAATGCAAATGATTACGTAGAGAAATGGAGCCTCTTACAATTGCAGCGGCCGGGTTGTTTAATTCGTGTGCGAGCCCTGCTGAAAGCTTACCCAAAGCCATCATTTTTTCATTTTGCTGCTGGAGAGCAGTGAAGTTTCTTACTCTCGAAGTCATTATATGCACCAGCGCCTGTGTTAATTCATAGTGCCCGTCAATTAATTCTTTCATTCTTGCAAATGGAAAAGTCATTATAGAAAGCTTCTCCACTACCTGCCCATTCAAATTGGAAACAACGCCTCTTGAAAAAGGCAGGTAACCGGTTATATCTTTTGCATCAAAAAACCCAATCGTCCTGATTCCATTACCCTGGTTTAAGAACATATGTACCCTCCCGCTTAAGATTACATGCGTACCGGTTATAGGCTCACCATTTTTAAAAAGGAAGACTTCTTCATCCAGTTCATAAACCCGGCTGTTATCAATCCACCATTGCAATTGTTCAGCAGGAACATCTTTTAACTCTGCTATTGATTGCAGCCACTCTGTTGTAACGTTTTGCATTAATTCTTTATTGATCTTTTCAATTCCTGTTGGTCTTATTAATACCATACTTTTATTAAAGATAATTAAGTAGTTATTAGTATTTAGGATACACCTTATTTTAATTCTTGTTTGATCAAGATCCAACTTACATCCCGGTTTCCTTAAACTAAATAGCTCTAAGGCCATAACTGATTATCCTGATTACTTTGAAATTTAAAAAATAGATTTGTTATGTAAATTTTCAATTCTAATTTGAGAAATAATTCTTAAACATATTTTATTTGTTCTTTTTTGAAAATTTATAAAAGAAATTTACGATTTAAGAATTTCTATATTTTATGACAACAAAAATTCAAAGATTTTTTCAAAAGGGTTTTGTAAAAGTGTCTTTGATTATTATTGCCTTCCTTGCGATTATAATAACCTGCTTACATATTTGGTTTGTACACAATGCCAATAAGCTTTTAATAAACCTGGTAAAGGAAAGATCCGGAGGGAAATTGAAACTTGAGCTCTCACATGTCAATTTTGATTTTTTTTCAAGCGAGGTAAAAATTCACCGGGCTAAAATTACAAGTACCAGTGAGGACAAAAACAAGGTTACTTACCAGGTGAGTTTTCAAAAAGTAACTCTCACCACAAATTCATTGTGGTCGGCATTCTTCAAAAACGCATTGGAAATAAGGAAGATAAAATTGTATGACCCGGTAATAGAAGTATTTAGCAGGCAAAAAGACAGTACTCAGGATCCAAAAAATAATCTTTCACTGGAAATGGAATTGGGTAACTTGTACCATTCAGTTGAGGATGCAATTACTACCTTGAATACACATTCAATTTCACTTATCAATGCGACCCTTATTCTTCATAGTAAGGAAGAGCAAACAAAAAAACCCCTTATTTTTTCAAATATTTATTTCACTTTAAAAAAGCTTAATCATATTAACGACAGTGGAAAATATTTAGACAATAATAATATTTTATTCAGTTCTTCTAACCAGGATATCACGCTTACTGATGGCATTCATAAATTACAATTTAAAAGGCTGGTTATTCAAAAGGCAAAAAATATTATGTTGGATAGCTGCACCATCATCGCCTTACCTTCACAAACAACACATAGCAGCTATAACATTCATTTTAAAAGGCTGGCATTAATCGGGGTTGATTTTAATGCATTATACAATTCAAGTCTTATAAAAGCGGATTCCGTGTATTGCGTGAATCCAATTATGGGTTTGAATTTAAATACTGCATTGAAGGATAGTAATGTTGCTAACAAGGGAATGCCTGATCCTGCAAAAATCTTAAAGGAATTTGCCGGAGATCTCGACCTGGGCTTTCTTGGTGTAATGAATGCAGATATACTTTTAAATGTATCAGGAAAAAAAACACAGTCAAATATTCATTCTGGTAAAGTTAATTTTCAAATTAAAAATCTTCGCATCAACCCGGATTCTTCAAAGCTTATTTCAATGAACACATTCGATATGCTAATTAAAGGATATAAGCTTTACAATAAGGACAGCACATGCATTTATTCTTTTGATAGTATTCGTTTTGCAAATGATAAGCTTTTACTAAATAACTTTTCTGTTCGCACTTCTTCAGGAATTGATAAGATCAGGAACTTTAGGAATTATACTATGCCTCACTTTGAGCTGCTTGGTGTAAACTGGCCTGAATTGATTTTTAATCAAAATTTGAAAGCAGATGAGGCGGTATTAGTTGACCCAACAATTAACTATAGAAAAAATGCAAAGGTTGAAATTTCAAAAAAGTCGTTGCTGCTTACTTCTCCTCATAACTTTGACGATTTCATGGATATAGGAAGGCTCAGTATTATCAATGGTAACATCAACATTGAATGGGGAGAAAACAAATCACTGCAACTACAGGGATTTAATCTTAGCGTGTTTGGAGATAATCTTTCCGACTATAAGCATGTGAGGCTTCAGGATGATGTCGAATCACTTTTTTTTCAAAACGGCGTTTTAAAAGTTGGAGATATTAATGCCCGGTTGAAAAACATAACTTTTAAAACAAACGACCAGGTACACGCAGAGCAATTAATGATTAACAATGACGAGGGAGGAATTGATTCAAAACTTAATGACGTTTCAATAGAAAATATTTATTCAGAGGGAAAAGCTGGTAACATTGTTATTGATGGGCTCCAATGGGCTGATGGAAGTATATTTATAAAAACCATATCCCGTCCAAAAGTCCAAACTAAAAGTGCCTCTTTTCAGCTAAAAAATATTTTAGGAAAAAATACACAGTTTGCATTCAGTAAAAACGGGGTAGGCTGCAATGCCTTTGTAACAAATGTTCAAATGTCATCTCTTCAAAAGGTTAATAGGATGCCTGTTTCAATAAGTGGGTTGCAATTAAATGGAAGGCAATTAAATTTTTACGATTCAACAATGCAAATGAATACTGAAAACTTTAATTTGTCAGATAACTCACAGGAATTTTCAAAAATGCACATTGAGAAAAACGGCTACACCGGAACGTTAGTTATGGACATACCTTCAACACAATTAACAAGTAATGTAAATTTACTTTTTACAAATGATCTTAGTTTCAGGAATATCGTTTTAGTTTCTCCCCTAATTCATTTCCAAAAAAAGGATAATTCGATAGCGGATGCGCATAAAAAAATTCAAGCTCCTTTGATCAATATTGATCATATTTCAATTCGGGAACCAGTGGTTAATTTACAGCTAGATAAATATTTGCAAAAGAAGAATTTCTCTTTGCCCTTCTCTAAAGGAAGTGAAATAAAAGGGGATAACATTCAAATTTCGTTGCAAGGAATTAAACTTGATGCTTTGAATATGAAAGCCCGGAAAGCTCAAATAACCACAGCCGGCAATCATTTCAGCGTTGATGATGGAATTGATTTAGATCTTTCAAAAATAAATATATCAACAACAGGAGATAGTGTGGCCTGGTATGCAATTTTGAAAAAATTAAATTTAAAAAATAAAGATGGCTTCCTATTTAATATAAAAGAGAACAAGCTCTTTCTGAAAGATATAAATGTTGCAGGTTGCCAGCTTTCATCGAACTCAATAATTAATTTAAAGAAGCTAATAGGTGCAAATCAAACTGTTGTTTTAAGCACATCATCAGCAAAATTTACTACCGGAAACTCATTATGGCAATTTGCCAATGTAAATTTTGATGAAGGCCTTCATCTATTAAAAATGGAGTCTTTAAGTTATAGTCCCTCTATGTCGCGGGAAGCATTTATTTCTTCACATCAATACCAGATTGATTATTTAAATTTTAGTTCTGGCAATACTATTTTGTATGATATTGATTTGCCGAAATATTTTAATAAAAATTCTCTGGAAATTAAGAAAGTAAGTTTAAACGAACCAACTATAACTATTTTCCGTGATAAATTTCCCCCCTTTTTGGAAGGGGTGAAAAAAGGGCTATTCACTGATCAGATCCGGAATATTTCCCTTCCACTTTCAATAAATCAAATAACTATTAATGATGGTAAAGTAAGCTATACAGAAAAGAATGAAAAGAACAGGCTCGAAGGAAACCTGCTTCTTACGCATTTAAAGGGTAATATTTTCAACATAAAAAACCAGGGAGTTCAACGAATAGATTCATTGTCTATAAGCCTGGCAGGACGCATGCTGGATGAAGCACCTTTCGATCTGAAACTCAACCAATCTTACAGCGATCCTCTACAGGGCTTTACAATGGGTTTAAAGATTGAACCTGCACCTCTTTCTTTTTTGAATCCCTTGCTGATACCGCTTTCCAACGTAAAATTTATTGCCGGTAACATTGATAATTTTGAAATGAATGCAATAGGAAATAAAACCTCAGCACGGGGTGAAATGAAATTTTATTATCATGATCTGAAAATCCGGTTAGTTAAAAACGGTGGATTGGTTAAAACAAGTCTCTTTAAAAAGACTGAAAGTGATTTAGTAAACTTCTTTTTTTTAAAGAATAATAATACTTCAAGAACCGGGCTCATATATTTTAAGAGATTGGAAGACCGCTCATTTTTTAACTACATCAATAAAATAATTTTCAGTGGTATTATAACAAGTACCGGAGCAAAGAAAAACAGCCGTTATGAAAAAGAAATTAAAAATGATAGCGCGGCCAAATAAACCAGGCACCTATAAATTCGGGAAATTGTCTACCCGAATTTATTCTTTGTTAATTGACGAAGGTGTTGCTTTTTATCCTTATAACAAATACAATAACAGATACGAGAAGCCCAATTATAAATACCCAATAAGCGATGGATAAATAATTAAATTTTCTTGAAAGCACCTTCCTTACATTAAAAGATTCCTTAAACAATTCCATGTAAACGCTTTCCTTTGTGTTTGTAAATAATTCATGTAGCTGACCATAATAATCATTCCACGTAGCTTGTTGAAAACTTCTATCAATTAAATCAAAACTGCCAAAAAAAAACTTTTGATAAGTATGAGAATTTTTGTTTTCTGAAAAAGTGTTTTTTTGAGGACGACTTGCAAGTACTGAAAGAAATATAGTAGCCAGGCAAACCGCAAACAACATAATTGTAGGAAGTAACAAATAAGGATTATTATCAATCTTGCTTAATATTAATCCCAGTACTACCGTAATAATAATGGAGTTTACATTCATAAGTAAAGCTGCCTTCGAATCAGCAACTGAAATAAGCTGGTTGTAATTTCTAAAAGCTATTTTAAAAAGATCTTCTGTTTCCTTGCTTGATAAAATCTGAGGATGTTGAGGATTGTCAGAATTAGCTATTGCTGCCTTATCTGCGGTCTCAATCTTATGGATTTTTTTTTCTAATAATTCAAAATTTCTTTCCCGCTGGATACAATAATTTTCATTA
>JBBSEV010000104.1:0-10499 GCA_038239385.1 Chitinophagales bacterium
TGACATATTACCATGAGGAAATAACACGAATAAAAGACAGCTGCTACCACAACGAAGGACAGCTTGACACAGTAATAGGTACACGACATTACATCAACAATCACTTTGACAAAGAATTAAATTTGGACTTGCTTTCACATATTCGATTTACTTCAAAATTTCATCTGCTACGACTTTTTAAAAAATACTACGGACAAACGCCTAAACAATATCTTATTGAAAAACGACTTGAACAAGCAAAAGAGTTGCTATTTAGAGGAGCAAAAATTTCCGAAACTTGCTTTGACACAGGTTTTGAAAGCCCAAGTTCTTTTAGCACATTATTCAAAGCTCGTTTTGGTCTCACGCCAAGTGACTTTCAAAAAAGAGCAACTTTCACAAAGTAAAAAAGATTTTGATTTGAGATTTTTGCATCTCAAACTTAAAAATTATAAAAAATGAAAGTAAAGGTAATTAGCATTCCAGTGCAAGACCAGGAAAAGGCTTTGAAGTTCTACACAGAAAAATTGGGCTTCTTAAAAAAAATTGACATTCCATTGAGTGAAGAAAGCAGGTGGTTAACTGTAGTGAGCAAAGAAGAACAAGATGGAGCAGAAATATTATTAGAACCTTCGCCCAATCACTTTGAGCCAGCCAAAGTTTATCAAAAGGCTCTATTTGAAGCAGGCATTCCTTATACTCAATTCAACGCTGACAATGTTCAGCAAGACTATGAAAAACTTGTAAGTCTCGGAGTTGAATTTAGCGTAAAACCAACTGAAATGGGAACAGTAAAAATTGCTGTATTCAACGACACTTGTGGTAATAACATCCAAATTGTTGAGATGTTATGATGAATAAAAAGCTATATGTCAATGGACAAAAAACGTACGAGCAAACAGGTAATGAACTCATCTACTTTTTTAAAGACGGCAAAATAAAAGCAGAAGGCATTTCAATTAAAGGACTAATGCAAGGAGAATGGAAATTTTACCGGGAAAGTGGGCAACTATGGCAAGTTGGTAACTTTAAAGACAATATTAAAAATGGAAAATGGGTACGGTACGACAAAAAGGGTAATTTGGAATATGAAGAGTTTTTTCTAAACGGAAAAATTAAGAAGTGAAGATATTTTCATAAATGAGAATAAAACAGAAAAAAAGAACAACTACTGCCAAAAAAAGTATTTACAAAAGCTGGGCTGGACAATGTAAAACCAATATAACTGCCGCTTGGGTTTTGTGCAAGTGGGCTTTTTTCCCGCAAAAAAATGAATGATTTACCGTGCTTCATTTAAAATTGCTTTTTGAGGAACATCTGTAAACCTTTTTTTTAATTTCAATATAGGCTTCTCTATAATGTAGTAAGAAATAAATGCGACCAAAGTAAGAACTGCCAGGTTTAGAGGAAATTTATTTATCCAGGTATTACTTATTTTATCCAATACTAATTGCTGCCATATGTATAGGGAGTAAGACAAAATTCCGATCCTGATGAAAATTTTACTATTTAATACATCAGCAAATTTTGTAGGTACATTAATGCACCAGAAGATGAATATTAAGATAAATATATTTGATAAACTTATTCCTATTGATAAATCATATCCTCCTTTAAACTGATCAGTAAGCAATGGAGAAATAACAAAAAGAAACAGCAAAGTAAATGCGATTGAAAATTTGTTATGCAGGTACTTAATAAATTTAGCTTTAAAGGTTATGCTATTTTCAACTAATGCTCCAAAACATCCTATAAGTATGGCGTCGCCACCTGTATGTAACATCATTACAATCTCTCCCCTGCTGTTGGGCATCAGATAATAAGTGAGGAGTCTTAAAAAGGGCATTAATATTATCGCAATAAGCACAATTTTTGTAAACTTCGAAACAGATGTTCTAATATATAGAAGATTAAATACAAATGGCCATAATAAATAGAATTGTTCTTCCATAGATAACGACCAAAGATGCCCGAAAATCCAACTTGCATGTCCATAAGTTTTAATAAAAAGATGTTTGTAATTCCAGATATATAATGCGGCTGGCACTGCATCAGAATAGCTTTGGATAATATCCGGAAAGAAAGCATATTTAAGAACCAGTATTACGAGGATATAAAGATAAAAAACAGGGAAAATCCTGAAAAATCTCCTGATATAAAAATGCTTTATATTAATGGAACCTGTTCGTTCTTTCTCCGCAATTAAAAGCTTTGTTATAAGATAACCGCTTATTACAAAAAAAATTCTCACCCCTAAATGACCGTTTGAAATAAATTGATAAAAGAAGTTTTCGGATATCTCTTTCGGCATAGTTCGAATTGAATGAGATAACAAAACCATGATAATCGCTATAGCTCTTAAACCATCTAAACTTTTAATTCTGTTCATAAAAAACTAATAATTATCGTGCAGAGGAGATGAAAATAAAGGAAAATTGTTTAGAAATATGTGAGGCTCAAAAAAATCTGGTTCACATGATTGCATAATTTCTAAACAAGGCATTCAAAAGATTATAATAGAATATACTTTCCCGGCCGGTTTATTAAAGGCAGGATTGATAAAAAAATTAAAGATCTTAATTTACCAGAGCATTCCTGAAACTGTAATAGGCGGGTTTTCTTGCATACGCATCATCAAATAGTAAAGGCCAGTCTGTATGCATAAGATAAGAACGCAACCAACTATCTTTATCGCCTACATTCCAGGTGGTAATACCATATTGCTGTGCAACCGGCACCAGGAGCCTGTACTGGTGCACAATGAATGCAAACTTATCAGCATGCTGTTGTGCCAGTGCGTTGGAAAATTGTAGCGAAGTATTATTGGAAGGATTTACACTAATGTCCAATTCAGAAATATGAATCTGTAATCCGGTAGCAGCCACTTTTTGCAAGGCTTTTATAATTCCATCTTCCGGTGCATTTATGTCTGTATGCATCTGGACGCCCAAACCATTGATGGGTATACCTCTTGCTTTAAAATCATTTATCATTGTAATGATAGAGTCCGTCTTTCTTTCATTCCATTCCTGCCCATAATCATTGTAGAACAACAATGCTGATGGGTCGGCTTCATGTGCGTATATAAAGGCACGGGCAATATAATCCCTGCCAAGATGCCTTGCCCAGATGCATCCATCATCAAAATTATCTGAGGTGTAAACATCATTAACACGAAGGCTTCCGTCCTGATCATGAAAAGCTTCATTTACTACATCCCAACCGGTTATTTTTCCTTTATAATGGGCCACTAAGGTTTGTATATGTGTTTTAAAAAGGCCTTCCCATGCAAGGGAATCGCCGTTGAAATAGTTCAGCCATTCCGGGTTACTTTGATACCATATTAAACAATGTCCGTGCAGGCGCTTACCATTGGTTTGGCAAAAGTCGGCAATGTAATCGCCCCCGGAAAAATCGAATGTATTTTCAGCCGGATGCACAGATGGCCATTTTAAAGTATTTTCTGTAGTAATACTGCTGTGCTCCTTTAATAAAATGTTTTTGTAAAGCGAATTTGATTGCAAAAGATATACATCTATTGCGGCCCCTACTTTAAAGGGAGCTACACTTTTTAGAGTTATTGTATCTACTGCTAAGGGTGGTTCCGGATATATTTTACTGCGGGCTTTTTTACAATTAGCTGCGCTAAGAATTATAAAAAGTAAAACAAGTATTTTAAAAGATTTCACAAACACTTTTTTTTAATCAGCATAACTAAGGATAAAAAATAAATATTTTGTTTTCTGTCGATATAGCTTCCTGCAAATATTTTAAATCCTTTTAGCATCAAGAATTTGAATGTGCTATTTTATTTTATCTACAACGGGCAGGCATAAATGCAGGTTAACATTAGCATATGCATCGTTTAATATTTGTTGATTCAGAGTTTTTTAATCTTAATATTTTTAAACCAAACCGTATTACCGTGATCCTGCAAAGAAATTTTGCCTTGTTTAAAAGTACCAAAACCTTTCATATCCTTAAACTTGCTTACAGCAATCATTTTCCTCCAGTTATCATTCCACATCTTAGTGGTAAGTGTGTGCACACCGTTTAAATAAAAATCAAGTTTACCATTAGCAGAAACTATTTCTGCATGGTTCCATTTTCCCAGTGGATTGACCGCTTCTTTAGCAGCAAGCAAATCATACAGATCACCCGCCCTGTGGCTGTATAACTTTCCATCAGGATGGCCTGGTCTTGTAGGTGTCCCGTTATCAAGCACCTGCATTTCCATACCTGAATTATAATTTTCAGGGAATAAAACAGTGTCTTCTTTTACATAAAATATAATGCCGCTATTCCCTTTCTCTGAAATTTTCCAGTCGAGTTTCAAATCGAAATTTGCATATTCAGCATTAGTTATTATATTATTACCAGTATGTTGTTTTGCCCCATCGAGGTACAACGCATTATCCTGTATTGCCCAACCCGATTCCATAGTTGATTTTCCGTAAGTATGCCATTTATCCATTGATTTACCATCAAACAATAATTCCCATCCGTTATTTTTTTCTTTATTGGTTAATGTATTATCTGCAGTAGTCACACTTACCTGGCATGAACTGCTACTATGTAAAATCACAGTAATTAAGGTTAAAGAAATTATTTTATACATCAGTTATTTTTTATAGCCATGATATAAACGGCCATTGTATCAGCTTCGTCTTTGGTAACCAGGGGATGCGGCTGCATAGCTACCGTACCCCATTTTCCTGATCCACCATGTATGATCTGGTAAGCGATGGAGTCTTTTGCGGCCTGCATACTAACAGTACTATATTTAGCGGCTACTGCAGCATAGGCTGGGCCTATCGAGCTTTCAGTAAGTTTATGACAAGTGAAGCAATCGCTTTTAGAAATAAGGTCGAGGCCCCTGTCTTTTACCGGGTCTCTCACTTCTTTTACAGTTGCTACTGTGTCGGTTTTTGTTTCTTTGGTATCAGTATTACCACCGCAGCTAATTAAAAATAATGCTGATGAGAAAACTAAGATTGACTTTTTCATATACAAATATTCATTGGTTATTTTGAAAATAAAAAATTTATTATATACCTAACACATTTCTGTTTAACTTATCGTCTTTTGCAGTAGCCGCAAAATCATCAAATGCCTGCTCAGTAACTTTTATAATATTTTGCTTAATGAATGCAGCGCCTTCTTTGGCACCAACCTCGGAATCCTTAAGGCAGCACTCCCATTCCATTACGGCCCAGCCGGTATAATCGTACGCCGCCAGTTTACTAAAGATAGATTTAAAATCTACCTGTCCATCACCTGTTGATCGAAAACGCCCTGCCCTGTTTATCCAGCTTTGATAGCCTCCATAAACTCCCTGCTTTCCGGTAGGATTAAATTCCGCATCTTTCACATGAAATGCTTTTATTCTTTGATGATAATTATCTATGTAAGATAAATAATCCAGGCATTGTAAAACAAAATGTGACGGGTCAAATAACAGGCATGCCCTTGGATGGTTATTTACTTTTTCTAAAAACATTTCGTAGCTAATGCCATCATGAAGGTCTTCACCAGGGTGTATTTCATAGCAAACGTCTACACCACATTCATCAAATGTATTTAAGATCGGCAGCCATCTTTTTGCCAGTTCATTAAAGCCCTCTTCCACCAGGCCCGCCGGCCTTTGTGGCCACGGATAAAATGTGTGCCAAAGCAATGCACCGCTGAAAGATGCATGCGCATTTAATCCCAGGTTTTGAGAAGCCTTTGCAGCATACTTCATTTGCTGCACGGCCCATTTTGTTCTTGCCTTTGGATTGTTGCGCAGTTCTGCCGGCGCAAAGCCATCAAATAATTTATCATAAGCAGGATTTACCGCAACCAATTGTCCCTGCAAGTGGGTAGATAACTCTGTAATTTCAAGCCCGCAATCATTTACCAAACCCTTCAGTTCCTGCGCATAAGTTTTACTTTGCGCTGCTTTTTTCAAATCAATAAACCTATCGTCTAAGGTTGGTAATTGCACGCCGGTAAATCCAAGGCTTTTCGCCCACTGGCAAATACTTTTAAGATCGTTATAAGGAGCAGTATCTCTTATAAACTGTGCAATAAAAATTCCTGGGCCTTTAATTGTTTTCATTGAAATTATTTTAATCTCACCCCAATCCATAGCAGAAGAAAAGGAAGTAAGGATAATGCATGTTTTAAAATTACAATATTTTTAAAAATCCTATACGACATACTCTGTCCACTTTTCATTAGACTGTGCTGATGCTACCACATTATCTATAAATGCCATGCCACGCACACCATCTTCTGTTCCCGGAAAATCCAGCATTTCCTTTGTAGGTTTTGTACCTTCTATCTTTGCCGATAATGTCAATGCAAAATTGCGGTATATGTTTCCAAATGCTTCCAGGTATCCTTCAGGATGCCCCGCCGGGGTTCTACAGTTGTGCGTTGCAAAACTGCTTAATGACTTTGTATTATTAGTGCCGGCTCTAAAAATTTGTGTGGGCTCTTCCAGCCATTTTACTAATAAAGTATTCGGTTCATGGTGCGACCATTCAAGCCCTCCTTTCTCTCCGTAAATTCTAATCCTGATTACATTTTCTTCACCGGCTGCGACTTGTGATGCCATCAATACTCCTGACACACCATTTTCAAATTTTAATAAAACAGCTCCGTCATCATCCAAAGCTCTGCCTTCTACTACAATATTTAAATCCGCACAAAGCCTGGTAATTTTTAAGCCCGATACATATTCTGCAAGATGCGCAGCATGCGTTCCAATGTCACCCATACAACCTGCTTTACCTGATCTTTTAGGATCTGTTCTCCATGCAGCCTGCGCATTTCCTTCCCGTTCTGATAATTTGCTTAGCCATCCCTGCGGATATTCAACATATATTTTTCTCACCTTCCCCAGTTTACCTTCTGCTATCATTGCCTTAGCCTGCTTCACCATAGGGTACCCTGAATAAGTATGCGTAAGGCAAAGTACCAACCCGGTTTCTTCCACTTTCTTTTTTAATTGTTTCGCTTCATCCAAAGTAAAGGTCATCGGTTTTTCTATAACCACATTAAAGCCATGATCCAGCGCCATCATCGCCGGGGCAAAGTGAGCGAAGTTGGGGGTGACAATCGTTACAAAGTCAATGCGCTTATCAGCAGGGAGCTCACTTTCTTTTTTTATCATTTCTTCATAAGTAAAATAAGTCCTGTCTTCCGGTATAAAAAGTGACTCTGCAGAATCTTTTGCTATTTCAGGATTGATACTAAATACACCGCCCGACAATTCAATCAAACCATCCATGTTGGCTGCAATGCGATGGATAGCTCCTATAAAAGCATCTTTACCACCACCTACCATTCCCATTCGTAATTTTCTCATATACTAATTTTAAAAAGATAAAAGTAAAAATTATAACAGGACTAAATTATTCATAAAAGGATATTAAAAAAAAAGATATTTTAAATTTATAGCAATCATTTAATTTTTTTTAGCCGTTAATTAATACCTTGTAGCCAAAACAGTACATTTAATACTTCTATAAAAAATAGAAAATTCTCCGGATGAAATTAACGATACGCTTGCAGCTCTCCACGATGATGTTTCTTGAATTTTTTATATGGGGGGCATGGTTTGTTACCTTGGGAACATTTTTATTCAGCAACCTGCATGCTTCAGGCGCACAAACTGGTTCTGTTTTTTCAACTCAGTCCTGGGGAGCAATTATTGCTCCTTTTATTATTGGCTTAATTGCAGACAGGTATTTTAATGCAGAAAAAATTCTTGGCATCTTACACCTTGCAGGCGCAGCCCTAATGTACCAGATGTACACTGCAAACGAAATATCATCTTTTTACCCCTATGTTTTAGTTTATATGATTTTATATATGCCCACATTGGCATTAGTAAATTCGATCTCATTTAATCAAATGAATGATCCTGAAAAAGAATTTTCAAGCATAAGGGTTTGGGGCACTATTGGCTGGATCGTTGCTGGCCTCCTTATAAGTTTTGTATTTCTGTGGGATGCTGAAGCAAACGTAAAAGCCGGGTTAATGCGAAATACTTTTTTATTAGCTTCTATTGCTTCTTTGGTGCTGGGCTTGTTTAGTTTCACATTACCTAAAACTCCGCCAAAAGTTTCCCGAGGTACAAAAGTGAAAGTATCTGATATATTAGGATTGGATGCTTTAAAATTATTGAAGGATAAAAATTTTGCAATATTCTTTGTTGCCTCTGTTCTTATTTGTATTCCTTTAGCATTTTACTATCAAAATGCAAATCCTTTTCTTTCCAACATAGGAGTCCAAAACCCTACAGGTAAAATGACCATTGGGCAAATATCTGAAGTATTATTTTTATTGATGCTTCCTTTATTTTTCAAAAAATTTGGATTTAAAAAAACGATAATAGTAGGTATGCTGGCATGGGCAATACGCTATGCACTATTTGCATACGGTAATGCAGGTGATTTAAGTTTCATGCTGATCATTGGAATTGCTTTACATGGCGTTTGTTACGATTTCTTCTTTGTATCGGGACAGATATATACAAATGCAAAAGCAGGAATAAAATTTAAAAGCGCTGCGCAAGGCCTTATTACTTTGGCAACTTATGGTATAGGTATGCTCATAGGATTTGAAATTGCCGGCCTTATCACGGACACCTACAAAATTTCTGATACGGCTTTCGATTGGAAAATGATATGGATCATTCCATCGGGTATAGCCTTAGTTGTGTTTTTACTATTTGCAATTACTTTTAAGGATAAGAATGAGAAAGTGGTAACCGATCAAAGCCTGAAAATTTAAAACTATGGCCTCACACCAAACCAGAAGAACCATTTTAAAAAATCTTGCCCTTGGCACTTCTGCCCTGATTGTGGCACCTGCAATTTCCTGTGCTGCAAAATTTCAAAAAACTGAAAAAAAAACTATATTGAAAGGAAACATTAACCATTCAGTTTGCAGGTGGACTTATAATTTTCTTCCGTTAGAAGATTTATGCAAAGCTGTTAAAGATATTGGCTTCAGCGCCATTGACCTCGTTGGCCCTAAAGACTGGCCTACTCTTCAGCAATATGGCATATTCAGTTCTATGTGTTACACCGCGGGAGATAACAGTTTAACCAAAGGCTGGAACAATTTGTCTTATCATGATGTTCTTATAAAAGATTTTACCGAAGTAATCCCATTGGCAGCAAAAGCAGGATACAAAAATGTAATTTGCTTTAGCGGCAGCCGCAATGGAATGGATGACGAAACAGGATTAAAAAATTGTACTGACGGATTAAAAAAAATAATATCGATTGCAGAAAAAAATAATATCATAGTCCAGATGGAATTGCTGAACAGCAAAGTTGACCACAAGGATTATATGTGTGACCATACTCCATGGGGCGTGGAACTTTGTAAGAGAATCGGGTCAGAAAATTTTAAATTACTATATGATATTTACCACATGCAAATAGATGAAGGAGATGTAATAAGAACTATACAGGATCATCATCAATACATTGGCCATTATCACACAGGTGGAGTACCGGGAAGACACGAAATAGATGAAACACAGGAATTGTATTACCCTGCAATAATGAAAGCAATAATAAAAACCGGTTTTAAAGATTATGTCGCACAGGAATTTATTCCGGCAGCAGAGAATAAAATCGAGTCGCTGAGAAAAGCGGTAATGGTGTGTGATGTGTAAAAAGGTATGAGGTATAAAGTAAATGAGCAATTCAAAATCTAAAAATTCAAAATAAATTTCATGGCAGACAATACTTATGATGCAATTGTAATTGGTTCCGGAATCTCGGGAGGCTGGGCCGCAAAAGAACTTACCGAAAAAGGATTGAAAACAATCATGCTTGAAAGAGGGAGGGATATCGTGCATGTAAAAGATTATGTAAATGCTCAGAAAGGGGTTTGGGAATTTCCACACCGTGGCGGAAAAACGCAGCAAATGATAAAAGACTATCCTAAATTAAACAGGGATTATCCTTTAAACGAAATAAATCTAGACTATTGGGCAAGCGACCAGGATTCTCCCTATACCGAGATAAAGCGAATGGATTGGTTCAGGGGATATCATATGGGTGGCCGTTCTCTTATGTGGGGCCGCCAATGCTATCGCTGGAGCGATTTTGACTTCGAAGCCAATTTAAAAGATGGTATTGCAATAGACTGGCCAATTCGTTATAAAGACATTGAATCCTGGTATACTTATGTTGAGAAGTTTGCAGGAATTAGCGGATCAACCGAACACCTTCCCCAGTTACCTGATAGTCATTTTTTACCGGCAATGCAAATGAATTGTGTAGAGAAAGATGTGGCGGCACGTGTGAAAGAGCATTATAATAATAAGCGCAGTATTATCATAGGCCGCACTGCAAATATTACCGAGCCTTTACCTGGCAGAACGAATTGCCAGTATAGAAATAAATGCTGGCTGGGTTGCCCTTTCGGCGCATACTTTAGTACCCAGTCTTCCACACTACCTGCAGCGATGGCTACGAAAAATCTTACGGTAAGGCCATGGTCAATTGTAA
>JBBSEV010000105.1:0-10344 GCA_038239385.1 Chitinophagales bacterium
GCATTCAACAGGGAAGTGCAACCAAAAGAATATGCGGTTGCCAAAAAACTATTGGGAAATAACCCGGATGCAAATTCCATCCAGGATTTATTCTGGGCTATCGTGCTGCTGCCGGAGTTTCAAATTATTTATTAATGCAAATCTTTGTAATAAATATCAGAACATGAATAACAAATGGAACAGAAGAAATTTTCTAAAAACGACGAGCGCAGCTACCATGGCAGCACTGGCTGCAGGAGTTCCCATGGCAAGCCTTTTATCTTCCTGTAATAAAAAGAAAATAAATTCCAAAGCTGATACTGTTATCTTATTGTGGATGGCCGGTGGAATGGCGCATACAGATACATTTGATCCAAAAAAATATACGCCTTTTACAAAAGGAATGAACGCGAATAGCGTGCTGAGTACTTTTAAGCCGGTACGTACTTCTTTAGATGGAGTTCTCTTTTCTGAAGGACTAGAGGCCATTGGCAGTGTGATGAATAAGGGCACCGTGATCCGGTCTTATGTTGCAGCAGATATGGGTTTTATTTTGCATTCGCGCCATCAGTACCATTGGCACACCTGCTATAAACCTCCTCAATCTGTTTCCGCGCCTCATATCGGTTCATGGATTTCAAAAGAGCTGGGCCCGGTAAATCCGGTTATACCAGCTTTTATAGATATCGGGCAACGCTTCACGTTAGGAGAGGGTGAAGAATTAAAAGCATTTCATACAGCCGGGTTTTTAGGAAATGAATACGGCCCTTTCCTGGTACCCGATCCATCTTCGGGACTGGAAACAGTGAAACCTCCTGTTGGCATGTCTTCGATGAGGTTTGAAAGAAGAAATAAGTTGTACAATGAGCTGATGAGTAAAAGCGCTTTAGGTGAGTTTGGCAGCGATTATCAGAAAGAATCGTTGCGAAGGTCCATGGAGCAGGCTTATATGCTGTTGAGGTCTCCCGAGGCTGCAGCATTTGATATTAGTAAAGAACCTAAAGAAAGCTATGACATTTACAATACCGGTAAGTTTGGCTTAGGATGCCTGATGGCCCGTCGGCTAACTGAAAAGGGCGCACGCTTTATTAGTGTTACTACAGAATATGAACCGTTTAAAAACTGGGATACACACGATAATGGCTACACGAGGATGATTGATATGAAAAAACAGATTGATGGCCCTGTGGCCCAATTAATAAAGGACCTTGATCGTACGGGTCACCTGGATCGGACTTTAGTGATATTAGCCAGTGAATTCAGCAGGGATATGATGGTGGAAGGACGCCCTGGCCTCAAGGTGAAGGAACAGGTTGACCAGCCTGATATTATTAATGATATTAAATATTATGGAATGCACCGTCACTTCACCGATGGTGTCTCCATGTTAATGTTTGGCGGAGGAATTAAAAAAGGAAATGTATATGGCAAAACAGCTGATGAACGTCCCTGCAAAACCATTGAAAAACCTATTATAATAGACCAGGTACACCAGACTATTTATCATGCATTAGGTATTGCCGAAGACTGTCATTATGTAGTTGAAAAAAGGCCATTCTATACAACACCCGATGGTTTAGGTAAAGCCGAGATGGAATTGTTTGCTTAAATAACAGGACCGGTTGCTGGTGTTGGCGTCCCCGCCAACACATATAATTCAATATTCATTAAAATGCGTAAACCAATCAAAATCTTTTATCCCCGTTTCATAAAACCTTGCCGATGACCACATATATTCTTCAGGTGAAGCTGCCAAATTCCAATGCGGCTGACAAGAATTACGATGAATGTAATTTAATTTTTGTTGAAAAAATTTCTTCGTCTAACATTCCTTAACCATCGGCATTCGTTCCCAGAATTGATATTCCCTATCTGAATTATTTACAAAATGCTTTTCCATTTGCATCGGATTATTCTTCTTCAAACATCTTTTAAATTCATGTACCGTAAAACTAAATAATGCTCCCTCTACATCTTTTCTTTTAAGTCCATCTGAAATTTTCCAAAGTAAATGAATATGATTTGGCATAAGGACAAAAGCATTTATCGTACATTTTTTATGCTTGACCAGCCATTGAAAAGAACTTAAAAGAATATTTTTGAAATCATCAGTTGCTAAAAGATGTTCCCAGTTAAAGATAGTTCCGGTTAAAAATTCGGTATGATAATTTTGATGCATCAATAAATATAAATTATCCATCGTTTTTTTTGTCTTATGATAAATAGAAGGTGTTGGCGGGGACGCCAACATCAGCAGGGAGTTTTGTGAGAGAATAGAAAGTATTTGCTAACCTGGATATTTGAAGACATGAGTTTAAAGCCAGTGTAACATTTGCAATTTTGAAGTAACTAGTAGGAAGATGTTGGCGCGGACGCCTAGGGGTATTCAATGGCACAAGTACGCCCGGCGAAGGCTGGACTGGATACTTGAAAATAGAAGGTTTATTTCGTTTTCGTTAGATAGTGCAAAATATCAACAATAGCTTTTACACCAAAGAGCCTTTTATGGGGTATAATGTGATCTTGGGCAATCATTCGGAAAAAGTAGTGCATACGAACCATTTGAAACTGCCTATCTAGTTCTTTGGACGATATCTGTGAGTTAAATTTTCCAGTGTCAGTTTTGATATATTCGCGAATAAGGGTATTTAAAAAATAAACTTTTTGTAAAGAAATATCATCTGCCTCACTACTTTTAACTCCATTTAACCAATTCTCATGCGCATTTACCCAGCTAACAAGTTGAATATTATTTTCTAGTAACTTAAAGCTGGGCAAAACTTTCTTCTCCATTTCTACAGATAATTTCCCAAAGTCTAATAAAGCATGCTTATTGTTATCCAGTTGAGATAAATCAATAAAATGTGGCTCAAGCCCATCAATGCGGTCCACCAAAATATTACCTGCATTAAAATCTCCATGCACATAACTAATGGGTACGTCAGCATTCGAATTACCATCAATTATATCATAGTCCCATTTATCGGTGTCAATAAAATGTAAGATTTTTTTTATAATTTCGGCTATGTCAGGGATATCAAAAAGAAGCAAAAGAAATTCATTAGAAAATAAACTAAGAACTTTAATAATTTTACCCTTCATTTCATTCTTATACTGATCTTCTATTTTTAAACCTGCATATTCCCTACCCACTGAATGCCATGGCTTGTCACTTAAAATTCTTACACCCCATTTATTTTTTTTAGAAGAAGTCCTGTAGTCATAATTATTGAACACCATATCGATAATCTTTTTTAGTTTAACATCACTCAATATTGTATGATTTTTATATAAATAATCTTCTAATGTTGTCGAATTCTCAACGTAATCGTACACGCAACAATCATATTCATCAACACGACTGCTTAGAGAATCAATATATGTAATAAACTTATCTTTAGAGGTTTCTAAGACTTCATTTATTAGCTTTCTGACTCTTTCCTCCTTGATGAATAGTGAATTATTATCAGAGACTTTTTTAATTTTAAGAATCTTATTATAATCTGTCGTTCCTATCATATACGAGACCTTAAATAAGAATGCCCCAGATAACCCTGGGTCTATAATCGATAGTAAAAAGTTTTCAACTTCTGTAAGACCGTAAAAACATGTACCGAGAATTTGCTTGATTTTTGATCTACTAATAACATAATCCAAACCATTTAATCGCCAATCATTTAAATTATCGAAGGTGTATTGCACTTCTCTTAATGGTTTTATGCTATTGTCTTTTGCATAGTTTGCATCGTTATAGTTAGTAGTTAATATTTCCTCTATAGTTTGAATATTTATATTCTTACTATCAATCCTTTGTTTTATATCAGTATAAGTTAAAACTATAATGTTGGGTATTTCTTTGACAACCACAAAAGCATTTCCAATTGTAATAACATTCAAATTTAAATTCGGTAATTGGGCTCTAATCATTTGAATTTTACTCTCAAGTTTTGGTTTCCAGTGTATATCTTCTTGAAATGCATGTATAAATACAAGCAGGTATTCCTTTTGGTAAAGAAAATCATCTGTATCATTTTCAAAAAATATTTTTCTTAAATAACTCTCATCAAGTTCTTCAGCTTCTTCAAGACAATAACATTTTTTAAAAACACGTGATGGGATTGTCTTGTCTTCCATTCTTGCTTCGAACATTTCTTTTTTGTCAATAAAAAGAAGGTTTACATCCCGCGATTTTATGGCACTCATTTAATTTATTTTTGGAAATTTTAATAAAATTTCAAATGTGTCAGATTCTGTTTCAAAATTGGTATACTCTAAAAAAAGATTGTAAAAGTCTTTTATTGATTCAATGTTTTGAAGTCCGGTACGTTTATTTTCATTAGCATAATCAAGCGTCTTACGAATAGTTTTCAGATAAAATATATAAAAATTATCCTCAATTTTCCAAGAACAAATAATAGGTTCATTAATGTCCGCATGTTCCATATTTGAAGCGAGCTCTCTAAATATAATTTTCTGAACAATTGGTTTGTGTAAATAAACTTTTGCACTTTCAAGCTTATCAGTCATCTTAAAGTTTTTAAGTTTAGTAATATTACTAAACTCCATTTTCCATATTTTAATTAAATCAGTAATGTATTCACCAAAAAAGCTTCTGCAGGGAGATTCATGAAGAATAACTCGCTTTTTAAAAAATTGTACTTCTTTCATAAACTCGGGCACCTCAGATATAATCTTATTGTTAAAGATTCTTTCGCTAATTACATTGATTTTATTCATTACAGAATACGAGTTTCCTATAATTTGATTATAAATTATTTTTTCATCATATTTTATTAAAATCTCTTGGATGCCCAATGCATATTTAGTAATTAATTCTAAAGATTCTTTTACTACAATCCAAGCATTAATAATTTTCTCAATGTCTTCACTTTGTTCTTCTAGATCGAGAACACCATCTTCAAGTTCCTGCAAACACGATAAAATAATTCCATTATGTTTTTCCAAATTATTATGGTTTCTTCCTTTAACAATCTCTTCTTGGGAGTAGAATCTATGTAGCTGAAGACTACAAAAATGAAAATTATTTTCCTCACTAATAAAAGGGTTCGTGTTGCAGTAGCTTAATAACCTTTCAATATCTCGTATAGTTTCTGGCTTAAAAGAAGCAGAATAGTTCTTCGTTAAGTCGTCAATAAAAACATATACCCATTCCTTATTTACCTTTATAAAATTTTCTTCATTTGAATGCGCTAACTCCTTGAATAAAAGAAAGCAAAGAAGGTTTAAGCTTAAATGAGTGTTATCTTTCTCTGCAAATTTTATACAACTAAGCAATAGCTCACTTTCATTTTCAAACTTTACTTCAGTAAAAAATATATAGAATAATTTTGTTAATGGATAGGCTTCCCATAAATAATATAAATCCTTCAATAATATCTCTTCCGAAATAAATATCTTTTTAAGAAATTTTCTTATATGAATAAGCAAATCAGGGAATAAATCGTTAATAATTTGAATTAAATTTTCTTCATGAATTAAGATGGCAAGTATTAATTCAATTTTTTCCCAGTGATCTATATCATTTTCATAATCTTCTTTATTGTAATACTGAATGATCTCTTCAATTTCTACAAAATATTCTTTAAAAAACCGAAAGCTTTGCAACCTTCCTATAACGTCTCTATATTTAAATAGTCTTATAAGAGGGGGTCTTAATGTTTTCCTATCAATTGGTAAATACTTTGGAAGTATATTGTTTAGTGTAAATAAAGTATTATGACGTTTGATTTCTGTAATACGAAATAAAATATAATCCCTAATATTTAGAGGAATATTGGATATTCTTAAATATTCAATTAGTTTTAAATTCTCTTTATAAAAATCATTAGAACGATCTCTATGAAAAGCTGGTATATGAAGATGGGTGGCAAAATAAACATGAATAGGAACGTTTTTGGTCACATCGTTGAGAGTTTCACCTGTAGCTTCAATTTCGTTATTTTTAAATCTTTTAACTTTTATCTCTTGCATTCGCGTTAAAAACTCTCTTTGAAAATCTTTTACTCGACCAATAATAGAAAGAACAATTATTCTATTTACTTCATAATATGCCACCTCACTTATTAATTGAATTACAGTATCTCCAGTAAGAGACCCGTCGTCTAATATTAAAATATTTTTACTTTTTACTCTTTCATTTAAAAATTTTGGAGGGAATGTAAAACGCCATCCACCCGTTGTATTGATTCGAGGTAACGGATATATTGAAATTCTGGGATCTGAGAATATTTGTTCACTTAATACCGAATGCTTTATATGGTCTATTCCAGAAAGGATTGGATAAAAAACAACATCAATATCGGGTAAATCAGATTTAGTAGTCCCGCTTGAACTTAACTTTAATTTAGCTAGTTGTAAAGTTATGTCACCTAAGAGAACATTTTCCGAAGGCAACTCGATTTTTAATTTATTGATATGATAATCTATAAAATCAAATCTGCTACTTGTTTTTTCAATCGAATTTTTATTAACCCGAATTAGTTCTCTCTGTTTAATTTCTCCTAAAAGCGTTTTTAAAAGTTGTACAGGTTGCTCTTTTAAAATTCTATCTATTTCTACGTAATATGTATGTAGCGACGTATTGTTTTCTATGAAACCGATTTTAAGAAAATTTTCGGGCTCTTTAATTTGTTTAAGGAAACTTTCAAACTCATAATATATTATTTTATCCTTTTCACTTTTGTCTATGCTAAGAGTGCTTTGATCATTAGTTATAGGATTTATTCTTATTACTTTTTTTTCAGGGTAAGGATTTAAAATATACCTATTAACCGGTTTTTTATAAAGGCTAATGATGTTTATATCGCTTATTTCTTCGAAAATACTTTCTCTGAAATTTGGGATATTATTGACATTTTTCGATCGAGTGTCAACTAGTGAGATTACTGTAATTAATTTCGCATTTTTTTTATTTAGAGACGCACTTAATTTTTTTACCAGAAAACCCGTGGCAACAACATCACAAAGTAAAGCAACGTTATTTTTGGCTGAAATTGTTTGGTAAGCTAATTCATCCTGAAAACTATGATAGCTTGACAAACGTAAAATTTGAAGTTTATTTTGAGGATACCTGTCAAAGAAAACATCTTCGAAGGCTCTCACAAGAAGTTGACTGGTTAGAGTTATTGAAATAATTGTATCAAATTTATCTATTAAGTCGCGACTCTCAAGTTCATCTATTAGCTTTAAGGCCATAAGTTCAGAATATTGAAAATCCTGTAGTTTTTCTAAAAAGCTTAAAAATTCTTCTTGATAATAATTGCCCGCAGCCAAGTAAATTTTATCAGGCTCATTAGTTATACAACTTATCACTAACGATTCAATTGCTAATTCTTCAAAATTGGAAATATGTTTTATTAAATTTCCAGCATTATCAAATGAAACAATATTTCCACCTATACTGTCTGGCTTTAAAAAATCAAGTTGCCTTTTATAAGAAGGCATTTCAAACTGTATTTCTTCTGTTAGTATATCGGCATCTTGGTCATTTTGTACACCGAGCCAAACAATTTGAAACCTCCCCTCTATTTCTGAATTATTTTTTTTGTGATAATTATGTAAATTATAGATACATGGAGTTGCGTGATACTTAAGCGATTTAAGAGGGTCAGAATCTGAACGCTGTATTAAACTAATCTCTTGGATTAATTCTAAATCAGGAGGATTTATAATAATAGCATTGACTCTCTCTGGAATTATATGATAACTTGTTGATAGATACTGAAAAATCTTTTTAAAAATTCTTATATTACCCGGCAATGCTGCAAAATCTATATATACTGTATAAAATCCATTTTTTAAAGAACTAAGAAATTCATCAAGTTCACTCAAGATGTAAGAATATTCTTTGCCTTTATCTTTTTCCTGCCTTTCTATATTCAATCGATCTATTGCTTTCTTTTTAGCTACTAAAACACTAAAATACTTTGCTTCTTTTTGAACTTCAGTTTGCTTATTGAATATTGGCTTAATTACCTCTAAGCTGATCCCCAATGAATTTTCTGGAATATAGATGCTAATCATTGAACCCTTAAAATATTCATCACTATTTCCAAAGTATTTTACATAGTCATGTGGGTCATCAGCAACTTTAGGGTTCTTAAAAGCTTTACTATAATCAATTAAAACCTTGCCATAGCCACTACGAATTATCATTAACCCTCTATATCTTCTGATTATGGCAGCAACGTCAAACAAACCTCTTGAAATAATCTCTTTTCTTTCAAATGTTTCTTCAAGAGGAAACCTTGATGATGTATAATCAAAAGCATACTCTATCACTTTTGAATCATGAAGAAAATTATTTCGTTGGTCATCAAAATCAGCCTTATTTGTACCACCACTTTTTTTCAAATACTGAATATAATTTGAATGCAAAGTATTTGCTATTCCGTTGCCGAAATCTATAAATGTAAACTGTAAATAAGATTGATTTTTAAAAGTGTTTTTATCCTTAAAAAAGTTTATAGCCTCCGGAATCCATTCATCTTCAAAATTCTTTTCATTTAAACTACTAACTCCTTTTTTTGATCTTGATTCTTCTGACAGTTTATGTTTAAGAGAAACTCCTACATAACAATTCTGCAATTCAATTGGTACATTATCAAAAGCGTGTTCAATTGCATTTTCTCTTAATTCTCTAGTAACAGCATAGCTCAATGTTTTATTAAGAAAAGGCGTCTCAGAATGATTTTCTTTTAAAAGGTCTAATGTATGCTTTTCTAAAGCATACATTTTTTCAAGCTCTTGCTTAAAAAAAACACTATCTATGTTTACTGCTTGAGCACTTAAACTGTAAAATGGGGTTATTCTGTACCAAGAATATATTTGTGGAGTTTTGTTTGTGCTTTTTTCTCTAAGTTCAGGATAAATGGAAAACAAATAATTAATATACCTTGAATCTATATCAAAATATTCATCATAACGTGCCGCACCAATAGTTGCATCGAAGGATACAAATTCAGCAATTCTCCATTTGTCCCAAAGAGTAATAATTTGACGAGCCTTTCGAGGTGAAATCTCCTCTTTAGGCTTCAGAGTGACATAAAATTTTAGCTTTCTATCCTTTAAATATCTAAATATCCCTGAAAGAAAAACTAATTCCTCATGTCCAATCCATTCTAAATCACTTAAATCAAATACAATCCTCTGATTGATATCTTGATTTTCAATTGTAGTGAAAATTTTAGAAGCGACCCCACTTAAATGCTTTGTTGAAAATTTTTTTTGCTGTTTACCAACCCCATGTGACCTGAAATTTAAAATAATATCCTTCATAAATTGATTGAGTTATCATAAATAAAGAGGAACTGATTAATATCTGAATTTATTGGGAATGGATTATTTACTAAACATAGATTTAAAAATCAGCTTTACAAAAAATTGCGTATAAATATCGTAACTAGTAGTCGCCCTTATTATGACTGGCAAGGTTTTTCTTTTGTATCCCTCGAATTAAACAAAACTCAACGGCGGAAGTGTCTAATATTGACTTATAACAGAACCTCAACTACTACATATCAGTTGAAATCGCATTCTTGCAGACATTACGATCATTTTTCATCTTCATATTTATTTCTCCAACAACTTCTGAAAAAACGGAATCAATTCATTTGCTAAAATCGCGTGGTCTTCCACGTTAGGATGGCCGCCGCAGCCACGCGCCTGCATAGGGTTGAAAAAATACAATGCCACAGCCTTATCTTTTGTATGTGCTGTATCAATATTTTGTTTCACGGCGGTAAGGCAGTTTTGCAATAGAGTTCTTGCATCGCCATGTTCCATCGGGCTGCTGAGTAAGGCAATCTGCGCAGCAGGATATTTACTTTTTACCAGGTCAACAAAACTTATATAATGGTTTACAAAAGCAGCACCCCCTTGTTCGTCCAAGTATGAAGTAGTTGCGTGGCGCAAGCTTGGTAGCAAAGGTTTTTGTGAGTTTGCTATGCTTGTGCCGTCATCGAAGCGAGCTTTGTGTATTTACTTATGAGCCGTAGGGCGAGAGGTTTTTGCGGAATCATATTCAATGACACAAGTACGCCGGCAAAGGCTGGACTGCAAACTTGCGCCAGGCAAGGGAACTATTTCCTGTGAAAGTAAAATTAAGAATCTTTTATTTAGTACATATAATTTTATCTTTACTCTTATGGATCCAAATACTTCATTTTTAGGGCTTCAACGTTTTACATATTATTTAAATCAAGCGCAAATTATTTTAGATAAAGCTATTGTATCAGAAAATCCTGCATTGTTAATTTACCAGGAAAATATCCGTACGCCCTTTTTTATGCTTGAAGCATTAACACGTATTTATAAAAAAATATGTGCTAAAAAAATATTCAAGAA
>JBBSEV010000106.1:0-10122 GCA_038239385.1 Chitinophagales bacterium
AATGAAGTGGATGAAAAAAGTTCATTATCGTCTATTGAGAAATTCTCCGGCCTTCAATTTAAATATTCAATGCTTCTTAATGTAAATGTGGAAGCTTTAAAAAATATTACTTTATTAGGATTTATTGAAAACTGGATAGGCACCCGGTACCACCTTGGTGGCACTACAAAACGAGGTATAGATTGTAGTGCGTTAACTGGAAGTCTTTTAATGGCTGTGTATGGTTTTGCTGTTCCAAGAACTGCACGTGACCAGTATAAGGTTACAAAACATGTAAAAAAGGAGGAATTAAAAGAAGGGGACCTTGTATTTTTTAATATGCATAGAGGTATATGGCACGTAGGCCTTTACCTTGAAAATAACTATTTCGTTCACGCATCGACAACTCAGGGAGTTACCATAAGTAATCTTGAAGACAAATATTATTTAAAGAGATTTATTGGCGGTGGCAGAGTTGAAGAGGAATAATTTTTACATTCAATATATAAGCTATAGCAAAATGGAGATTTTTAAATCTCCATTTTTTGTTTAAGAAAAGAATCCAAAATCTTTTGTCTCAGGTGTCTGGCCACTTGAGTGGCCTGACACTTAAGAACTACAGCCTTGTTTGATTAAATGGTTTTTCAATAATTCACAAAAAGAGTTTAATAAGTTGCAAGCCCGGTAGAACTTACAGGCAATCCTGGTTGTGTTGCTATCAACTCAAGCCCTCCTAAAAGCTTTCTGCGGAACTCTCCAATAGTTTGTCCTTTACCATTGAGCTCGTATACAAAATAATTGTTTGCTGCAATTACGATATCAAGGGGTTGTGTATCAGTAGTGGCAGCGAGGCTTTCTGCTAAATGCAATCCACCCGACTCGTCTATATAGTAAGACGAAATTGTATTACCGGCTGTATTAGTAGTATACGCAAACCTGCCATATTTTGTAATTGCAAACCAGCAAGGCGCTGCCTGTAAATCTGGTACGGCTCCATTTATATCATCGGGTACGCCACTATTATTTATAATATAAGACGTTGCAGAACCTGCGCCCACAGCACCACCTGCTGCATTAGAAACAATCATAAAACGGTCTCTTGAAAAGTCGAATCCAAAAGGAGTAGCTCCTATGGATGCAGTGAAAATGCCACTATTTACTGAACCATTGCTTTTTACTTTGAAAGTACCGATAATATTGGTTGCTTTTTCTGTAACGATTACCCAATCTCCATTTGGAGAAAAGGAAATTTGCGGAGCATCCACAACTGATCCGCTCAAGTGCTGGGCAGCACCTTCAATAGGAGTTAAGGTACCTCCGGCGCCAATACGAAGTCCCAGGATATTATCACTTTTATTATTTAAAACATATAACAGATTGCCATACGCGCTTACACTGTTTGGGGTTAATCCTCCTGAACTTGCAGTATGCGCAAGCGTAAGGCTACCGTCATTATTAACTTTAAATGAAGAAACTGAATTGCTTCCTCCATTCACTGCATAAAGCCATTCATGGTTTTTATCCAATTCCAATGCTCCCTGCGAGCCCAATCCTTTCCCTGTTCCTTTCCCGCCTGATAGAGTTGATCCTGAAGCATTAAGAGAACCATCTTTCTTAATCTTATAAATAAGAATGCTGTTACCTTCTGCTGCATTGCTTTCTGTGTAAAGAAAATGCCCTTTGTCCCGGTCATTGGAAACAGAGCTATTCAACTGCGAAGGGGAAGCCCCTGAGTTTTCTTTAATTGAAATCTCATCAGGATTAGCGCCGTTTTCTGCCATCATTTCTTTTATTACTGCTTTGGGATGATCTTGTTGAGAAATACTTTTCTCTCCGGTCTTGCTACAGGCACCTGCAGTGAGCATAATAGCAACTACTAAGGACGCTTTTAAAAAATTTACTTTTTTCATTTTTTGTTTTGTTTATGGTTAAAAATTGATTGTGCTTTTTTTTAAAGTAATTTATTTTCACTCTTAATGGAATTGCATACCTCTTCCTCTATCCTGTTAAGGATTTCTTTTCCGTCAATTACCGGATGCTCCTGTAAGTAAAATATTATTTCAGCCGGCCAGTGATGCCAAGTTGAAGGCCTGCACTGGTAACAGATAAGCTCCCAACTCCCATGCCTTGCAAAGGAATTTTTAGAAAGGGCTCAATTCTTATATTAAAATTTTTGGAAACACTGCGTTCATATCCTAAACTTAAATCAGCAACCGCGGGCAAGCCATAATTATTCTTTTTGTAAACCCGTAAAAGTTTATCATGGCTACCATTGTACGTAACATTGTAGGTATTTACTTCTTTAGTCATAATATAAGCCGATACTCCCCCGGCAATAAAAAAACCATAGTTACTTTTGCTAATAAAATCGTATTTAATTTTTAATGGGATTTCTATTAAAGAGCTCTGGCTTTTAAGATTATTTATAACCATGCCTGGCGGCATTGTTGAGCGAATCTTATCCATATTAAAATTCTTCCCCTCACTGTTATAATTTTTTTTGTTCCACAGAATCCCTGTTTCGAAAGATAATTTCCGGTGAAGCCTCCACCCTAAAAGCAAGCCCACATCAAAGCCGGTATGAGTGAATGAGCCTGATCCCACTTTGCTAAAATCAGGAGCGGCAATTAAGCTGATATATGTGCCTCTCTTTTTTTTATTAGCTGTAAGCTCTTTTTTCTCTTTTTCTAAAATATCCGGATTATGATTTTCTCTCAAATGAATATTTGCCGGGATAATTACAACATCTTTCTCTGCACTTATATTAAATTCTAAAATTCTATTACTTATGTTTTCCTGGTTTTTTGTCATCTCTTTACCAGGACCTTGTTTACTGATTTGCGGAACAGAAAAATAATTATTTGAATTATTATTGTCAGTTAAGCCGGTACTGAACTGGCTTGCATGATTTTGTGGCGATGTAATATTTTTAGAATGGAAAATATTCTTATCTATGCGTGAATTACCATGTGCCAAACCCTGAGAAGAAAATGGTGTAATTTCTTTCTGGTAATTATCCACCTGATTATTTTCATTGATTCCGGAAAGCTTTTCTTTACTTGAAATTTCAGGCTTATCATTTTTTATTTCAGCATTAAAAGAATTGTTCCTGGCTTTTTCTTTTAATTCAGCTTCTTTTAAATGATTGGGGTTGCTAATGTAAGTATTCTGAAATACAAGCCAACTACCTGCAAGCATGAATAACAATAAAAAAAGTGCAATAAATTTTTTATTTCTTTTATTTCTAACCGGCGGTATTATTTGCGTGGTATCTTCATTATGTGAAATCCTTTTCGCAATACTTTCCCAATCACCTTTACCTGCTTGCAAAGGATAATTCTCTGCTGCTCTTTGAAATAAATCATCCATATCGTTTTCTAAATGCTGCATTCTGTAAGCTCTTCCTTTTGATTTAAATATTTTTGCATGAGTGCTTTAGCCCTTAATAAATTTGACTTAGAGGTACCAACCGGTATTCTTAAAATTTCTGCAATTTCAATGTGAGTATAACCATCTATCACATGCATATTGAAAACAATTCTATATGCGGGCGGCAATTTTTTCACAAGCTTAATAAGATCTTTATAGATTATCATTTGATCGGCTGATGCGGCTTTATCTTTTATATCCCATACATAATCCGGGATTCCTCCAATTTCAGGTAACAGCATTTTTTTACGTAAAAGATCAATTGAAGTGTTAATCATGATCCTTTTGATCCAGCCAGCCAGTAGCTTTTCAATATCCGGTTCGTTGTCACACCTAAACTTTTCAATACTTCGAAAGAATTTCACGAAGCCATCATTGGATACTTCCAATGCTTCTTCATAGTTATATATATACCTGAATACAGTTTTTAAGGCAAAGGCACGATATTTCTCATAGATTATCTTTTGATATTTATGCTTATTTTCCCTACATCCATTTATTATAGTAAGTGCTTTCTCCAAAAATCCAATTCAGGGTTTAAAGTTTAGTTTAAAAACAGGATAATAAAATTAATCTTATTTAGCATCCTGTCATACACAGATAAGTTCGGTTTTAATTTATATAGTGAAATACGTGTTAATTCAAAAAGGGTTGCAATGTTTGCTGATTTTTTTTGTCATCTCAGTAAGATAAAAATCCTTTTAGTGTGGGTCCGCTTTGGATTTGAATTGCTTAATACAAATATTCTGCTTACTAATAATTAAATCCTCTATTGAAAATAAATTAAGTACCTTGGATTTACTCTGTTTCAACATACTCCGCTAACTTTTCCGGCACTTTTTTTATTTAATCAATTAAAACATTTTCACATGAGAAAAATTCTTGTTAGCACACTAAGTATGCTTTTCCTTCTACTAATTACGATGCAGGGTATTTCACAAAAGAAACAAATGACGTGGACTACCAAATCCAAAGTGGCTAATGAACTGGCACATAGCGGAGCCGACCACATGATGAATGCGGAATTTGAGCAGGCTTATTCTGACTTCAATGCAGCCTTAAAGCTGGACCCTGATTTTACTGTTGCCCTCGTGTTTATGAGCAATCTTGCCAGGGGAGAGGCACAGAAAGCTTACGCAGAGAGGGCTCTTAAGAGCGCCTCAGATAAAACGGAAGGTGAGAAACTATTTGCATCACTTGCTGATGAAAAAAATAAGCAGCAGGAGAGAAGAGATATTTGGGCTAAACTGCATACCATGTTTCCGGATGGAGAAATGCTTGCAGATTTTTATGTGCAAACACGTGCAACGCCTGAAGAGCGTTTTGCTGCTGCAGAAGATTACATAAAAAAGTTCCCTGACAGGCCTGCCATGTATAATACAATTGCCTATTATTATATACTGGACAAAAAAGATAATGAAATGGCAAAAAAGAATTTAGATAAATACATTGCTCTATATCCTGATGGATCAAATCCATACGACTCCATGGGTGAGTATTACTTAACAATAGGGGACAAAGAAAACTCAAAAAAATATTATAACATGGCATTGGAAAAATATCCTTTTAATAATAGCTCATTAACAGCATTACAAAAAATGGCTGATGCTAATAAAACTATGGATACAAAATAGTGTTGCAGGTGAATAAATATTTTTGACGAAGCCTTTTGCAGGCTTCGTTTTTATATTAATTTTGTTTGTAAGCTTAGTTTACAACTTTGTCTCACATTGATTGATCCATAATCTCATGGCCAATTAAGCTAACCTGGATGGGAATGCCTTGAATCTTAGTTGATATAATTATTATAGAACCTATACATTAACTTAAATTTCCTTCAAATGAAAAAGAACAATTTAAAACCAGTCACTGAGCGCCGTGATTTTTTAAGGCAGGTTGCTACAGGCGCAGCAGCAGTTAGTCTTGCCATGATATCGTCACCTATTCCACTATCTGCGTCACCACTGTCTCATACTTATGATAATGACGATCCTGATGCGTGGTTTAATAAATTAAATGGTAAGCATAAAATCGTGTACGATGTTCCAGAACCAAAAGGAATAATGCCATTTGCATGGTCAAGGGTATTCTTATTAACAAATGCAAAAACAGGCACTCCTGAGAAAGAATCTAACGTTGTAGTTGTTTTAAGGCATAATGGAATTGCTTATGCAATGGAAAACCGCCTTTGGGGAAAATACAAATTTGGAGAGGTATTTAAAGTGACAGATGATGCAACTAAAGCTCCTTCTACCCGTAATATGTTCTGGCAGCCCAAGCCTGGAGATTTTAAAATTCCTGGAGTTGGTGAAGTAGCTATTGGGATAAATGAACTGCAGGATAGCGGTGTAATGTTTTGTGTATGCGATATGGCTCTTACAGTTCTTAGTGCAGTGGTTGCACAAGGAATGAATATGGATGCCGCTGAAGTGAAAAAAGATTGGGTTGCAGGTATTTTACCAGGTATTCAAATTGTGCCTTCAGGAGTATGGGCAGTAGGTAGAGCACAGGAGCATGGATGTGCTTATTGCTTTGCGGGATAATAAAAATATAATTTTAGCCTTGTTTTAATTGAAACTTCATTTTTAATGATGGGAAGAATTACTGTGCATTATAAAAATATAAATAAACAATGAAGCGGATATTTATATTTGTGACGCTGGTTATTATTATAATAGTGCTGGCTGTTTTTCTTGAATATAAAGCAGGTAGAAAAAAAATACACAGCGAAAAAAAAATTGCAACTAAAAGCTCCGGTTGGATCGCTCCTGATACAAGCCAAATCTCCCGTACGCTAGAAGGAGATCTGATAAAGTATGGTCGTTCTCTTATTATAAATACTTCCGGGTATTTCGGGCCCAATGGTACTATTCAAAAGTTGAGTAATGGAATGAATTGCCAGAATTGTCATCTCGAAGCGGGCACTAAATTGTATGGTATCAATTTTTCAATGGTTGCAAGTACTTATCCCCGATATAAAGACCGAAGTGGTTCAATTGAATCCATTGAAAAGAAAGTAGAAGATTGCTTTGAGCGTAGCATGAACGGACAAATGATTGACAGCAATGGCAGAGAAATGAAAGCTTTTGTAGCCTATCTAAATTGGATAGGGGGCAATGTATCAAAAGATAAAAAACCAATTGAGGGGGGATTGGAAGAACTTTCTTTTATGAACAGGGCTGCTGATACTTTAAAGGGAAGGATAGTGTTCGTAAATAAATGCATGATTTGCCATGGTAAGAATGGCGAAGGACAAAAATATCCCGATAGTAGTGGAAAAATATATCCACCATTATGGGGAGCATACAGTTACAATATTGGTGCAAGTATATACAGGATTTCTAAAATGGCCGGTTTCGTAAAAAACAATATGCCCTTTGGAGCATCTCATGATTTTCCGCAGCTATCAAATGAAGAAGCATGGGATGTAGCCGCATTTGTAAATACACAATATCATCCTTTAAAAGATCTTTCACGTGACTGGCCAATAGCATTTAAAAAACCTTACGATTATCCTTTCGGACCTTATCCTGAAAATCAATTTTCCGAGAGCGATCATAAGTATGGCCCGTTTGCACCAATCAAAAATTATTATACGGCTAAGGATAAAAAATAATTAAAAGCAGGGGACTTACCTCCTTTGATTTTACAATTCTTAACTTTTGTTTGCAACATTGCATTTTAAATTTTAGATTTTTAGTCAGCTACACTTTTCTTTTCTATCGATTTGTGTAACCGTAATACTTCAATCAAAGCTGCAGAACCGTACCATGGCCTTAAGTCCATTTCCAGTACACCCGCTTTGATAGCAGGATCGGTTGCAGTAAGTTTTTTAGCCTCTTCAATACTGCTTACATTAAAAATAAAAATGCCTCTTATTGGTTGGTCATCCAGGAAGGGGCCGGCAACTATCAACTTCCCTTCATTTGCCAGCCGGATAATATTTTTTAAATGCGCAATTTGAAGATTTGCACTTTCAGCAGAATCCAGATTTTTATTTTGTCCTTCCTTTAGAAATGCCATCACATATTGCTTCATGCCGTATTCATCAGCACCAAGTTTTTTTGAAAGTGCAGAATCAAAAAAAGGTTTTTTATTTTCAATTTTCCCTTGCCCCATACAAGTAATAATTAAAATAGAAAATAGCGCTGTAATGTAATATTTGTACATAATTATTTTTTTGTTTAATGGATGCATAAAGATGATTTGGTATTTTTATTTGATTAAAATAATCTAAGAACTTGTATAAAAATATATATTCAGCAGCAATAACGCTTTAAATTACTTTATGGAAAAAAAATATCCTTTTTACTTCAGGTCAACCGTTACTCTTTTTGGCATGATGCTTTTTGTCTACTTACTTTATATACTTAAGGAGATACTTGTTCCGGTTGCTTTTGCGACTATGATCGCTATTCTTTTAAACCCTTTTGTAAACTGGCTTAGACAAAAGAAAATTCCTAATATACTTGCAATAATTATTGCACTGCTCACTACAATTTTATTAGTTGCGGGGGTAATGGTTTTTATTTCTTCGCAGATTATGAAGTTTTCTGAGAATATGTCAATGCTTCAGCAAAAGTTTATAGAAATTTTTCACCACTTTCAAATTTGGCTTCAGGATAATTACTCTCTTGGCTTACAAAAGCAACAAAAATTATTGTCTGATGCAGGCAATAGCCTTAAGCCATTAATCGGGCAGACCCTTGGAACTCTTTTAGGAACATTAAGTATAATAGTGCTGTTGCCAATTTACATTTTCCTGATGCTCTTTTATAAAACACTTATTTTAAATTTCCTTTATGAAATTTTTGCAGAGCAAAACTCCACGCAGGTATCCAACGTTCTAAAGGAAACCAAAGGAGCTATTCAGAGCTATATGGTAGGCCTCCTTTTAGAAGCCCTTATTGTAGCGGCCATGAATTCCACAGCGCTTATGATATTGGGTGTACGCTATGCTATACTAATCGGTGTTATAGGAGCGATATTAAATATTCTTCCTTATATAGGCGGCATCATTGCTATACTTATTCCGATACTTATTGCAACCGTTACTAAAGATGGATACTCAACACAAATAGGCATTATAATCGCCTACATGGTGATACAGTTTATTGATAATAATATTTTAGTACCAAGAATTGTTTCATCTAAAGTGAAGATCAATGCACTGGTGTCTCTTATTATTGTTTTACTTGGAGCGGCGGTGTGGGGTGTTCCGGGCATGTTTCTCTCTATACCTTTCGTTGCAGTTTTAAAGATAATTTTTGACAGGGTAAAGGAATTAAAGCCATGGGGGAAATTGCTAGGTGACGAAGTTCCTGTTTATCATAAGGGACAAATATGGAAGTTCCGCGGTAAACGAAGAAAACCTTTGTCGGAAAAAATTACTGCGGATACTTAATTTGCAATGGTTTAAAAATTACCTTATGTAAAGTGGAATTCTTAAACCTTAATAATACACATAAAGGAACGAAGGAGAATATATAAATACACTAATCACTAATTGTTATGCCAAAATTTTAATCGACATTTAAATTTTAGTGCAAAAATAAATCATGTATCCGCTTAAGAATCCGACTATCAGAATTCAATAAAAAATTCCAGCCAAAGATTTGATCAATTAAGTCGCAAATATTCTCCAATTGTGCATTTAGTTTGGGACGAAATCCATTTCCCTGATCTCTTTTTTATATTGAGCCGGAAGGATTAATGATTTAATTACTCCGTCCATTTTTATTTTGCGACTTAATTTATAAAAGGGTAATACAGGAGTAAGCAAAGAGAAATTTCTTAGGCTAAGCAAATCTTTTACTTTTTCCGGTACAACTAATATTTGCCCTTCCAGTAACATTCTATAACGGAAAGCTCCCAGGTGTTTTTTATATTGCTTATAAAGATCAATGGAAAATTTACTTTTTTCAAGGTCATGCTCGAGATCATATTTTCTTACCCGCTCCCATTCGCTATAATTTAATGGAAGCCCTTGCAAATTCATCCTTTCACCAAATCTGTAAAAAACATCGAACACATCTTCTTTTTCTTTGCCAGATAATTTGTGCTCAAGTACCTCATGAGCAGCAATGCTGTAATGAATGAGCATAAACAAAACATCGCGGTAGGCCCAGTCAGGTATGGATTTGCCTCGTTTATTTTCAACTCCTTTATGGATGGCTGCAATAGTATCTATCGTTTTTAAAGCCTCTTCTTTCTCTGCGAAAATTATTCTTCTGGCATAACTTACTGTGGAGAATAATCTGCCTAATGGATCAGCAGGAAGATTACCTGTAAAATATAGCCAGTCCACTGCTTTGTTCAGTGCAAATTCTGCAGCAGCGCCGGCAAAAATAAAAAGCACCGTATCACTTTTGCCCCATATCCTTCTTACTATTGAATTTTTTTCTACAAAATAGGCCATAAGAGATTGCAAAATTATTCTATGAATTTATTAAAGATTCGAAGGTAGTTTCAAAAAATTCGCTTTATAATATTTATTATCAGTGTAACTGCAATACTTAAAATAATCATCGTCACGACGGGAAAATAAAATCTGAAATTATCTGACTTAACATTTATATCGCCGGGAAGATTTCCCAACCATTTAAACTGATCGTGAAAAAAATAGATAATAATTCCGGCAATCAAAAAAATTATGCCTCCTATAATTAAATATTTTCCTGCTTCCTGTGACATTTAATCAATATTTTGAAAGAG
>JBBSEV010000107.1:0-9996 GCA_038239385.1 Chitinophagales bacterium
AATGGTGCATGTTTCAGCTATAGTTTCATCTGACGTAACTCTATTGAGCAATAGTAATAACAATGAACTTTTATCTATAAATTTGGCTACAGTTCCAGCAGACGTAATTCTATTACCGCCGCCTGCGCAAAGCTGTATCGTCGTTAGCTGCGATTAATTACTACATAATCATGGAAACAATAAAAAATAAAACAATGGAAAACGAGGTAATAGAAAAGTTACATTCAGACCTTTTGACTTATTGGAATAAGCAGGACTCTAAAGGAATGGCTTCATTATTTTCTTACAATGCAAACATGATTGGTTTTGATGGAAGTGAAATAAATGGACAAATTCAAATCGAAATGGAATTAAAACAAATTTTTTCTAATCACAAGACTGCAAATTATGTTTGGAAAGTTAAAGAAGTTAGGCTGTTAAATTCAGAAGTCGCATTATTGAGAGCAATAGTAGGTATGGTTCCGCCAGAAAAAAAAGAAATAAATGCAGCAACTAATGCTATACAATCTTTAATTGCCCTAAAACAAAATAGCACTTGGACAATTTCACTTTTTCAAAATACGCCCGCCCAATTTCATGGGCGTCCAGAGTTGGTAGAGGAGATGACAAAGGAGTTAAGTGAATTACTTTAGAATGACGCTGACTGAAGTACGAACGTACAACAAGGTGTTTGGCAAAAGCAAGGCTTAACGTTAGTAATTTGGCTATTAGTTGTTACCTTCAACTTTGGTTTTTCAATCGGCTGCGGTTATCGGTTGGACATTATAAAATCCCCTGCCATAGCCAAGGCCCTGTGCATTCGCATCACAGAAGAATATCTAATTTAGATCCATGGGTTGACTGTGTAACTAACATAAAAAACAATATTGTGAATACCAATAAAATGTGTCCAACATGTGAAGGTGCTTTGATTCAAAAAAGCAGAATAAAATTGTTCGTAACAGGCATAATATTTATAGGAATAGGTGGCATTTTGACATTTTCAAATTTTAAATTTTGGCCATTTGCCTTTTTACTCGCTCTTATCTCCATTTATTTAATTGTGTGGAGTACACTTGGAAAAGGGTATTGGTGTCGACAATGCAAGAACTTCCCATACAAATAAGCAAAATTGAAAAGTAATTATTTGACACCAAATGGCAGTTAGCTGGCATTATGTTAGTGGACACAATATCATTTAAACAACTCATTTTCGAACAATACAACTTTGATATTTGATTTCCCAAAAAATTAAATTAAATGCTAAGTACGATCGCAAAAGGTTTGGCAAAATACGGGCTTGACCTGGTTATCTTCAGCAGCGGTAAGGTCAACTTTTTTCAGGACGGGTCATTTTTTCAATCAGCTTTGTTCCGGGCTTGACAAGCATCTATTCCCCCGTACTTCGCCAAGCCTCAATGTCAGACTGTGAAAAAATATTCTATTCTTACAAAATGAAAGCCTAACGTGTTACTGTAAACGTAATTGAGAAGACTTTATAATACATTACAAAAATTAATGTTGTTATCCGGGTAAAATAAAAACCTTCATTTTGTCTGCAAATCATTTTTATGAAGGCTTTTTTAAAGGCACAGATTACTTTATGATAATCCGGTTTCCAATTTTGAATGGTCTGGAGCTGTGCTAATTTATTGCAAGGGTATTGTTTACTCTAACATACCAGGCCTATTATATCAAAATTCCCTACTGTCTTACTTAAAGCAACTTTTGCATATCTTTTGCAATTGACAAACTACTTTTACGTTCTTTTAACAATGCGTTATTTTAAAAACCAAATAAGCCGTTTCATTGCATTTTTAATTGCTGTGCAAATACTAAACATGAGTATTGATGCGCCATCTGCTCAAATGAAAACCGGTGAGGGAAAACCTGATAATTTTAATTATATTGATTCTTACGTTGAATACATTGCAGAAGGTATTTTAAAATACGAGAATGCAATTCCTGAATCAAAAGACAGACAGCAAAAAGAATTGCAGCAACATAAACAGTTTGAAGTGGTTTATCAAAAAGTTTCTCCTATAATTATTAGCTTTTTTGAAGTAACAACTAAAGAAACCTTTCTAAATTTTTCTGATAAATACGCTTATCAATTTATAAAAGAGATAAATCCGCCACCTCCCAAGGCATAATTTATCCCTCTGAGTGGATCAATCCAGATTCAATTTTCTTATTCATTTATTTAATTTTTTATCATGACACAAAGTGCATGGTACCGGTTGCGATTATTATTAATTGCTTTGGCGGTCGCCTTTAATTTTTGCTGTGCAAATGTTTATGCGCAGGATACCTTATCAATTACCATACAGGATGCAGAAAAAACTTTTCTTGTAAATAATTTTTCTCTGCTTGCAGCAAAATATAATATTGATGCGAACCATGCTTTAATACGCCAGGCAAGGCTTTGGGATAATCCTGTTTTATCGACTGATCAAAATATTTATGACCAGCAAGGTGGATTTCTGACACACAATAGCAATTCAGGGCAAGTGTATATTCAGGTAATGCAACTTATAAAAACTGCCGGCAAAAGAAATAAGCTGGCGCAACTTGCTGAAGACAATACAACCATTTCTTCTGAACAATTTGATGATCTATTACGAACACTTAGATATGCATTGATCAGTGATCTTTTTGAAATAGACCACCAGCTTAAATTAAAAAGAGTTTACGATTTAGAGATAAGTCAATTGCAAAAGC
Source organism: Chitinophagales bacterium (assembly GCA_038239385.1). Lineage (GTDB taxonomy): Bacteria > Bacteroidota > Bacteroidia > Chitinophagales > Chitinophagaceae > Ginsengibacter. The sequence continues at coordinate 2,701 of JBBSEV010000107.1, forward strand.
TGGTAACAGGAATGGAGGCAGAGTTGAAGGCTGGCAATGTTTCAGTTAAAGATAATATGCGTGTAAAAGCATTGCTTTTTAGTCTGCAAAATGAATTGGTTACAATTGAGGCAAACAGTATCCCGGTTGAAAGTGAATTAAAATTATTGTTGAAAAATAATGACAGTGTTTTCATCAAACCAAAAATGAATTACTATTTGCCTGATGTAATTAAAACCGAATTGCCTTTAAGGCAACAGTTAATTGATTCTGCCCTGCAAAATCGCCCGGATGCAAAAATTGCAAAATCCCAATTAGATTATCAGTTAGATAACCTTACTTATCAAAAGGCATTGACATCACCTGATATCACTGTTGGAACTGAGTATGACCAACACAGTAGCTATGCGCCAAACTATATTGGCCTGGCAGTTTCTCTTCCTTTAAATGTTTTTAACAAAAACCAGGGAAATATTTCATCGGCAAAGTTTACAATAAAGCAACAACAGGCTTTACTGGAAGGTCAAAATGCAAAAATTGTAAATGATGTGTCAACAGCATATAATAAAATAAAGTTTTACCAACAGGTAAATAATCTTCAGCAACTGGAGTTTTCGCAACAGTACGATAAGCTTTTTCAAAACATGCTCAACAGCTACCAGCAACGGCAGGTAAGTCTTTTGGAGTTTATTGATTTTACAGATGCTTATAAAGATTCCAAATTAAAATTACTGGATCAACATACCGCATTAATAAGATCTATGCTGGAATTAAATTACCAGGTAGATAAGGATGTTATCCCCATAAACAAGTAAAGCCATGAAAAAAATATATTTATTAATATCAATTCTCTCTTCTTTAATTTATATCAGTTGTAATGGAAAAACTGAGATTGTTGCAACAAAAAAAGAACCCGTGATTTCTGACTCGCTGGCTAAAATAATAACTATCGACACGGTGAAAATGGATTATATAGAGGACCAGATATCTTTAAGCGGAGAAGTAAATAATGATGACAACAAAGTTGTAAAAATTTTTCCCAATGCAAGTGGGCAGGTAGTTTCAGTAAATGTTTCTCTTGGAGATAGGGTTGTAAAAGGGCAAGAACTTGCTATGATTAAAAGCGCTGATGTTGCAGGTAATTATTCTGATCTAAAAACTGCAAACACCGATGCATCTATTGCAGAAAAAGAATATAAAAATGCTGAACAACTTTATAAAAATGGCATCAGTAGTGAAAAAGAATTTATACAGGCAAAGCTTGAATATGAAAAAGCGATGAACGCAGTCTCAAAAGTTCATACAGAAATTCAAATTAATGGCGGTGGTAAAACCAATGTCGGCGGAACTTACATTATTTCTTCTCCTCGAAGTGGCTACATAGTCGAAAAAAATATTAACGGAGGCAGCTTTATAAGAAATGATAACAGCCAGAATTTATTTACGATTTCTGATATGCAGGATGTTTGGGTTTGGGCAAATGTTTTTGAAACTGACATCAATAAAATAAAAGTTGGAACGCCTGCAGAAGTTACGACACTTGCTTACCCGGATAAAATATTTATGGGCAAAGTTGACCATATAAATTCTGTGCTTGACCCATCGAGTAAAGCGATGAAAGTAAAAATTGTATTGCCAAATAATGCTCTTTTGCTAAAGCCACAGATGTTTACAAAAATTGTTATTGCTGAAAAAGAAGATCAACAGGCCTTAGAGATATCGAGTAAAGCTTTGGTTTTTGATGGTGGCAAAACTTACGTGATCCTGTATAAAGATAATTATAACATCAGTGTGCAGGAGGTTGATATATTAAAAGCGGTCGGCGATAAAACATACATCCGGCAAGGGTTAGCACAAGGTGACAAGATCGTTAGCAGTAATCAAATCCTGCTCTACAATTCTTTGAGTGAAGAATAATATCTGCAAGGCATTTTATTTTATCAATCTCAAAAAATTATTCCAATGGTTAAACTTATAAAAAATGTAATCCATTTTTCACTACGCCATCGCTATCTGGTTTTTTTTCTTACAGGAATTTTGGTAATCATCGGCATTTGGAGTTACAAAAATACTCCTATTGAAACTTTTCCTGATGTTACCAATACGCAGATCATCATCATTGTACAATGGCCCGGCCGCAGCGCTGAGGAAGTTGAAAAATTTATAACAGTTCCATTAGAGGTCGCTTTAAATTCTGTACAGAAAAAAAGTAATTTAAGAACTACATCGGCATTTGGATTAAGTTATATAAGATTGATTTTTGATGATGATGTTGATGATGCATTTGCCCGCCAGCAGGTGATGAGCCGGCTAAGTAATGCTGATCTTCCTGAAGGTGTTGCGCCTGATGTTCAGCCTCCATATGGCCCTACCGGAGAAGTCTATCGTTACACACTCACAGGAAAAAATTATTCTATTCGTGATCTTACAACTATACAGGATTGGGTGCTCGACCGCCAATTTAAAAGTGTGCCGGGTGTTGCAGATGTAAACAGTTTTGGTGGCGAAGAAAAAATATTTGAGATCAGTATTAACCCAAATCTCCTCATTCAATACAATCTTAGTTCTCTCGATGTTTACAATGCTGTTTCTAAAAGCAATTTAAATGTTGGCGGAGATGTTATCGAAAAAAACGGTCAGGCTTATGTGGTTAGAGGAATTGGCCAGCTAAATAATGTTGCTGAAATTGAAAATGTGATCATCACAAATATAAATGGAGTACCCATTTTAGTTAAGAATGTAGGGACTGTAAAGGAAAGTGCAAAGCCACGGCTGGGACAGGTTGCAAGAGATTTTAATAAAGATGTGATAGAGGGAATTGTGGTAATGAGAAAGGGCGAAAATCCGGAAGATGTACTAAACCTTATCCATGAAAAAGTTAAAGATCTTAATAAAAATATTTTACCAAGGGGTGTAAAGATCGATACCTTTTATGACCGTACAAACCTCATGGATTTTGCAACAGAAACAGTAATACATAACCTGATTGAAGGAATAATTCTGGTAACGGTAATTGTATTATTATTTATGGCCGATTGGCGTACAACCGTTACAGTTAGTATTATAATTCCCTTATCTCTATTGTTTGCATTTATATGTATGCGGATTAAGGGAATGTCTGCCAACTTGCTGAGCATGGGCGCCATTGATTTTGGAATTATAATAGATGGCGCCGTTGTAATGGTAGAAGGTTTATTCGTGGTGCTGGATCATAAAGCAAGAGAAGTTGGCATGGAAAAATTCAACAAGCTTGCAAAGATGGGTTTGTTTAAACAGAAAGGGACTGAAATGGGTAAAGCAATTTTCTTTTCCAAATTAATTATCATCACCTGCCTTATTCCAATTTTTGCTTTTCAGAAAGTAGAAGGTAAAATGTTTTCTCCACTGGCTTATACATTGGGTTTTGCTTTAGTTGGCGCTTTGTTGTTTACACTTACTTTGGTTCCTGCATTGTCGAGTGTTTTGCTTAGGAAGAATGTGAGAGAGAAACATAACCCTGTAGTCATCTTTTTTGAGAAAGGTATTTCAAAATTATTTCGGATAACGTACAACAACAAAAAGCTAAGCCTGGTAATTGCCTTTGCTTTTATGATTCTAACATTTTTTTCTGCAAGATTTTTAGGAACAGAATTTTTACCTGCATTAAATGAAGGCGCTTTGTGGGTGGAAGCCGAGTTGCCCATGAGTGTTAGTTTGCCCGAGGCAAATTATATAAGTAATAAAATGGTGCAGGTGTTGCATCAATTTCCTGAAGTAAAGCAAACCCTGGCGCAGGTTGGCAGAACCAATGACGGAACAGACCCCAAAGGTTTTTTTAATGTACAGATACAGGTTGATCTTTTACCTGAAAAAAAATGGAAAAGAAATATTACAGAAAATGAATTAATAAGTGAGATGGATACACAGTTTAAAAAATATCCCGGAATTGTTTTTAACTATTCGCAGCCCATACGTGATAATGTTGAAGAAGCAGTGTCCGGTGTAAATGCATCGCTTGCAGTAAAAATTTTCGGTTCAGGTTTCGATGATCTTGATAGACTTTCTAAACAAGTTATGACGCAACTAAAACAGGTAAACGGTATCGAAGATCTTGGTATTGAAAAAAACCTTGGCCAGCCTGAGTTCATGATAGAACTCGATCAGCAAAAAATGGCCATGTATGGCGTTAACATGGCCGATGCACAAAGCGTTATTGAAATGGCTGTGGGCGGAAAAGCCGCAACCCAATTATATGAAGGGGAAAGGAAATTTGATATACGCATTAGGTATGAACAACAATATCGTGCCGACCAGGATGCGATCGAAAATCTAATGATGCCGGGCAAAGACAATATTAAAATTCCTTTAAAAGAGATTGCGGACATTAAAACAATAACAGGCCCTGCATTTATTTATCGCGATAATAATTTAAGATATATCGCGGTAAAATTTTCTGTAAGAGGCAGAGATTTGGGAAGCACAATACAGGAGGCGCAACAAAAAGTAAAAGCAAATGTTCACCTGCCGAGAAATTATTATACAACATGGAACGGTGAATTTGAAAATCAGGTAAGAGCGTCCAAAACATTAACACAAATAGTTCCTATCTGTTTGCTGGTAATTTTTTTAATTTTATTTGTAACCTTTAACAATGTAAAAGATGCTCTGCTTACTTTAATGAATGTCCCTTTTGCATTGATAGGCGGTATTCTTGCGTTGCATATTTCCGGGTTAAATTTTAGCATCAGCGCAGGAATTGGTTTTATCGCATTGTTTGGTGTTTGTATTCAGAACGGAGTAATTCTTATCAGTGTCTTCAAAAAAAACCTTGAAGAAAAAATGCATTTGAATGAAGCAATTTATGATGGTGTGATCTCACGAGTTAGGCCGGTAATAATGACTGCATTAATGGCGGCGATCGGTTTAATGCCTGCAGCAATTTCTCATGGAATAGGAAGCGAAACACAAAAGCCTTTAGCAATAGTTGTTATTGGCGGATTAATTACATCAACCATTCTAACTCTTCTAATTCTACCAGTGATCTATTCAATCGTTTACAGGCTAATGCATGAAAGAGCTAACAGGAAAATATTGAGAAAAGTAGGTGTTGTTAGTAAACTTGAAAATCCTAACAAATAAATCTGAAATACATAATATTTTTTAAAATAATAAAATAAAAACCATGAATAAGTATTGGCTTAAAGATCCAAAACCACATGATTTTCCGGCTGCAATTGATTACCTGGAATTACTTTTTTCTATTGGAGAGACGAAGGCTTTTGTGAATAATCTGCAGATTGCTATCACAATAAAAAAGAGAGCAAAAGATATATTAAGGGCAAGTAATTTGCCGTCAAAAAAAGGTGGAACTAATTATATTTTTCAATTTGATGTACAAAAATGAAAAAGTATGGAGAAAGCAGGTAAAGTAGTAATCCTCACCTGTAATTATAACAACTAATTAAATTATTTAAATGAAAAAAGATTTTTTTATTAGTTTACTTTTTGGATTTCTCAGTGCGAATCTATTTGCTCAAAAAGCTGAAAGAGTAATTGGTATATACAAAAGCGCTTCGGATTTTACCTTTGGAAAACTTTCATACCTTATGAATTGTGATTCGAAGAAAAATATAATAAGGCTAGACAATCTATTTAATAAGCCTTACATCACTATACAGCAAAATAACAGTAGTTATAAAATATTAAAAAAAACACTATACGGATATAAAACCTGCAATAATCAACTCTATATTTTTTATAAAAGGAAAGAGCTTTTATTATTAAATCAGGGCGAGGAAATAATGCTATATAAAAATTTATATACTAAAATACATGAAGGCTCAAGAATTAATGTAACCAATAAGTATTTTAGCGTGGGGGTTAATAATAGTGTACAACTCTTAACGATAAAGAATCTTAAAAATGCATTTCCCGGCAATCTAAAATTTCAAAGTCTTATTGACAAAAATTTCAAGTATAATATGGATCTAGGCACTGTTGATAGTGGCGGCACTTTTAAAATAAACTCATTGCTTAAACAAAGTAGGCAATAAGTATAATTTGATATGTTATTAGCTCACTTATTTTAGGAAATGAATACTCACAATTTTTATAGAATTTGTAGTACCTATTTTTTATTACTTATTTCATTTTTAAGCTATTCCCAGGCCATCAGGCATCTAAAAATTGATACTTCACATTCAATACAAATCAAAAACGCAGGATATAACATTTATCCTTATAACCCAAAGCGGATACATTTAACAACTGCCGGAAACCTGGTTGGCTACGGTGGAGTTTTAATAGGATTAAATTCAATATGGTATTCTCAATATCCACGAAGCAGCTTCCCATACTGGCGCAGATATGCAGCTTAGCTTTGTGTGGCGAGGTATCTGTGCCTTGAAGTACCTTACACTATTAAAGTGTCCAGCCTTATAATTTCTAAAAGGCCTTACCTCCATATAATCTATTGCACTGCTTTATTTTTATTCTTCCGCTTTTGTAACAAACCTGCTTCTACAGGATTGTAATGCATGTAATCTAATTTTTGATGTGCCATTTTATTATTGCTAATTGTATGAGATGGCCTTATAAAATTATAATTTTTATTAGTTGGCACAGATACGCCAACAACTCTTGCCTTTGCAGCATATCTGCGCCAGTGGGGTGAGACAAACCAAGGCAACAAAGCTGAAGGCTTCTCTTTACTTTTTTTGAAAATCTTTGTGCCCACATTGCCATAACATAAAAAATTCAGCCCTATAATCGCTTTTCAATTTCTCTATCATCGTGTTGGCATTGGCATTACCAAAATGTCCTCCCTCAAAATCAATGTGAAATAAAACCGGTGATGGTGAACCGCTGTTTGCCTGAAGTGTTGCTGCAAATTTTGCCGGTACCCAGGGTATTACCCTTGTATCATTAATGCCGGTGGTTATGAATGTTGCAGGGTATTTTATATTGGGATGTATTTGAATGGTAGCATCTTCATTTAATAGCCACTCAAACTCCTCTTTTATATTTGGGTCGCCAAATTCATTATAACCTCCTAAACCATTTGCATAATGCGCAGACCGTAAAAGATTTACAACACCAGACCCAATAAATGCGGCGGCAAATAAATCGGGGCGTTCTGTAATGGCCCTGCCAATTAATACGCCGCCTGCACTGGCGCCTTTACACGCAAGTTTTTCCGGTTGGGTATATTTATTTTTTATCAAATATTCTGCGCAGGTTATAAAGTCTTTCCAGGTATTGGCCTTCGTACTCTTTAGGCCATCTCTATGCCATGCCTCGCCTTTTTCTCCGCCACCTCTTACATAAGCATGTGCAAGT
>JBBSEV010000108.1:0-9519 GCA_038239385.1 Chitinophagales bacterium
CCTGGGATGAACTATGGAAGAGTGATATAGTAATTGATGGAGATGATCAGAGTCAGCAGGATATTCACTCAGCAATGTATCACCTTTATTCATTTGTAAGAGAAGGTACATCGTATAGTCCGTCACCAATGGGTTTGAGCGGACTCGGTTATAATGGCCATGTTTTTTGGGATACTGAATTATGGATGTACCCCGCAATATTGGTCCTCCATCCTGAAATGGCAAAGAGTATGGTTGAATATCGTTATCAAAGATTGGATCAAGCAAAACATAATGCCTTTGCCCATGGTTATAAAGGAGCGATGTATCCCTGGGAAAGTGCAGCTACCGGTAACGAAGAAACGCCGGTTTGGGCATTGAGCGGTCCGTTTGAACACCATATAACTGCTGATGTAGCTATAGCCGCGTGGAATTATTTTGCAGTTACACAGGATACTTCCTGGCTGAAAGAAAAAGGGTTTCCTGTAATAAAAGCATGTGCTGATTTCTGGGCAAGTCGTGTTGAAAGGAATGGCCCCGGCCACTATGATATTAAAAACGTAGTAGCTGCAGATGAATGGGCTGAGAATGTAGACAACAATGCTTTTACGAATGCGGCGGCAAAAGCAAACCTTCAATATGCGGTGCTGGCAGCAAATATTTTACAAGAACAAGCAGATCAGGATTGGACAATTGTTGAAAAAAATATCCCGGTTTTAAAACTTGCTAATGGAGTTACATCAGAACATGCGGCCTACAATGGAGAAAAAATTAAACAAGCAGATGTAAACCTTTTATCTTATCCATTGAAGGAGATAATAGATCCTGTGCTGGTACGGAAAGACCTGGAATATTACGAAACTCGTATTGGTGAGGGGTCACCCGCAATGACTCATGCGATTTTTGCCATACTATATGCCAGGTTGAATGATCCTGCAAAAGCTTTCAATGCATTCCAGGAAGCACACATTCCAAATAAAAAAAATCCATTTGGAGTTTTGGCTGAAACTGCCGGTGGTACCAATCCTTATTTCTCAACAGGCGCAGGTGGATTTTTACAAAGTGTACTCTTTGGATTTGGCGGGCTTGACATTACTCCCAATGGAATTACCCAGTTAAAAACTTTTTTGCCCAAACAATGGAAATCCCTAACTTTAACTCAAATTGGCGTGAATAAAAAAACGTTTGCTGTAAAATAATTGAAGAAACTAGCTGCTATACTCCTTCTTGCAATCTTTATTTTTAATTGGATTGGTTATCGCTTTGTGGTAAATTATATGCAGCATAAAGAGGACGTCCAAATGGAGGCACGTCTCGATAAAAACCTCTATGATGAGTCTCAGTTAATTGAATTAAAAATTCCTATAAATCTTCCTTACCAAACCAGTTGGTCTGCATTTGAACGTTACGATGGCGAAATAGAATTAAACGGATTTTTATATAAATACGTTGAGCGTAAATTGTCGAATGATACATTATATCTGAAGTGCTTGCCCAACATTAAAAAGATGCATCTTGAAACTACAAAAGATGATTTTTTTAAGAATACCAACGACCTTGCTCAGTCAAATTCTAAAAAATCAGGCAATTCAAAAACTTCCGTTTTCAAAAATATCACCAGTGACTTTGATAATTATAATTACAGTTACCAGTTTAATTTTTTGATCAACGGCCATTATGCAAATCCTCGTTTATCATTATTTAATTTACTTTCTTCTCCACACATTTCTCCGGAACAACCACCGGATGTACAAGCAGGATAATTCCTGGTTAATTTCAAGTAATTATAATGATGATTAGTATATCGCTAATCACCATGTTTATTTTTCTGAGTCTTTATTAGTTTTCAGTTTTTGTGACTGAACCAGTTTCATTCAGGATTTTAAGAATTATCAATTCAAATTCTACAACAAAATTTACAAGTTTTGAAATTTACACATGAACTAAAAATTTATTACACTTTGCGTATGGCATCTGCTATGTGTTTTATCGGGCATGGTGCATTTGGTATTATTATAAAACCAATATGGGTAAATTATTTTGGTGTATTTGGCATAGGCCATGATCTTTCTTTTCAATTGATGCCTGTCGTAGGAACGATAGACATTCTTTTAGGGCTTGCGATATTACTTTACCCGGTACGTGCTGTATTTATATGGCTTGTGATATGGGGTTCAATAACTGCATTATTACGCCCGTTATCCGGTGAACCATTTGCAGAATTCATTGAACGCACAGGAAATTTTGGAGCACCACTGGCTTTGTTACTTTTCTCATGCAACACAGGAGTTTCTTTTAAAAAATTATTAACTCCAATAAAAAGCATTCAACCCGGCAAGAAAGCATTCGCTAATATGGTTACCTGTTTACGAATAGTAATCTTTCTTCTTTTTGCAGGGCATGGATGGCTAAATATAATTGAAAAAAAAGGCCTTGTAGATCAATATCGCTTACTTGGTTTTACGAATCCCGGTAATGTAGCACAATACGTTGGTGTGTTTGAAATTATTGCAGCTATCTCGGTTTTGATTCGTCCTGTAACGTCTGTTGTTCTCATACTTTTCTTTTGGAAAATCAGCAGCGAATTTTTTTATCCTCATTATGGTTTCTTTGAATGGATCGAGCGCGGGGGTAGCTACGGAGCCATACTTGCTTTATGGTTTGCACTTGGCTTACAGCCTGTTTTTAGATGGGAAAATATATTTTCTATCCCGGAAATATTTTCATTGAACCCGGGTAAAACAATTATTAAAAAGCCCTTAAACCATCACAACAGAGAATATAATAAATGAAAAAACTTTTAATTATTTATATGATTTTTTGCTCCTGCAATAATAAAAGCAATAAAGTAATTGATTATAGCAATGTTGAAAACCTTGCTAGAGATTTCATGAAAACTTCTGTTATTCCAAAAATGAAAGATCCCAAACCTTATGAGATCGTGAGCGCCAAAGTTGTTATAAAAAAATTAGCAGATCATATAAATGATTACAGGTTTATTTATGATCATTTTTCAAAGAATCGCTTTGATTCCGTAGAAAATAAAAAGAACCTTGACTCCATTATAAGAGTGTCGCCAAATCCTGATTCAATTGTAAGTGTAACCGTAAACGTTGGTTATAAGACTAAGTATAAGCGAGGCGATATAGTGCTTGACAGTATTAAGTTAGGGTATGATCCTGTAAATAATAAGATTTCCTATTGGCCTTTCTAGTTTAATACTTTAATCTGTAACTATTTAAAATATGTTGTACAAACTTTTAAAATTATGAAAAGAAATTCCTGGTCTTATTTGAAGTTGATGTTTTTTTGTGTTGTATTGATTTTTTCTTCCTGCAAGCAAAAGAATAAAGATTATGTCAAAGTAATGCACAACCCGTTACTTTATTCAGAGGTATTGCATAAGCTGAACTATGTAATCATTTATGATATTTTTACACCACCTGTTGCATCAAGAATATTCGCTTATTCAAATCTTGCGGCTTTTGAAGTGTTGGCAAATGAAGGCCACCATTTCAAATCTTTGGAAGGAAAAGTAAATGGGCTTAAAAATATACCAGCACCATCAAAAGGTGCAAAAATTGATTTCCCTTTTGCGTCGCTTATTGCAATGACAAAAGTGGGGAAACAGTTTACTTTTTCTGATGATACAGTAAAAAATATTATTGATTCGATAAAATTACTTGCCCAGGATTCGGGTATGCCTGATGAGCTTTTTGATAATTCTGTGAAGTATGGTGAGCAGGTTGCTGACTCTGTGATATCGTGGAGCAAAAAGGATAACTATGCACAAACCCGTGGTGCCCGCTTCGCATTAACGGGCCTCGACGGGCACTGGTCGCCTACTCCTCCGGGTTATTTTGATGCGGTTGAACCTATGTGGAAAACAATGCGGTGTGTAGTAATGGATTCAGCTAATATGTTTCCGCCACCAGGCTTACCTCCTTTCAGTTCTGATAGCACCAGCGCATTTTATAAAATGGCAAAAGACGTAATGAATACCGGTACCCAACTTGATGACGATCAAAAATGGATTGCTAACTTTTGGGATTGCAATGCATTTAAATTGCACGTTCAGGGTCATGCAATGTTTGCTACAAAAGCCATGACGCCGGTTGGTCACTGGATAGAAATTGTAGGGATTATTTCTAGAAATAATAATGCCGATTTCTATAAAACGGTTTATGCATATACTGGCGTGAGTCTCGGTATCTACGATGCATTTATTTGTTCATGGTCCACAAAATACAGAACCGACATAATAAGGCCAGAGACCTACATAAATAAATATATAAACCAGGATTGGCAACCTTATTTGCAAACTCCTCCCTTCCCCGAATACAACAGTGCTCATTCAACCATTTCTGCCTCGGCAGCTACTGTGCTTGCAGCTATTTATAAAAACACAGCTTTTAAAGATTCATCAGAACGGGTATGGGGTTGGCCTGACAGAAGCTATAAAACTACTAATGACGCAGCGGTAGAAGTTTCATTCAGCCGTTGGTATGGCGGTATTCATTACAGGCAGTCTGTACAGGATGCTTATGACCAGGGAAAAAAAATCGGCGCATTAGTAATACAAAAACTTTCAAAAAATTAAAAAATATTTTATCAATTACTAAAACAAACTTTATGAAATCAATTCTCTTTATTTTATTTAGTGCATTAATAATATTACTCTCTTCAAATAATGTTGCTGCACAAGGATGCGTTGCTATACGTAGCACAGGTGGTGTATGCGTAATGGATCACGCAGAACAAATGGATACACTTTCCAAATGGTCTTTAAATATAAACAACCGCTACTTTAAATCTTTCCGGCATTTTGTAGGGACAAAAGAACAAAAGCAAAGAGTCGCCGGTGGCACTGAGGTTATCAATCATTCATATACTGTGGATGTTTCCTTAACAAGGAATATAAATAAATGGTGGTCAATTTCGATTGATGCTCCCATCATGTCGAATACACGTTCATCTTTGTATGAGCACGATGGAAAGTCAAGGTTCACCACCAGTTCTTTTGGTCTTGGAGATATTCGGGTTTCTGTTTACAGTTGGATGCTTGATCCTGGTAAATTGCACAAGGGAAATATCCAATTTGGGCTTGGAATTAAATTGCCAACAGGTGATTATAAGTACCAGGATTTCTTTCATAAAAATGATACAACAAATGTTCTTGGCCCTGTTGATCAGTCAATACAATTAGGTGATGGAGGTACCGGGTTTACTGCTGAAATAAATGCATACTATAATTTTTCAAAGCACATAAGTTTGTACAGCAACTTATATTATTTAGCTAACCCACGTGAGCAAAATGGAACCTCTACTGCCCGCGGAGGTGTTCCTAGCCAAAGCAGTATTTTATATGGCAGCAGCACTATGAGTGTGCCAGATCAATACATGTTAAGAGGTGGTGTAAATTTCTCTGCAAAAGATCTGACACTTTCTTTAGGTGTTCGTGATGAATGCTTACCCGTTCATGACCTGATTGGAAAGAGCGGTGGCTTTAGGAGACCAGGATATATTATATCTGCAGAGCCCGGATTAAATTATGATTTTAAAAAAATAAGTATATATGCTTTTGTCCCTGTTGCTCTTTTACGTGATCGCACACAAAGTGTTCCGGATAAAGTAAAAACGAGACTGACCGATGCTTATACCCATGGCGATGCGGCGTTTGCAGATTACACAATTAATAGTGGTTTTACAGCAAGATTTTAAAAAAGTTATGACAATAAAAAAATTTAATTAAAAATCAATTAGCATGAATAAATATTTTTATAAGGGGACGAACCGGATTATCGTGTTGATTATCCTCCTTTTTATGTTTTGCAATTTGAAAGCGCAAACAGATATGGATGCGATTATGATGAATAAAAACCAATTCTGTAATGGCCCTATGTATAATCATGCTTCCTGGGATAATTATTGGGAAGGCAAACTGAAAAGAGATAATCAAAATCTTGGCACCGTAACTACTCAATCCATAATGTATAATGTGAATTATGGCATTACAGGCAAACTCAATATTATGGCCAATGCGCCTTACGTCTGGATAAAGGCTTCTGCCGGGACTTTACATGAATCAAGAGGTGTGCAGGATATATCAGTATTTGTAAAATGGAAACCGGTGACGTGGGTAAAAGGAAAAAATAAAATAGCCGTTTTCCTGATCGGCGGTATTTCAACACCGCTTACCAATTACCAAATAGATTATCTCCCTTTGACTATCGGCCTTGGATCAACAAACCTTATAAGCAGGGCTATGGTAGATTTCAGGCATAACAGGTTTACCGTAACTGCCTCCGCGGCCTATATCCTGAGAAGTAATGTGAAGATTGATCGCTCAGCTTATTTTGATACAGAACTTCATCTTACCAATGAAGTGAAAATGCCGGATGCTGCGCAATACCAATTACGAACAGGATACAGAGGCAAATATCTTCTCGCAGAAGCGTTATTAACCAATTGGACTACACTTGGTGGTTTTGATATTACCAGGAATAATTCACCATTGCCAAGCAACCGAATGAACCTTACGACAGTAGGTACAGCGCTCAAATACACCATTAAACAATTTCCGCATTTATCAATACTTGGTGGAGCTAACTATGCAATAACAGGACGCAATGTAGGCCAGGCAACTGCTTTTAATGCAGGTCTTTTTTATGCTTTTTATTTTAAAAGTAATACCGTTAAAAATTTTAAAAACTAAAAATATATTATGAGAGCAATACATTTATTTTCTGCAGTGCTAATATCAATTGGTATAATATCATGCTCAAAAGAAATAGTAGGAAGAACTGATAACACTCCTGCGCTTGCGCCGGTAAATATTGATTTGAATGCAGGAATATGGAAAACTATTTTATTAAAAAGGCCGGATACTTTTGCCGTTAACTCACCTGCTCCTGTTGGCTCGCCTGCATATATTGCAGAGATCAATGAAATAAAAGGCTTACAGCAAAATATTTCATCGCAACAAAAAACAAATATCCAATACTGGAGTGCAGGTTCTGTATTAAGATGGAACGAAATCATGCGGGAGCTGGTTGCAAAATATAACCTTCCACCTTATCAAAATGACGATGGTACATATCCGTTTCCAAGCGCTGCTAACCCTTTCGCCTACCCGCAGTTTCCTTTTTCCAATCCGCCGTATGCGGCAAGGGCCTACGCTTACATTAGCGCTGCACAATACGATGCATTGGTAGCCACATGGTATTATAAAAAAATGTACAATCGGCCTGCGCCATATTCTGTTGATTCAACTTTAAAAATATTAGTGCCTAAAACCTCCTTGCCTTCCTACCCATCAGAAGATGCAGTGGTGGCTGGTGTTACAGCAGAAATGATGAAGTTGCTGTTTCCTACAGAGATAGCTTTTATTCAGCAAAAACTTGAAGAAGAAGAAAAGTATCGTATTCTTAGCGGGGCAAATGTAAGAAGCGATATTACAGCAGGCGAAGCATTGGGCAGGCAGGTAGCATCTGTGTTTGTGGCACGGGCAAGGGCCGACCATGCGGGGGCTGCCATAGGCACTCCTCAAGTATGGAGTAATTTTGTTTCAACAACTTCTGCCCGTGGAGAAGTTCCATGGATAAGTCTCGAAGAACCAAAGCGGCCGCCTATGCTCCCACTTTTTGGTAATGTTCTCCCTTTCTTGTTTGATTCTTCTACTATTGCTGCGTTACGTCCGGGGCCACCACCTTCCACTTCAAGCGATGATTTTCATAAAGAAAATGAAGCTACGTATGCCCAAATTAAAAATCCTACAAGAGATCAAAATAGGATAGTTCAATATTGGGCAGATGGCATTGGAACCTATACACCACCCGGCCATTGGAATGCAATTGCGGCAGAAGATTTTATTAAGCAAAATTATAGCGAAGTGCGATGGGCGAGAAATATGGCCTTGCTTAATATGTCTTTGATGGATGCAGGTATCGTGTGCTGGAATACAAAATACTATTACTTCAACCCGAGGCCTACGCAGATGATTTCGCAAATAAAAACATTAACGGGAATTCCAAATTTCCCATCTTACATTTCAGGTCATTCTACCTTCAGTGAATCTGCTGCAACTATTTTAAGTCATATCATACCGGCAAGGACAGCAGCTTACGAAGCAATGTCGCATGAGGCTGCCCTGTCAAGATTTATATCGGGCATACACACAAAACTTGATTGTGATAAAGGTTTAGAAGTTGGAAAAAACGTGGGAAATTATGCAGTGCAAAGAGCATTGATAGATGGCGCGGAGTAATAGAGTTACTAATAATTTAGCAATAAATTATTGGCAACAAGAAAAACAATATTAGTAAGATATTGGTCGATAATTATTTTAGAATTTTGAATATTGATACAGAAGCAATTAATAAGACAGAAGAATATGATTGCATAATATATTTCTATGAAGAAATTTTTTTACATAGGGTTAACAGGATTATTATTATTTGAAATACTTAATGTCTATTTTATTATGCCAATGCCCGGCAGCCAAAAAATGAACAGTATTGATTTTGCTTATTTTTTATATACCTGGCGATGGTTATTTCGTATTCTATTTGGAGTGATGATTATCGCAGGGTTTTTAATATCTAAATGGAAAAGGAAAAGAAAATGGGTACCGGTAATATCCATCGGATTGGTCATTGCTGTTGTATATATGGCCAATTTTGTAATGGCGGCTGATCATATGTTTTATCAGCCCAAAAATTTATTGATGGCTGGTGCTGCTTCAAACAGAGTAGATACCGGCAGGTTAGTAATAGGCGTGGTGATCAACAATAATGCAAAAGCATATCCTATACGATACCTTGGTTTTCACCACCAGGTGCAGGATACGGTTGGCGGCAAACCGTTAATCGTTACCTATTGTACGGTATGTAGAACAGGTAGAGTTTTTGAACCAATTGTAAATGGGAAATATGAAAAATTCAGGCTGGTAGGTATGGATCACTTTAATGCAATGTTTGAAGATGCAACTACCAAAAGCTGGTGGAGGCAAGTAACAGGAGAAGCAATTGCGGGTGAATTAAAAGGAGAAAAATTACCTGAAGTACTAAGTAAACAAACTTCACTGGGAGAATGGCTGCGGTTATATCCCGGCTCACTTGTCATGCAAACTGACTCTACATTTATAGCTGAGTACGATACCACCTTTAAATATGAAAGTGGCAAAAGCAAAAGCAAACTAACGGGAACGGATAGCCTTTCATGGAAAGATAAGTCATGGGTATTGGGTGTGAAGGCAGGTAATAGATCAAAAGCTTATGACTGGAATAAATTAAAAACCGAAAGAATCATCCGGGATACAATTAATGCCACCAATATATTGCTGATACTTGCACCTGATAACAAAAGTTTTTTTGCTTTTGAAGTTCCTGTAAATGACGCTTCAGCTAACATGCAAAGCGATACTTTATTTTTTAATAATAATAAATACAGGTTAGATGGGCGTGGTATCAATACATCGGTTGCTTTAAAAAGCCTGCCTGTGTCACAGGAGTTTTGGCATAGCTGGCGCACTTTTAATCC
>JBBSEV010000109.1:0-8473 GCA_038239385.1 Chitinophagales bacterium
GCACCAGGCTATGAAGAGCGATGTTTAAAAAATTGGGAAGTATATGCGAGTAGGTCCACTTAATTTTATCAGGGTCATTTAATTGCTCAATCATAGACTCCCATTTTTCCTGGCCGTGATTTTTTATTACCGTTTTCTTTTTTTCCTCAGTTTGTAAATACATGCTCATACCTATTGGATCTGCTTCAGGATGAAATTGTGTTCCTATAAAATAATCACTAAATCTTATTGCCATGATGGCTCTTTCGTAAGGCACGTGTATTCTTTCTTTCTCTATACATAAAATTTTTGCCTTTTTATATAATACATTCATCCTTGGCTCTATTACCTGGTAATCCCGGCTATCAACCGCATAAAAAGGATCATTCATTCCTGCAAAGACAGGCTCTTCTATTCCTTCCTCAAGCAAATGAATTGGAAAAACTCCGAATGATGTTGAATTTCTTGCGCATACATTGGCAAGTTCCCAATGCCTGCAAACCAACTGAAATGAATGACAAATAAAAAATACATATTTCTTTTGTGCCTGATTAATATCTCCGTTCCACTCTTCTACTTCGCTAAGCCAATTGAAATAATGTTTCTCCCATTCGGAGCCCTTGCTTTCTATCGGGCTACCAGGGCCACCGGAACTTATATAAATATCATAGCTTAAATCAGGAACACTATTTTTAAGCCTCACGTCAAATTCATCCAGTTCTATATTAAGGTTATTTGTTTCACCAAATTGTTTTACAATATCCCGTAAACATCGCATGCCCTGGTTTTCCCTGCCTTCATAAAGATCCAGTATAGCTATACGCAAGCACTGTTTATCATCATTCATCTTACAAATATAATACGATAGGAAATAATAATTGTATCGTGTAATTGTATATGGTTAATAAGGTAATCGGCAAAAACGAAAGTAAAACCGTTATACATAATCTTTACGAAACTAATTTTATCCGAACGATTTATAGAGCAGATAAAAAAATAAAGTATTATTTTTTAGCAGCAATTGCATTTTCTTTTTCAGCGCATTCCTTTTCTTTTTCTTTTTCTACGTTTTGTAAACTTTTATTTTCCTCAGGTATTTCTATAATTTTCGCAAAAACTGTATAATGGTTCGGGTTAATCTCGCTGCCATATTGAACAGCCCATGCCTTTGTAAACTCAGCCCCGAAATACAAAATAAAAGAAGAATAATATACCCAAACCAATAATACCACTAAAGAACCCGCAGTTCCATAAATACTGCCAATATTACTTTTACTTATGTAAAATGTAATAGCAAATTTTCCCAGCATAAAAAGAACAGCTGTAACAATGGCGCCTGCCCACACATCTTTCCATTTTATTTTAGCATCGGGTAATACTTTAAATATTACTGCAAATAATGTTGTGACTACTCCGATAGTTATGATAAGATTAAAAATATAAAAAGCAGGAACAGCTATGCCGGGAAATTGCTTTACAAGCCGGTCACTTAAACTTTCTACTATAGCGGTAACACCGAGAGATACCAGCAATAAAAATCCGAGGCTTCCTATAACTCCAAAAGATAATAACCGGGTTTTTACCAATACAAACCAACCGGCAGTTGGCTTTCGTTTTAATCCCCATATCATATTTATTGAATCCTGTATTTCAGCAAATACGGAGGTAGCTCCTATCAATAACGTGATCACACCAATGGTTGCCGCAAAAGTACTTTCGCCACTCAGGCTGGCATTTTTGATTATTTCCTGAATTTGTAAAGCTGCATCTTTTCCTACAAAATGTTGCATTTGGCCATAGATAGATCCTTCTACAGCTTCACGTCTAAAAAAAATGCCGCATAAAAATAAAATTACTATAAGCAACGGTCCCAGCGAGAACACAGTATAATAGGCAAGTGAAGCGCTCAGTTTCGGAACCTTATTTTCGGAAAATCCTCTAAAACAATTCTTTAAGACCTTCCATATTCCTTTAAGAGTAACTTTTTTCATTGGCGCTTTTTTGTTGTATTATCAAAATATAATCCAAATTAATGGTGCAAAAGAATAATAATATTTACAAAGGCCGTTTATAAATTCTAACTGGCATTACATGGAGATTTTATTAATGATATCCTTGTTGTAAAATCGGCTTCTTTTATTTTAAATACTTTAAAATATTCATTAACTTACTTACAAATAAATTATATGAAAAAACTATACTCAATCCTGATCATTTTATTTTGCCTGATGATCTTATTTCAATCCTGTTCCAAACAATCATCCCAGGAAATGATCGCACCGGTTTCTCCAAATATTATCAATGCAAAAATTTCTCCTAATCAAGCTTATGTCTTTAATGTAAGCAGTTTGGGAAACGTAGCCATAGAAAAGCAGGCTTCACATTACAAGTTAAGTAACACAACTGCAGATGCCAAAACCGGCCATATAGTTTATCAATATTTACCAACCCAGGATTATACAGGTACTGATGAAGTTGTACTAAGCAGCAAGACAACAATTATATCAGCTGGTAGTAGCGGTGGATGTAGTAGCGGCCATAGCGATAACTTAGTTTCTACGAAGTACATCAGTACTTCTTATACCACCATCAGGCTTATAATAAGCAAATAAAGTATTATCATTTTTTATTGAAAATATTTTCCGGTATTTTACCAAAGAATATTTTCAAAGGCCTGTATAATTTCTTTCTGAATTTTTTTTATTAACGTACGCATGAGTTTTATTCAGTAAGAACTCACCACCATTCATCACACAAGGAATTATAAATAATTCTTTGCCCGTAACTTTATTCTTTTAATCAATTGAAATAATATGAATCTAAACTATAGATATTCATTAGTTATTGCCTGCCTGTTCTGCATGAACATGATGGTTTTTTCACAAACAAAAAACAAGAACACCTTGTCGCTAAAACGAAATTATATCGACAGGAAAAACATGGATCTCACCGTAAAGCCAGGAGATAATTTTTTCCTTTATGCAAACGGCAATTGGAAAAAAAATAACCCGGTGCCAGCATCGAGAACAAGATGGGGAAGTTTTGATGAATTGCGTGAAGAAAATTCAAAGCGACTGAGTACATTATTAGAAGAAGCCTCAAAAAATACCGGGCGTAACAGGAATACCCAGATCATAGGTGATTTTTATTTTAGCGGAATGGACAGTATTACCAGTGAGACAAAAGGATATGAGCCAATAAAGCCAATATTAGAGGAAATAAATAATATCAACACAATCACTGGTGCATTACATGAAATTGCGATGATGCGTAGTAATGGGTATGGGGGCGCCGCATTTGGTGTATTTGTTGGGCCTGACAGAAAAAATGTTTTTGTAAATATCCCGTCTATAGGGCAGGGTGGTACCAATTTACCAGATAGGGATTATTATATAAAAGATGATGCACGTAGTGTCAAGATCAGGCAAGCTTATATGCAAAATTTGAAAACGATGTTTGCACTGGTAGGTGAAGATGCCAATACAGCAAGTGCTGACGCAGATGCAGTCATGAAAATTGAAACGAAGTTCGCTGTGGCCCAGATGCCAAGAGTTGAATTGCGGGATCCATACAAAACCTACAATAAGTTTTCATTAAAAGATCTTTCTGCAACTACACCAAATATTGACTGGACAAAGCAAATGGACGAAATGCAAATAAAAGGCGCAGATAGCGTGATAGTAAATAATCCTTCATTTTTAAAAGTTTTGGACAGCATGCTTACCGCTATTCCATTAAATGACTGGAAGAGTTATTTAAGGTGGATTGCTATCAGGAACTCAGCACCATATCTAAGCAGCCCATTTGTGAATGCGGATTTTGAATTGAATAAAGCATTAACAGGGCAAAAAGAACAAACGCCCCGCTGGCAGCGCATGAGTGGCTTGATTGATAGAACGCTTGGAGATATGATAGGGCAACTTTATGTTGACAAATATTTTAAACCGGAAGCCAAAGCTTATATGATTGAGCTGGTAACTAATATGCAAAATACTTTTGCCAATCGTATAAAAAAACTGGATTGGATGAGTGAAGAAACAAAATTGAAAGCACTACAAAAACTGGATGCTTTTACCCGGAAAATTGCCTATCCTGATAAATGGAAAAACTACGAAGGCCTCGTGATAAATAAAGATGATTTTTTTGGAAATGTTCATAGTGCGAATGTATGGGCTTACAATTACAACACAAGCCGCATGGGGAAACCTGTTGACAGAACTGAGTGGGGTATGACACCGCCAACAATCAATGCTCAATATAGCCCTACCAGTAATGATATCACTTTTCCTGCAGGAATTTTGCAATTTCCCTTCTTCGATTTTGGCGCAGATGACGCGGTTAACTATGGCGGTATTGCAGCTGTAATAGGCCATGAAATGACACATGGCTTTGATGACCAGGGCCGCCAGTTTGATGCTAACGGGAATCTAAAAGATTGGTGGCAAAAAGAAGATGGTGACAAATTCAAAGCAAGAGCTGACGAAGTCGCAAAACAGTATGATGCGCTTATTGTGTTAGACACTATTCATATAAACGGAAGATTAACATTGGGTGAAAATCTTGCTGACCTTGGAGGACTAAATATTGCGTATGAAGCTTTCACTAAAACAAAGCAATTTAAAGAGGGCAAAAAAATTGATGGCTTCACACCACAACAACGTTTCTTTTTAAGTTGGGCACAGGTTTGGAGAAATAATACTTTACCTGAAACCGAAGCACAGTTAATTAAAACAGACCCTCACTCACCAGGAATGTATCGTACCAACGCTACAGTAAGTAATATAAACGAGTGGTATGACGCATTCAATATAAAGCAAGTAGATGAAATGTATAAGCCCAAAAATAAAAGGATATATATATGGTAAAAGGATAGTAACAAAGCAGGAAAAAACAAGTATTGTTAGCAGTTATGAATCTAACTGAATTAGTATATGCATGGCTTCCTTTAGTATGCGGGTAGTTGGTTGACCAATAAAAGAAAAATTCTTCACATAGCCCCAAAATAGTCAAATACTATAAGAAAGAAATTTTCGGCATATTTTTTAAGCATATTGTAATTAAACCTGGATGAAAGGTATAAATTATTAGGGCAGCAATAAAAGTATAATGCTTATAAATTATAGAACCTCCGTCATAAAGATGGAGGTTTTGTTTTAAAAGTATATTCGATTAGTGAAACAATATTATCTTAGAATTAAGATTCGGTTCAAAATATTATTATGAAAAAAATTTTCTTTATTGTATGCTGCTTTACTACATCTGCAATCATTGCCCAATCAGGAAAAAAAATATTTAATGGTAAAGACTTAACAGGCTGGACAATTCATGGCACCGAGAAATGGTATGTTGATAAAGGTGAGCTTGTTTGTGAAAGTGGCCCTGATAAGCAATATGGCTATTTATCTACTAATAAAAATTACAAGAACTTTATCCTGACATTAAAATTCAAGCAGGAAGCAAATGGTAATAGTGGTGTTTTTTTCCGGTCAGGTATTGAAGGCGTTAAGATTAACGGGTGGCAGGTAGAAGTTGCACCTAAAAATCTTTTTACAGCAGGAATTTATGAATCTTATGGCAGGGGTTGGTTAATTAAGCCTAAGCCCGAAGATGAAAAAATACTTAAGACAGGAAAATGGAACACTTTAAAAATTAAAGTGCTGGGGGATGAAGTAACAACGTGGCTCAACGGTCACCAGATGGTTTTTTTAAGAGATGAAATGATTGGAAAAGGTGAAGGGTTTATTGCTTTGCAAATACATGATGGTGGCGGAATAAAAGTAAGGTGGAAGGATTTTAAAATGAATGAGATTGAATGATAAATTATTGTACGGCGGGCCCGCCCCGGGTTGGTGTCCTCCAATCGGCGACAAAATAAATTTGCCCAAATTTAGATTTCAACCACCTTTCCGATCATATATTTAATATGGAAATCAATTCATTTCATTTATGGGAAAGGGTTTTTAAGATGGCAATAGAGCTTCCCGGAGCTTATGAAAAACCTATGTTCGGCACACCGGCATTTTATACGGGTAAAAAATTTTTTTGCAGGCTTAGGGAAGACGGTGAAACATTGGTGCTATATAATAATGAGAGGGATGAATGGATAGAAAAGAATCCTGATATTTTTTTCTTTACTGATCATTATAAAAATTATCCCATACTCCTTGTCGATTTAAATAACGTTTCAAATGCAGATTTAAAAAAACTAATCATTATTTCATTTAAAATAAGAAGCCCCAAAACTTTACTTAGAAATTTATGATGAAGGACTGAAAAAACATACTTATCAATAAGAGCAATATTTAATACGATCATAATCCCGGGTTTATTAATAACGAATGCCTTGCCTATCAAACCTATAGATAAGAAAGAAATTATAGCAGATTCAATAGTTTAGGATTCAACAATGTTTCTTACATTAGCAGTATCAACATTTCTAATTTACATTTACCAAAACTACTTTATGAAACTATTCGTTGCCGGTTTACCTTATGATCTTGATGACGCTGAACTTGAAGAGATTTTTGAAAAATTTGGGACGGTATCATCTGCGAGGGTTGCTATGGATAGGGAAACTGGAAAAAGTAAAGGATTTGCATTTGTAGAAATGCTTAACGACGCTGATGGAAAAGCGGCCATTGAACATCTTAAAGATATATCTCTTGGTAAAAAACCTCTTGTGGTAACCCAGGCTGAAGAAAGAGCTCCTGCCCGAAATACAAAAAATACCTGGCAGCGAAAATAATATTTAACCCATTATATTTTGAAGAATTATGCCGGAAGAAAAAAGAGAAGTCTGGCAACGAGGGCCATTGGAAAATATTCCATGCCTGTTACAGCCAGTTGCTCATGCATTATTACAGGCACGTGAAGAATTAAAAGAACTTACGGATAATTTTCCTGAATATTTCTTATGGGAACGACCGGCAGGCGTGGCTTCTCCCGCGTTTCATTTACAACATTTAACAGGAGTACTTGATCGTTTATTTACCTATGCCAAAAGCAAACCCTTATCTGAAGAGCAACTGCGTTCACTATCAATTGAAGGCGATCAATCGCAAACTCCTTTGACTTTAAAACAATTAATTCAGTTATTCAATAAGCAGGTTGACGTTTCTATTTATGAATTAAACGGGATAGATATATCAACTCTTTGCGATGCAAGAACGATTGGCCGTAAACAAATTCCAACAACTTTAATTGGCTTATATGTACATGCGGCCGAGCATACCATGCGGCACATAGGCCAATTGCATGTAACCACAAAGATTTTAGAAGAAGCTGATGCTAATTTTGATTAATAGCTATTACTAATTATGAATTCTTAAAGAATAAACCAGGCTTACGTATATTCCTTTTTTATTCCTGAATTATACTCGTTACATTTGTCCTCCCTTCAAACAACCCACCTGGATTTGTTGATTTCATTTTTAATAATTCAAAATATATATTATGGTTAAGTATGCATTATTAGCCCGTGTTGAAGCAAAACCCGGCAAAGAAGAAGCGGTAGAAAAATTTTTAAAAAGTGCATTACCACTTGCAGAAGATGAAAAAGAGACCATTGAATGGTTTGCTCTTAAGATAGGCCCCTCAACATTTGGAATTTTTGACACCTTCAATGATGAAGCAGGAAGAGAAGCACATCTGTCTGGTAAAATTGCTGCTGCACTTATGGAACATGCGGGAGAATTATTATCCAAGCCACCAGTGATTGAAAAAGTTGAATTGCTTGCCGTGAAAGCAACATAAAACCGTTTGAGTTTTATGGAAATTATTTTAAAAAGTGTGGTTATGCTTCTGTCGAGAGGGGGCGGGGTGAGGTTTCTAATCTCGAATAAACTTCAGTATCTCCAAATTCACCGTTGTAATAATAATCTTCCTTAAAATAAGCTTCTTTTATAAATCCCGTTGTTAGCAATAATGATGCTGAAGCTTTATTAGCAGGGTTAATCCGTGCTTCTATGCTGTGAAGTTTCATTGAATTAAATCCGAAAATAATTATTTCAGAAAGCGCTTCTGTCATTATGCCTTTATTCCAATATTCCGGCAAAAGTGTGTATCCTACCTCTGCCCTGTAATGTTCTTTAACAAGGCGCCAGTAGCATATATAGCCCATCAATAATCCGGGATTTTCCTTCAACTCTATTCCCCATAATATCCCATTGCCTGTTTCAAGGGAATCATCTACCATTTTCAAAAATTCTTCCGCCTCTTTTAAGTTTTCTGCTTTCTTTTTATCAATATATTTCATTACTTCTTTATCCGATCGCAGCAAGAAAATCTGCTGAAGGTCCTGCTCATTAACTTTTCTTAAGAAAAGCCTTTCTGTTTTTATCTCAGGAAATGGTAGAAACTTAGTTTCAAGCATATTTTAAAAATTTGAGGGTAAAATAATATATTGTTTCAAGAAATATCATTTGTAGTTTTTACCAGGTATGAAATATTCTTTAGTACCTTATCTAAACATCCATCAATAATACCGGTTATCCTA
>JBBSEV010000110.1:0-8411 GCA_038239385.1 Chitinophagales bacterium
ATCGCAATTATCCAGGAGCGTATTTCCATCAGCTCCATTTTTTATTGTGAGTGTATAATTGCCAGGTAACAATGGCTTATTTAATTTAAGTTTCAGGGTATCCAAATCAAAGCTAGCGGTACAGCCATTGCCGGTCGCAGAAATAATAGCTGAAGCTCCTGAAGAAATCATAAAATCACTTCCGTCAGAAACGAGGCTGGTGCATTTCATTTTCTTGTTGAGAGCCACAATAATTTCAGAAGCATCGCAGGAAGACTGCGCAGATTGCAGATCGGGCAATTTAGGATCAGTAATGCTTGCGGTACCTCCGCCAAATGATAATTTATAACCACTTTGCGAATCGCTATAATGACTAACCAGCAACAAGTAAACATGCCCTAGTTTCAATACCGGCTCTTTACTAAATTTGGGTACGCTACCTGCTGGATCTGAAGCACATTGTATTACACTATTTGCTGATGCAGAAGATCCCGTTAGGCCATAACTACCCGACCAGTTACCCACAACAAATAAAGAAGCGTCTGTGTAAACAGCATCCAGGTTGCTGACGCCCGTTATATCAAATAGCTGCCAGTCATAATCATCGCCAAGATCGTTTGGGGTTATTAAAAATCCAAGCGTGCCTGCCTGAAAGCAAGTAAAGCGGTACCAGAAAGGATTTTTATCTCCATAAATTCCCCCGGTTCCATTACATCCTGGTACCGGTATAGTATTATTCAAGCATGTTGGAACAGTTGCCTGACTAAAATCAGTAATACCACACACAGGAAACGCAGTTGAAGGATTTTGGCCTAAAGTTGAGCATGGCTGGGCATTTACCGCCAGGCAAACCAGCAAAATATTAATAATAAAGATTCCAATTTTAATCTTCATACTACGTATTGACTCTCAAACATATTCAATCGCTGCAAACATTGAATGCTTATTTTAATTCTTTTCTAAGCAATATATGCATAATATGTTCTGGAGATAATATATTAGCGCCTCACACGATTTTTAATTTTACTATTTTGAAAATAACAGGAATCTTTTTGTCAGAAAATTATAAGTTTACTAAAATAAAATGATACAAAATGATAGGAAAGAAATTAGTACTAATGGCTTTTTTGATAGGTATAAGTGTGCAAGTTTCAGCCCAGCATCTTACTGAAAAAACAAATGATTTTTTGAACACACTTTCTCCTGAACTAAAATCACAAGCTCTTTTTTCGCTAACGGATTCAGAAAGGATGAATATGAATTATATCCCGATAGAAAGAAAGGGTCCAACATTTCATGATTTTAACAAGAAGCAAAAAGCGGCAGCATTGAATTTATTAAAAGCTTCTCTAAGCAACCAGGGTTATGAAAAATCCCGGGAAATAATGCAACTGGAAAATGTATTGTTTATGATGGAAAATAATACAACTAAAAAACCAGAAGGTAAAACGCACCGGGATCCGTTAAATTACCATTTCTGCATTTTTGGAAAACCTTCACCAAATGATTTCTGGGGATGGCGATTTGAAGGCCATCACATTTCCTTAAACTTTACCTCAACAAAAGGAAAAATAGTTTCTTCCACTCCATCTTTTTTTGGATCGAATCCAGCAGTCGTTTCTATTAATGAACAAAAAGGAAAAAATGTCTTAAAAGCCGAAACTGATCTTGGTTTCAAGCTGCTAAATTCATTGAGCCGGGATCAATTGAAAATTACCGTATTTTCTGATGTTGCACCGGGCGATATTGTCACTACCAACAAGCGGAAAGTTGAAAACATTGAAACTAACGGTATCGCCTACAGTGAATTTACTGAAGATCAAAAGAAAATTTTTATGACCCTTCTTGATATTTATCTTGATAATTACGAGATCAATTTTGAGAAAGAGTTTAAATATAAAATAAAGAAGGCGGGGTTCGAAAATTTACATTTTGCATGGTTAGGAAGTTTAAAACCGGGAGAAGGATATTATTATAAAATTTATGGCCCGGTGCTATTGATAGAATATGATAATACGCAAAATCATGCAAATCATATTCACACCGTTGTGCGTGATCTTACCAATGATTATGGCGAAGATATTTTAAGGGAGCATTATAAAACAGACCACCACAAATAATTGCCCGTTATCTAATCTTCAAATTATAAAGATTGTCATAGAAGATATCTCCCCCTCTCCATTTGGAAAGGGGGGGTGAGGTTACACTTTCACAACCTTCCACTTTCCTCTTTTAAATAAAATCATACTGGTAATTGTAATACATGTTTCAGTTACAACAATCGAAATGAATACACCTTTAGGTCCCCAATGGAGTACGATTGCTACCAGGTAAGCTATGGGAATTTGAAACACCCAGAACCAAAATAAATTTACCCACGTAGGTGTCCTGCTATCACCCGAACCATTAAACGCATTCATCATTACCATACCTATCCCATAAAAAATATAGCCAAGGCTTACTATGCGCAATGCAAGCACTGCAACATTTACCACTGCAGGTTCTTTAGTAATAATTCTTACCAGGAATTCTGCGCACACCAAAAACAAAGCGGATACACAAGCCATGAATATCGCGTTATATTTTGCAGTTTTCCAAACAGATTTTTCTGCACGCTCAGGTAAGCCGGCTCCAAGATTTTGGCCCACTAATGTTGCAGCGGCATTGCTTAAACCGAAAGCAGGTAAAATAAAGAACACGATCCAACGTATTGCAATAGTGTATCCTGCAACTGCATCGCTTCCAAAGTTCGTCATGATGCGTGCCATCGCAATCCAGCTCGCTGAACCTATTAAAAATTGCAAAGTAGCTGTTGATGCTACATTTAGCAGATTCTTCATCAGCTTTTTATCAGGCAGGAAATGATGAAGGTGGATTTTAATAATTCCTTTCCCTTTTAGCAAATGCCATAGCTGGTAACACACGCCTATGCTGCGTCCTGTGGTTGTTGCCATAGCAGCGCCTATAAGCCCAAAAAAATGAATAAGCAAAGGGCATAAAATAATATTACAAATGTTTGCCAGCCACAAACTTCGCATGGCGATTGCGGCATTACCGGCACCCCTGAAAATTCCATTCAGTAAAAAAAGGAGCATTATAACAATATTTCCCGTAAGCATAATACGCGTAAACCTGTAACCACCTTCAATTATTTCAGGAGTTGCGCCCATGAGCCTTAAAATATCTTTGGGAAATAAAAT
Organism: Chitinophagales bacterium; assembly: GCA_038239385.1. Lineage (GTDB taxonomy): Bacteria > Bacteroidota > Bacteroidia > Chitinophagales > Chitinophagaceae > Ginsengibacter. The sequence continues at coordinate 3,180 of JBBSEV010000110.1, forward strand.
ACCGGCAAGACTTATGAGTATTGCAAGAACAACAGCCAGCAAAATTGCCTGGGCACCGGCCCTTGCACCGTCTTCGTAATTTTTCTCTCCCACTCTTCTTGCTACCAATGCGGTTGTTGCCATACTCAGTCCAAAGGCAAGTGAATAAACAATGGCAAGAACCGATTCGGTTAAGCCCACTGAAGCTGTGGCAATAGAGCCGAGCTTGCCGACGAAAAATATATCAACAACTGCAAATACACTCTCCATGCACATTTCAAGAATCATAGGTATGGCAAGAAGAAAAATAGCTTTGCGAATGCTGCCTGTAGTAAAGTCCTGTTCTTTTGTTGAAAGTGCTTCTTTAAAAAAATTAAAGATTCCCCTTAAACTCTTATCACTTGAATAAGTTGTGATCATTATTGACAAAATAAATTGATGAAATAAAACTAATACGCAGGCATCAAATTAAATGCTGCTGATAAGTAAGAGTAGATGGGCCTGAATCAAATCGAATTCTAAGCCCTGCTTAGATTTTCATAAAAATTATTTATAAGGATGCGAAAATAGAAATAATTTTTATAATTCAAAGTATATTTTATTCTGCTCAATAATTATGAATATTTGATTTTGCCTCTATTAAATAAAAACTGTACTTGTACATCTTCCTGATAAAGCCCGGTTATTTCAAAATTTTTTGTTTAGGAATTTGCGTAACCGAAAGGTTTCATATATATTTGTAACCGATTGGTTTCATAAAAAATTAATAAATGAGAAGAGATGTATTCCAGGCTATTGCCGACCCTACCCGCAGGGAAATCATAAACCTCGTATCGCGGGAGTCTTTAAACCTTAATACTGTAACAGGTAATTTTAAAATAAGCAGGCCAGCTATTTCCAAACACATTAAAATTCTTACAGAATGCGGGTTAATAATTATTAAACAAAAGGGACGTGAAAGATATTGTGAAGCCAATCTTCAATCTCTCGGCCAGGTATCGCAATGGATCGAACAATACAGAACTTTGTGGACAGGTAAATTAAATGCTCTTGAAAATTTTCTCAATAAAAAAGAAAAATCTTTGACCAAACCCACATCAGGTAAAGCAGGAAAAAAAATAAATAAAAAACCAAATAAAAAATGAAACAGGAACCATTTGTAATCGAACGCATTTATAATGCACCTATTGAGAAAGTCTGGAAAGCAATTACCGACAAAGACCAGATGAAGGAATGGTATTTTAATATCTCTGCATTCAAACCTGAGGTTGGTTTTGAATTTCAATTTGAAGCAGGTGACAAAAATAAAACTTACCTGCATCTATGTAAGATAACTGATGTAATTGAGGAGAAAAAACTCAGATACAGCTGGCGGTATGATGGGGTTCCGGGAAACTCGTTTGTAACCTTTGAGTTATTTAGTGAGGGTGAATCCACAAGATTGAAATTAACCCACGAAGGCCTGGAAACATTTATAAGCGATAATCCTGATTTTGCAAAAGAAAGTTTCTCAAAGGGATGGAATCATATTATTGGTAAATCGTTGAAAGAATTCGTTGAAAAAGATCCCGGATAATATTCCCGGAAAAGAGTTAGTTCTCACTCCTTTGAAGAGAGGTTGGAGTGAGGTCAAAGATATTTAAGAGGATTGCGCCTGGAGTTTTGAATATAATTTTTTATGTTCATCCAGAAGGCAAAAAATAAATAGACTATCACGGGAGAGCCAAGTGTAAGGAATGAAATGTAAATAAAATATCTTCTAATTACAGAAGTAGCAATACCTATTCTTTCGCCTATGGCGGTACAAACGCCAAACACCTGCCATTCAATAAAGTATTTTAATTTATACATAAGTCAAAGCTAAAAAATAATTAGAATATAATATAAACGAAAACTTCAAATCGAAATTGTCATTAGAAACCTGCTCTTTAATTATACCAGCATTGGTTTCCAATAGCGAATTTAAAAATCATTGATGGATATAGTATAACAAAAATGAAACCAGCTAACGATTAAATTCATTAAGAAAATAAGGCAATATAATATTAACTCAATAGAATTGATATTACACAAAAGAGGATTATACGATTTCCAACTAAACTTTGCAATTGTGATAAATTTCTTGATTTGATTTTAAGTAAATTTGCCCGAATAGTTTTTAAAAGTAATAACAGTGCGAATACTCTCCTTATTTTATAACTGAAAAACTTATAGTATGGTATTTGATCTTGAGATGATAAAAAAATTCTACCAGGGTTACTCAGAAAAAATTGATGCAGCCCGTAAAGTTGTTGATCGACCCCTAACACTCATTGAAAAAATTTTATACGCCCACCTTTGGCAAGGCAATGCTAATGTTGCTTATGAAAGTGGCAAGAGTTATGTTGATTTTGCGCCGGACAGGGTTGCAATGCAGGATGCAACAGCGCAAATGGCTCTGCTTCAATTTATGCAGTCAGGCCGTATTAAAGTTGCCGTACCATCCACAGTACATTGCGATCATCTGATACAGGCAGAAGTTGGTGCGGTTGCTGATCTCTCAAGAGCAAAATCAGAAAATAAAGAGGTCTACGATTTTCTTTCTTCAGTTTCTAATAAATATGGGATAGGTTTTTGGAAACCTGGCGCAGGCATTATTCACCAGGTAGTACTTGAAAATTATGCATTCCCCGGAGGCATGATGATAGGCACAGATTCACATACGGTAAATGCAGGCGGGCTTGGAATGATCGCTATAGGCGTTGGCGGAGCCGATGCTTGTGATGTGATGGCGGGATTGCCATGGGAATTGAAATTTCCAAAACTTATTGGGGTTAAGCTTACAGGAAAATTAAGTGGATGGACATCATCAAAAGATATCATTTTAAAAGTAGCAGGAATACTCACTGTAAAAGGAGGCACCGGCGCTATCCTTGAATATTTTGGAGATGGAGCTAATTCACTTTCCTGTACCGGTAAAGGCACTATCTGTAACATGGGTGCAGAGATAGGTGCAACAACTTCCATATTCGGTTATGATAAAAAAATGGGAGAATATTTAAAAGGCACCGGAAGAGAAGAAGTTGCAAAAGAAGCAGATAAACTTGCGAAATATCTTACCGGAGATAAAGAAGTATATGCAGACCCTGAAAAATATTTTGACCAGGTAATAGAAATAAATTTATCTGAGCTGGAGCCTCACATTAACGGGCCATTTACACCAGACCTTGCATGGCCTATTTCTAAATTTGCTGATGCAGTAAAAGTAAATGGATGGCCTGATGAGCTGGAAGTTGGCCTTATAGGATCATGTACCAATTCTTCTTATGAAGACATTACTAGGGCAGCATCTATAGCAGAGCAGGCTACCAATCATGGATTGCAGGCAAAAGCAGAATTTACGATTACACCAGGTTCAGAGCAGGTAAGGTATACAGTTGAAAGAGACGGGTACCTTGGAATTTTTGAAAAGATGGGAGGTATGGTTTTAGCAAATGCCTGTGGGCCTTGTATCGGCCAGTGGGCACGCCATTCAAACGACCCTGACAAAAAGAATTCTATTGTTACTTCTTACAATAGAAATTTTGCTAAAAGAAATGATGGAAATCCTAATACCCATGCTTTTGTTGCTTCACCGGAATTAACTACAGCTTTAGCTATTGCGGGCTCACTTTCTTTTAACCCGCTTACTGATTATTTAACCAATGATAAAGGAGAAAAAATAAAACTGGAAGAGCCACAGGGAATCGAAATGCCATTAAAAGGTTTCGCTGTTGAAGATGCAGGATTCCAGGCGCCTGCAGAAGATGGGAGTAATATAGAAGTTATTGTTTCACCCACATCAGACAGGTTACAAATACTGGAGCCCTTTCCTGCATGGGAAGAGACTGACCTTTGCGGACTTAAATTATTAATTAAGGCAAAGGGGAAATGTACCACCGATCATATTTCTATGGCAGGCCCATGGCTTAAATACCGGGGCCATCTTGATAATATCAGTAACAATCTGCTTATAGGTGCCATGAATTTTTTTAATGAAAAAACCAACATGGTGAAGAACCAGGTTACCGGTGATTATGGAGCACTGCCTGAAACACAAAGAGCTTATAAAGCAGCAGGTATTGGTTCTATTATAGTAGGCGATGAAAATTATGGTGAAGGCTCTTCGCGTGAACATGCTGCTATGGAGCCACGTCATCTGGGTGTAAGAGCCGTGCTGGTAAAATCTTTTGCCCGCATTCATGAAACCAATTTGAAAAAGCAGGGAATGCTTGCTCTTACGTTTGATAATAAAGATGACTACGATAAAATAATGGAAGATGATAGCATTGATATTACCGGTTTAACTTCCTTTGGGGTTAATAAACCATTGATAATAATTTTGAATCATAAGGATGGTACATCGCAAAATTTCCTGGTGAACCATACTTATAATGAACAACAGATCGAATGGTTTAAAGCCGGAGCAGCATTGAATATAATAAGAAAAGAATTTGAGGACAGGCAATAAAAATTACCGGATAGAAAATTGTGCTATAGTAAATAATATTTTATCACTTTGGTTTATCAGCAGGAAGTTTTGTTTTTATATAATCACTTTGTTCTGTTACACCATTTGTGGTTTTCTTATCTGATATTCCTTTTAAAGCGCCATTAATAAAAGGATCCGTGTTTCCCCGAAATTGCTGTGGAATAGAATCCCGGAAATTCACAATCATATCTACGCCTTTTTTGAGATTGCCGGTATTTTTTACATTCCCGAGAAAATTTGCAAAAGGAGTGAGCATATTAAATTTATTATTATTAACAGGCAAGCTGTTAAACTTTTCAGCCAAAGAATCAAACTTGCTTTCATCAGTGTACGCAAACAAAGCGTCTCCCAGCACTCCCTTTGCAGGTTTTCCAGCTAATTTTTTTGCTTCAGTTTCAGCCGCTGCATTATCAATTTTATCCAGTGCAGTCAATGCATTGCCTGCGACAGTATAAGAAGAATCAGTAACTGCGTTAATGAATAAAGACTTGTAGGACGGGTTTTTATAGCTACCTAACATTTGAATAGCCTGTGCCTTTACCGTTTTTCGCATATCATTTTTAGCAATTGCTGCCAGGTAAGTTTCTGCAGACCGTTTTACTGTGTCATTATCCATATTCAATTGATCTAAAGTGAAAGATCTTATGCGCCAGGATTTATCACTCAAAGCTTTTTCAAGAAAAGCGAGCGCTTTTGAATCAGTTCCATGCTTTGAAGCAAAGCCAACAGCTTCTCTCCTGTCA
>JBBSEV010000111.1:0-8387 GCA_038239385.1 Chitinophagales bacterium
ACTCAAATATAGGCGAATGTTTTCAGAACCTTTAAATGGCTGTCTAAAAAATATCTCCTTTGATTTTTAATGTGTTAGGTCATTTTTGCGAAGTTCCTTTTTTAAAATATAACCTTCGTAAAGCCAACTTTCTATTTTTTTAATAAAGCCTCAATATCTTCTAATGGGCTTAAAATATGCACCAAATCTTTATTGGTTACATGCAAATATTTAAGCGTGGTTTTTATATCATTGTGGCCTAACAGCTTTTGTATAAAAACAACATCAATCCCTTTATCTAATAAATGAGTTGCAAAACTATGCCTCAGCATGTGCATGCTTCCGTTTTGTTTTATTCCCGCTTTTTCCTTAGCTCTTTGTAACACTTGTTGTATGCTTCTTGTAGTTAGGTGTTCATTTTCAAATTGTCCTTCAAATAGAAATTCACCAGGTTTATACCGTTTATAATATTCACGTAGCATAATTAACATGGAGGGACCAAGGCTTACTACCCGGTCTTTTTTGCCCTTGGCCTGCTCTATAAAAAGAAGTTTTCTTTGGCCGTCAACATGCTTTACTTTAAGTGATACTACCTCACTCACCCGCAAGCCGCAGGCATATGCCATCATAATTATGGTTTTGTGTTTTGTATTTTCAATAGCATTTATAAGCGAGGCTACTTGTTCTTTACTTATCACCTTGGGTAATTGCAATGGCTTCTTTGGCCTCGGTATTTCCCAAAAAAACTTTTCCTTTCTTAGTACTTGTTCATAATAGAATTTCAAGGAATTTATACGGCTATGTAAAGTTGCTTCAGACAGTTTTAAACTGACAAAACAATATTGCAGATAATTTTTTATACGGGCTGTAGTAAATTCAGTTGCCGGCACGCTTCCTATTGTTTGTAAAAATTGCATAAACTCATTTGTATAAGTACGAATAGTTGATGCACTGTAACTCTTCAGTACCAGTTGCTGCTTAAATTTTTGCAGCGCATCATTATTTTCTTTGCTTAACTTATAGGGGAGTATGGTTTGCCGTACAGGTTTTGATTGTATTAGGGCAGTTTTTGCTATTACTGCTTTTACATCAATTTTATTTTCATGGGAAAAAAGAATATCTTTTTTATTTTTTTTCTTTTCCAAAAGATATTTTTTCAGTTCCGCCACATCTACAATTGCTTTTCCGGCTAATGCTTTGCAAAGCAATTCATAGTTTTTTTCGGTACAGGGCATATACCAACACTTATTGGTACGACTCCATTTTGCCCCAGCCTTCTTTTGATAATAATGATTGAGTGTACTATTTTGCCGGGAGTATATGCCAATACATTCTATATTGTTATGATACAAAGGCTTTAATGTAACCGCTTCCATTTTCTAAATCTACCGAAACCATTGTTCCAATCCAAGATGGCCGTTTCAATCTTTTACGTGGTCGCTGTCATCTTTAAGAAAGGGCTATAGATTCTGTCCCAGCCGAGTCTCCGCAGGGACAATGCGTGTGAATAAAGTCGAAATAAAAATCACTAATCTTTAACTTTAATTCAATAGTACGCCAAGTCCCTAAATAAGGGACTCGCTGGGACTAAGGCCGATTGGAAAACTGGAATTTTGGTGATCGTATTTGTTCTATAAACATAAATACTCCTCAACAGCGGCTTTAATCATTTCAATAAGCTCACTATCCATATACTTATAATTGTCTTCTATATTAGGTAATACTATCTTTTTATAAGAAGTTTCAACAGGAAATTTTTTCTATTAACCGCTGCTTATGTTTTTTCTGTATGGCAAAAATTATGTATGCCCACAAAATGTTTTTTGCAGATACTTTATTTACTGCAGAGGGTTCTGTGCCGGCAGGCTTTACCTTATGCTCCCCGCGGTTTTTATAAATAGTTTCCGTCGTCGCACTTCGCCATTTATTCCTGCTGCAAACGAATAAGATATTCAAAACAAATAGTTTTTAAATTCTTTCAATTTTACAAATATAACAACACGCTTCAGCGCTTCTTGCGTGCAGGTATTGTACCTCAGCATGCTGTTCAAATATGTGAGGGATTAACCTATCAATATCTTCATCGTCTCCAACCAGTTTTGTAAAAGCCATCATTTGTTCCGCATCGTAGCCGATAAGCGTGATATGAAAGTGTTCTTTATCCGCTTTTATTTCAGGGGGGAAACGATAGATGTCTTTATATTCTTCTACGTCTTTTTTATGAATGAATACAGGCCCGGGCTGGTTAAAGGCATTGTCTTTTTAAAAAGGGCTATGGCTGATTAATATTCTTACATCTTCACCCGGCACAAATGGTTTTAGGGATACACGGCATGGGCCGAGCCCTGTGGCAATTTGTTCTACTATATTATGTCCGTAATCATCTTTTTTAGTTTCACGGATTTTGCTTGTATACGCCACGGATAGCGGAACTATTTTAAAAATTTTCATTATAATTATTTTAGAATACAAAACTGGGAAAGTTTGTCGCTAATAACAATCCGAAACTTGCTGACTTTTATTTTCAAAGGCTATTTATTCCTGTTATTGTAGCAAGATGCTACTTGCGCCGCCGGTTGGGGTAACTATCGGGGCCGCATTGTATATGATTATGTCGACGCCATGGGCGGTGTCTTCACCGCCCATCATAAGTTACATTTTAATAAACTCCACTCTCCTGTTTTGCGCTTTTCCTTCAGGAGATGTATTGGCAGCGGCAGGTTGTGACTCACCCTTCCCATCAGTCTGCATACGGCTATCATCAATTCCAAAATCTTTTGTGAGGGATGCTTTTACGGCATCGGCCCTCAATTTAGATAAGGAAAGATTTGCGGCATTATCACCATCGCTATCGGTATGGCCTACAATTTTTATTTTCACGGTTGCATTATCCTGGAGTACCTGGGCAATTTGTTTTAATGTTCCATAAGATTCTGCTTTAATATTTGCAGAGTTTACATCAAATAAAATTCCTGTTGTAGAAAATTTCCCTTCGGTCATCAGTTTATTTCTTGTATCAGGTGCTCCTACTGCCAGTTTAATATTACTCATCAGCCAGGTGCTGCCATCATTATTCCCATCAGTTTTAAACCGGACAGCATTGTATTTTTCTGTTTCGCTAAGTACCATTGGCAAATCACAAACTTTATTCTGATCAAGGTAAACGCGAACTCTTTGTTTTTGCCTCCATACAGCAACATGATACGAATGAATCTGATGTCTTTCTAATCCATCAACATGCGTGTCGCTACTTAAAATTTTATTGCCATCTTTTGTATAGCTTTCATAATCAAAGTCTCCCATGTAAGGGTTAATTTGAAACTGTGCCCTTGTAAGGTCAAAATCAAAAGATGCTTCCTTCTTAAAGCCGCCAACCAGTTGAAAGCCAAAAGATGCGGTGTTAGGCCCTTTTAGTTCTGCAAGCGGGATAAATATGACATCATACTCAAGTGTAAAATTATCCGGTAAAGAATTTATAAACATAGGAATATAGAACCCTTCTTTTGAGGTACTCAACCATTTACCTGCTTTGCCTTCTACGGTCATTATTTCCCCGGAACCGTTAGTATTCCAATGATTGGGAAAGTCGCCAATTTCATCTTGTGAAAAATCAGTGTAGGCTACCACTTTTTCACCCGGAACAAAATCATATTTCGTGTATGTTTTTAAAGAAGGTGCTGCAGCAACGGTCTCACTTTTTGAAACAGTTGTGGTGGTAGTGATAGCTGTGCTGTCTTCAGTACTGGCTTTCGATTCATCAGCTTTCTTTTTCGACTTATCCTTCTTTTTAAAAAGATTGTTTAAGCCATTGCTTACACCATTTGACGCCGCATTTGCTGCGCCCTGTTCAGCGCCTTGTTTCACGACTCTTCCAAGTTGTGCATAATTATTTAAAGTGAAGAACAAAATCGCTGACAGCATTATACTCTTTTTCATTTTTGTAGAATTTAAAATTGAAAAAATGAGTTATTTATAGGAACGTAGAATATAAAGGAACTGAAAGCTACAAACTTTTATTTTGGTTAAGCGATTAAAACAAATTTTCTTTTAAAAGAGGTTGTGCAAAGAAAGAAAACCTCTTTGCCTTTAGGCTGGTATCAGGTTACTATTAGAAATCAGTAATAATATTAGTATTGAATTCCATTTTGACAAGGAGACTTTTAAAGATTTGACTATTCACTATCAAAATCACATTGAAAATGAAGTTCGAAAAAAATACGTTTGCTAACAGCGACATTGTTACTGGCAGGTCTGCCGTGCATTTCCTCATACCTTATTCTTTTATCATCTTACGCCCGGGCTCCTGAAATTCTTATCAGCTTTTGTACCTAACTTTATCTATAAATTATAAGTCAGCGTTAGTTACGCCTTCACATTCATTTAATAATCTGCCATTGGCAATATCTATCGTAAATCATATTCAACTTTGCTTTTATTAAAAAATTAATTTCCATATTTCTCATCCTTTTGCTTGGGTTTAACCTGTTTGGATTGTTTTTTATTTACCAGGGAAAAATTCAGCTATGCAAAATAAGAGCTAATGATTACTCTGATGCTGATCATAAAATTCCGGAAAGTACACTTACTGTTTTTTCATCTAATACCAGCGGGATAAAATTTCTAAATGAAAAAGAAATTCTTTTTGATGGAAAATTATATGACATTATAAGATCAGAAACTGATAATGGAAAAACCTTATATTATACTTTAAGTGATAAAGAGGAAGATGAATATCAGCTCGATCTTACAGATTGGGAGAAAAATCATTCCCAGGAAACATCTATACCCGGCAAATCAATTAACCTTCATCTTGAAAAATATTTCACCACCAAAAGGAACCATATTCCCGTTTTTGATCCTTCCTTATTTATAAAGGGTAAGGCAATAGCCATAAGCGACGCTTTCCTTTATAAGCCTCCATCCAAAAATATATTTGCGCCGCCGCCGGATAATCTCATTTCCTGACTTTTCCTAAAATATTTGAATGCACCGGGTAACAGCAGGCATGCTATTTCATTTTTATTGAATGAAAAATCCCTGGTGCATTTGCCAATTTCTTCATCATACCAAATTCTAATTAATGAAACAAATATTTGTTACATCAAAATATATGTTGCTGATTCCTGTGTTTTCTTTTATTCAATTAATTTCACTGGCACAGATCTCGCTTAGTGGAAAAATTACTGAGACTAAAAACCATTCAAGCCTTAATGGTGCTTCGGTTTATATTCCTGATTTGAAAACAGGGGCTGTTTCAAAAGCAGATGGCAGCTACCTGATAAAAAATATTCCCAACGGAAATTATTTAGTGGAAGTAAGCTTTGTTGGCTATGCTTCGCAAACAAAGGAAATAAATATAAAGGGGCTAACAACAACGGATTTCCTGTTGGATCAATCAACCCTAGAATCCCCGGAAGTGGTTATAACCGGGGTTACAACGGCTACTGAGCAGCAAACAAATCCGGCACCGGTAAGCATTGTTTCCCAAAAAACTTTACAGCAAACCACATCCGATAATATTATTGATGCATTAAAAAATTCACCAGGCGTTTCTCAAATTACCATGGGTCCAGCCATTTCAAAACCTGTAATAAGAGGGCTGGGATACAATCGTGTTGTAGTTGTAAATGATGGTATTCGCCAGGAAGGGCAACAGTTTGGTGATGAATTTGGAATTGAGATAGATCCATATACTGTTGACAAAGTTGAAATACTTCGCGGCCCTGCAAGCCTTAGCTATGGCTCAGATGCAATGGCAGGCGTTATCAATATGCTCTCCCCTCCCACACTTCCTGAAGGCCAGGTAAGAGGAAACATTCAAGGCATTTATCAAACCAATAACGGCTTGTATGGAGGTTCTGCAAGTATTGCCGGAAATAATAATGGCATCACTTACGATGCACGCTATACATACACCGATGCTCATGCTTTTAAAAATAAATTTGATGGCTATGTTTTTAATTCCGGCTATGGAGAAAATGATTTTAAAGGAAGCATTGGCATTAACAGGCATTGGGGCTATTCGCGGATTATATTGAGCAGCTTTGATTTAAAAACAGGGATTGTAGAAGGAGGCCGCGATGAAGTTACCGGACAATTTAATAAACATGTAATGGCATCTGATGGTAGCGATAGTGTTGTAATTGTATCTGATGAGGAATTAAAATCTTATACCCATAATTTAATAATCCACCAGCATGTGCGCCATTACAAAGCGATATGGGATAATAATTTTGCAATAGGCAACGGCAGGCTGGGTATGCGTCTTGGGTTCCAGGAAAATTTAAGGCAGGAGGCCAATGATGCTACCCTGGGAAATGTATATGACATCTATTATTTTTTAAACACTTTTAATTATGATGTTCGTTACACATTTGCAGAAAAAAATCATTTCGAGTTTTCTTTTGGTGCCAATGGTATGCAGCAATCATCACAAAACAGGGGGTTACTTTTTTTAGTACCTGCGTATCATTTATTTGACCTGGGCGTATTTGCTATTGGTAAAAAAACTTTTGAGAATTTTTCTATTGCAGGAGGTTTGCGTTTTGATAACCGTACACTTCATGGTGATGACCTTTATTTAGATAGCAGTGGCGTGGTTGTTTCTTCCAATACGCCAGAGGCTGTACATCGCTTCACTGCGTATAAATCAGACTTTTCAGGAATATCCGGAAGCATAGGCGCCACTTATAATTTTTCAAAAACTTTCTACGGAAAAATAAATTTCGCAAGAGCATTTCGTGCGCCAAACATTGCTGAAAGTGGAAGCAATGGAATACATGATGGCACCCCTTTCTATGAAATTGGTGACCCTTCTTTAAAGCCGGAAAACAGCCTTCAGATCGACGCAACACTTGGCATCAATACGAAAGATGTTTCCGCAGAACTTACTTTGTTTAACAACAACATCAATAATTATATTTTCCCGGTTAAGCTGGCAAGTGTGGATGGTGGCGATTCAATTCGTACGGATGTAATGGCTGCAAGTGATGGGCCTACCTTCAAATATATTTCCGGCGATGCTGTGTTGAGTGGCGGCGAATTAACTTTAAATATTCATCCGCAAAATGCTTCGTGGTTTCATTTTGATAATACCTTATCAATACTAAAAGCCATTCAAAAAAGGCAGCCTGATTCAACCAAATACCTGCCTTACACACCACCTCATAAACTATACTCAGGAGTGGAATTTATTGCAAAGAAAATGGGAAGTATTTTTTCAAATTCATATTTGAGAGTTGATTTGGAAAATTATTTTAAACAGGATAAAATTTATTACAAGTTTGGCGATGAAACGGTAACGCCTGGTTATACATTGCTCAATATTGGAATAGGGACCGATATCATGTGCAAAAGCCGCACGCTTTTCTCGGTAAGCATTTATGCCCGTAATATAACTGATGTGGCTTATCAAAGCAATATGAGCCGTCTTAAATATGGCGATCCGAATGAAGTAACCGGCAGGATTGGTGTGTATGAAATGGGAAGAAATATCGGATTTAAAATTAATGTGCCTCTGTATTTTAAGCAGTAAATAACTGGTTGGCCGAAATTTGTGACTGATTACGACACTTAACAATTAAAGGATTACAACATGAAAAATTTATTCTTTACCTTGTTGCTTCTGTCTGTATCTGTAATTTTTTTGGACAGAGCAATTCAAATTTATTAACGTCAAAAAAGATGAAAATCTTAGTTCACATTACTCAAGGACCGGAAAATCCAACTAGGGCGGCATTGGGCTTCTTGGTAGCCAAAACAGCCATTGAGGATGGATACAGGGTAACACTTTTTTTAGCAGGTGATGCCGTAAGATTATTACAAGATTCTATTCTTAACACTTTAATAGGTGTAGGTACGGGAAAACTTAATGAGCATTACGAAGCTATTGTTAAAGGTGGTGGTAAATTTTATTTGTCAGGCAATTCCAGTAAGGCAAGAGGGATAACAGAAACGGATCTAAAAAACAAACCGGCTGAATTTGCATTACCAACCGTACTCGTTCGTTTATCTGTTGAGTGCGACAGGATGTTTACCTATTAAATAATTAAATAATAAATTTTCTAAAAATTAAAACATCTACAAATCATGAAAACATTACACTGCCGGGATGCCGGCTTCGACTGTGAAGGAGTTATTCGTGGAAATAGCGAAGACGAAGTATTAAATAAAGCTGCCCAACATGCAATGGAAGTACACGGAGTTTCTGCAACCCCAGAGCTTGCTGAAAAACTTAAAACATTAATCAAAGAAGAGAAACAAGAATAAAAGTTCTGTAAGCAAAAAAACTTCAGCCAACATGCTTTATCGTAACGATATATGATATGAAAGAAAGGAGAAATTTGCAGTTTTGAAAAATCAATCAAAGCACTTTATTGAGGCGCTTTAAAATCAGGATTATTATACAT
>JBBSEV010000112.1:0-8156 GCA_038239385.1 Chitinophagales bacterium
GAAAATTTTTGCAACACTTTCTGTGAAAGACAAAACGCTCAATGTAAAATTTACGCCACCCGTTCAGTTCATTTTTTGCCCGCCGCAAAGTGATGTGATCTTTGCTATTCCCAATGGCTGGGGACGACAGGGATGGACAACTATTAATCTCGATAAAGCAAACAGGAAATTGGTAAAATCAGCGTTGGAAGAAGCTTATAAGCTACGAAAACAAAAATGACTTTTGCGATCCAATGCCATTTTTCTTATTTACAAATGTTGGCTTTATCAGTTTCAATCCACATTCTTTATTCATTTTATCTACCAGGTAAACGGTGAGTTCCGGTGACGTTGCTTCGTTGTGCATGTGCATGAAAAAATACAGATCATCAATCCCATTTTTTAACCAATATTTCATTCTTTCTACCCATGCATCAATACGTGTATAGTCGCTTGGATGTAGGCTATTGCCAACATAACGTATAAATGTTTTTGGAAGCGTTAGGTGCATGTGTGCACAATCTCTTCTTCCGGCAGTGTCTGTTATTACGGCCCCAATATTTAATGTGTGCAATTTTTCAAACAACTCCTTACTTATATCGCCTTTGAACCAGTCGCGATGGCGAACTTCCAGGAAGAATTGTACATCCTTTGGCAGCGATTGTAAAAAATCAAACAGCTCATATTTTCGCTTGGGAGAATAGGCCTCGCTTACCTGGATAAATATGGGGCCAAGATGTTCTTCAAATGCCAGCACACCGCGTAGAAATTCTGTGGTTAAAAAATCCTTGCCGGTAAGCCTTCCAAAATGCGTAACACCTTTATACATCTTCGGGCAAAATAAAAAGTCTTTCCCATCCGCTTTTTCCTTCCACTTCTCAATGCCTTTGGGGCCATACACTTTATAATGTGTTGCGTTAAGCTCAATTGAATTGTAATGCTGCACATAATGTTGCAGAAAATCTTTTTCTTTTGTTTTTTCAGGATAGATCTTTCCCACCCATTCAACTCTTCCCCATTTGGCGCAACCAATATGCACTTTTGCATTTATGTTTTTCCCGCCACTTAAAATGCTTGTATTAAATGCAGGTTCGCCGGGAAGGCTAAAGTCAACATGATTCAATTCTTCTGGTTCAACACGCCCAAACTCCATAAAAAAATTTTCTTCTAAGTTAAAAAGGAATGATCAATTGCGCTATGGATATAAAAATGTGCAGGTAGTAGGAGTATGTTGAGTCTTCACAGAACAACACAACGTCTACTGCGTAATACGTCCTGAAAAATAGATCTCACCATTAATAAAAAATACTAACCAATAAAAAAGCCGCAGCCACTAATTGTGCACTTCCTCCTGCATCTTCTTATCATACTGCTTTTGCAAATCGTTTAGTTCAGCATCATATCCTGCTCTGTCAATGAAAGCAGCTGGATTGTATGAATCGCCCGGTTTGTGTTTACTGTGCATGCTGAACTGGCTGGCGTGGGAGGCTACCCATATATCGAACGAAAGATTTTTCATTGCGGCTAATGTATAAGCATAATCTGCAGCAATGGTGGGATAAGCCGTTATCTCAGAAAACTTTTTATCTATAATAATGGAAGGCATGTTTGCTATCAATACTCTGTAAGATCTTTGTTCATCTTTTACAGTAAACATAAAACTGCATGAGCCTTTTGTGTGACCGGGATGGTGCAGCATAATAAGCTGCACATCGCCTAAGGTAATGCTATCTCCATCATGCAACAAGCGGTCTGCATTTACTGGTTCAAAACTGCGGCCATAAATAGCCAATGCATAATCGGAAGTGCCCCCGTGCATCAGCACATCAGCATCTTTTTCATCCACCATCAATTGTGCCCCGGTCATTTTTTTAATGGCTGCCATAGCGCCCACATGATCATAGTGGGCATGGGTTATTAAAAGTATTTTTACATCGGATAATTTAAAACCCAAAGCTTCCACATTCTTTTTGATCTGCGATGCAGAAGTAGCAAGGCCTGTATTGATAAGAATATTTCCCTGCTTTGTTGTAACGAGATAACTGGCAAGGTCGTAAGTGCCAACATAATAAAGATTGCCCGCTATTCTGAATGGATGGTAAGGCCTCGCCCATTCTTCAGTAGTTTTTGGTTCTGTTACTTTTTGCGCAGTTACTGAAAATGACAGCAATGAAAGTATCGCGATGACCAAGATCTTATGACGTGAACAGTTAAACATATTGATAGTTGATGTTTCAAATATATCAGCTTTTAAAACAAATTAAGTTTCCCAAAATATTATACAATGGCAAAGTCACCATTTTTTCGGGAAATATTTTCTAACCTTATTATTCCGATAAAAAATATTTACAAAAAGCTCCGATTATTTTAGACTCTAAGGAATTTTATTAATTTTACAAAAGCTCTTTCACCTCTTAAAACTTGTATATGAATCTTCTCCAACGCCTCGAAAATTGGGGCAACAATCATCATCCAAAATGGATGGATATTGTACGAATAGCTTTAGGAGTTTTTCTTTGCTATAAAGGTGTAGATTTTCTCCTGAATATGAGTAAGCTTATTAACCTTATGTCTAACAGGACATCGTTTGGATCCTTCGCTTACATTTTAGCCGGCCAATATGTAGTATTTGCACACATACTTGGCGGAATTTTTTTAATACTTGGTTTGTTTACCCGTTTTGCCTGTGTCATTCAAATTCCAATATTAATTGGTGCAATTATTTTTCTGAATTCATCAAAGGATATGCTGCAGCCATATTCTGAGTTATTTCTCTCTGCTTTAGTGCTTCTATTACTTTTTTATTTTTTAATTGCCGGTAATGGCCCATGGTCATTTAAAATACCTGAAGAAGAGAAAAAGAGAAACGCCCGTTAATAATTGGGAATGTTTTAATTAACTAATCCTGCAATCTTTTGCATTATAAGTGTCTTACAGGCAGGTATAGCTTTTCAAAATAGAAATTAAACAAAGTTGTATTTGCATGTATACTTACTTGTTATAATGAAATAAACAGCATGGCACATCAAAAGCTACAGGTTGTCTATAACTTCCCTGTAGCCTCTGCCAACAGGAATAGATACTCCATTCACTTCAAGCATTTCTGCGGTGTATGATTCAATCTTGCTTATGGAAACTATATAAGACCTGTGAATTCTCTTGAAGAGATTGGATGGCAAAAGATCCTCAATTTCATGCGTACTCATTTTTGAAATGTATTCTTTTTTTGTGGTAACGATCTTGATATACTCACGCTGGCTTTCGATATACACGATCTCTGAGAATAAAATTTTCACCTTCTTTCTTTCTGCATTCACAAACAGGTAATCTTTTATATCCGGATTTTTATTTGATGTGTGTTTCTCTGTTTGTATTGACTTTACTTTATTTACAGCTATTAAGAAACGTTCAAAATCAAATGGCTTAAGCAGGTAATCGGTTACATTTAAATCAAACCCTTCCACTGCATACTGGTGATAAGCGGTTGTAATAATTACCGCAGGCGGGTGCGTTAGCGTTTTTAAAAAAGCCATCCCTTTCAATTTAGGCAAATGAATATCTAAAAAAATAAGATCAGTATGACTATGCCGCAGCCAGTCCGTTGCAAGAATTGCATCTTTAAATGTCCCCTGTAATTCAAGGAATGGTACCTGCGAAATATAATCCGATAAAACTTTTACTGCTAACGGCTCATCTTCTATTACGATACATTTTATATTAGACATGGCTTGCAAGATTAATTTTTAAAGTAGCGGTAAAATCCGATGCACCTTGTTGAAAAGCAAGATTAAAATCTGTATAGAGCAACTCCAGTTGCCGCCTCAAATTAGACAGGCCAATATTTTCTTTTACATTCCGATCCCCGGAAAATGCATCAGCAGAATTTTTTACAATAAACTTTAACTGCCGGTTATTAACTGACAGATGAATGTCAACATAGGGCTGATCTCTTGTTTCAGATACACCATGTTTAAAAGCATTTTCCACTAAGGGTATCAACAACAGTGGCGGCAGGGCTTGCTTCATATCTTCAACGTCATGATTAAAATTGATTCTTAAAGATTCATCGTAACGCAATTTTTCAAGGGCAATATAGTCACTGATAATTTTTAATTCCTGTTCTACAGCTATATATGCTCCACTGGTTTCATACAGCATAAAGCGCAATATTTTCGAGAGGCGTAAAATTGATTCCGGAGCCAGGTCACTCTTATCTCTTGCTAATGAATAAATATTATTTAAGGTGTTGAATAAAAAGTGAGGATTTGTTTGTGACCTGAGATAGTTCAGTTCTGCTGCCTGCTTTTCAATACGGAGTTGCTGGGCTGCCTGTTTTAGTTTTACATAATTATAAATATGCCTGATAATTCCAAAAAAGAAAACAGAGCCTGTACTATACGCCATTTGATTTCGGAGTGTAGCACCTACTGAAGAAAATGTATTTAATTGTGTGTAAACGTGTAACTGTATTCCCAGTAACTGCCAGGCGTATGAGCCGTAAGAGTATAACATCAAATAAATAAACGCAAGAAAAATTCCGGAAAGAATATTGTAAATGATGGTTCTTCTTTTCTTCAGTATGAATGGAATAGTATATTCAAAAAGTATGAAATTGAGAGCAATAACATAAACAACTTCCCAAACATTATTAAACACAAGAGAAAAAAACCTGCCGGGATAGCTCGCCAATGTGTTAAACAGCCCCAGGAAAAAATAACCAACCCCAATCCATAGATAGAGTTTAAACCGCTCTTTATTGATTGGTGTGTTCATCTTGCTATTCATCACGTAAATTTTCTTAAATCGTTTCTTTTCAACTTTCGGTTTGTGTAATGGATCTTGTTACAAATAAATATCTTAAAAAACTCAATCTAACATTTATGTATAATCTGCTTCAACATTAAGTGCTGCAATTTAATCTATACCACAATGTTATAATTGACACAACTCCGTTGTTTGTTTACTCTAACACGTTGTTTGTTGATACCTGTTTCCATTGCCTTTAATAATTAGATACTCTTGCATAAGATAATTTTTTAAAATTGAAACATTAATTAAAGATGAAAAGCATAATACAGTTCGGCGAAAACGTGGAAGGATATAATATTCCTGTTTTAAATGAAAGAGAAATACGGGCATCGGCAGGCATACTGTTTTTAGGAACGTTCATTTCTTTAATGCTGATCCTTTTTAAAGGGAATTTTGTACCGGTAAAATATTTTATAACACTCTTTCTTACCGATCTTATTATCCGTGTTTTTGTAAATCCCAAATTTTCTCCTTCATTAATCATCGGGCGTTTAATTGTAAGAAACCAGGTTCCTGAATATGTAGGTGCGCAACAAAAAAAGTTCGCGTGGATAATTGGAATTATTCTGGCAGGTGCTATGTTCATCTTCCTTGTAGTCGTAAATGCTTATAGCCCTATAACCGGAATTACTTGCCTGGTTTGCCTGATATTCCTGTTCTTTGAATCGGCGTTTGGTATTTGTTTGGGCTGTAAAGTGTACTCATTAATTTATAAAGAGAAAGCACAGTATTGCCCTGGTGAAATTTGCGGTTCGAAATCAAAACAATCTATTCAAAAAATATCACCTGTTCAGTTGTTAATTGTTGCTGCATTCATAGCATACATCTTTTTTATTGCATTTTTTGCTAACAGTTATTTTAGTAAACAGCCACACGACTTATTTGGAATTTATGATTCTGCAAAATCTAAATAAAAACATGCGACAAAGAGATTTGATGCATAATCATCCGCCTGAGCTTTTGATTTCTCAAACTTCGTTGGAATGTTATTTCGCTGCTTTCCGAAAAAACATTATCGGTAATCAACAATGTTTTGAATCTCCTTTTGGAAAGAAAGAAATTATATATGCAGACTGGACTGCAAGCGGCAGAGCTTATCAGCCTATTGAAGAATGTTTACAAAAAGAGATAATGCCATTTGTAGCTAATACGCATACAGAAACTACGATTACCGGAACATTGATGTCTAAAGCTTATGAAAACGCTAAGGTCCTTATTAAAAAACATGTTGGTGCAGGCAACAATGATGTATTGATATTTTGCGGCAGTGGAATGACGGCTGCGGTAAATAAGTTGCAAAGAATATTGGGATTAAAGATGCCGGAGCGGATGATGGATTACGTAAAGAAGGAAAGCCAATATTTACAATTGGATGAAGTATTAAGACCTGTTATTTTTGTAACGCACATGGAGCATAACAGCAACCATATCACCTGGCTTGAAACAATTGCAACTGTTGAAATAATTCAGCCTGATGATAATAGCAATGTTGATGTAGAAAACCTCAGGAACTTATTAGAAAAATATAAGCATAGAAAAAATAAAATTGCTGCGGTTACTGCTTGTTCTAATGTTACAGGCATTCAAACTCCTTACTATGAAGTTGCAAAACTGGTTCATAAATACGGCGGCTTATGTTTTGTTGACTTTGCATGTTCTGCTCCTTATATTCATATTAATATGCATCCGGAAGAAAATGACAAATATTTAGATGCAATTTATTTTTCACCCCATAAATTTTTGGGTGGTGCTGGCACACCGGGTGTTTTGATTTTTAATAAAAACATTTATAAAAATGCAATTCCTGATCAGCCTGGAGGGGGCACTGTTGTATATATAAACCCCTGGAAAGTTCATGAATATATTACCAATACGGAACAGCGGGAAGATGGCGGTACGCCTCCTTTTTTACAAGGGATAAAAGCAGCCATGTGTATTCGACTGAAGGAAAAGATGGGAGTTGAAAATATACTGCAACGTGAAGAAGAAATAATGCAAATTATTTTTAAAAGATTTTTAAAAATGAACAATATTGAATTGCTTGAAGGAAGAATTAAAAAAAGGCTGGGTGTGATTTCATTTATTGTAAAAGGGGCACATTATAATTTGATCGTGAAAATGCTGAATGACAGGTTCGGCATTCAGACAAGAGGCGGCTGTTCCTGTGCAGGCGCTTATGGTCACATGCTGCTGCATGTTGATGAAACAAGGTCTTATAAAATATTGAATGAAATTCGTTCTGGAAACCTGTTATGCAAACCTGGTTGGATTCGGTTATCCATACATCCAACCATGACCAATACAGAAATTGATTTTATTATGGATGCGATTGAATTGACGTCATCACATTTCCACGAGTGGATGAAAGATTATAAATATCATCCTGAATCAAACGAATATTCTTTTGAAGGATTTGTGGATGAAGAACAGAACAGGGTTGAAGATTGGTTTAATTGTTCAACCGAAGCGTAGAATTAAAAGATCGATTTTCTACAATACGTAACAAAGTGGGAAGAGAAAGCAAAAGCTTAATGATTTTAATTGGTATCCAACAGGAAATATTAAAGGTAGCGCTGAATGTTGAAGCGTTCACTTCCATGTTGGCATTTGCTAATAACAAATATTTCACATTAGATTAATTATTCGCAGGATAAAAAGAAAAAAGTAATCCTATTTTCGTAATGCTAAGTTACGGGCAACCCCCGGGCTTAAAACTGCATTTATCTTTTTACATGCGCCTTAACTATACTCTTTTCCTTTTACTCATTTTATGTTCTTCTGTAACTGCGCAATCGCACAAAGTATTCGGAAAAATAATCAACACAAAGCTGGAGCCGCTGGCTTTTGTAAGCGTGGAAGTGAAGGAAATAAAATCCGGTACCATTACTCATGAAGACGGCAGGTACTCACTGGAATTGGATGAGGGCAAGTATGATCTTGTTATCAGCATTATCGGTTACCAGCCACAGGTAGTTACTGTTATTATTGGCAAGTACGATGTTGAGAAAAATATTATTCTTGAAAATGAAAATTCCAAAGGCCTTGCTGAAGTGGTAATAAAAGGAAAGGACAGGGCCGAAGAGATCATGAGGAATGTGATTCGTAATAAAGATAATATTACCGCAGCAGCCGGATCCTACTCCTGCAAAATTTATATAAAAGCGGTACAGGAAGATTCTTCTGCAAGAAAGGTAAATAAAGCAAAAGAAAAAGATTCGGCTGATAAAGCCAATGCTGATCTTAAACGTATGGCCCTGGCAGAGGTCGCTCTTGACTATGATTACGGATCGGCACAACGTACAAAAGAAGAACGCACCGGTGTTACCAAAGGAAGAAAAGCAGATGGATTATTTTATTTATCTGCAACA
>JBBSEV010000113.1:0-7892 GCA_038239385.1 Chitinophagales bacterium
AATTGGTTCTTTGTTTGCTTATAGTGGTGCATTTAATACACCTGAGACAAAAAATGCCTTTATATTTCTTATTTTTCCTTTGATTTCCTGGTTTCTTATTGTGATTGTTTTCTTGATAGCGAGAAAAATTTCCAACAAGAACTTAAACTCATAACAAAATGGAAAAAGAAAATTCACCAATCAGTGAATTGCTTTCCTGGCTTGCTATTGCGGGCAACATTTTATTTGTTTTATGGGGTTTTGTATAACGGCGTCAACGAAAGTTTCCAGGGAATTACGATTGAAAAAATTTCTTACATCATATTCAATGGGACTGTTAGTAGTCAATGCACTCTGCCTCAGTTGGGTCTTACTTAGGCGACTCGGTGTGCATACTGTTTAATATTTTATTTATATCTTGATTTTAATAAGCAACAAATAACAGGAATGAATTTTAATTTTATTTTATAACACAACGCTGAGTACTCTGCAAGAGACCCGGCTAAGACTTAAAAACTAAACTATTAATTTGTAAAAAATAAAGTTAGTTTTATTTCGATAATAGAGACAACTTATGAATTATCGTGAACGGCATGAAAAGCAAGTTGTATATGCTCAGATGACTTGTTTTTTGCTTGCAAGTATTTTCAGCTTTACTGCAGACTTATTTGGTGGTGCAACTCAACAAATTATATACAAATTTGTAGATTCGATTTTTATTACTGGCACTCTGTTAGTTGCTATGAAATTAGCCAGGGAAGGCTGGGATATGCCTGCGGCAGGATACACTTTAGTTTCCATTGCCTGGGGCTCACTTTTCTTGGCAAAAGACTTTCAACAGTTATCAGTAGGAGAAGATATTTTAGCGTCTTCATTTTATTTCCTCTTGCCTGCTATGGTATTAATAATTTTTTATGAACCTTTTCCCTGGTGGATAAAAACAATTTGTTTAGCTACTATAATTCCTTCTCTTATTGGTTTAATTGAAAGTAAAACAGGAACAGGTTCTGTAGATTCTATTTGGAAAAAAATAAATTATCAGGCAGTACACATTACCAGTCTTTTCTGGGGATTTTTCTTTTTATTACAGCATCGAAAAGTAAAACCTACAAAAGAAGAAAAATCAACTTAATAAAGACACGTAGATATAAATGGAATAAGAACGCTATTTAATTCACCTGCCAAAATTTGTTTATGAAAAAAAACATACTATTCTATGCCATCATTTTTTTTACCACGCCTGTCTTTTGCCAGGACTCTTATGTGTCGTTAAATAATGATACTATAAAAGGAGAAATTGTTCATTATAAAGAATGGCTTAAAAACCCATCTTCAGTTCAGTTTAAAGAAACAGCTACCGGAAATATTATTGATTTAACTCCTTCAAATTGTAAAGGCTTTAAGGCGGGTACATCTGATATATACATAAGTTATTTTGGAACGAGAATTTTGAATTCTAATGACATAGAAAATATACACGCCTTGAAAAGCAATATTTTAACTAAAGACACTGCCCAGGTTTTCCTCAGGGAAATTTATGTTTTTAAAAACTATGTATTATATAAACTCCTGGATGATAAAAGAACCAATTTTTATATTTCTGATAATGGAATTATAAAAGAACTTGAGTATTATGAATACCTGGATGAGAACAAGCACATAAGCTTTGACTATTCCTATAAAAATTATCTTTTACTTTTATTTGCAGATAAAAATGTTGCAGGCCTTGAGCATAGAATCGATTTATTAACTTACCAGGAAAACAGCCTGGTTAATTTCTTTGCAGGTGCTTTAAATGATAAACTTCATTCTTCAGAAAAGTTACGAAACAAATATCCGGGTGAAACATTTATAGGTGCAGGTGCTACTGCTAATTTTGGTTCTCTATCATACACAAGCGGTAAGACCTACCAGCAAACAGCACTTTCACCGTCTTTCGATATTGGATTAAGAATTTACAGCCAGCGTAATTTTGGAAGGTTATTTTTTCAGCCGTCTGTAAACATAACTGCCTTAACACATACTTTCAACAACAATCTTCTTAAAGCAAAATCCACTTTAGTAAACGCTAAACTAGGTGCCGGATATGTATTTAGCAAAAAGCCTGACCTTACTATTTATGGTGTCGCCCAGGCTGGCCTCACATTTCTTTTCGGCTATAAGACAGCAAAGGGTGCAAACAGTCAATATGTAAAGGAAGGATCACCAATTGATAAAATTAGTGTGTACCCTGAGGTGGGCGTTACAATAAATAAAAAAATTAATATTGCGTTGGCAGGTACATTACCTATTCGGACTTCGTTTCTTTCAGACAGAAATTATGTTTATAAAATAAGCCAGGCATGTCTTATTGTACGTTATGTTTTAAGAAAAGATATTCATGAAAATTAATCTTGGAAAAAGTTTATAGCTAAACCGTTTAGAAGTTGCAAAAAATAATGAATTACTTTTTCATTTAGAAAACCTTGTGACCTTACGGGAAAAGAAGAAAGGCCAACTTAATAAAGTATTTAAAGGCTCCTTTGATGCAAAGCCTGTTTTTTTTTAAAAGTTTTTGATACAGAAAATTAATTATATCTATCACAATCCAGTAACCGGAAAATGAATGCTTGCAAAAAAATTTTGTGGAATATGAACACAGCAATGCGTCTTTTTATGAAAGGCAATTAGTAAAACATTTCAGGCCGGTACTTTATATAGATTTGTAAAATCTTCCCTGGGGTGGAGAGTGGCTTTTTCAATTTTTGTAATCTATCCATCGTGGGGGTTTCATCCCACCCACTTTAGCTTTGTTATGAAAACCCCGCCGGGACATTAAAGCGTTCTAAATTTTAGCTAATCAAAAATTTATTTGTATAGCTGAGTTAGCGGGATAAGAACGAAGAGAACATATAGGAATATACACTTCACTAAAAATCAACTCCTGAATAGCAGTGAGGACTTATATGTAATTACAACAAAAGTTAAGGCGAAAAGCTACGGGCGCGCCTCAACGTATTTTTAATCGTAAAACTAACTAAAAATGTCCCTGCAACACTGAAAGTACGAGTTCCTTATAGCTTCTGCCGATAGGGATCGCCTTGTTATTGATTTCTATTTCGGCAGAGGTAAAAGTGGCTATTTTATCTTTTGCCACAATAAAGGAGCGATGAATTCGAAGAAAATTATTTTTAGAAAGCTTCTCTTCAATTTCACTCAGTTGAAATTTTGTATGAATGCTTTTTTCTTTCGTGGTAATCTTCACATATTCTCTAAGGCTTTCGATATAAAGTATTTCATCTAAAAATATTTTCACTTTTTTCTTGCCGACATTAAAGAAAAAATATTCCCTGTCCGGTCCTTTACCCGCAGGGAGATTTATGGCAAATGTTTTAGGTTGGTTGAGCTTATCAACCGCCTTTAAAAAACGGTTAAAGCGTATAGGCTTTAAGAGATAATCAATCACATTTAACTCGAATCCCTGCAAGGCATAGTCTTTATAGGCAGATGTAATAATTACACTGGGCGGTGTTTTTAGCGCCTCAAGAAAATCAAGACCCTTAAGTTTGGGAAGATGGATATCAAGAAAAATAAGATCTACTTTTTCCGATTGCAATATCTCCATTGCATACAGGGCATCAGCACATATTTGTTTTAACTCCAAAAATGGAACCTGGTGAATATAGTCCCTAAGTACCTCCGCAGCCAGTGGTTCATCTTCTACTATCAAACAATTATATTTCAACATAACTATCCAGGTTTAGCCGTAAAATTATTTTAAATGTATCGGCATTGTTTTGCACGTCGAGTTTGTAATCACTGTAAGTAAGCTCAAGCCGGCGTGTTACATTTATAAGGCCGATCGTTTTTCCCGTATCTTTCTGTTCAATGTCACCTTTGGTATTTTCTATTTCCACCTCCAGCCATCCGGCGACTGCCTTTATATCTACATTTATAAATGACTCAAATCTGGTTTCACTAACGCCGTGCGTAAACGCATTTTCTAAAAATGGCATTAATAATAACGGTGTGATTTTATAATTTTCATTATCCGTTTCTTTCTGAAAACTTATTGTGAGTCGTTCGTTATAACGCAATGTCTCAAGAGCGAGATAATCTTCTAGCAATTTTATTTCATCATTTAAATTGATGAGGTTGGCATTTGACTCATACAGCATAAAGCGAAGCAATTCGGATAATCGCAGCACAGCTTCAGGAGTATCATCAGATTTTTTTCTTGCCAGTGCATAAATGTTATTTAAAGTATTTAATAAAAAATGCGGATTAGTTTGATTGCGCAGAAACTTTAACTCCGTTTCCAGTTTCTCCTTAATAAGGTTTTTTTCCCTCTCTTTAGCAGCGAGTTGATTACGGACTGATTTCACTGCAAACATGAGACCGAACGCAAAACCAATATATACTACCGGGAAAATAAGCCTCTTTATTTCAAGCAAGGGAGCCTGTGTTATTTCGTTATTATAAAGATGGGGAATAGCGATATACTTTGTGATACACCGGTCCAGCAAAACACATAAGAATAACATAACTGCAATCTCCCCAACACTTATTACTGTTTTTCTTTTTCTTTTTAAAAGTTTATCTATTCCATAGTAAATCATGTAATAAGGAAAAAGCATTTGCGGTAACATATACATCAGGGAAGCTGTGAGTGAGGCAAAAAGTAAGTTACCGGTGGGCCAGGATGGCAGCGAGCCTTTATCATAAAGGAAGCTTGTAAAGGCAAATTGAGCATAATAACAAAACCAAAATAAAAGGTGTAGGGAAACTCTTTTCATCAACACAAAAATTAATCAAAAAAAAGATATAAACGAAGTGGTGATATAAACTACACATACCCTCATGCAAACAACAGTTTCCACCATACAAACACCATGTGGATTATTTGGCTTGCAGCTATCACAACACTATTTTTGATTAAGTAGTCAAAAATAAACGGGATTTTTTTATGCTAATGTTTAAATAAATCAATTGCATTATGCAACAAAAGTCAATTAAAAAAAACGGGGCACTTAAAATAATATTCTTTGCCGGGCTGATTGCGGGCAGCCTTGATATTTTATCGGCCTTTATTGATCATTATATTCAGGCAGGAAAAGGCCCGGAAGGCGTGCTGAGGTTTGTTGCCAGCGGTGCATTCGGCCAGAAAGCTTTTGCAGGCGGAGATCAAATGATTGTTTTTGGATTACTTTTTCATTTTATAATTGCGTTTTGCTTTACCATTTTCTTCTATTGGTTATATCAAACAGTATCATTTTTGTGGCGCAATGTTTTTGTAACAGCAATTTTGTATGGATTATTTATATGGGTGGTTATGAGCTTCATTGTTGTTCCTTTGAGTGATACAAACAAATATCCATTCCATGCTGTCAATGCAGTAAAATCATTGCTTATTTTAATTTGCATGATCGGCCTGCCACTTACTCTTATTGTAAAATATTTTTCAAAAAAATGATTGTGTGGGGAACAATGATTGTATGGAGAGTGACATACTGGATGATTAAACTAATGGTGTCAATTTTAAAAAAAGTTTTTTATGGATACTTATAGATGTCTTTGTGTTTTCTTTTTGCTGATAGTTGCTACTGGCCTGCAGTTGCAAGGCTTTGCCGGAGATCATATCTTATATTCAAATTTTTATAGTAACCATCATCATACCTGTAAAAATGTTTTCAGAACTCAGGTAGCCGATACGAATTCCTTGCGGCAGGCAGTTATAGATTTTATAGCAAAAGCAGACAGTGGCAGGGTTAATGATGTAATCAATTATTATGACCCTGGCTTTTTATCCGTACGAGTGGTGGACGCCGGGCAATTTATTAAAATGGATTATAATCAAATGGTTTCTTTCTGGAAAATAATCATGGGGAGGCAAAGTGTGGCGAACGGATCTAACCGTAAAACCATTACTTCAACAAGTACTGTAATACATTACATGGAAATGATTGGCGACACGGGTTACGTGCTTATGACAAGGGTTAAAAATTTTGGAAGCGGCCCTGAACCTGTATTTTATAACCTGATATGGGTTAATAAAAATAGCAAATGGTTTTTACTACGCGAGATTGTGCACCAAAGAACAGCGCCTGACTTTCATTAAAGTCGCATTCACACATAGCTTTGCAATAATAACAAAACGTTGGAGCACGGTTTAGATGCTATATTTGTTTCATATTTCTTTAATTTATTAAGCTTTTAAAATAAGTACCTGCCAGTTCAATATACTTATTTCAACTCTATTTTTTTATTTATATTTATACAGACTAATTTCAATTTTTTATTGAGTTGAAAAAAGGGAGCAGGTAGTAGAAACTACTTGCGTTGCGTTCGAAAACTAAAACGAACACATGAGAAAACATTAAGCCATTGCCAGGTAACTTTTTTTCTTTTGGAAATATTTTGTGCGTTTCCAAAAGAGCATAATCATAACTTAATAATCATCTTCAGCAAACCTTGTTCTCGCTACCCCATTCATTTCATAAATAAATCCGGGGTTATCCGAAAATTCAAGTTTCATGTGAATACTATCCGCGATATTACCCGATTTGGAATGCCCTGCTTTTAAAAAAATTTTGCCTTCAGCCAGGTTTACTGTTTCAGGAAATGAAGTACTCCCCTGTATATAATATTCATTTGCTGCAAGGGGTATTGAAGAAAAAGTAAGATTAGTATAATCGGTAGTGGCTTTGATTTTAAAGCCATACCCATTTTTATTATCATCTACAAAAATGGAATTATCATTCGCAGATGTATTATACGTTGTTATTTTTATATGTCCTATTCCATACACATCCGGTATGCCCACCGAATCTAATGTTACCCACCATTCATTAGCAATGTTTACTGCCGAGGTTGAACCTGCATCTTTTGTTTTTTGACAGGCCTCCAACGTTGCCATTGTTATAATTATGGTTGTTATAAATATTATTCTTTTCATACTTTTTAATTTGAATTTTATTATTGTTTTTGCCAGGTCTTTGTTCTTATTAAAGGGCCGCCGCCAAAATCAAGCCTGTCGACTTCCCAGGTAATTAGCCCACCAACATAGGTTCCCGGGCCAGTTGTTTCAATACGGCCAGCACCACCTGTCTGCAATGGGATAAATGGAGCAATTCCATCAGGGCAAAAGAAATAAGCTGAAATAATTGCGGCGCTTCCGTTGCCCCAGCAGTTGGTAGTGAAATATACACCGGGAGCAATTTTTGTTATAGTGGCATTGGGGGTGCCGCCCGTCGTCATATAATTTCCGGAAAGATCTACTCCCGGCAATTCCGCAGAAGGAAGTATAAAAACATTTCTTGTAGCTGAAGCACTGTATCCATCAGCGTTAGTAGCACTATAGTTTAATGTGTAGACTCCTACAGCAGATGCATCAACCGACCCAACAGTAATTACAGGTACATCAACACCTCCTGCTGTTGCTTTTACTCCGGGATCTGTAAAAGTTGAACCTTTGACTACTGATATATTTTCACCCCCTGTAATATCAAATGTTGGGTAATAAGTGATTCGTGAAATGCCTACATTCTTATCGTTGCTGATTACAGGATCTTTTTTACAGGAAGAAATTATGGCAACAATTGCTATTATTATAAATGCATATCTTTTTTTCATCGAAGTAATTTTTATTTTTTAGATTAAAGTCCCCACCAGACTGGTGTTGTTATTGGTACTTGCGGAGGAGTGTTTGGATTTGTTGATCTTTCTGTATCAGGGAACACAAGTCTTTTAGGAAATTGGCCTGGTGGCAGAACTGAATTTTTTGATAGCACAAATTCGCCCGGCACATAAGATGGATCAGTCGAATATACCGGGCTGCTTTTTGGAAATCCTGTCCTGTTTTTTTCAAGCCAACCTTCTATAAAATGGACTCCATAGGGAAATGATGCCCATTTTTGTACAATAATTGCTTCTAT
>JBBSEV010000114.1:0-7644 GCA_038239385.1 Chitinophagales bacterium
AGTGTATAATATTGGAGAAATTGGAAAAAATATTGATGATGCTGATAAAGCACTGGGCCAGTACTTGAGCGGTGTTACGCCAGACACTTCCAAAAATATAAATGACACTTCTAAAGTCACAGTGGATTCGTCAAAGATTCTCGCCAATCAACATCCGTTGGCAAATGTTATACATTTTATAGGGCCACAACAGGATAAAGCTGGTAAACAGCAATATTTTGCAGCCATCGCAAATATTGAACTTAAAGATACTTCCAGGGCAAATGAATATTTGAATATGGATATTGTAAAAAACAATTTTCCAGCGGATATGAAATTTGTATATGGCCTTGAGCAAAAAGATGAAAAATCAAACCGTAAATATTTTGAATTATATGCTCTTAAAACAGTTCCCGGAACTGATAAAGCAAAACTTGAGGGAGAAGGGGTTGAAGATTCAAGAGCCGATTACGATGACCGTGGCCGCCCTGCAATAAAAATGCAGATGACACCTTCAGGAAGCCGCACATGGGCAAAGCTTACTACTGATAATGTAAATAAGCCAATTGCGATTGTTCTTGATGATATCGTTTATAGTGCTCCAAATGTAAATGGCCCTATTGAGGGAGGTAACTCCGAGATAAGCGGAAACTTTTCTGTTGAAGAAGCGCAGGATCTTGCCAGCATTTTAAAAATTGGTAAAATAGATGCACCAGCAAAAATTGTTCAGGAACAAATAGTTGGTCCAACACTTGGACAAGATGCTGTGAATGGTGGCGCCAAAGCCTTTGCAATTTCATTCCTCATCATTTTTGCTTTGATGTTATTGTATTATAACACGGCAGGATGGGTTGCTAATATCGCCTTGATTTTAAACCTTCTTTTTACCATAGGAATTCTTAGTGCATTAGGTGCAACGCTCACTGCCGCAGGTATTGCGGGGCTTGTACTTACGATTGGTATGGCAGTGGACACCAACGTAATTATTTTTGAAAGAATTAAAGAAGAGCTTACACGTGGTAAGACTTACCAGCAAGCAGTAAATGATGGTTATAGAAGATCACTTGCTCCTGTAATTGATGCGCACGTAACTACTTTTTTAACTGCAGCGATATTATTTTATTTTGGGCTGGGGCCTGTACTCGGGTTTGCTACAACACAAATGCTGGGTATTTCGCTTTCACTTTTCTGTGGTATTTTATTAAGCAGATTGATAACAGATGTATGGACAAATAAGCAAAGGCACTTTAAATATTTTACAGGTGTTTCAAAAAGAATTTTTCAGCATGCGAATTTCAAATTTATTCAATACAGAAAATATGCTTACGGAATTTCCGTGATTGTATTGATCCTTGGTGTTTCCTCTTTCTTCAATGGGTTTGATCAGGGGGTTGAGTTCAAAGGTGGAAGAAGCTATACAGTTCAATTTGACCGTCCTGTAAACAATGAAACTGTTCGTAACCCTTTAAAAGATGCGCTTGGTGGGGATTATCCTGTAATAAAAACAGTTGGCGATAGCAGGCATTTGAATATTACAACCTCTTATTTAATTGGTCAGGAAAATGCAGATAGCGCTGTATTAACTCACATGTTCCAGGGATTGAAAGCACAATTGCCTGCTACGCTCACCTACCAGCAATTTGCGAAAAACAACATTCAAAGCTCGCAGGTGGTGCAGCCAATTATTTCAAAAGATCTTAGAAACGGCGCTATAAAAGCTACCATATTTGCATTACTGGCAATTATCCTGTACATCTTCATTCGCTTTCGCGACTGGAGGTACTCAATGGGCACAATCGTTGCCTTGCTTCATGACGTCTTTGTGGCACTTGCAGTGTTTTCTTTTTTTAAGAACATTGTGCCTTTCCCATTAGAAATTGATCAGCACTTTATCGCAGCGATTCTTACGGTAATTGGATTTTCGATGAATGATACCGTTATTGTATTCGACCGTATACGAGAATACAGCCGAAATATGAAAGGAGCTGACAAAACAACTATTATTAACCGTGCTGTGAATGATACATTGAGCCGTACCATTATGACATCGGCAACAGTTTTTATTACGTTGCTCGTTTTGTTTATTTTCGGCGGTGAGGTTACAAGAGGATTTTCTTTTGCTATGCTGATTGGGGTAATCACAGGAACATACTCTTCCATTTTTGTTGCAGCGCCAATATTGGTTGACTTTGCAAAAAATAAGCCTTTAGGTTCAGCAGATCTTGCAACTGAGAATGTGAAGAAAGCAGCAGCAACAAAGAAGCTTGCTAAAGCGAAGTAATATTTGATTTAAAAATTATACAAGGAAGCTGACATGTAAATGCCAGCTTTTTACATTTACCGCTTTATTCAGTTGATAATAATAAGGTTGATAAGAAATATTATTAGTGATACCCTGCCTGAGTTAAGGTAAACGATTGTAATCGGGTAATATCAATTTATATGGCTCGTTATTACGTTTGTGATCTGGTCAGTGTTTCCATCGAAGTGATGCCCGCCCGGGAGCACTTCGTGTGTATATTTTTTTAAAGAAATTTTATTCAATGTAAGTTCTTCTTTATCACTTCCATTAATAATTACGATATTCTCATTATTCAATTTATTTATCTCTGATGCAACATCCATATCTCTTTTTGTATTTCCTCCAAAAATATCAGACCAGTGGATTTCGAAATCAGTACTACCGGAAGAACCCATGATAAAAGATACAGGGATATCTAATACGTTTTTTGGAAGCCTGTTAAGAATAAATGGAAGTACATCTGCACCAAAGGAATAGCCGATAAGAACTATTTGTTTATTTTTTCGTGCTACTATTTTTTTGCTTAAATAATTTTTTATATCATTTGTAGTTTGCTCCGGAGTCTTTTTATCATCGAAATATGATCTTGCATTTAATGCACATACATCATATCCTTTGTTATTAAGAGATTGGCATAAAGCTGTTGAGAATTTATTAAAGCCACCGTCGCCTGATATATAAAAAATAATAGGCTTGTCATGTGTAGCTGAAGACCATTCTTTTACAGGGAAATCTTGTGCAATTATTTTTGATGATAACAACACCGTTGAAAGCATAAACAGAAGTATTAATTTTTTATTCATAGTGGCATTTTAAGGTTGCATAACTTTATTTAAAGCTGCCGGTAATTGCAGCAGGTCATAATCACTTTCATAAACGAGAAATTTATTTTCCCATATAGTCGCATATTTTTCTTTAAAATCACGAAGCCCATGATAGTGTCTGAACCGTTTTAATTTCTCCCCTGCAAATTTTATTAATTGTTCTGCAGGGCTTTGCGGTTCTGTAATTCCTGTCATAGGTACCAGGCCAAGATTTATATACTGGCATTGGTGCTCTGTTGCATATTCAATCATTTTAATAATAAGAGAATCCATACAGCCACCCGGCGCTTCCTGCGTTTTTCTTATAAGATCATATGTGCATTCACCAGGAGAATAATCAGGAATGATATTGAGGAAGGCAGCAATTTTCCCATCAGCATCAGCAATAGTTATTACATCCTGCTGCATTATTTCTTTTGGGTCAAACATGCCTTGAGAAAAAATTTGTTCTTCTTTATCAAAAGCTTCCAGCCACTCATCAGAAACTTTTTTTAATTCAACTATAAGAACATCCACAAGTGGGGCTCTGTGAATGGATGTTGTATATCCTTTTTTTTCCAGGCTGTTTAATGCGTTTCGCAAAGATTTTTTATCCTTCCCCTGGAGTTTAAAATTAGCCGCATCGAGTATAGCCTCCTGCCCTATTATCATTTTTTGTTTTCTTAACTGGTTAAACCAAAGAATGCTGTTTTCATCAACCCGGTAGAAAGCAACTCTTAAGCCCATCTTACTACACTGTCTATAAAATTCTGCTAATACTTCCAGTTTATTTTCTTCGGAACACACAGGTTCTTCAAGCACTATAGCAAAACCATTTGCAATGCGGTATGATATAAAGGCATCATGAAAATCAGAAAAGAAAAATAATTTGTCGCGATATATTTTAAAATAGTCTACTGAAGAATTGCCATATTGTGATAGCAGAAACTTTGCCCTTTGTATTGCAGATTTATTAATGGGCTCAACCTTTAAAAATGGTTTGATCAAAGTAAATAAAAGAAACCCCCAGCTTATAATGCCAAGCAAACGAATCAACCATATAAACTGGTGGCCAAATGGAGTGCGGGGCTGTAGAGAATTATCTTCTCCCAATAAAAATATCTTCATTGTGTAAACAATAGATTGTTTCCATGTGAAGTCAATACCGAAATGCCTTACGTCAATAAAATAAAAACTAACATATCCAAAAATTAGTACAGATAAAAAAATGATAGCAACAGATAAAAGCCCAAGTTGTATCCATTTCATACTGCTTGGGATTCTATATTGGCTTCGGCTGATCAATAATAAAACTATAATAAAAGCTGCAAATATCGCTTCTTCATAATCAAGGGCTTTTGTAAGATTTCCTATTAAAGCCAATATTGAAAGTAAGAGCGCCAGGCGCCATGCGTTTTTCAAACCCTTAAGCATAAACGCTGAAGTAATCAATAAAGCCACACCTACAAAAAGCACAAGAATATTTGAAGCATTAACAGCTTCAAGAGGCAAAAACTCTCTTATTAATTTCAAGCGTATACGCAAAGGTGGCGTTACAACGGAAATAATATTTATTAAACCGAGAGTGAAAATAAGAAGTGCAGGAACAATCCTTACAAACAAATGCCTTCCTCTCCATGCGAAGGCAATAATTCCAAAAAGCATTGGAAGCCAAAATTCAAATACTCTATACAAAACTGTTATTGATAAAGCCTGTACAGTTGAATAACCATAAAGTTCTAAAATATAAACCAATGATAATTCTACTGCGCCCAATCCACGCAGGAAAGGTGATGTAATCATTAATAAAACAGAAACAATATAAGCAATAGCGGCAACAGAAAATGAAGCCGTAAAACCCAGGGCAAGCATCGCAATATAAATATGAAACATGCCGGTAAGCTCAACGCCGGTTGAAAACAGGATACTGCCAACATATTTTTTATTATTGACGTTAGCTGCAAAAAGCTCATCTATTAACGGAGCAATAGCTGGAAATTTCTTTTCAATGTAATTATATAATTTCCCTTTTTCTCTCAGTGATCTTGCCAGCCAGATAATACCGGCTAATATAAAAATGACAAGGATCAAACCAATCCATGCGCTCTTTAAATGTTGATTGGTGGAAATCGCAAACAGTATGACCACCGGAAAACCCACAAGAAAAACAGTAAACAATCCTGCAAAAGCGTATAGCCCGCTTGCCTGGTGCACCTGCGTTTTATTAAATTCTTTTTTTCTTAACTGTGATGGTGTGTAAGCTAATGCGCTTACACCTCCTGCTGGTAAAAAAATACTTAGAAAATTTCTTTTCAAAAAAAGCTCAATAGAGTCAATCCATTTTAATGAAAGACCAATAGAGGCAAAGCTGCTGACATACATACCGCTTTGAAAAAATACATAAAGTAAAGTAGTAATAAGGCCGACAAGAAGCCATCGCCCGTTTGCATTCTCAATTTGCGGAATAATTTGCTGCAACTCTTTTCTTTCACTACGAAAAAAAATAAAGGCAAGCAGTATCATGAGAGCGGCAAGAATTTCTCTCCAATAAACTTTGGGTGAAAAGGAACAGATCCTTTTAAATAAGGGCGGGAATTTCACCTTCTTTTTATTGTAAAGATATATAATCGGGAAAGTGATTAATAGTATTATTCATCATACCTATTTCTCAGCCGGTATTTCAATTGGTTTAGAAGTTGTTGGTTTGATTAAGTGAAGAAAATGCTCATACTGAAGTTTATGTAATTAGAAACAAAGAAAGATTGAAATCAAGTGATCCAATTGGTACAAAACCCGAACCATTTATTGGAAGATTTAAAGTTATTGGTTGATTTGTTGGCAGCATAAAAGTTTATTATGGTAGCCATATCTTATAATGGGATTCTTTTAAGATGACAAATTCGATAAAACCTGATTCGCCAAACCTAACCTTCGTTTCAAATGAATAGACCTTTTTAAAGATTTAATATTTAAAACTCAGGTAACAGTAAAAACTCAATCACATTCTTGCCACTCAAAAATTCCCTGCATGCCTGCTGCAAACTTTGCGGTGTAATTTTATTTAAATTATTCTTGTAACGAAGCACTTCGTTGGTATTCTCATTCTCACGATATTTTACCAACAGGTAATAATTCCAGAAGTTATTGCTCTTTAAGCTGAGCTCCCAATCCCTTATAGTCTCTGCTTTATATTTTTGAATATCTGTTGTATCGGGTCCGCTATTTTTTATTTTTTCAACCTCGTCCATAGCAGCGGCAATAAGCTTATCTGCATTGGCAGGTGCACATTCAAACATTACTGATAATGAATAATTGCTGTAAGGATATTTTTCTTTTTTCAAAGAAACTGCGGGAGTATAAACGCCGCTTTCCAATTCACGTAATCTCTCGAAAAGCTTAATTTGTATTATTGCATTTAATGCATCTAACTGGTCGTTATTATATTCATTATAAATGTACTCACCACTAAATACAATTTGAACTGATGCTTTATCCTGCTTGCCTTTGTAAACTTTTTTTGTAATAATTCCATGTGGTGTTCTTATGCCAAGATCAACAGACTGTTCCGTTTTACCTGTTGAAGGGAGCGATCCCAAATACTTTTCCAGCAACGGTTTTATTTTATCCGGATCAAAATTACCTGTAAGCACAATTGTAAAATCGCCGGCATTGGCAAACCGTTCTTTATAAATAGCAAAAGCTCTGTCAAGATTTACCTGTTTTAATTTTTCTAATGAAGCAGGACGTTCTCTAACATTATAATTACTTAATACATTCCTGATGGTATCATAAAATACTCTTGATGGATCATTACCAAGATTAGCTATTGCAGCCTTTTCTCTTTCTATATTATTCTGAAATGCTGCGCTGTCCCTTCTTGGCCTGGTAAAAAAAAGATAGGTCAGTTGCAAAAATGTTTCAAAATTTTTCGGAGTAGATGAACCATAAAAGCCCTCAAAACTTTCGTTTATGTAAGGACTGAATCCAATGCTTTTGCCAGAAAGAAATTTAGTTAATTGTGAAGAATTAAAATTGCCAACCCCGCTGCCAGAAATAATATCAGCCGCATAAGATGCGGATGGATAATCTTCATCATTATACAAAGAAGTACCGCCGGGGCTATATGCATTAATTAGTATTTCATCATTTTTAAAATCGGTAGGCTTTAATAATACCCGAAGCCCGTTGTTTAAAACCCACTCTTTATAATGCAATGTCGTATCGTCTTTCGATGAAATTACTTTCCCGCCAACAAGCGTTTCTGAAAAAAAATTTGTTTTAGCAATATCATCTTTATAAGGAGTAAGCGTTTTGTTAGATACATCCGAAATCCATTTATTTACTTCGTTTTCGGGTGGCAATTTATCTTTAGCATTTTCAGGTGCTTCTACGATAATATCGCGATTTTTATCAGAGATGTAAGACCTCGCTGCGTTATTAACCTGTGCAAGAGATATGGATGTAATTTGCTTTTTTGCTAATGCATACTCCGCATCTATATCCAGCGATATACTTCCATTTAAAAAGTAATCAATGTATTTTCTTACATAATCTCTGGAA
>JBBSEV010000115.1:0-7644 GCA_038239385.1 Chitinophagales bacterium
AGTTTGCGTGGCACTTTCAATCTTTACATTTTCTTTTGCTTCTATTGCCTGGTGTAATCCATCAGAGTAACGGCGGCCTTCCATAATACGGCCTGTTTGTTCATCTACAATTTTCACCTGTCCTTCTATTACTACATATTCCACATCGTTTTCAAAAAGAGTATATGCTTTTAATAACTGCTGAACGGTATGTATTCTATCAGCCTTTATAGAATATTCATTAAGCAATGTTTCTTTCTCATGCAACTTATCATCTCCACCTAAATCGCTCTTTTCTATTTCAGCAAGCTTTACACCTATATCAGGAAGAATAAAAAACTCGGGGTCTTCACCTGATTTTGTGATCAATGCAATTCCCTTATCCGTAAGTTCCACCTGGTTATTTTTTTCATCGATATGGAAATACAATTCTTCATCAACCCTGGGCATATTTTTTTGCTGATCAGCGAGGTAGTAGTTTTCACTTTTCTGAAGTTTTACCCTCATGCCTGGTTCACTCAAATATTTAATAAGAGCCCCGTTTTTTGGAAGTCCCCTGTGCGCACGGAAAAGAGCAAGGCCTCCATCTTTGGGATCATCATTCCCTTCGCTTATTTTTTTCTTGGCATCAATTAAAAAGCTGCTGGTTACTCTCTTTTGGGCTTCTACAATTTTTTCAATCCTTGGTTTCATCTGGTCAAACTCCTGCTGATCTCCTCTTGGTACGGGGCCTGAAATTATTAATGGAGTCCTGGCATCATCAATTAGTACACTATCTACCTCATCTACCATAGCAAAATGATGTTTCCGTTGTACCATTTCATCAGGAGTGTGCACCATATTATCCCGCAGGTAATCAAATCCAAACTCATTATTTGTACCATAAACAATATCACTGTTATAAGCCTTACGGCGGTCATCACTATTCGGCTCATGTTTATCAATACAGTCAACGGTAAGGCCCAGCCATTCAAATAAAGTTCCATTCCACTCACTGTCACGACGGGCGAGATAATCATTTACGGTTACAATATGAACACCTTCACCAGCAAGAGCATTTAGGTAAGCGGGCAATGTTGACACTAACGTTTTACCCTCACCTGTAGCCATCTCTGCAATCTTTCCCTGGTGTAAAACAATACCACCTATAAGCTGCACATCATAATGTAACATATTCCAGGTAATTTCACTTCCACCGGCCTGCCAGGTATTTTGATAAATGGCTTTACCCTCTTCTATCCTAATATATTTTTTTGTAATGCTGAAAGTTTTATCCAGCTCGGTCGCAGTAGATTTTAGCTCTTTGTGTTCCTTAAAACGACGTGCTGTTTCTTTAACTACGGCAAAAGCTTCAGGTAGAATTTCAAGAAGAACTTCTTCAATTTTTTTATCTCTTCCCTTAATCATAGTATCTACTTCCTGGTAGATACGGTCACGGCCATCAATATCAGAAGAATCGAGTGATTCAGCTTCAGCTTTTAGTGAATTAATATTATTATCAGTTTCAGCAAGATGATCTTTTATACGCTGTTTGAATTCTATAGTTTTATGACGCAACTCATCATTAGAAAGCGATTTATATTGTTCAAAAAAAGCATTGATTTTAGCCACATAAGGTGTAATAATTTTTACATCTTTTTCGCTCTTGCTTCCACCGAATAATTTTGAAAGGAACCCGGACATATATACTTCTGGTTAAGTGAAAATTTATTATAAAGAATTTATTATTGTCAAAATTGATGCAGAAAATTTTCATGGTCAAAATGACAGGGGAGCAAAGTTACTAAAATGAAAAGAGTTAGTAAAAGGGGCAGGGAATTTTAAGAAATTTGTATACTCATTGCAGATTTTACGAATTGAACTTATAAATAACGGCTTACCCAACCTTTTTATAAAAGTAGCAGTATATGCCATAAATACTATTTTATGAAACGCATACAACTTGCTTTATTTCTCTTTTTGTTTTCAATGCTGTCATTTAATTGCCAGAAAGAATTTAGTTCCACCAACTTTGGCTCCGGCAGTACAGAAAATAATTCACCGGCTCCCATTACTGCAACCCTCCAGGGAAACATTTTGGATGAAGACGGTCAACCGGCTACGGGTGTACAAATTACGGTTGGATCAAAAACTTCTATAACCAATGCCACAGGCTATTTTAGAATTATTAACGCAGTACTTGATAAGAATGCATCACTGGTTACTGCCGAAAAGCCAGGATACTTTAAAGCATACCGTACATTTAACGCAACATCAGGAGTAAACCAGGTTGTAATAAAACTTTTAAAGAAAACACTGGCAGGTTCTGTTGATGGAAACTCCGGAGGAGAGATTACTCTTTCGAATGGCGCAAAAATTTCATTGCCCGCAAAAGGAATTATTAAGCAATCTGACGGATCAATTTATTCAGGCGGTATTAATGTTTATAGTAATT
The DNA here is from genome assembly GCA_038239385.1 of Chitinophagales bacterium. Lineage (GTDB taxonomy): Bacteria > Bacteroidota > Bacteroidia > Chitinophagales > Chitinophagaceae > Ginsengibacter. Next base: position 2,414 of record JBBSEV010000115.1, read on the forward strand.
GTATAGACCCAATGGCAGCAGATATAAATGAAATCATACCGGGTTCATTTATGGCAAATGATAAGAATAACAAAAGGGTTTCATTAAAATCGTTTGGAATGTTGGCTGTTGTTCTTGAATCTGCATCAGGGGAAAAGTTACAGATAGCAAAAGATTATACTGCAAAACTTACCATACCAATTTCATCATCTTTACAATCATCAGCACCTTCCACTATCAGCTTATGGTATGTTGATGAGCAAACGGGACTGTGGAAAGAAGAAGGAAGCGCAACGAAAACAGGGACCAATTATATAGGGGAAGTAAAACATTTTTCGTTTTGGAATGCTGATTTTAGTAATCCTTCTGTTACAGTTGCATTAACATTGCAAAATTCAAATGGCTCACCTCTTGTTTATGCAAGTGTTGTGATTGCAAGTATAACTGGAGGTTCAGGACATGGATATACTGATTCTTTAGGCCAGGTAAGCGGACTGGTTCCTGCAAATGTTGGTTTGGTTTTACAGGTATTAGATGAATGTGGCTCTCCCGTATATTCTCAAAATATAGGGCCTTTTAGCCAAAACACTAACCTGGGAAATATTAAGGTTGGCAATACATCTGCTTCAATCGTAACAGTAGAAGGCACTTTATTAGATTGTAATAATGCCCCTGTTAAAAGCGGTTATGCTATAATTAGCTTCGACAATATTATTCGATATGCAAGGGTTACTAACAATGGCTATTTCTCATCAACGTTTGTAACGTGTTCAGGAATTGCTTCAGCCTGTGAAATTTTAGGAGTTGACAGTACTTATCAGCAACAAGGAAGTATAGTAACGACACCTGTTACTTACCCGGTTACGAGTGCAGGAAATATTTCCGCCTGCGGCACATCATCATTAGAATTTATTAATTATAATCTTGATGGCACTGATTATAGCCTTTCTCCCATTATGGATTCTTCTTTTGCAAACTCTTACTCTTATGGCTCAGGTTATATACTTAACGTGGTTAGCTATGGACAAAATGAGAATATTAATTTTGATTTTTTTAACAATGGGAATGCTGGTACATACCCATTGACTAACCTGTATGTTAATAGTTTTTATAATACAGCGCTTACAAATGCATTTAATGTTGCAATAACAAACTATGCACAAAATATAGGAGAGTTTTATGAAGGAACTTTTGCAGGGCAATTCAGAGATTCTGCTAATCTTACTCCTTTACATACTATAAGCTGTTCATTTAAAGTGAGAAAGTATAATTAAAAAGCATTGTATTCTTTAATAACATTTAATAGTAACTGAAATAAATAGCTAAAACTTTTTTGATTAGCGAGGACAAAAACCAGGATGATATTGTCAGTGGCTGCAAGGCCGGGAACCGACAGGCCCAGGAAAAGTTGTACCGTAACTTTTACAGGGTAATGATGAGCATTTGCCTTCGCTATACTAAAAATGAAACAGATGCAATGGAGGTATTAAACACAGGCTTTTATAAAATCTTTAAAAATATTCAACGACTCGATTCTTCAAAGGGCTCTCTATACACCTGGATCCGTACCATTATTATCAACAGTTGTCTTGATCACATTAAATCAAAACAAAAAATTATCCGGCAGGTAGAATTAAATGATAACAGCAATGTTCAAATTGATCCGGAAATCATTTTGAAGATGAAATCAGAACACTTGCTTCACCTGGTAAGAAAACTTCCACCTGCTACTCAAACTGTTTTCAATCTTTTTATTATGGAAGGCTATAGCCACAAAGAGATCGGCAGTCTTTTGCAAATAAGTGATGGAACCAGTAAATGGCATTTGAGTGAAGCCAGGAAAAATTTGCAAAAAATGATAAATGAAGAGCACATCAATTAATGAATGAACAATTACCATACGAAGAACAATTATCAAAACAATGGAATGATCTGCAACTTCCTGATGAGAATATTTCATGGGAAGATATGAAGCGCAGGCTGGAAGAAGATAATGATGATGGGGTGATTATCCCCCCAACAAAAAATGGGTGCATCTTCTATGGCCTGTTGTTTTTGCTTTTTGCAATTATTTTATTCTTTATTGCAAGGCCTGATAAATGGATATGGAATAAAAAAGAAAAAAAGATTGATTCTTCGGGACTATTAAAAAGTATACATAAAGATGTGTCTCTTAAAAATCAACCTACTGATTCTCAAAAAAATATTGCACAGCCAGGTAGCATGGTGGCACTTGTAAAAGATTTGGATTCCACTGCAAATAAAAGCAGGAAGAAAGTTGTAAATGTGGATTTATTATTTAAAGTAAATAAGAAAGTACTTAAACATAAAAAATTGTTTCCGAAAAGAAACAATGGAATTAATGCAAACATCGAAACATATAGCAATAGAACTTTAACAACGACAAATAATAAAGTTCGAAATAATAATGCTAAAAAAAATAAACACATTAATAAAAAATTCGCAGGTAGATTAAAAATTTCTACTTCAGATAATGATCAAAGTTTAGATTCAACAATAACCAATACAGAAAATGTTCTCGGCAAAACTGACACAGTAAAAAATGCAGAAAGTATAAAACCGGATTCAATTTCAACAAACAGTAGAGATTCTATATTAAAAAAAGAACCAAAAAAGATTGATACTACTTCTAAAATTTTAAAACAGGATTCGGCTATAAAAAAACAAATATACTTTGCAGCAGGATTAGCATTGCATCAGCAAATACCAATTGATGGTCAAAAACTAGTTCCCTATAATTCACTCGGAAGAAAGAGCACATTAGCGGATTACATTCCTTCCATATACTTTAGAATATACAAGGATAAAAAATGGTTTATTCAATCGGAATTCAGATATGGAGCTCCGCAAACCACGAAACAAATTACTTACAGGCAACAGAAATTAGTGGACACTTTTAATAACACCACATTGACATCATCAACGAGATTAAAAAAAACATATTATCACCAGTTACCCGTGAGCTTTAATTATTTTATAATTCCCGGATTAAGTGTTGGCGCAGGTTTTACATGGAACCGGTTTAGCAATGCAGTAATTGACCAGGAAGTTAAATTAACCAATAACATTACTTTGATTGATTCTTTTAAGACAAATACAATTGTGCATTCTCAAAAAACTGACAGCAATTTTGTAAAATCTTATTTGCAGGCTCTATTCGAAACACAATATAAGTGGAAACGTTTTTCTTTCGGAGCACAGTATTCATTTGGCCTGCAACCTTACATAAAATTTCAACTTCCCGGTGGAGAAAAACGGGAAGAAAAAAATAGTTCACTACAAATTTTTGTCAGGTATAATTTATGGGAATCAAAGAAGGCGAAACGTGAAAAGTGAAATACGATCTAATTTAACTTTGAAACTGGAGCATTTTTTACTTTCAGAAAATTTATTGTCTTTTAAAGTAATAATAAAAAGGAACACCGCTAAGCATTAAGCCAATTCCAATCACAGTTTGTATGGGCTGAATAATAATAGTATTAATCAAAAGCGCCATTGCAAATAATATTATGATTACCGGAACTACAGGATAGCCAATAACTTTAGCAGTTATTGTGCCGTTTCTTTTCATTTTTATAAGTGCCCAGGCAAGTAGCACATAAAAGAAAAAGCCTGCAAAAATTATCATGTCAGTGAGTATATCAAAAGTGCCCGAAAGCACCAGGATCGAGCTCCACAGCATAACATAAATTAAGGCAATATATGGCGTGCGAAAAACAGGATGTACATTAGCCGCCTTTTTAAAAAATGATTTTTCCTGTGCCATTTTATAATATAATCGCGGGTAAGAAAATATGATTGCGTTGAGAGCTCCCAGGGTACTGATCATTATAAGAATTGAAATAAAAACCGTTCCAGCATTTCCTAATATTTTTTTGGCTACAGCAGAAGCCGCAATATCATTCTCTCCGATTGATGCCAGTTGGTCAAGTGGTATAGTTTTCATGTAGGCATAATTAGCCAGTACATACATTGTCATTACTAAACCTACTCCCGTTATTATAGCAACAGGAAGATTTCGTTTAGGATTTTTTATTTCGCCGGTTACATAAGCAAGGTCGGCCCAGCCATCATATGCCCAGAATGCGCTGAGCATTACTCCAAAAAATGCGCTGTAGATCGTCGTTTGCGAAAGATGATTCACAGATGTATTAATTGCTGGTTCCTGTGAATGATTGCTAAAAAATAATCCCAGGGTAATTAGCATAAGTATACCCCCAACCTTGATCCAGGTAAGAAAATTATTTAATGTGGCCCCTTTTTTCGTTCCCCGATAATTTATCCATGTTAAAATAATAATCGCAGCTATAGATAAAATTTTCACACCCGAGCTTTCAAATGGGAACACAAATTTATCGATGGAAATATTTTTTAAATTATCGAAGGGATTATATAACGGTATTAATGAATTTACCGATTGAGAAAAAATAAACGCCAATGCGGCAACTGATGCGCTGCCAATTATGGTAAATGCCGTCCATCCAAAAAGAAAGCTTATAAATTCTCCAAACGAAATGCGAAGATATTCATATTGTCCGCCCGATTCCGTAGTAAGATTCGAAAGGCCGGCTATAATAAATGCTCCAAACATTGTTATGATGCCAGCTATAATCCATGCGGCCAGTAGATAATTTTGATTGAGGCCGGAAGCTGCCATTGGAGCAATCTTCTTGAAAACACCCGAGCCAATCATGATACCTGCGACCAGCAACATACTGGTGGTTAAACCAAGAACTCTTTTAAGAGGGATTTTTGTTTTATCTGATAGATCTAACTTTTTATCAGGGTTCATAACTATACTTGATTGCAAAAATAAAACCAACGTTTATAAATATTTCTTTTCCCATAAAAACGAAATGCTAACGGTGCAAAGTCACTTGTAGTAAGCATTTGTAAGAAAAGAAAGATTAATCAGACACCCTTACTAAATCGTTCATTTAAGTTGTTATCAAATCCTATTCCTATCAGGTTAAGAATTTTAAAAAAAATGTGAGCCCCTGAACAGTCAGGCCACGAAAGCGGCCTGGCAGCTACAATCATCTTTTCACGGCATGCACAATTTTGAAGCCTTAGTTTCTACATCCCCGATCTATTACATCTTCCAATCTGGTAACCTTCCCGGTGTATATGGTGCATTATTTTTTTCAAGTAAAAGATCCAACTTTCTTACTTCCGCATCTATTGCTTTTATTTCCTGCAAAACCGGTTCAAATTCTTTGGCCGCATCAGTA
>JBBSEV010000116.1:0-7599 GCA_038239385.1 Chitinophagales bacterium
TACAAAAAAAAATACTTATATAATCAGCATGGCATCTCCATAACTAAAAAAACGGTATTTATCTTTTATTGCTTTCTTATATGCATCCATTATAAGATCGTAGCCTGCGAATGCACAGGTCATAATAAGCAGGCTTGTTTTTGGTAAGTGAAAATTGGTTACCAAAGAATCTGCGATATTAAAAGTGTAAGGAGGATGAATGAAATGATTGGTCCATCCTTCTGCAGGTTTTAAAAATTTTTGCGCTGTAAAAGAAGTTTCCATAGCCCGCATAGTTGTAGTTCCCACCGAACATATTCTTTTGCGTGTTTCTTTTGCCTTGTTCACGATTTTGCAGGCTTCCTCTTCAATACGATAATATTCTGCATCCATTTTATGTTTGCTTAAATCTTCAACCTCTATGGGCCTAAAGGTGCCAAGACCCGTATGCAGCGTTACTTCTGCAAAGCGAATTCCTTTTATTTCCAGTCTCTTAATAAGCTCCTGGCTAAAATGAAGGCCTGCAGTGGGGGCAGCTACCGCACCCTCATGCTTTGCATATACTGTCTGGAATCTTTCCTTATCGTCTTCATCAGGTTTACGCTTGATGTATTTTGGTAATGGAGTTTCTCCCATGAGGTAAAGCATTTTCCTGAATTCTTCTTCCGGGCCATCCCAAAGAAAACGAATGGTTCTTCCGCGGCTTGTTGTGTTATCAATAACTTCCGCAACCAGCTCGTCACTTTCCCCAAAATATAACTTATTACCTACACGAATCTTCCTTGCAGGATCCACAATTACATCCCATAAGCGATTTTGTTTATGCAATTCTCTTAATAAAAACACTTCGATTTTGGCGCCGGTTTTTTCTTTACGGCCATACATTCGTGCAGGAAATACTTTTGTATTGTTTACAACAAATACGTCTTTGTCATCAAAATAATCAAGAATGTCTTTGAAATGTTTATTCTCAATCTTTCCTGTTTTTCTTTCAATCACCATCATCCTGCTGTCTTCTCTTCTCTTAGTAGGTGTCTGGGCAATAAGGTTTAGTGGAAGGTCAAACTTGAATTGACTAAGTTTCATGTGCAATTATTATTTAAAAGTAAATTGTCACATGCCATTACTGTAGTTCTTACAGAGATACGTACCTGCTGCGGCGGGCCACTTATCATGTTACGGCATGATTTTTTTAAGGCTGCGAAGGTAATACTTTGTATTGAAATGTAATTAAAATAATTAGAGATTATAATCTGTCTGATAAATGACCCAATAAGGGTTCTTTCTTTAAAAATTTATTTGTGCAATAGATGCAATTAGTTTTTGAGTATATGCAGATTTGGGATTGAAATAAATATCATCCGCAGTGCCGCTTTCTTCTATTTTTCCCCTATTCATCACCATTATACGATTACTCATATAATGTACTACTCCCAGGTCGTGAGAAATAAAAATGCAGGTGAAGCCAAGATCGTCTTTAAGTTCGTTTAATAAATTTAGCACCTGGGCCTGTACACTTACATCCAACGCAGATACACTCTCGTCACAAACAATAAAATCAGGATTAAGACTGAGTGCCCTTGCGATACATATTCTCTGGCGCTGGCCGCCGCTAAATTCATGCGGGTATCGATTGAAGTGTTCGGGTTTCAAATCTACTTTTTGCAGGAGCTGCATTATTTTTTCTTTACGCTGTTTTCCATTCGGTAATATTTCATGAATTTTCATCGGTTCACTTATTGCCTGCCCTATTGTAAGGCGGGGATTTAGTGAGCTGTATGGATCCTGGAAAATGATTTGAATTTCTTTTCTCATCTTTCTCATTTCCTCAGCAGGAATGTGGGCGATATTTTTTTCATTGAAAAAAATGCTGCCGGCGGTAGGCTCAATTAATCTTATTAACGCCCTGCCAAGTGTAGTTTTACCGCAGCCGCTTTCGCCGACCAGGCCAAGAGTTTCACCCTTATTTACAGAAAAGCTTACGTCATCAACTGCTTTTGTTTCAGCAAGAATTTTGCCTGTAAAACTTTTTTTAATGGGGAAATAGACTTTCAGATTCTCTACTTTTAGAAGTATTTCTTTTGGTTGCAATATTGGTGCACAAAGATTATTCTCTGGAATTTGATTGACCACTTTTTTTGCTCCATCAGAATTTTTTTCATTCACTTCATTTATAAAATCACTTATCACCGGTAGCCTTTTTCCTTTGGAAGCCGGGGTAGGGCGGCATTGTATTAAGGCTTTTGTATAACTATGTTTGGGATTTGTAAAAATATCTTTTACAGAACCTGTTTCAACTATCTTACCCTTGTACATCACAACAATTTTATCTGCAATTTCTGCCACAAGCCCCAGGTCATGCGTTATATAAATTACACCCATACCTTTTTGTTGCTGCAGTTTCTTTATGAGCTGAAGTATCGTTTTTTGAACAGTCACATCAAGAGCGGTGGTAGGTTCATCAGCAATAAGCAGGGCAGGTTCGCAACTCATAGCCATCGCTATCATTACCCGCTGCTTCTGGCCACCACTTAACTGGTGAGGATAACGTTTTAGCATAGTTGAAGCGTCTGGTAATTTCACCTGCGCAAAGAGTTCAATGGTTTTTTGACTGGCTTCTGTTCTTGAAATTTTTTTGTGCAACATGATTGCTTCTGTTACCTGTGATCCACAAGTCTGCACCGGGTTTAAAGAAGTCATAGGCTCCTGGAATATCATTGAAATTTTGTTGCCTCTTACAGAACGCATATCTTTTCCAGATAAAGTTAGAAGGTCTGTTCTGTTATTACCATTTTCAGAAAAAAAAATTTTACCAGAAACATACTTAGCGGGCGGTGATGGAAGTAATTGTAAAATAGATAAAGATGTAACCGTTTTACCCGAGCCTGATTCTCCGACTACCCCAACTGTTTCATCTTTATTTACCTCAAATGAAATATTTTGTACTGCAGGAATATCTCCCTCTCGTGTTACAAAGTCAACACTTAAATCTGTTATTTGAAGTAGGGGATGGTTCATTAAAAAATATTAACTGCAAAAGATTCGAAATGTTTATCACTTTAGTGATATGAATATATTAAACCAAAGTAAGAGGAAAGAATTTTAGAATTTTAAATGTCTTACGGTGAGGCCTCCGTTAATCAATTGCTTAAGAGAATCTATTCCTATTTTTAAATGCTTTTCAACAAATTGCGCTGTTACACTTGCATCACTTTCTGTCGTTTTTACACCTTCGGGAATCATAGGTGAATCGCTTACAAGCAATAAAGCCCCTGTAGGAATTTTATTATAAAAACCCACAGTGAATATGGTAGCTGTTTCCATGTCAACAGCATAAGCCCTTATTTTTCTCAGGTATGTTTTAAGTTCGTCATCATGTTCCCACACACGCCGGTTAGTTGTATAAACTGTGCCTGTCCAGTAATCAAATGCATAATCGCGGATCGTTGTTGAAATAGCCTTCTGCAAAGCAAATGCAGGTAACGCCGGAACCTCGGGAGGGAAATAATCATCAGAAGTACCTTCTCCTCTTATTGCAGCAATGGGTAATATAAGATCGCCTATTTTATTTCTTTTTTTTAATCCTCCACATTTGCCTAAGAATAAAACTGCTTCAGGATCAATAGCACTAAGCAGGTCCATAACCGTTGCCGCACCCGGGCTGCCCATCCCAAAATTTATGATTGTAATATTATCAGCCGTTGCACATTGCATCGCTTTATCAACTCCTACAATTTTCACATCGTGCATGTCAGCAAACATTTTCACATAATTGCTGAAATTTGTCAGGAGTATATATTTGCCAAAATTTCCAAGCTTTTCTCCGGTGTACCTGGGAAGCCAGTTGTTTACTATTTCCTTTTTTGTTTTCATATTTCCTAAGCCTGATTGTTGTTTATTTGTTACAGATAAAAATACGATTTTAGATTTTAGGAATTTTTATTGATTAATTCCTTTTTCCACTAAGACACAAGGAACACAAAGAAAAAAACTTATTGGCTTTAGTGTCTTTGGGGGATAACCAGAACAGGCTAAACAAAAAGAACTTAGTACCGTGATTAAAATTAAATTTTCGAAGGGTCAGGTGAAAGTGAGGCAACAGGCCGGCTTGAACGAAGTTTTTGATATAATAAGAAAAAAATGGCTGGTGCTTACTCCCGAAGAATGGGTGCGACAGAATATGATACAATATCTTTTGATCAAAAAAAAATATCCAGCATCGTTGATATCGGTAGAAAAGGAAATAAAGTTAGGAGAGTTAAGAAAGCGCTGTGACCTTGTTGTTTACGATAGAAGTTCATTGCCATGGATGATTGTAGAATGCAAGGAAATGAATGTTCCTCTTTCTCAAAAAACTATTGAACAGGTTCTTCGTTACCACATTACGTTGCCGGCTACTTATCTTATAATTACAAATGGAAGTTATACGTTTGGTTTTCAAAAAAAAGACAACCAGTTCTATGAGATAAATGAATTTCCTGATTTTGAACGATAGGCTTATTGAGATTGCTTAAAACAAGAAAATTGTTACATCTTAAACCATAAATTTTTTTAAGGAAATATTCCAAGTTCCGCATACGATGTAGCGACTTTATTTATAGCACATACATACGCTGCAGTCCGCAGATCAGGTATTGCAGGAGTCTTTTGCCAGATGTCAACAATCTCACGTGTCGCGGTAATCATAGTTTCTTCAAGCCCGCTTCTTACCAGGTCAACCTCATCAGCGCCATGCATAATGAAATCCCGCTCGGCAACGCTTACTTTTTTATCGGTAAGCTCTTCCAGTTGCCCAAGGATATGCTGGTTCATATTTTCAGTAAATCTTTTCTCCAGTCTGCCATAACGTACATGGCTAAGGTTTTTCAGCCATTCGAAATAACTTACGGTAACACCGCCTGCATTTAAATACATATCCGGCACAACTAATGCCCCCTTTAAATTGAATATTTCATCTGCTTCCGGAGTAAGAGGGCCGTTCGCAGCCTCACCAACAATTTTTGCTTTCACCCGTGATGCATTCTCTCCATTAACTACATTTTCCAAAGCCGCAGGAATAAGAATGTCGCAGTCCATTTCTAATGCATCCATATTTTTTTCAAAATTTTCAGCGCCGGGAAAGTTAAGTATAGACCCGGTTTTAGTACGATGTAACCAAACCTTATCTACATCAAGCCCTGTATTGCTCCATATTGCGCCTTCATATTCTGCCAGCCCTACAATGACAGCGCCTGCCTGCTGAAAAAATAAAGCAGTATGATATCCCACATTTCCCAGGCCCTGAACGCATATACGCTTTCCTTTCACTCCTATACTTAGTCCCAATTTTTCCATTATAGAAGGCATGTTGCATATTTCGCTTAACCCATAAAAAACACCGAGTCCCGTAGCCTCCTTTCTTCCACGTACACCGCCTTGTGTCACTGGTTTTCCGGTTACACAACCTGCGGCATCAATTTCTCCCGGATGCATGGCAACATACGTATCCTGTATCCACGCCATTTCCCTTTCTCCAGTGCCATAGTCTGGCGCAGGAACATCGGTACCAGGCCCAATAAAATTCTTTTTTATTAATTCAGCAGTGTACCTGCGGGTAATTTTTTCAAGTTCGTAAGGTGTGTACTGGCGTGGATTGATTTTAATACCTCCCTTGGCACCGCCAAAGGGAACATTTACAATGGCACATTTGTAAGTCATAAGAGCTGCAAGAGCCATTACTTCATCCTGATTTACTGCTTCGCTAAAACGTATGCCGCCTTTGCAAGGTGTTTTATGATGAGAGTGCTGTACCCGGTAAGCTTCGATAGTAACAATTTCACCATTCTCTCTTTTGATAGGAAACCGCATCTGGTAAACGCTGTTACATTGTTTTATCTGTTCAAGAATGCCAGGATCCCAGTCAGTGAAAATAGCTGCTTTATCAAAACTTCTTTCAACACTTTGGAAAAAGCTATATGGAATTACTGAAGACATAAAAAACTTTTTTTTGTTTTATTAAGCAATCGTTATTTATTTTAGAACTTCCTTTAATCCTGAACGGTAGTTTAAAGTATTCTTTCCTTTTTTGAAACTTTTTTATCAATCCTTACCAGGTATAAAAAAAGTACTATAAGGATTGTAACACACACAGCCATTACAACATAAATTTTATCATGGCTTCTCATTATCGTATTCATTGAACCATCATTTGAATCGGGTGTTGCCTGGGCAAATAAAATAAAGCTGAATAAAGAAAATATAGCAGTACAATTTATGCGCTTGAAAATTTCTTTATGCATTAATTAAATTTTTATTGTCAAGAAGGCTTAACCTTATTTTCAGATTACTGATCCAGATACCTAAAATAACCCACCCGATAGATGCGGGCCAAAAAACTAATCTCATTGTTGAATCAATACTTGCACCACTCAAAGCAGGATTACCGCCGCCTTTGGCACCTTCCAGGCCACCGGGATGCAGTGATTGAACCAACCTTGGAAGTATCATTATAAGCGGCACATAAATAAAGTAAGCGAAAATATTATACACCGCACTTACACGCGCCTTCTTGTCAATATCATTCATGGAACCTCTTAATACTAAATATGCCAGGTAAATAAGTACGGCAATCGCAGCTGCTATCTGCTTAGGATCATTGCTCCATGGTTCGCCCCATGTGTAAGTAGCCCAAATGGAGCCGGTGGCAAGACCAAGGATTCCAAAAATTATCCCTGTTTTAGCAAATTCTGAAGCATAGATATCATACCTAATATCTTGCTTACGCAAATATGCGATAGAATAAAAAAGAGAAAGTGTAAGTAAACCTATTTGTCCGAACCACATAGGTACATGAAAGAAAAAGTTACGGATGCTTTGATACAAATTACCTACATAGGGAACTCTTATCAAAAAACCAGCAGTAAAGGTGAAAAGCAACAACACGATGCATACTATTTTCCACCAGCTAAATTTCATTTAATTTTTTTTAAAGAAATTAATCTTTTGAGGGGGCAAAATTAGTATAAAACTTTCGGGATATTTTCTTTTATTTTCTTTTATAAAAGTTAATAACATAAGGCGGGAAATACTTAAAAAAATAAACCCATGTTATCAGATTTAAATATTAGGGATAGTAAAATTTTACCAATTCAGTAACTTGCGTACATGGATCAATATCTTCATCTTTTACAAAAAATTATCAAAACAGGTGTGGATAAGAATGACCGGACAGGGACGGGCACACGGAGTATATTCGGACATCAAATGAGGTTTGCACTGCATGAAGGCTTTCCCTTGGTAACTACCAAAAAACTTCATCTTAAAAGTATCATTTATGAGTTGCTTTGGTTCCTAAAAGGAGATACAAATATTCAGTACCTGAAAGAGCATGGAGTAAAAATTTGGGATGAATGGGCCGATGAAAACGGAGACCTTGGCCCTGTTTATGGTAAGCAATGGAGAAGTTGGGAAGGAGCCGATGGTAAAGTAGTTGACCAGGTTGCTGAAGTTATCCATCAATTAAAAACTAACCCGGATAGCAGGAGATTAATTATAAGCGCATGGAATGTTGCTGATTTGCCACAAATGAAATTAATGCCTTGCCATTGTTTGTTTCAATTTTATACTGCTCCTTCTAACTCA
>JBBSEV010000117.1:0-7589 GCA_038239385.1 Chitinophagales bacterium
CCAAAATTTGTTTCTGTAGAGTTGGTGGTATCCCCTCCTTGTCTTACAATGCTTGCCAGTGTAGCATATGATGCAATGTGATTTATAACCAGGTGGGAATTTAGCGGAAAGTTTTTAAAGACGCCTGTCACCTCAAATGTTCTTGTAAATTCCGGATCACGCAACACCAATCTCTTACCGATTGCTTCATCATTTCCAAAATATTTTTTTGCTGTACTCTCGGATAGTAAAATTTTATCAGGTCCTACTAATGCGTCATGTGGGCTTCCTTTTATTAACTGCACATGGAACATAGAGAGAATGGAAGTATCTGCATAATATCCTTTCTCTTCTTTGAACTTGATATTTTTTTCGTCGTTAGATAATATCAAATCTGCATCATGAAGCCGGCAAAAGCTTTCAATCTCCGGGAAATCTTTTTTCATTGTTGGCCCAAAGGCAGGATATGAAGTGGCGGATTTCCAGGCGAGCTTTCCATGCTGGTAACTATCCAGGCGAAGCCGTACGACCTGGTCAGCATTATCTTCAAACGTATCGAAGCTTTTTTCAAACGCTACGTACTGGAATATCAGCAAACAACAAGTGATGCCGATAGCCAATCCAAAAATATTCAACAATGAATATCCTTTGCGTTTAACAAGATTACGCAGGGCTATTTTGAAATAGTTCTTTATCATAGTTTTAATTGGGAGAGTTTTATAAATGACATCCGGGCATAGCCCTGCTATAACAAATGCATTGTATTCCAAAATATTGCCGGGAAGTTATGTTTTGATTGCTAGCTGTTTATGATAGTTGCTGATTGGTGAAGTGTACGTTTTTGATACGGTGGGTGTTCGGTTTTGGGGGAAGATAACTTTGCATGGGTTATCAGCGAGAGCTAATGTCAACACAAGGGACTAATTCTGATATTGCCTAATTTTCTTTGTCAAGTAATAAATTGCAACCATACAAAAAGGCTTGTATTTGTTATCGCTTCTGTTTAACCATTTTTGTTTTTCAGCTTTAAAGTATTTTAGTTTTAATTGCCCTGTCCCTATCTGCTTACTCTCTGCCTCAACTCTTTTTTGAACCTCTAAATAAACCTGCCTCCTTCCGTCTTTAAGCGTTTGCATATTCAAGTTCAATATATCATTAAGCTGGAGATTTATTGTTTCGTCATCGTTAACAGAACTTATTTCCCCTTCAGCATTATATTTAAAAAGAGTTTCGCAAATTGGGGCATTCGCCAGTAAGTTGATTGTTATGGGTTCAATTCCTTTCCTTGTATCACAAGTTTGAAGTTTCTTGGGCTTCCCTTCATTTCCTGTGCAAGCCCCAAATAAATTGGTGTAGGTTAACTGAAGTAAAGGAAAATTGTATTGACATTGATAATGTTCCACTTTCATATCATAACTAACCCGCCCATCTTTCTCTACCTTTTCAGGAATGCGTTTCAAGCAATAGCAACAAATGTGCCCTTGCTCTGATAATAAATTTTGCCTTAGATCTTCTTTCGCTTGCAATATTAACCCCTCATAATATGCGGGTTGATTAGCTCTATGCTCAATTAAAGATGGTGGTTCAGCAATTTTATTTATTTGCTTCATTTCTTTGCTTCTTCCAAATAATTTATTTGTGTTTTGGCTCTTATAATTGCCGGATCATCTTCACCTAATAATTCTGCAAGCCTTTTATATTCATCTTTTGACTTTTGTAGTTCTTCATCTTCAATGTGATTAAACAATACGCTTAACATTTTTGCGACTTTTTTATTTCTTCTTTCAACCCCCATCATTTCATAAAGAATAGTGCTTATGTCTCTGCCATAATACTTCGGAGTTACCTTAATAATTTCACCGTCTTCCATTATTTGAACATCGCTGTTTGCCGGGTCTGCATTGCTTAGTAATTGGGGAGAATGTGTTGTAATTACAAACTGGCTGTTATTATATTCTGCATTCTTTGATAAATCATTAATACTTTCAATAAAATTCCTTTGCCAGGAAGGATGCAAATAAGTATCAGGTTCATCAAATAGGAATAAGGTGTTTTCATTATTCACTAATTCTATCAGCCCTCTAATAATTATTGCTTGTTGTTCACCTTCGCTTAAAACATTAAATAAATGTTGTCCAGTAGCATCCTTTTGAATAAAAGAGAACTTTACTTCTGGCTGAAAACCATCAATTAATAATGTATTTAAGATTTTAAATAGTGTTCTTTCCTCGACAAAATATTCTCTTATTTCAAATAGTTTTTGTTGACCAATAATGGTGATAATTAATGCGTCATTTTGCAAAGCTTCGATAACCACGTTGCCATTGGTATTACTCCTTTGCTTTTCATCTTCTATTGTCAATGGCGAACCAATACTATCAAGGAAATCTAAAAATGTTTTTACTTCTCCTTTCGCTCCCCACCATTCTGTTATTTTGCCTTTAGCCCAAGATGGCTTTTTAAGATTAATCTGAATACTTTGAACATCTTTAATTTTTGCTCTGTCTAAAAGAAATTGTGGAATATCTCCATATTCATAGGAGAGAAGCGTTATAAGTATTAGATTAAATAACGGCGGTTCAAAATAAAAGAAAGGACGATGCAAATTTGTATTGCCTTTTCTGAAATTAACTGATAATTTTTCATCGTGAGGCTGGCAGATTTTTTTCATAATTTCTGCAATCCCACTATAATAGATTACAATATTACTTGGGAATATTTTTTCAAGGCTTCCAAACTTTTTTTCAATGTCCGTTTCTTTTTCTAAAATATCATTTCCAGTATGTACTTTATACAGTAATTTTTCATCTTTCTTCTTCGTGTAAATTTCAACTTTTATATAATCAGTTTTAAACTCGCTTGTTGTGGCTGTTTGCTCAATGATTTCTTCTAAACGTAGTTCATATTCAAGTTTAAATTCAAATTTAGATTTCTCTTGCAAATATGCATCGCTAAAGATTTGTGCCAGGCATTCTAAAATACTTGATTTGCCAGAACCGTTTATGCCGATTAGAATTGAAACATCTTTACTAAAATTAATTGTAAAG
Organism: Chitinophagales bacterium; assembly: GCA_038239385.1. Lineage (GTDB taxonomy): Bacteria > Bacteroidota > Bacteroidia > Chitinophagales > Chitinophagaceae > Ginsengibacter. Next base: position 3,027 of record JBBSEV010000117.1, read on the forward strand.
TTTTTTAATAGTCTATAGTCGAGAACGTATAGTGAATTTATTTGCATTTGTTAATTGAATATTGATTTTTCAAATTGTTGTTCTGCTGCAGACTTAAGTAATTGAGATTTTTCAAAAACTAATTTCTTATTACTTTTAAATGTTTTGTATTTCTTTATAATATCAGATTGAACACCAAGGGGCGGAAGTATTACTTTGTAATCTTTAACCATTTGGGCATTTAAGTTTGGTTGATTATTACCACTTGCCATTTCTCTTAATCTGTCATATTCACCCATTAAATATATCCAAAGAAAATCCGTTAAGACTTTGGTATTATCTATATTAAACAAAACAGCACAGGCTTGATTTGTGGATGCATCTATACCTAACTTAGCAGTCCTACCTCTTGTTAGTCCTTGGCCGTACATTGCAATTATTAAGCTGTTTTTAGGATATATTTTCGCACTACTGTTTGAAATGGCTTCTTTAGTAATTTTCTCTTCAGTGTCATAAATTATATTGTTTACAACTTCACCAGTTTTTATCCACGGAATATCTCCATTATAATATTCTTTTCTATCTCTACTGGGAGTGCCACCACTGCTAACGGTACATATTTCACTTATTTTCTTTGAAGCATAATTTTTAGTTTGAATCAAAGTATTGAAAATATTATTTTGGTCAACTCCCCATTTATCAATATCCAAAAAATTTATAACTCTTAAAAAGGTACCTTCTTCCACTATTGCTTTTAGATTATTGAGCTTATATCCTAATACTTCAAATAAATACTTTTCAAACTCATCTTCTAAAGAACCTGCCTGTTGAGCTAAACCTTCAGCTTCTTGTATTTTTTTATAATAGTTTGTAACTAGTTTTTCTTGTAATTGCAAGGACGGTAAAGGGATTTTTAATTTCTTTAAAATTTCAAAAGTCAAATTTTGCCTTACAGAACCTGTTGTACTTTCATTAATAACTTTATTAAAAACTTCCGTTTTAAATAATAGAAAAAGGTATTCGGGTAAGATATTATTCAAGCAACTAAATACAACATAAGCAGGGCTGATATATTCATTTTGGTGATGCTTTAGTCTAACACCAATTGAGCCTACATTTATACGGTAAGGGTTATAAGCAAGCCAGCCTATTTCCATTTTCTTGTAAGCTTGGTTTATTTCTTTACCCATTTGAATATAAGCATCAAAAATTCCTTCTTTATTATTTACGCCTAGTATGCCAAAATCTGTTTCTTCTTTTTCAAAAAGTTTATACTTCCTATTTTCTTCTCTTATACAAATACCCAATTCTACTATTTCAAAGGCCGAAGAAATAGATTTTGAAGTATATCTTTTAGTATCCCATAAATCAAATTGTAGAAATGGAATTAATTTTAAATATTGAGTTGTTACCTTCTGCATTAATTTTTTAATTTACCATAAAAAACTTCCGGCTCAGAAACTAAACCCTCTAAAATTCTAACTCTTCCAATCTCTTCGTCAACAATTTGGTAGTTAATTTCTTTTACCATTGGTGTCCACAATTTATTTTTTTCACGATAGGTTTTGAATTCCTTTGCCAGTGGCTCTAACTCATTTTCAATTACGCTTCCTGTTGTACTTATTCCAGCTTTTTCAACTTCGGCAATTGAAATTTGATAGTTAAAATCCTTTTTCAATTGAGCTCTTATTTCATAAGAAATCGTTTCTTCAATTTGCTTTAGCTCTGCTCTTAATTTCTTTTTCTGGTCAATGCCCTGTGCTGCTTTACCTTTTAATTCCAATTTTGTAAGAATTGGTTTTGTTTTCGGTTCGTACTTTTTATTGACATCTTTCTTTGCCTTGATAGCTAAAGATTTCCATTCTTTAGCTTCTTCCTCCGTAAATTTTTTGAAAAACAACAAGCTTGGTTTTACTGTTGCACCGCTTGCGATAAATACATCTTGCGGTATTGAAGTGATAAGCAATATTTTGGCTTTACTTTCTACATAATCTCTAATCTTCTGTAAGTTGGTATTATTCAAAACACCTTCGGGCAATACAATGCCCATTCTTCCTCCTGGCTTTAATAGATTCAAGCAACGCTCTATAAATAAAACTTCGGTTAGCGTACTCATACTGCCTGTTTCGAACAGGTCCAGCAAAGGTTTATCTATATTATCATTTACTTGCTTTAATGCTTCATCGTAAGCGCTTCCATATCTTCTTCTGTATTTTTTTATACGTTCTATGTCTGTGTATTTGTCGGCTTCTGTTATTTTTAAAGATTTTTCAACTCTGCTACCGAATGGTGGATTTGTGAGAATGATATCGAAACGGTTTTCAAATATTCCGTTTACATTCAAAAGCCCATCATTATGATGAACACCACCATGTCCGTCTCCGTGCATAATCATATTCATTTTTGCAGTACGGCTCATTCGTGGATTAGCATCAGTTCCAAAAATGCAATCGTAACTCAGTTCTCTAATTCTACTTTTAGGATTGTTGATATTTAACTCAGCATTGAGTTTAGAAAACAAGTCATTGACTGTCTCATCAACTTCTGCTTTCTTTTTATCTGTTAGTTTTTCGTATGCTGCGTCATAATATTCAACCTTGATTTTTTCTTTAGCTAAATGAATTTCGTTTTCAATTTTAGCTCGTACATATTCAAATGCTTTAATTAAAAAGCCTCCACTCCCACAACAAGGGTCACAAATTATTTCACTCTCTTGCGGGTCTAACACTTCAACAATGAAATCTACGATTGTCCGTGGTGTAAAAAATTGCCCTAATTCACCTCTAAATGTTTTCCCTAAAAATTGTTCAAAGGCAATTCCTTTTACATCGTCAGATGTTGTTGAAAGGTTGTAAATCTGCAATTCTTCAACGATGGCTTCAAAACTGTTTTCTCTTATTCGCAAAATTTCTGATGACTCAAATAAGTCATCATCTTTAAAATCTTTTTTTGTTTGTTCAAATAACTTTTGAAAAAAAGGCATGTCACTATCTGCTCTATATTTATTGTCATACTCTTTGCCTTTTGAAAATTCTTCTTTAGAGAATATTTGATTATTTGAATTAGTTCTTTCGTATCTGATTTTTATGAAAAGAATTTTGCTTATTTCATCAAAAGCCGCTTCTGGTGAAAGTTTGTCGTTGTTACGTATAATATTATGACACTTAAAAAGTAGTTTGGAAAACTCATCTCTTGTAAATGCTTTTGTTTGTTTTAATAGTTCATTAATTTTCTTTTCGTCATTTACAATTTTAGCATCAGGGATATTTACAACCTCTTCAAGTTTCTTTGGGATTTTACCTTTTACAACTTTGAAAATTCTTGTTTCTTTTAAATTGGTTGTAACAAAAAAATCAGCACCAGCCCAGGAAGCATAATTGTATCCTTGAAAATAATCTTCTTCACGAACTGTAATATGTTCAGCTTTACATTCTACAACAATTACAGGACTGTTGTTTTCTCTTTTGTCTTTTATGTTTTTCCAAATAACTATGTCAGCCATTGCCCTACCTTGTCCTCGTTGCGAATTGCTTACTTGTATTTCCTGGGCCATTTGCTCTAAGTCAAACCCATAACTATTTACAAGTCGGCAAATATATTCCTGGCGAACTTGTTCTTCAGGTTTAAGAATTAACCATTCATCTTTGCCTTTTAAAGGCACTCTGATTTTGTTATTCTTTATTTCTACTTGCATTTTATTTAGACATTTTAGTTGAGTTAATCAATTCTCTTACATCAACTTTTAAAAGTTTCGCAATTGCTACAAGGTTGTCCATAGAAGGTTGAACTTCATTTGTACACCAACGAGAAACAGTCGTTTGGTTTTTGTTCAATTCTTCTGCAAGCCATTTATTTGTCTTGCTTTGTTCTGCTAAAACGGCTTTCAACCTGTTGATTGCTTTCTTACCCATATTAATCGGCATTTGGTGTAAATATATCAACTTTTAGCTATCATATGCGAATGCTCTTTTGCTATTGTTGGTATTCCAGTCAGGCTATTTGCCAAGCTAAATTCATCTTCACCTGTTCCATAAAATTTTCTAATTAATTTTCATAAAAACTTCCGAAACTTATTTTCCTTTATATTTATTTAAAAAATTTCAACCAACTTAAAAAATAATATATGGACACTTTACAACAACTTAAAGACGAGCTTTCCCACGAGTACAACACAACCAAAAAATTTATTGCATTATTCCCGGAAGGAAATAATGAATATGCGCCGCATGAAAAAAGTATGAAGATGATGCCAATGGCCAAGCATATTGCAGAAATATTTGCTTGGCCCGAAATAATATTAACCACCAGTGATCTCGATTTTGGAAATATGCCCCCTCAAAAATTACCAGAGGGAAAAGCACAATTGGCGGAACTACTGGATACGAGTTATGCAAAGGGCATTGCAGCTTTGGAAAAAGTTACAGAAAAAGATTTGCTCCCTAACTGGAGCATCAGCATGGGTGGTAACAAAATAAAAGAATGGACAAAATACGGTGCTATACGGCATGGCCTGAATCAAATAACGCATCACAGGGCTCAACTGGGAGTTTACTACCGCCTTTTAAATATTTCTTTACCTGGCAG
>JBBSEV010000118.1:0-7513 GCA_038239385.1 Chitinophagales bacterium
CGCTCAAACCCATTGGTGACGGACTATACGATGTACCTTCTCTTACAAATGAATAAAGGTGATACATTGCTGAGTGAATATCCTGCTGACTCTGATCATCTCCATCAATTACTATATCACTCTTCCATAGTTCATCCCAGGATGCATTATGAAATTGGATTAAACGTTTTGTGCCTTGCAGCTTTGCATAAATTACATAACGTTCCGCTTCATTCAATGGATCATCATGTTGGGCGGTAGTTATTGATGCGCCTGCTATTGAGAAATGATAAACTGTTCCTGCTTTTAAAGATTTTTTAAATTTAGAAAGATGCATATTGTTATCCCACATTTCGTGGATCAGTCGGGGCTCGCTTCCATGCGGTTCATCAAACAAAAAAGTTGTGGAAGATGCAAAGGTTAATTTACCGGTAGGGCTTTTTGCAATTGATGAAAGTAAACTTAATGTAACATGAGGGCGGTCTATTTCATTATAATAATTTTGCACATCTTTTAATGCATCCGGCGCTTCCATTACACTTGCCGGAATTATTTCAATATTTTTTTTTGCTGTAATTGATACATCAACCAAAACTGTATAGGGCAAATTACGCAATGCATAATAAGTATAGGAGACGGTTGCTTTATCCTGGTAATCAAAAGTTGTTGTAAGGCTGGCATGTTTCATATCCAATATTTGCTTCATATTGGTGGCATCTTTATTTTCAATTCTATGCCCGTCAACATCAATGTTCATATTTACGAGGTTGAAACTCTGTAAAAAATTACTCACCCTGCCACGTCCATATTGATCATAAGCGCCATTAAGCACCACATCTTTGCATCGTAAAACATTAGGTGAAGAAACAATTCCAATCATTCCATTGGCAACAGTTTCGCCATAATAATCTGAAGGATTTATTTTATCAGCGACAATAGTCCATGCATCTGATTTTTGAGAAAAGGAAATTAAAAATGAAAAGCAAAGTATAAAAAGAAAAGTTAGTTTTTTCATTACAAGCAGGGTTCTATAAGATGCTAAATATAAAATAATTTGTCATACTATATACACCTCATCAACGATATTTCCTTTTTAAACTACTGTTTAAGTAAATTGCAGACCCTGATAAAAATTTTATGAAAAAACTACTGCTATCTGTATTTATTTTAATCTGTCTGGGTTTAATTGGTTTATATGTATTTATTCCAGGGAGTATTAAAATTTCAAAATTAATTTTTTTAAAATCAAACCTGGCAGTTACAAACAGGTTTTTAATGGATGAGAATAATTGGTCGAAATGGCTTTCACGTGATTCAGGTAACAGTGTGCAAGTTAATCCTGTTAACAGGAATCTTAGCTTCAAAAATTATGATTATCATATTGGAAACGCCATAATGAATACGGTGCAGGTTTCCATTTCAAACAATCAAAAATCTACAGCAAGTTTGATGAGACTTATCCCAATAAAAGAAGATACTGTTGCAGTTGAATGGAAAGTCGAAATTAATTCAAGTTTAAATCCTATTAACAGGATAAAATCTTATGGCGAGGCAAAACAACTTGAGAAGGATATGGGCGATATCCTTAAAAACTTGCAACATTTTTTAGAAAAAAAGGGAAATGCTTATGGCCTTAATATTACTCAACAGCAAGTTGTTGATACTATTTTAATTTCTACTAAATACATTTCAAAAACTTTTCCATCTACTGAAGAAATTTATTCTTTAATAAATAATCTTCACACGTATATTTTAAAAGAAGGCGCTGAAGAAACAAATCCTCCCATGTTGAACATAACTAATGAAAGCAATACTTACCGAACAATGGTTGCTATACCTATAAATAAAATAATTTCTGAAAGAAATAATTATGTTTTTAAAAGAATGGTTCCAGGTAAAATTTTAGTGGCCGAAGTAAGAGGTGGTGATTATACTGCCAGGCAAGCGTTAAAACAACTAGATTTATATATAAATGATAACCATTTATCTTCTCCTGCAATACCTTTTGAATCTTTAATTACAAACAGACCGCTGGAACAAGACACCACAAAATGGATCACAAAAATCTATTATCCTATTTATTAAATTTTTTACTATAATCAAATTTTATAACCATAGCACTATCATTATTCCTGGCAATAATGAAGGCTTCCTGTTTGCCCAAAATAATTTTTTTTATGTGGCGTACCTGCCCCTTTATCTGTAATCCATTTATGCTTTCGGCGAGAAATTGACCCTTTCCTTTATTGACCAGAATAGCTCCAAATCCTGCATCATACCTTCCCATCTCAATATTGTTTTCGTAATAATTTCCCATTAATAAAATATCGGGTAAATTATCATTATTTGCATTTACAATAACAGCATCCCTGTAAGATGTAAGTTGGGCCTGCCATGGCAACGCCTTTGTTTCAAATTGCAAATTTCCATTATTGATCAATACTGAATTTGAAAAGTAATCTGCAGATAATACATTGGCATGTTCTAATTTATCCTTACCAAAAAGGTCAGACAAACTGGCTTTAGCAAAATCTTCGGCATATAAAAATTTCTTTTTCAAAAGTGGCATTTGCTTTTCCAGTTCTGCTTTACTTGCAAATGGAATCTCTTTTCCGCCCAGGTAATATGTTAGCACCTGTTCTTTTTTACCATTATCGTCAAAATCATTACGATACAATTTTACCGGCTCGTTTGCAGTTGCTTTTAAACGACTGTTAAGCCCAAGGTTACCTGCAATTAAGTCAATATCTCCATCATTATCAATATCACAAGGAAGTATAAAATTCCACCAGCCTTGTTTATCAGATAATATTTTTTTTGTGAATTTACCTTTGTCATTAATGAAAGCAACAATGCCTCCCCATTCTAATGAAAGTAAGAGGTCTTTATCGCCATCTTTATCTATATCAAACCATAATGCCTGGGTTACAAAACCAACGTTTGATAATTCCTTTGCATATTGTAAGGTCACATCTTTAAATTTACCCGAACCATCATTTTGCAATAAATAAGAATGAGGAATCTCTCCATATTCCCATGGAACTGTTCTTGCTCCTATAAATAGATCAATAAATCCATCACCATTAAAATCATAAGGAACTATCGAGGAAGCAGTTAAATAAAGATGGCTAAATGCATTATCCAGCCGGGTAAAATTTGCTTTCCCATCGTTTAAATAAACCCTTGGTGTATTGTGATTGTCATCTCCGTAAAACTCATTACCACCACTTGCAATTACTAAATCAATATTCCCATCATTATTTACGTCAATGAAACAGGCATCTACATTTTCATAAATGCTGTCTTTATCCAATACGGGTTGCTGGCTTTTTATAAACTTTCCGGAAGGTTCTTGTAAAAAAATACAACTTTTTTTGTTTCTTGATGAACCAATAAAAACATCTTCCAATCCATCATGATTGATATCTGCAACTGCCAAGGCGGGGCTTTCTGTTGAAAGAAAATGTGGTATTAAGGGCTCCCTGTCAAATTCTGCAAATCGATTTTCCTCATGCTTATAATCGAAACTAACGGCTTTAGTAATATCAACCATTGGAATGGTTGGATTTTTATAGTAACCAATAATTGTATTGTAATTAAATGGTTTCACACTTTTTTTATAAGCAAAATTTAATGATGAATCCTTCAAAGAAAAAAATATTTGCTGATAAGAATTGTCGGGCCATATCACGAAAGCAGAATCAATTCTTGTATTGTTTATGCCAATAGTAACAGGTATTTGCATACTTGACATAAAGCCTTTTACCGGGTAATTTTCATAGGTTCTTATTTCTTTATTAGCAAACAAGATAATTTTTGAACCTATTGCATTTATGTTTCGCTGCGGCCCTTTTAATTTTATTTGTACGGAAGTTCTTTTTCCAGGTTTGCTGCTTTTATTTTCATAAATCAAAGCTGAAGCGTCAATATTGTTTACAGCAATATCTATATCACCATCATTGTCCAGATCCGCATAAATTGCTCCGTTAGAAAATGTTGGAACACTTCCATCAATAAAATTTTTTTCATCAATAAAAGAAGCATTCCCATTATTTTTAAAGAATTTATCAGGTAATTTTATTACCGGAAACTTATCAATTAAAGAAATGTCTTTTTCACGGAAATCATTTTCCTGAATTTTTTGCTGCACATCTCCGTTTGAAACAAAATTGATATAATCAATATCATTCAATCGCTTTGGGATACCATTAGAAATAAACAGATCCTTTAATCCATCATTGTCAAAATCGAGAAATAACGGCGACCAGCTCCAATCAGTTGCAGCTATCCCACTGTACAACCCGATTTCACTGAACATCCCTTTCCTTGTATTTAATTGTAAATTATTGCGGGTGTATTGATAACTATATCCTATACCAATTTTATAATTAAATATATCATAAGCACCCTCGCTTAATGATCTTTTTAAAATATATGGGTCTGATGACAACATATCATTAGAAATTATTTCCGGATATCCATCATTATTTATATCGGCCATATCTACACCCATGGTAAATTGACTTGTATGCATTAACTGCTGTTCACTTTCATCTTTAAATGTTCCATTTCTTTGATTTATATACAGGTAGTCATTTTCATGGAAATCGTTTCCTATATACATGTCAGGATAGCCATCAAGATTAACATCAGCAACGGCAATGCCAAGCCCATACCCTATAGCAGAACTGTTGATACCAGATTCCCTGGTAACATCAGTAAAAGAAAGGTCAGCGTTAGCAGATAAATTGGAATTATTTCGATACAACCGATCACCTGACAAAGGGTGATATGTTCCAAGGAATTTATTACGTGGCTGAAAAGTTCCATTTTCGTGAACCGAGTGGTTTAACAGAAACATGTCCAGATCACCATCCATATCATAATCAAAGAAAACAGCCTGGGTGCTAAAACCAGAAAAATCCAAACCATATTGTTGAGCCTTATCAATAAAAGTTGGGACTCCATTCTTATCTAAGCCCTGGTTTATGAGCAGTTGATTTTTACTATGCAATGTTTCGTAATTGCCAACGCGGCAAATATAAATATCAAGTAAGCCATCGTTGTTAATATCAACTACAGAAATGCCGGTTGTCCATCCACCATCTTCGGGAATATTTGCTTCCTTAGTAACATCAGTGAATTTTAATTTACCCTGGTTAAGGTATAATTTATTTTGCCCCTGGTTAGAACCAAAAAATAAATCAATCAAACCATCATTATTAAAATCTCCTGCACCAAGGCCACTACCGTTATAAAAGTATATATATTTAAAGAGATTAAATTGCTGATTATATTTTAGGTCATTGCTAAAATCGAGCCCAGTGCGCTTGCTGTTTAAAACCTCAAACAAGGGTGTAATAGGTTTCTTTCCATGTTTGCAACCCGGCAGAAATGCTGCTATAAGTAGTAAGGCTAAAATAATAAGATTAAAAAAACTTTTTAAAATCATTGCAATTTATAAGCAGCATTTTTTATTTTATATAAAACAGGAAATTCATCGTTTTGTGTTATAAGAATAAATCGTTTATTATTTCCTTTTATCTCTTTGATATCTCTTACTTCACCTGTAAGATTCAGGCCGGATTTATTATGTTCCATCAATGAAAAATTATTGTTGCCAAGATTAATAAGTACATCTCCAAAGCCTGCGTCCAGCCTTTCGAACTGTGGCGGAAATCCAAATTTATTTTCTCCCAATATTAAATCCATTTTGTTATCGTTGTTTACATCAGTAACAGAAATAGTATTTATACATGAGAGCTGCAACATAGTAGGTAATTTTTGTATTGTAAATTTCCCATTACCATCATTAATCGCAATAATTGAGCTGCAATAATTAAATGTATCAACTGCTGAGTTGTCTATTAGTTCTTTACTGAATAATTGCTGAATAGTTTTGGTTGCGTAGTCACTATAATTCAAATTCAATTTCCTTAACCCGGGAAACTGAGTGGTTACATCCTTTTTTAAAAATACCGGCATATCTTTTTTATTAATAGTCCTGGTGAGAAACGGGTCAGGTGTACCATTCTGGTCATAATCATTAATCCACATTTTTACCGGGTTATTTAAATCAGGTTTGAGGTAAAAGTTTTCACCAAGATTGCCTAATATCAAATCTTCTCTGCCATCTCCATTTATATCCGCCGCCGCTACTGTTTGCCACATTCCATATAATTCATTCAGGTTGGTATTTCGAAGTTCATCAAATGTTTTACCATTGTATGAAAATATTTTAGTCGGCATCCATTCTCCTGTAACAATCAGTTCTTTTTTATTATCACCGTTTATATCGGCCCACACCGCTCCTGTTACCATGCCTGCATTAGCAATTTGTTCATTCATTGTTTTCGCTACATCGGTAAAGTGTCCGCTTCCATCATTGATATATAAATAACTTTCGGGAACTATTCCATAGGAAAACGGTACACTTCTGCTACCTACAAATAAATCCAGGTCTCCATCACCATCAAAGTCATTTGCCGCAGCTACCGAAATATTCATATTATTTCCCGGAAAAGCATCCTCTTTAATTTTAAAATTTCCTTTCCCATCATTGATATATAATCTTTGCTGAAGTTGCCGGCTGTTGGGTGGTAAATTATTCCCTCCGGAACCTATAAATAGATCCAGGTCTCCATCTTTATCTGCATCAAAAAATAATACAGCTACATCTTCAAAGTCTGCAAATTCCTTAAACAATTGTTCTTCTTTACGTACAAAACCATTAGTTGTTTGCAAATACAATTGGCCTGGTTGTCCTTTGGCGCCTCCAATATAAATATCCTCAAGCCCATTGCCATCCAAATCCCCTTTTGCTATATGTGGCCCTTCACGGGATAGCATTTCAGGTAAATTTCTTTGATCATAAAAATCAACATAATCATCTTCTGTGTGTTTTTCAAAATTGACTGTTACAGGTTGTAGAAGAGTTTCTAACACAGGCACATCATTGAAATAACTTTGTCCTTTTTGTGATGGTTCCTGCAAAATCAATAACTTATTTAAACCCGGATGCTCATATTTGCTGTATGTTCTGTCAGGCCATATAATTATCATTGAATCTACTTGCGTTTGAGCGCCTAAGCCAATAATTTGTTTATAATCCACTGAAGATTGAAAGCCCCTGCCAGGTACTACTTCCCGTGAATAGATCTGGCCACTTTTATAAATTTTAATTTTACTGCCTATTGCGAAAGTATTTTTCCCAATGCCTTTCAATAGAACTTGTACAGAATTATTTCCTCCTTTTTCTACCGAGTTGTTTTTATAAACAAATGCTTTTTGGTTTACATTATTAACCACCAGGTCAAGATCACCATCATTATCGAGATCGCCGTATGCTGCCCCGTTGGAGAATGATGGTTGTGTGAAACCGAGGGCAGCACCTGTATCAGCAAATTTTAAATTACCCCGGTTCAAAAAAGCCTTGTTCAATAAAGGATAAGAAGGCATCTTTTTTATGATCCCATCTATTTCTTCTTTTTTCCCTGTAAGCGCCATTTTCTGGATAACATTATTAGCAAAAAAA
>JBBSEV010000119.1:0-7426 GCA_038239385.1 Chitinophagales bacterium
CTTTAATATTTTCCTCAAAATGATCAAGTGAAGAAGTGCCAGGTATTGGCAATATCCACTTTGAACGTTGAAGTAGCCATGCTATATGTATCTGAGCTTCGGTGGCATTATATTTTTGGGCAATTTCTGCTACCCTCTTATTTTTTTTGGGCATAGAAGTAAATAAGGAAAAATAAGGAATGAGCGGAATTTCATTTTTCTCACATATATGTAAAACTTCTTCACCGCCCTTGTTTTCTCCATAAGCTGATTTTGTTGTTACACGCTGCGTGTGTCCATACATATTTTCAACTGTCGCAATCTCTCCCATTTCCATCGCACTTTCCAATTCTCCTACGCTTACATTACTTACACCTACGTGTAGTATTTTTCCTTCCTGTTGCATATTGAACATGGCCTCCATAGATTCTTTAAATGCAACATTACTGCCGGGCATTACCCGGAAATGCACAAGTGGCATCTGTTCAATTTTAAGTGTACGAAGATTATTATGAATGCTCGCCCGTAAATTTTCGGGGGTGTTATATGCAATCCAGCTTTTATCAGGTTTACGTGCACCGCCTACTTTAGTACAAATTACAAGATCCTCAGGGTAAGGATATAAGGCCTCCGCAATTAACCGATTTGTAACATCTTCTCCGTAGTAATCAGCAGTATCTAAAAAATTAATCCCACTGTTAATAGCTGTTTTCAATATTTGTAAAGCTTCAGGCCTGTTAGGAGGTTCACCATAAATTCCTTCTCCTGTAAGACGCATAGTACCGTAGCCTAAACGGTTTACTTTTAACGGACGTTTACTTTTACCTGCAATAGTGATAGTATGTTTATTTAGCATAATAATTTTTTCTATAAAACATCTAAAAGTCAAAATAGTTTACAAATATTTTTGAGGTGTGCAACAAACTCTTCACTCTTTAATCATGTGTTCGCTAAAGCCAGCTTTGATTAATTTCTCGTAAGCATCCCAAACATTTGAAGGTATTTCCTGGGGAATTTGAAAACCTTTTTCCGGGTAAAGCTTAATTCTTTGAAGGTCGCCTGTCATAATGTTGATTACTTTCTCTAAAGAAATTTCTAATGTGGGGTATTCCTTAAAAGATATTTGCGGTGAGGTAACTAATAATTTTTTATAAGGCCAGTGTTTTTTAAAAGTAGCAAATGATCTGCGTTCCATATATGGCTTTTGTACTACAATAAAAGTTTTCGGATTAAGATTGTTGCCTTGTAGTAATTGCTGAGTAAATAAGATATTCTCGCCGGTGTTGGCTGATCGGTTTTCAATTAAGATCTTTCCCGGGGGAACACCTCTCTTAATAGCAATTGCTGCAAACTGATCTGCTTCCGCAACGTTCCACATTTCCTTTGTGAAGTTTCCAAAGCCGCCGCTCATTATTATAAATGGCGCCCATCCTTCAAGGTAAAGTTCTGCGGCTCTTTCGGCAACTCTCAGATCGTGGCTTCCCAAGACAAGTATACAATCAGATTTAGCTAACTGGTGATTCATGTGATGATAATCCCAGAGTACCCGGGCTAATGAAAATATCTCCGGAGTAACCAATTAATGAAATTTATTAAAGATTAAAAATAGCTGGATGTATTGAATCAATATTCCATAATCTCGATTTTCCGAAAATCCATAGGATGACTATTGGACTGGAGAGAAATGTATCCGTCTTTTACAAGGTCATCACCGTTAACAATAAGTTTTTTTGCAAGGGCATTTGCTGCAATGTACCTTGGGTTTTCAAATTGAATTATTTGTTCTCCATTTACATAATGGGTAATTTTTCCACCATGAATATCAACTTCCGCAGTCACCCATTGATCTCCGCTAAAAGTTCTCTTTACAAAAGGAATAGTGCAATAAGAAGTATTTCTTTTTCCATTAATATCTATAAACATTCCTGATGCACAAATTTCTCCGGTAGCCCTTTCTTCTTTACCATTTCCCCCAAGCAAATTATATTCAAGGCATACTGGGAAAGGCTGGTCTATAGCTACTGTAGCAGGAGGCTGACAATGATATTGTATGCCTCCATCCCGATAGCCCCATGATGGGCCACCAGGGGCAGTGTTACCTACAAACCTATATTCAACACGCAGCCTGTAGTTAGTAAATTTTTTGTCGAAATATAAGGCTCCAAATTTTTTATCAAAACTATCATACTCATCATATCGTGTCTTAAGAACACCTTTTTCAACCCGAAAAGTATTACCAAAATTTTCACCCAATTTATACCCGGCTATCTTGGGTAACCAGTGATCAAGATTTTTTCCATTGAAAAGACTTACCCACTTTTTATTATTCTTTTGAGTAGAAGAAATTTTATTTGAATGACATGATTGTATGAGGAATAAAGAAATAATTATAAGTAATGATTTCATTTTACGACTTTGTTTAGAAAGTAATATAGTTAAAATTATTGGCTGGATAAGGTAAGTAGAGATTGATCTTTCGCAATTTTTTAGTTAATGAAACTTTCCCGCTTTAAAAAATTGTGTTTCAAAAATCAATTATTTAAAACACCTTAATTTGCGGTATTCATTTACGTTAGCATTTTCATTTTTTAAAGTTGTAACATCATTATGAAAAGTATTTTATTTTTATTAATTTCTTTAGTATCTGTTTTAAGTACAAGTGCACAACATACAGATTCCATATCAGCAAAAGATTACACACATGCCGAAAGTTTTCTATTTTATAATACCCAGCAATATATTGATCATGGAATTATAAACTCAAATTGGCTTTCCGATGACCGCTTTTGGTTTCGTGACCTCAATGCCCATGGAAGTGAATTTATTTTAGTGAACCCCGTTAATGGTAAATTAACTGCCGCATTTGATCATAAAAAATTAGCAACTTCTCTTTCAACAGCAACCGGCAAAACTTATGAAGCTGATAAATTACCTTTTCAAAATTTCAGCTTTTTGGATAATGAAAAAACTATTTCTTTTCGTGCCAATGGCAAACAATGGAAATGTGATCTTAAAAGTTATCAATGCACACAGGAAGTGTCCAATATTGAAAATACAAACTCAAGCGCAAATGAAAATGAAGTGCTTTCACCTGATGGTAAAAGAGCGGCATTTATCAAGGATTATAATTTGTGGATGAGGAATGTTGCGACCGGTAAGCAAATGCAATTAACAACAGATGGTGTAAAATATTTTGGGTATGCAACTGATAATGCAGGATGGAAGCATAGTGACGAAGCAATTCTTCGCTGGTCTCCGGATTCAAAAAAGATAGCCACATTTCAACAGGATGAACGTAAGGCTGGCGATATGTATCTTGTTACTACCAATATAGGCCACCCCACACTTAAGGCATGGAAATATCCTTTGCCCGGAGATAGTAACATCATTACTATCCAAAGAGTAATAATAGACGTAGATAATTATAAGATTATAAGATTACAGGTATCACCTGATCAACATCGTGGCACCCTTAGCGATGATATTTCAAGCAGCGGAACCTTTGATGATGTTGACTGGAGTGCCGATGGCTTACAACTGGCTTTTGTTTCTACTTCCCGCGATCATAAAGAAGAAAAGTTTCGTGTAGCCAATGCTGTTACCGGCGAAGTGCGTGAAGTATTTGAAGAAACAGCTCTCACTCAATTCGAATCAGGGCAGGGTAGCATAAACTGGCGATACCTGCCAAAAACAAACGAGATCATCTGGTATTCTGAACGTGATAATTGGGGGCACTTGTATTTGTATGATGCTACATCGGGCAAGTTAAAAAATAAAATAACTGAAGGTGATTATGTGATTACCCAACTGCTAAAGGTAGATGAGAAGAACCGAGAATTATATTTCCTGGCAAATGGGCAGGATAAAATTAATCCTTACTTCACTCACTTGTATAAAGTTAGTTTTGATGGGAAAAAATTGAATTCACTTACACCTGAAGATGGCGATCATAATATAACCTTATCACCTTCAGAAAAATATTTTATAGATAGCTATTCCCAACCCGATATTCCTTCTGTAATTAATTTACGTGACATTAACGGTAAGCTTATTTCAACTTTAGAAAAAACAAATATTTCAAGATTAAAAGCTGCAGGATGGCAACCACCAAAGTCTGTAATCCTAAAAGCAAATGATGGTAAAACAGATTTGTATGGCTTGATGTTTACTCCTGTGAACCTGGATCCAAATAAAAAATACCCGGTGATTGATTATATATATCCCGGTCCACAGGGCGGAAGTGTAGGTAGCTGGTCCTTTGTAGCTTCAAGAGTGGACAACCAGGCGCTGGCAGAGTTAGGGTTTATTGTATTAGTACTTGAAGGAAGCAGCAACCCGCTACGGTCTAAAAGTTTTCATGATATGAACTATGGAAACATGGCTGAAAATACTCTACCCGACCAGGTCTCCGGTATAAGACAACTGGCGCAGCAATATGCTTACATAGATACTAACCGTATTGGTATCTGGGGCCATTCCGGCGGGGGATTTGCAACAGCTGCAGCTATGTTCCGCTACCCTGATTTTTTTAAAGTAGGTATTTCAGAATCTGGCAATCACGATAATCGTAATTATGAAGATGATTGGGGAGAAAGATATATCGGGCTTCTAAAACGAGACGGAAATAATGTAGATAATTATGAACCACAGGCCAACCAGGTTTATGCAAAAAATCTTAAAGGAAAACTAATGCTTGCTCACGGGATGATGGATGATAATGTACCGTATTCTAATACTTTACTTGTAGTGGAAGCTTTGGAGAAAGCGAACAAAGATTATGACCTGGTAATATTCCCCAACAGCAGGCATGGCTATGGCGCTAATTCATTATACATGATACGCCGCCGTTGGGATTATTTTGTAAAAAATCTTTTAGGCAAAGAGCCGCCAAAAGAATATAAAATGAATTTTGGTTATGATCCGCGAAACAAGTTTGAATAAGTAAATTTATTTTTTATATTTTTCAGTTCTCTTATATTTTATAACCCCTTTCCAATTAAGGCCAAAACCAAAATTGTAGCTATTCCCATCAGAATCTTTATAAACATTTAAATCGTGAGGAACATCTTCGAATTGTTTTTCAGCTGTTTGCATATCAGCCGGCATTTGCAGAGGTAACAACGCAGATGGTTGAGCATTACCAGTAATTATATCTAACATGGAAAGCACAAAGCAATGCTTAAAAGATATTTCATAAAAAAATATTTTATAATAAAGAACTAAACAATAAAAGATTACCTGCATTATTACAGGTAATCTGAAAAAGTGAATGTAGTGAAAATGTTGCGACGAAAGGGATGTGATAATTATAGGAAGAGAAATCCTAATATTGCTGCTGTGTTAATAGAAAATTTTTATTGGAAAATAAACCCGATTATAATTTACCGGTAAGACTGGTAACTGCTTCCCGGTAGCTATCACCCACCGGCAATTCCAGTGTATCGATAAACACACTTGATTTACGAATAGCTGTAATAAATGCGACAGAAACTATGTAAGATTTGTGGATACGAAGAAATTCTGTAGCAGGTAATTGTTCTTCGATTGTTTTAACAGGCATACGGGTAACTACCGGCCGTGAGGTACTTTTCAGATGAATCTTTATATAGTCTTTGAGGCCTTCAATGTAAATTATATCAGTGAAAGTAATTTTTAAAAGGCTGTAATCAACATTCACAAAAAAATATCCGGCCTGAGATGAAGTATTTATATTTTTTTGCGGCGTTTTTAAATCAAATAACTGTTTTGCTTTATTACATGCCTTTATAAAGCGATCAAGCGATACAGGCTTAACAAGATAATCTGTTACATCAAGGTTGAATCCTTGTAATGCATATTTTTCATAAGCTGTAATCAAAATGATCATTGGTGGCGCCGACATAGATTGGATAAATTGTAAGCCTGTAAGGCCGGGCATTTGGATATCGAGAAATAAAAGATCAATAGATTCCACCTGCATTAATTTCATAGCTTCAATTGCATTATCACAGGCAGCAATTAATTTAAGAAATGGAACTTTGCTTATGTTATCTTCCAGCAATTCCAAAGCTAACGGTTCATCATCTATTGCAAGGCAGCGTATCATCAGGTAATATTTATTTTTAATGAGACTGCAAAAAGGTTATCCTCTTTTGTGATATAAAGTTCATGATGCAAAGGATATAAAAGCTCCAGCCTTCTTTTAACGTTTCCCAATCCTATACCACTTGCTTTATCTTTTATTTCGTGTGAGGCGGCATCATATTTATTAGTTACACTAAAATACAGCATATTATTTCTAGCCTTTAAATCAATATCAATATGTGCGTTTTCTATTAACCCTGTTCCGTGCTTAAAAGCATTCTCTACAAAAGGAATTAAAAGCATTGGTTCTATAAAATAATTTTTATCGGGTGGGAACATGTTTACATTAATAGTCACCTTTTTACCATAGCGCTGTTGCTGAAGATCAATATAGCTTTGCAAATACTCAGTTTCTTTTTCTATGGGCACTTTTGCTTCATCAGTCTCGTAAAGCATATAGCGCATAAGCGAAGAAAGCTTAAGAAGAGAAGGCTCCAGTAAGTCAGATTTTTTTCGTGCGAGTGCTACCATGTTATTCAACACATTGAACATAAAATGTGGGCTCACCTGCGACCGGAGTAACGATAATTCTGTCTTAAGATTTTGATTCTCTTTTTCCTTCGCGAGGTTATCTGCAATAGTTTTATCACGAATGGTTTTGTAAGCGATGCTACACGACAATATAAACAAGAAAATGAAAGTGCTAAAAAAAATATGTATATCCCAGGAAAAATTCTGTGGGCTAATAAATCTCTTCCTTAATGTTCCGACGATCAATGCGTAGCATGCAAATGAAAAAAGGATGCATAAAGTATAGAGCGCATATTTTTTTTTATATAAAAGCTTAGGTATAAGTAACGCTGCGTTAAAATAAAAAAACCCAATTAATAAAACATCGCTTATGCGGCTAACGATAAAAAAGATATTTGAATCTTGCGGTTCAGAATGCTTGGTATCATTGGGATTGTAAGAAGGTCTCAACAAATATGGAAGGGAGAATAATAGAATCCAGGCGAGGGCATGAATAAGTATGGTTATCCATTTTTTTGCATACCAATCTTTTTTCATCGTGCCAAATTAGCAAGAAGATATGTATAATCATCACATACCCGAAAATGTTGCGACGAACAGGAAATTTTTAACGACATAACAAAAAAGAAACAAGAAAATTCTTTATTTATAAGCGCCAAAGATGTATCTGACTATAATTGCGATATCTCAATTATTCTGTTTTGTAATCCGGCAATCTTATTTTAAACCGCTCATAATCTACAAACCTTGATGAAGTATTACCATCTGCAGGTAAAAAAGTAATTGATTGGGTAATAACAATTGTTACTGGTGTTGAAGTAGTCGTAAGACCAAGATTATCTGTTGCTTTTGC
>JBBSEV010000120.1:0-7359 GCA_038239385.1 Chitinophagales bacterium
ATTAGGGTCGAACAGACTATACTTTATAAGGGCACTGCTATTGCCTTTTGCCGGAACACTTCCCAGTTTTATAAATTGCTGTCCGTTCTCTGATCGCTCTATTTCATACCGGCTTATATTTATTTCCTGCTGTGCTGTCCACTCTATTTGCACTCCTGCATTTTTTTGGTATGCCTTAATATCTGTAAGAGTAACAGGTGTTACAGAAAGATTTCATGCTTACATTTTCATGTTTTTATGGTTATATCTTTTAGCTAAATTTCGATACCTGATTTATGCTTGCTTGTGAAGATGTGAACTGCAAGCTTTATCAATACCAAAAAAGTTTAATTGGTGTGTTGATTACTTGTAATTCTTTATCATTATTAGCCTTTCTTTTTCTTATTGTTTTTTCCAAATCGCCATCCTGCAAACAACTGCACTACATTATTTTTGGCATTAACTTTAGGGATGAAGGAAGGTGATGCGCCCTGTGAAGGATCAGAAACATTTTTATAGAGATCGCCAAAGCTTATGTTATACCTGGCTCCAATTAATAAGCCCAATACAGGATGTATTTCAAAACCTGCTGCTGCACCATAATCAAACCTATTGTAATAATCGATGAGTTTACTATAAGGATTGGTGGGAGAGGTACTTTTGGCACTGTCTGTTTTGGCATTAAGAAGATAAGCAGTTTGGCCGCCAAGCTGCAATTGAAAAAATCTGGTGATATTAATGTTTATTAAATGAGGCATAATAATATAATCAAGATTTACAGAGCCTGTTGCTGTGTTGGTTTTGTAATCGTATCCTTGCTGCGAAAAAATAAGTTCAGTTTTGTAAGAAAGAATTCCTTTGGAAGCCGGCGCTAAAAATACACCCACCATAAATCCGCTGCGGCTTTTGCTGCCGATAGAAGATGCATTAGTAACATTGGCAAAGTTGAGTCCTGCTTTAATACCAATTTGTGCGTCTATGCAATATGGTGAGATAAGTACCAGACAAAAGATTAATTTTTTCATATTATTTTTTTAAAAGAATTACAGATTTAAGATGCGTTATAAGAACCCAAAAAAATTATTTCATTGCGGAATTACTTTTACCATTATCCTAGCCGGTCCACTGTTGCCTATACTAAGATCTGGTCCAGTATTTGTTTTTGTAAAGTATACAATGGCTCCAATGCCGGTACCTGGTGTGAATATTTTCATGCTTCCATTACTGGCTAAAAGAGGCAACTCGCCTGATGTAATGGTATTACTATTTCCTCCGCAAAAAGTTTGAAAGCTACCTCCTGAAGTCACTAACCCACCCCCGCCTAAAGGTACTATTGATGTTCCAATTTCACCATGGTCGCAGCCCAAATAATTAGCCGTAGATATATTTACAGCAAAAGAAACCGTTATAATAGAATTTGCGTATACCGTAACGGGCACACTAATACTGTAAGTCTTTGAGGCATTTGTTAGTACAACTGAATTAATGTAAGCCTGGTAATATTGTATTTTAAAAGCATTTGGGTCTATCCAGGAAGGTGGCGCTCCTGCACCATTGGATTGCAGAATTTGCCCCTGAGCACCGGCATTACCATTTACTGCTACAGCCCCTGTTGTTGTATTCATTGTAAATCCCCATCCAATTCCTCCGGCCCCATAAAATCCTACCTGGTTATTATTTTGCAATCCAATAAATGCCCCTGCCCCTGCATCATTTAACCATATACCTGGGTCATTAGGGTTAGTGCCGCTCAATCGCATTCTTCCGTTTATATCTAAAGGAAATTGCGGATTAGTAATTCCAATACCTACATTGCCAGTTCCTTTTATACGCATTGTTTCTGTAAATGAATTACTGCTGCCATAACCAAACGCTATGTCATCAATAACTGTTTTTGAAAACATTTGAAATAAACCCGTCTGTATGCCAAACCCATAATGTGTAGGCGTGCCATCTGTCCATAACGAAATTTTATCTCCAAGGCTCCCATTAAATGATAATGGAAATTGTGGCGTTAAATAATTAATACCAACGTTACCTTTAAAATATCCATTGCCGTTAGTCCAATTGGTAAAAAAAGCTGGTGCACCTAATTGATCCCGATATTCTAATTGAGCACCGTTAGAATACAAACCTTCTGCGGATGCAGAATGCTTGATAAGATATTGCGGAGTGGGAACAAAAAGACTGGAATTATTCCATGTAATGTTTCCCGAAGCAGAATCATGCGCAATAAAAATATTACTGCCTCCTGAACGAAAATTTCCTTTTACATCCAATGTTTTTTGCGGTGTTGTAGTACCAATGCCTACATTCTGGGCAGATGCAATTGATGAGATCAACAAAAAAATAATAAAGCAGTTTATTCTTTTCATAATAATTTTTTCAAAATTTTTAATCAATATTTTTCCAGTTAATACCAAATGCAAATACATTAAATTCTTTCATATGGCTGATTAATAAACTCCGGTGAAGGCATTACAATTTCTTCTTTTGCTTTTATAATCGGTTTTGTAACATGCTTTCTAATAATGGTATCATACTTTGGCGCTGGCCGGGTTGCTTCGGTTTGGCTCGTTGCCTGTAAATAAATACAGGCGCTACTTAACAGGAAAAAAAGAATAGTTTTTTTCATTATTAAAAATTTGGATGGTTGCTGCCTATGCTTTTAGTATAGCTATGGGTTTTCAAAAAGAAGTGGAAGTTAAAATCAAAAGAAGGGAATGTAAATGGGCATCAATCCCCCGAAACAGCGAATTTGATCAGGATATTAAAACAGTTTTTATTCAATTTATATTGCAAATATTTTTATAAACCAAACGTATAGCAATAACAGGAGAGCAGCAATAGAACAAAAGTTATATCAACAAAGTAAAATGCGAATTATAGGGGAAGCATGGAAGGCTTCAATTTAATTTTTTCCAAAGGCCTTATTAATAGCTTCGGTGCGGTTTTGCACATGCAGCTTTTCATAAATGTGGTGGATGTGCTGGCGCACAGTATCGGTAGATATAGATATTTTATCTGCAATTTCTTTATACAATAATCCTTTGGCAAGCAAATGCAATACTTCATTTTCCCTTACAGAAAGTATCTTTATTTCATCTGAGGGCTTGCCGCTTTGCAAACGGTTTATAACCTTTCGCGCTATTTGTGTACTCATGGGGGAGCCGCCTGAATGCAGCTCCAGCAAGGAGTCTATGATTTTTACTAAAGAAGTTTTTTTTAGCAGGTAACCGCTTGCGCCAGCTTTTAATGCTTCAAATACTTTTTCATCATCTTCATAAATGGTAAACATAATAAACTGGCTGCCGGGGCAAAGTGGTTTTACTTTTTTTATACATTCAATACCATTCATACCGGGCAGGTTTATATCCATAATTACAATATCGGGTTGCCAGGCTGGTAACTCCTCTACGGCTTTTTCTGCATCGGGGAAAGTTGCCAGCACTTCAAATCGTTCGTCTAAAGTAAGCAGGCTCGCAATACCTTCCCTTACTTCTTTTAAATCTTCTACTAAACAGATTTTTATTTGTGGCATAATGTAAATGTAACATTCAACGGGGTGGTAACAATAGAACAAAAGTTATCATCTATTCTTTAAAAAAAGCCGACTTTAAAGCGCAAAGACAGAATTTTCTTTTATCATTATCATTACTTTTTTATCATCAATTGAAAAAAGTAATTTCTATTTTAATAAAACATTGATGGTTACCTGTACCCCATTGTTATTTATTATTTCTAAATTTCCACCAACAGATTCCATCCGCTTTTGCATATTTTTTAAGCCATTACCTTCATGTTTATCGGTTTCCGAAAAACCAACCCCATCATCTTTTATATTTATCATTAAGTTTTTACCTGCGCTAATATTTATGGATACATTTTTTGCCCGAGCATGTTTTACTATGTTGTGCAAACTTTCTTTTACGGTTAAAAAAACATTTCTTCTCAGTTCCCCGCTTATTAAAACAGCCGGGATTGCTTCGGGCAAATTAATTTCTAATTGCAGGTTGTTTTCTTCTGCGTATTCTGCAGAATATGCACGAGTATAAAATAACAAGTCTTCCAACGTATCATTTTTTTCATTCATGGCCCAGATAAGTTCATTCATTTTTTGTACCAGCTCGTTGGCATTGGTTACTATTTTTTCTGCATCGGTTTTTGTTACAGCGCTAAAAGAATTACGTTTTACTTTTTCGCTAAGGAACCGGATAGTAGAAAGGCCTGCGCCCAGGTCATCGTGTATGTCTGCCGCTATCCTTGTTCTTTCTTTTTCTACTACCTGTTGTTTATCCAGGATGTTTTTTTGTTTTTCTAACTTGCGGCTATAATAAAAACGGATGCAAGCCACCAATATTCCAATTCCAAATATTCCAATCCCTGTACGGGCCCACCAGGTTTGCCACCAGGGTGGGGAAATTACAAATGAAAACATTTTTTCTTTTGGCGTATAAGTAGTGGAAGAAAAAAAAGCTTTTACCCTTAGCGTATAATTTCCCGGTGAAAGGTTCAGCAGGGTGATGTCTGCCTCAGCTGAAGTATCGCTCCATTTTTTAGTGCCGCCGTTATATAAAAGGTAACTATACCTCACCTGTTTTTCATCAATGAAAGTAGGTGCAGCTAAGCTGAAAGTAATATTTCGTTGTTCGTACTGCAGGTGGAGGGGCGGCCCAAAATCAATTATGGGCTGCCCATTCACTTTTATTTCTTCTATCAGCAATTGTGGCTCATAACCCGCTATGGCAGGCTGTACCGGCTCTACCTGAAAAACCGTACCGCCATTTGTAAGCGCAAATGATTTCTCGCTCCTACCTGCCCACACATATTTGATACATGAAAAAATATTATTGCTTTTGGTTACATTTTCTACATGGTAAAAATCATGTTTTGTTTTTACCACTCTGTCCAATCCCGTTTGCGTGCCTACGAGGATATTATTATTTTTATCGCATGCAAGCGTTATAATAAAATTATCAGTCAGCCCATCTTGTGTTTGCAAATGATACCGTTTTATTAACTGGCCATTTTTGTACTCAAAGCCCAGCAATCCATCATAACGGGTGCCTACCCATAAGAACTCGCTTTTATCTACAGTTATACAACGGGCTGAAGCACCCTCAAATTCTTTGATGAATTGATATTTCTTTTGCAGATAATGAGGCAGATCTTCCGGATGAATGTCAAATACCTGCAGGCCTGCGCCACGGCTTACTAACCACAATTGTTTGTTCTTGTCTACATACATTCCTTCTATCAAATCCAGCATATTCAAAGGGTAAGTGAAAATTAGTTTTTCATTTTGCATTACACAAATATTTCTTTTTTCAAAGAGTATAGTACTCCCGTATGGGTCACTTACAAATCTGTCGCCAAATGAAGAAGTATTTGGTATTGAAAGTATTTGTTTTAAACTAATTTTTTTATCAGTGCGCTGCGGCAGCTTTGCTGTGTACAATTTATGGCGGCCTGCTGCGTACATATATTTATTGCTAAAGTGCAATGCCCTTACATCAATAGAACGAGGGAAGGAGAAATTTTTATTGCCTTGTGCAGTATGCAAAATTAATTCGTTGTTGTTCATCAATACCCAACATGAATCAGGGCTTGTGGCCATAATCGTTTTTACTCCGGTGTTATTTTCTCCAAAAAAAGAAACCGAAGCCTGGAGTTTTGTATTAGAAAGTTTATAGATGCCATTGCCATCATAACAGATCCAGAGTACATCTTCACTGCTTATAAAAAAATTTTGTACAGTAAAACCTGAAAGTTCGGGAGCAGCTATATGCAGTGCCGTACCATCTTTTCGGTAGCGTATAATTTCATCGTTGCTGGATGAAATGAGCGGTTC
This sequence comes from Chitinophagales bacterium, assembly GCA_038239385.1. GTDB lineage: Bacteria > Bacteroidota > Bacteroidia > Chitinophagales > Chitinophagaceae > Ginsengibacter. The sequence continues at coordinate 5,831 of JBBSEV010000120.1, forward strand.
ATCCTGCAGGTTAAAAGCTATTACGCCGGAGCCAAAGCTTTCAGATTTTATAAATGAAGAATAGGGATTTATTAATACAAGTTTCCCTCCCGCAAGCGCTGTGGTATCAAGGTTTGCAGCCTTGCCGGCAGTAATGAGCCAGATGATTCCATTGCGGCCTTTAGTTAAGCTGGAAATGGATAGCTGCGGCAAGGCATCTGCAACGGTATTATTTTTTTTATTGAATAGGAAAAGCCCGGTATAACTTCTCAGGTCGTTGGTAGTAAAAACGAGAAAATCTCTATATTCTGCCACAGCGCCTAAAAAAATAACGGGACCGGTTTGCCCTTGCACAGAAGTTGATAATTTTTCAAAATGATTTTCTTTTAATAGGTATAAACCATCATCTGTTGTTGCATAGATAGTACCATCATTGCATTTTAAAAAATGATTTACTATTGGACAATAATCCCCGGTAATTTTTAGTTTTTTCATTTGCCCGCGAACCAGCATATTTAGTCCACAGGTATTTACTGCCACCAGCAAAGAATCTTCCCCAACTTCCAGTACATCGTTCACAAGGTCGGCCAGCAGCCCGTTTTGCAAAGTATAATTCCTGAACCGTGCGCCGTCATACATGCTTAATCCGCCAAAGGTCATAAAGTACATCCTGCCTCTACTATCCTGGTAAGCCTTGCGTACCCGGCTATTGACAAGGCCATCTTTGGGTGTGTAATGAACAAAAGGATACTGTGCCTTGCAGTTAGCGCCAATAAAAAAGTATGCAATTAGCAACCATTTCTTTAGCATACTTAAATGTAGTCAGAAATAATTTTATCTAAAAATAGAAGCAAGTAATAGTAAGGGCTATTCCTTCACATATTTCTTTACGGGCAACTGAACATAATTTACCAACCACGAATGCTGGTTCTGTTTTCTTATAGAGCAGCCTTTTTCTAATCTATTTATATAAGGCAATCTTTACTTTACGGCTATCTTCATAAAAAATAATATCAATGAAAAATTTCTACAGACGATGCGCTTGCAGGAAATGTTGCTAAGAACAAGGTCCAAGAAAACACTGGCATTAACTTAAAAGTCCTTAATTTTTTATTAACTGGCGGGTAATACTGATTCCTGCGCCAGATAGTCTTAACTGGTAAATTCCAGGTGTGATGGCATTTGAAACCTCAATGCCTTCAGTTGCTGAGCCACCTTCATGGTGTATCATTTTAGTCACTACCTGCTGACCAAGCTTATTAATCAGGCTTATAAAATAATTTCCTTTTGGCAGATTTACCTGTAAAGAAACAATATTTCCAATAACAGGATTAGGACTAATGGTTATGATATTTGCAGAGTTATTGCTAATGTTTACTTTCAATACCCGGCTATATGTTATTTGACCGGCTTCAATTGTTTTTATCCTGTAAAAGCCTACCCCGCTAAAAGGATTAGGGTCGAACAGACTATACTTTATAAGGGCACTGCTATTGCCTTTTGCCGGAACACTTCCCAGTTTTATAAATTGCTGTCCGTTCTCTGATCGC
>JBBSEV010000121.1:0-7290 GCA_038239385.1 Chitinophagales bacterium
CCAGAAGGGGGAGCAAAGAAACAATTATAAAAGTCGCGAATGGCGGCTTTTTGTTTTTTCAAACAGTTTGAAATATTTGGGTAAAATTTGAAAAAGCTATTTTACAAAACAACGCAATTTTATCAGGGAAAATAGGAGTTAATTTCTACGTGAGGGAAGTATCCTGATGTTTGAGATATTCTCTTTAAATTATGTATCAAAAGATATAACAAGTCCATTACGTGTTCTGCTACCTGAAACCGGAGTAAATAATGGAATAGAAATTATTGTTAGATTTCTTTTAAAAGAATATGCTTTAGCCACCTTTGTTACACGCTTTAATTTTTTACCTGTTTTGTAAAAATGGGTTAGGTAAAGCATATCCAAAACGTATTTTTTAGACAACCATTTATCGAGATCAAAGATTTTTGCTTTGTGCAAAATTGAAAGACCATAGCAGTTTGCCTGCCATTCGTAGGTTTGTAATTTTTTTAATAGTTTATCATCGGGGTGCAAATATAATTCAGAGCCTAAATCACGAAGCAATGCATCAATATTCCACTGCACAGTATGCCCGGCTAAGTGTACCAAATTAAACAACTTTTCTTCTGCCCGTAAATGATCGCCGATAAATATTCTTTTACCATCAAGATCACCTTTAAAAAATGGATCCAGGTTGTGTGTATAATGTATAACTAACCCCAGTTCCTTTACAACCATTTCGCATTGATGCAAAGCTTTTCCAAAATCATATTTTCTTTTAACCATAAATAAGTCAGAGTTTGAGCTACAATATTAATTATTGGATAGTGCCTTCCATTACATCTTCTATATATGATACTATCTCAATAAAGCGGGGTTCTTTACGAATAGATTTATCACGATGGCCTGGCAAATCTGGCTTGATATGTTTTATAATACGCCCAGGATCAGAATCCATAATATAAATATCGTGGCCTAATAATACTGCTTCCCGCGGATCATGTGTAACTAACACCACCGTGGGATTCAGGCTTGCAAGTTCACTTTTCTGAAAAAGATCCAGTAAAAAGAATTGCATTTTAGCACGTGTAAAACCGTCTAAGGCTCCATAAGGTTCATCCAGTAATAACATGTTTGGATTAGCTACAAGACTTCGGGCTATTGCAACACGCTGCAGTTGTCCGCCGGAGAGTTGAGGTATTCTTGCAAATTTATTTTCATGCCCTTCCAGGCCAACAACCTTTATCATTTCCATCGCACGTTCGTGTGCCAGCTTTTTAGATACTCCTTTTAGCGTAAGAGGCAGTGCTACATTTTGCAACACAGTAAACCACTCAAGCGAGGAATATTGCTGAAAAACCATCGGTATGCTTTGGTGTTCAGCAAGAGGTTTTCCTCCAACAAACACTTCCCCCAAAGTAGGTTTTTGAAGACCAGTCCAATAACGGAGAATGGTAGATTTTCCACATCCTGATTTTCCCATTATAACAATAAATTGTCCAATCTCCGGGTAGTCTTCTACTGCAAGATTAAAGTTGTCGAACACGACAAAATCTTTTTGAGTTTTATTATCAAAATAAGTTTGGCGGATACCTCTCAATTCAAGTACAGGAGGTAAAGAATTAATGCTGGTATTTTGCTGTTCATTTACTACCTGAACTTTTGCCATTTCATTGATATTTGAATCTGAATAGTAGCCTGTCAATTAATTTGAACAATGCATCCTGTATAATCCCTATTAAGACAATTATAAAAATTACAGCGTAAACTTTGCCAACATTGCTTTGTCTTTCTCCAAGAAAGATCAGGCTTCCTAATCCGCCTTGGATGCCTGCAAGTTCCGCAACAATAATATACGTCCAACTGATACCAACTAAAATCCTGATATCATCTGAAAGACGCGCTATCACTGATCTCCAGGTTACATATCGGACAGTTTGAAAAAAAGAGGCACCAAGAGTTTTCATCATTTGAAGATGTGTGTCGTTTACTTCATCAATACGCTGAACCACTACCGGAACCAGGTAAACCCAAATACCAAAAGCGAGGAAATTAATTTTTGTTACAATAGTTAATCCGCTTATTGCAATAAATATTCCCATAAGCGCTGTAATGGGTACAAACCTTAATGCGTTTACCTGCTGGCTAAACATTTTTCTTACTTTGGGAGAGAGTCCGATAGCGAACCCAACAATAAGCGCTGCAACAATACATTTAAAATAGCCAATAAGATTTATGCGTAATGAAAAAAGAATGTTAGTCAATAAATTATCGTCTGATTTCATTTCGAGAAATGAGCGCCAGGTTTTTTGTGGCGTTGGCATCACATGGGTATTGATTAAACCAAAATTTGTAACAAGATACCAAATGATAAAAAGAATTAACCAACCCGACAATTGGAGTAGCCAAAGATTCCTTGTCGCGTTAATTTTTTTCATATCAAATTACTAGGCATTTTTTAAATCATTATTCAAGGCATATTTGTCGATCATTGTTTTTCTTTTTTATCCCAGATGAACTGGAATTCTGTGCGCCGGTTTTTAGCGCGACAATCCTCATCTTGGTTGCCTTCACAACCTACAACCGGTTTATTAGATCCATTACCAACAACGATAAATTTATTACGATCAAACTTATGTTCATTTACAAGATAGTTAATTACTGCCGCAGCCCTGTTTATCGAAAGCTTATCGTTTACAATAGCACTGCCTACATTATCAGTATTTCCCTCAACACGGATGTAGGCACCGGCAAAGCCCTGGGCAAGTTCTTTGATTTCTCTGTCTATAAGAACCTTATCATCTTCATCAAGCTGCGCAGAATTTGTAGAGAATTCCAGGCTTATGATTTTACTGCTTTGTGATGTTTGCGTTTTGATTTCATTAGTAGCAGGTTTAAAAGATTCTACTTTTGCAGGTACCTGTTTATTATCAGCAGCAAAATCTTTATCGTTCATTAGTTCCTGTATCACTGATGGGTCAGAAACATTTCTCCATGGTGAAGGAGATTTTGCCAGGCCAACTTCAGTATATTTTATAGCCATCCTGCCATACATTCTATCGCCTGTCATTCCTGTATAAGTACTGTTGAGACCAAAGAAATTTACGTTGTCTCCTAATGTTGAAAAATATACTTTATCGGCAGATTTAGCGGCTATGTCCTCAGGGAATTTAAACCCTTTTGCAAAAAGAGCGTTAGCTTCTTTTTTAGCATTTGGATCATTATTTACACGGGCATTACCCTGAAGCCAAGCCTTTACAAGTTTTACAATTTTATCGTGTTTTTCTTTAAGAACAGATTGCTTAACTAATAAACCATCGGCTATAATCTGGCTTGCAACAGCGCTGCTTACTAGCACTTTTGCACCTGCCTGTGAAGCAACACAATCTTCATCATCAGGTGCCCAGACAACTGCTGCATCACACTGATTATTTTTAAAGGCATTGGCGGCTTCTACGCCATCAGCCACTTGGTATCCATCAACATCACTCATTTTTAAACCCGACGACTCAAGCACATTCAGTAATAAAGTGTGGGAAGCCGTGCCTACTGCATAAGCAATTTTTTTATGCTTTAAACTTTCTACGTCATCAATACCTTTTCTTACAACAATAGCATCAGCACCATGTGACTGGTTTACCTGCATTATCTGAACAACATTGTCGGCTAATAATTCGCTGCCCGAACCCATTTCAACTGACAGGGCATCAGTTGTGCAATACACAAGATCAAGATCGCCTGAATGCAAACCTGACCTTGTATCTTTTACTGCGTCCATTTGTTTTACAAGCAATTTGATTCCATAGTTTTTGTATAGATCGCTATTCTCATTTGGCTCCATCCCGCCATTCGCAAGAATGAGGCCTTCGACACCTGTAAAAGTATTGTATGCTACTATCAGATCAGGTTTTCCTGATTTACTGTCAACAGCAATTTTACCATCTTTGGATATCCATTGTTTGTATGCAAAGTAGCCTGCTGCAAGTACTACAATAAAAATAACTACGTTCCGGATCGCCTTTACAGTTTTCTGCCCTTTTTCAGTTAGTTCCATAATTATATTTAGTTGTGATTTTTATAAAAATTATTTGAGTAGATCTTTATTAGCTGTTAGCCACGATGTGTCAGTAGGTGATTGATTGTTATCATTGCCGCCATCATTTTCACTTTTCATAAAAGCAAATACATCAACCTTACTGCTGTATTGTTCCAGCAGCTTTTGGCCTGCATCATCCATTATGCCGTTCTCTGCTTCCATCTTCATAAGCAATGTTTCGTGGTCATGGATCATGGACATTACTTCCGATTCATTCTCTGCAATACGATTGCGGGTTTCTTCCAGGGTGATGGTTTCAAATTCAGAAACACCTAATAAAGAAGATGCGCTGTGTGCAGCCTCCCTCCAGATATTGGAGGTTTGAAGCTGGTCCCGCAAACGGCCAATTGTATTTGCTACAGATTCGGTGCTGCTCTCAAGATTACTATACAACCGATCAAAAAAGTTATAGCTTTTCAACATCTTTTGTTTATCCTCCTGCATCACCTTCAATAATTTTTCATCTTCGGCTGCCTCACGGCCAAAATGTGCAATCTGGTCTTTTGCCTTATCATGTGTATGCTGATCTAGCTTTGGGTCAAGTGACTGTTTTGTAAATTGAGCTGCATAATCAAGATTTTTTTGCATTGACTCTTTTCTTTCAGCCATTTTTGTGGTGTGAAGAGAGATAGCCTCCATCATTTTTTTAATGCTTAAATTAAATTTCGAAAGTACTCCACGTCGGTTGGCAACTACTACTTCAAGTAATCCCGGAAGATCAGTTTTTATTAACCAGCGTGTCATTTTCCTTATGGCACTTTTCCATCTTGCTATTAAAACATTACGCATAAGGATAATGGTTCCAATAATTCCTATCATTAAAAATAACTTTCCCATTTCTATCCCGAAATCTATCCAATTATGAATAGTTTTCGTTATTAAGGGAAGCAGGAAATAGCCTATCAAAAGAAAGACGGCTATTAGTACAACAGTGATTCCCATCCGCATCTTACGCTCGTCTGCAGTTTCTAATGTATACACCGATGAGCTTTTCATTACTTCATTCATAATGATTTCATTTTTTAAGTTTAATAATGTGATAATTACAGCTTAAACCGATTGAAGCCGTTTGATATCAGTATCAATAGTTGATTGAATATAATTATGCGCCAAAGATATTAACCGTTCTGCTTTTTCAATTTTTTCGATGCCTTCTTTACCAATTGATTTATCTGCTTCAATCTGTGTTTTTTCTTTGTTCATAGATTGTTCAAGTTGTTGCTTTTGCAAATCCAGCTGCTGAATCTGTTGTTGTATTTTTTTGATACTATCGTCGTGAGACTGGAGCATGCTTTGCCTCTTTTGCAGCTGATTATTTTTTTCTGCAGCAGCGCCTTTTAAAAAGTCATCATTTTTTTGTTTGATAATATCTTTATAGTGGCGGGCCGCTTCTATAAGTTTAGCGGGCGAAATTTCCTGGGCCTCAAAACTCATAAGAACCGCCTGCAGCACCACCTCGGGCGCAGCTACTCCTTTGGCAGTCATTTTTTGTTGTGTCTTAGTCAACAACTGACGAAATTCAAAATAATCAGGACCAGGGAGATTTGATTTAACAAGCTCATCTTCAAAAAACTTAACAAATGTCGCATCAAGCTGTTCGGCTTTATTTTTTTTTTCTAAAGGAGCTACAAAGGAAGGATCTGTAGATTGAATATTAGAAGAAGATGTAGAGCCGGTTTCAGCACCAGTAGATTGTAAAGGGAAAAATGTTGGGGTCACGATTGTAATCGGTTGTTGTATTGTTGTAGAATTTTCCGAATCTTTTTTGATTTTCTCAAGGGATTCATCCTGAATGAATCCCTGCTGTTTTAAAAAATTTTTTAATCCCATATCTCTATTGGTGATAATTTTCGTGAAATGAACAAACTCGAAATCTTGTGAACGAAAGATAATTTTTGATTAGAATATCGCCACAATAAAGATATAGTTTTTGATATAATTTCAAATTTATGATTGAATTTTGCTTTTGAGGTAGCTCTGCGTCGCATTATAAGCTTCTTGCTATATTAGGCGGTATAAATGGTTGTTGCCAACCGGATTTTGCTACACTACTCTGCCATCCTTGTTGAGGCAGTACCAAAAGCAGCAAGAGGAATAATTCTAAAAGAAGCCCTGGATCAATGGCGCAACTGAATGAAAAAAGGTAACAAAAAAATTATACAGCATTTAATTCTGCAATCTTGGCTCTTATTTTTCCTTCAAGCTCCGCAGAAAGTTCCGGGTTGTCAAGTAATAATTGTTTAACCGCATCACGGCCCTGACCAAGCTTCGTAGTATCATAGCTAAACCAGCTTCCGCTTTTTTGAATAATTCCCATTTCAACGCCCATGTCAATAATTTCGCCGGTTTTCGAAATACCACTACCGAAAATAATATCAAACTCTGCTAAGCGAAATGGAGGCGCAACTTTATTTTTTACTACTTTAACTTTTACACGATTTCCAATAGATTCATCCCCATCTTTTATTTGCGCCATGCGCCGGATATCAAGTCTCACAGATGCATAAAATTTCAGCGCATTTCCACCGGTGGTAGTTTCAGGATTTCCAAACATCACACCGATTTTATCTCTTAGCTGATTTATAAATATGCAGCAGCAATTTGTTTTACTTATAGTAGCCGTTAATTTCCTCAAAGCCTGGCTCATCAACCTTGCCTGCATACCCATTTTACTATCTCCCATTTCACCTTCCAGCTCACTTTTAGGCACAAGGGCAGCAACGGAATCTATAACCACAACATCCAATGCGCCTGAAAGTATAAGCCTGTCCGCAATCTCCAGCCCCTGCTCGCCATAATCCGGCTGGCTTATTAAAAGATTGTCAACATCTACACCAAGCTTCTTTGCATATACACTATCAAACGCATGCTCCGCGTCAATTATAGCACACATGCCTCCTTTTTTCTGTGCTTCTGCAATTACATGAATTGCCAAAGTTGTTTTACCGGAAGATTCCGGGCCGTAAATTTCAACAACCCTTCCTTTGGGTAATCCTCCAATTCCCAACGCAACATCCAGTCCTATAGAGCCGGTAGAAATCACAGCCTGGGGCTCCTGGGATCGCTCGTTCATCATCATTACGCTCCCCTTACCAAAGTCTTTGTCAATCTTATCTATAGTAAGTTTTAGCGCTTTTAATTTCTCTGAATTTTTTTCAATTGCTTTCTCTGAAGCTTTATCGGTAGTTGCCATAATATTTTTTAAAAGTTGCTATAATTTTGTAAAGTTATGA
>JBBSEV010000122.1:0-7142 GCA_038239385.1 Chitinophagales bacterium
GCATAATTATTATTTCTTCGAGCCCGCGTTTTTCATGCACTTCCAGTTTTACAAAGCTGTCGCCGATAGATGGATCATCACTAAATGTTGCGGTGCCAATATATTCATCTTTGTAAAAACAAAAGTATTCTTCACCATAAACAAGTATTTCCATAGGGTTGATTTAACGGATTATTGGAATTGCTTATAGGTTTATTTGCTACCTATTTAATAAGTAACGAATCTTTTGGGGAATTATTTTTAAGCAGTGATTTACTAGTTCTTCATCTAAGAAAACCAATTTAATTTTATCTACAAGTTTTCTGAATATAACTGGCAGGGATACCCGGGCAAATTATCCCTGAGCATTAATTAATTTTCTTAAAAAAAAAGACCGCATTAAGCGGCCTTTTTTTTTAAGTATTATCTCTTTAGCTATTTAATATCCTTCATTCTGCGTTAAATTCGGATTCACAATAATCTCTCTTTTAGGAATAGGATAAATCAATTTTGGAGAATTCCATGCCAAAATTCCTATCGGCATTTGAAGACGTTTTGCATCGTGCAGCGTGAAACCTTCAAAAGCAAGCTCCAGCCTGCGTTCTTCCAAAATTGCAGTAAGGGTTAATTGAGCGGCGGTAAGATCGGGTAATAAAACTCTTTCACGAATCGTATTAATATCATCAAGCGGTTCTGCACCCACAGCAGTGCCCAGCCTGAAATTCCCTTCCGCCCTTACCAGGTACATTTCGGCCAAACGTATAATGTGAACATTGCCGTAAAGATTATCGAATTTACCGGTAAAAGTAGAACCACCTGATGTATAAAAAAGATTCAAGCGGTCATCACCGGTTTCATATAAATTAAGATGAGCATCATTAATAGTGATATCTCCTCTTCCATCAGCGGAATAAAATTCCTGGAAACCATTAAAGCCAGAGCTGCTGTTAACCTGCAAAGCAAATATATCTTCTGTTGTATTATCCACATGGGCGGGGGGATTAACGTATTGAAATGCCTCAGCGTAGGTATCAGTTAATGAATATTCTCCCGAGCTGATTACCTTATCAGCCTCAGCTACTGCACTTGCATAATCGCCTTTTTGTAAATAAACTCTTGCAAGCATCGCGGATGCAGCATTGGTAGTTGCAAAAAATCCATTACTTACCGGCAACTTGGCTTCGGCATCCATTAAATCTTTAATAATTTGTGCATACACTTCAGCAACAGTATTCCTGCTTACTTTGCTTTCATCAGTTACGGCTGCTGTTGCTGTTAATACAATGGGTACGCCTGGGTTTGAAGCTGGATCTCCATCATTATAAGCTTTAGCGTATAATCGTACCAGGTCAAAATATGCAGATCCCCTTATAAATTCAGCTTCTCCCTGAACCCTGTCTTTATTACTTGCATCAACTACCCCCAGCGCTCCCAGTACATTATTTACGTCATTGATAGTTGTATAGCCAGTAAGCCATGTATCGGTTACAAAGCCATTGTCAACTGGTATTGATTTATTATAAATTTGAGTAAACCCCTGGTAAGTTCCAGACCAATCAACCTCTCCTGAATTACCTAACAGATCAGGACCTACAAAAGCCCTTCCTCCATAAAAATCTGCCTTATCTAATGCAGAATAAGCTCCTACCAATGCTACCTGTACATCATTACTTGTACCTAATGCGGCCGAGGCATCAATAGATTGCGTGGGTGTGGTATCTAATTTCTTATTACACGATATAATAATCAATGCGGCAAAAAACAAAATATTAAAAAGTTTATATTTCATAACGATTAGTTTAAAAGATTTAAAGGCCAATATTAATTCCAAATACAATTGATTTAATCTGAGGTGCAGAATAAAAATCTACTCCCTGGTTAATATTGGAGGCCTGGTAATCCGCATTTACTTCAGGATCCCAGCCCTTATAATCTGTTATTGTAAAAAGATTTAATCCCCGTACGTAAGCTCTTACCCTGTCAAGTTTAATTTTTGATGCTAGTGCTTTAGGTAAATTGAAACCAAGAGTAATTTCTTTAACTCTTAAATAAGAGCCATCAGAAATAAACCTGCTTGATGGATCTGTTCCATTTGCATAAAATAATCTTGCTTCCGGTATATTAGTAATGTCTCCAGGTTTTTTCCATGCTGGTAGTTGATCTATTGTTTGGTTATCGAAGCCGTTACTTCCGCTGGCGCTCATATATTGTCCGCCACCATTGTAAATTTGATTACCATTTACGCCTTGTATAAGCACATCAAGATCAATAAATTTATAAGTAAATGTATTGCTAAAGCCATAGATAAATTTGGGATTGGGATTACCGATTTTTACATCTTCCGCCTGGTTATAGTCATTGGTGGTTGCCCTGTCAATGGAGCCATCACTCTTAAGTGTGTTCTTATAATATAATGCATCTCCATTAGCAGGATCAGCACCTGCAAATTCCCTTGCATAAAATACACCGAGTGGTTCCCCTTCTTTAGCTTTGTTTTGGTCTGTGCCTATTAATTGTCCTTCAAGAAAAACGATACGGTTTTTATTTGCACCAAAATTGATGGATGTAGTCCATCTGAAGTTTTTACTTAAAATATTCGTTGTATTGATGCTGAAATCAATTCCTTTATTGTTTAGTTTACCTATATTTTGAAACTGGGAAGAGAAACCGGTTGTTCCCGGAACCTGTACATCTAATAAAAGGTCCACTGTATTCCTTTCATAATAATCGAATTCAAAAGAAATCCTGCTGTTTAGAATACTCGCTTCAATCCCAAAATCTGAGCCGCGGGTAGTTTCCCATTTCAAATCAGGGTTGGCTAACTGAGACGGTATCTGGCCAGCTTGCCCACCATAAGCGCCTGTACCTGAATATAAACCTCTTGATTCAAAATCGCCAATATTTTCGTTCCCGGTAACTCCATAACTAGCTTTGAGTTTTAAGAAATTCAACCATTTTATATTTGAAAGAAAATTTTCTTTAGTAACGATCCACCCTACAGAGCCGGCAGGAAAAAATCCATATTGATGATTAGCACCAAATCTTGATGATCCGTCAATTCTGCCACTTAGAGTTAAAAGATATTTATCATTCAGTTTATAATTCAATCTTGCAAAATATGATAACAATGTGCTGCTTGTTGATGAAGAACTTGCATTAGTTTTAGAAGCAGCACTTGCTAATTTTTTGTATGCATCACTGGGGAATTCTTCGCCGGTAGCTGTGCTGAATTCATAGCTTCGATCCTGGTAACTCATACCTAGTGTACCTTCAAAATCATGTATATCATTAAACGTTTGTTTATAATTAAAATAATTGTTAGTATTAAAATTCAACACCGCTGTGCTAAGGTAAGAACCACTGCCATTCGGTACTCCTGTATTACGTGCGGTTACTCTTCCATAATAATTTTCTTCTGCCTGGTTAAGTTGATCTATACCAAACTCAGACCTAAAAACCAAATGCCTGGTAAGAGATGCATTGGCATATACATTGCCAAGATTCCTGTTAACCGTTGTGTGATAATATGAATTGCCTTTGCTTAATAAAGGATTGTAATAAACCGGGAAATTGGTATTAGGCTTTCCCGTGGATAAGTCTAATGCGCCACTTAACAATCCGGTTCTTGGATCAATTTCAGGGGTTATGGGTGATAAGGCAACAATTTGTAATGGAGTAGAGAAGGCATCATCATTTGAAATACGGTAATTACGTGATCTTGAAAAATTCATGTTCATTCCAATACCTAACCAGTCTTTTACCTGGTGATCTACATTGATTCTTCCTGAATATCTTTTATAGCTATTACTTATAACAATTCCATCCTGGTCAAGATACTGGCCCGATATAAAAAATTTAGTCTTTTCATTACCACCAGAAATATTTAGGTCGTATTGGCTTATAGGTGCATCCTGAAAAGCAAGGTCTTGCCAATTGGTATTTATTTTTGCAGTTTTCCAGTCATCAGTTCCAGCAGAATATCTTGTAAATCTTCTATTCACAAAATCGAGTTCATCGACCAGAGCATCTGCTACATTATCGTAATAGCCAAATATAGAATCTTGGGTTGCAGCCCCAACAGCAGCCTGGGTGAAAAAATCAACATACTGTTTGGAATCTAAAAACTTCCTTTTACCGGTTGGTTTTTGTGTACCCGTAAAATATCCAAATTCTATTTTAGACTGCCCGGCTTTACCTTTTTTTGTAGTTATTAATACAACACCATTGGAAGCACGGGATCCATATATAGCTGCTGCGGAAGCATCCTTTAAAATTTCTACAGATTCAATGTCATTCATATTAATGTCGGCTAATGCATTAGTTGGAGCTGAAGTGCTGGAAAGATTATCTGTAGTGAGTGGGATACCATCAACTACATATAACGGTTCATTACCTGCACTTATAGAAGAAGATCCCCGGATGCGGATATTTATACCTTGTCCCAATTTACCATTTTGCTGGCTCACCAAAACACCGGCGGCTCTACCCTGCAAGGCACTTTCAAAGCTCGTAGCGGGAGTATTTCCAATTTCTTTTGCACTCACCCTGGAGACTGAACCCGTAATATCTTTCTTAATTTTGGTTCCAAAGCCCACTACTACTACTTCAGTAAGGCTCTTATCTTGCTGCTGAAGATTTATACTAATATTCCCGCTTCCGACAGGCACCTCACTAGTTGTGTAGCCTACTGATGAAATTATAAGCGTTGTAACACTATTTTCTACCTTGATTTTAAAATTACCATCCTGGTCTGAAACGGTTGAAGTTTGGGAACCTTTGGCCTTTATGGTAGCGTTTGGCACAGAGAGGTTATCACTGGTAATCCGTCCTGTGATTTCTTTTGATTGAGCAAAAGAAGAGAATGCAAAAAATACTAAGCCAAAGAAGAGTGTAAACTTTCTCATGTAGTTAGTTTTAGTTTTAGATTAATAATTGGTTTATAAAAGAATATAAATAAAAAATTTTATCGCTGATTACCTTTAGATGCATAAACAAGCAGATAAAATCTTTAATAAAAATAAGACTTATTCAGGACTAAAATAGCTGCTTACTGCTTTCCGAAAATAAATATTGATCAAAACTTATTTATTAACAGCGTATGAAAGGCCGCTATTGCTGGAAGATACTTAAGGTATATGAGAATGGCTTAAACAAGCAACGAAACGTTCTAGATACTTTTATGGTTTATATTTAGCGATAGTATCCTGGTAATTATCTTTCTTAGTTTTGCCGGTAAAAAATCTTTTAATTGCTGCCCACATTGCAACTATACCCATTAGTATAAACTTCCATGCTGCCAACAAGAATTTCCCGATTATTGCGAGAACGCCTGTCTTTGCTAATATGCCTCCCGCTACTAATGCCCCTATTCCGTAGGTCGCGACCTTGTCTGTATTAGAATTAAAATCTTTATACTTGTTACCTTCTGTAAATTCAGGGATCTTTAATACTTTATCAATGTTAGCTTTCACTAATTGCAGTTCATTCATAGTGGCAATTGCATTTAAAGAAAGAACGCCTTTTCTTCCTAAAACCCTTACTTCATAATTTAAAGTATTCAAAGAATCAGATCCGAATTTCAATTCTTTGGCCCAATGTAAAACCCTCTTTTCTTTATCGTAATAGGGGGCTTCTGCCCAACCCACCATATGAATAGGGTCATAACCATTTTTTGCCCTTTCTTTATTATCTTCTACTTCTCCATTTTGCAGATCCTTAAGCATGTCATAATAATTGATTTTATCTGCATCATTATCCTTTACATAGCCGTCTGCATCAAAACTTATAATGAAAGCATAGCTGCTGTCAGCAAATGGCCCGCCGGATGCCGGAAAGATCATTCCTAATACATCTGTACGCAAAGGATTACCCCATAGATCATGCAATATATAATTGCTTTGTTCCGGATTAAGGTATTTAAAATCTGCGGGAAGGTTAAGCTTCGCAATATTATTTGCAATAGATACCGTGTTAGTTTGCCAGTGTAAGGCTGCATCAACAGAATCCATAAATCGCATACTTTTCTCAAGAGCAATTTGAGAAGAGTCCTTTCCTTTTTTAGCGTAAATAGTTGTACTAAATAAAAAAAAAGCCAGTAAGCAGGAGATAATTTTTTTCATTCAATTAGTTTTGGTAAGCAAATAAAAGCCATTAATTCTGCAATCAATAATTCATGGCAGTTTAAAATTTTATCCATAAATTCTTCGGAACTAATAGAGATGTATTACTATAAGTGGAATAAAAAATATATCCTTTTATTTCCCTAGCAAATATTCTTTCAGCTCTTCATACTTGCCATTCATCTTCACACTCTCTTTTTTCAATTTCAATAATTCATTTACTGATGCGGGCATCGGTACTTTCTGTTGGATGATCGGTTCCACAACATCATAAAATTTTACAGGATGTGCTGTCTCTAAAAAAATCCCTGCCATGCCGGGATGTTGTTGCAAATATTTTTTTAAGGCCAGGTACCCTACCGCTCCATGAGGGTCTAATAAATATTTTTTTTCAAAAAAAACTTCTTTAAGAGTTTGCCTGGTTTCTTCATCTGAAATTGTGTAAGTGCTCATTACTTTTTTGAGAGAAGGAAATTGCCGGTTAAATAGTTCTAATATTCGAACAAAATTGCTCGGATTGCCTACATCCATGGCATTTGATAAAGTTGTTATAGATGACTTGGCTGTATAAGTTCCGGTTTGGAGATACTCATGCACTACATCATTTGCGTTGCATGCTGCAATAAAATGTTGCACTGGCAGTCCCGATCGATGTGCCAGTAGCCCTGCACAAATGTTCCCGAAGTTGCCGCTTGGCACACTTATAATGGGAGGATTATTTTTATTTTTCCATTGCTTATATGCAAAAAAATAATAGAATTGTTGCGGCAGCCAGCGGGCAACATTGATGGAATTAGCAGAAGTGAGGAATAATTCCTTATTCAATTTTTCATCTGCAAATGCCTGCTTTACCATTTGCTGGCAATCGTCAAAAGTGCCATTAATTTCAAGAGCGGTTATGTTTTCGCCTAATGTAGTCAATTGCAATTCCTGCACGCTGCTTACTTTCCCTGAAGGATAAAGGATCACCACATCCACTCCATCTACTTTATAAAATCCATTGGCAACTGCACCACCGGTATCGCCCGAAGTTGCAACAAGCAC
>JBBSEV010000123.1:0-7051 GCA_038239385.1 Chitinophagales bacterium
AGAATCTTTGACGAATCCACTGTGACTTTAGAAGTGTCATTTATATTTTTGGAAGTGTCTGGCGTAACACCGCTCAAGTACTGGCCCAGTGCTTTATCAGCATCATCAATATTTTTTCCAATTTCTCCAATATTATACACTTCCCAAAATTGCAAATGCGCAGATGCCTGCAATAAATTTCTTACTCTTGTAGCATCCTGCACGCCGGCAAGCTCTACTGTAATAATTGCTTTATTTTCATCCAGATTAATATTAGGTTGTGCCACACCAAACTGATCAATTCTCCTTAATAAAATTTTATACGTTTGATTGATGGCGCCTTTGGAAATCGTCCTTAACTGATCCAATACCTGGTTATCATTGTCACTGATTTTAATGGTTTTACCTGCTCCTGCAAACAGAGAAGCGAGATTAGCTGTGGGATTTTGCTGTTTGAAAACCTGTCCGAATAACGAAATGTAATCAAGATCACTTGTTACTTTATCCTGGTTTGTTTTGTTTAGCGCATTTATAAGCTGGGGATCTTTCGGGTTATTACTTAATGATTTTAAAAGCCCTTCGAGGCTTACATTCAACGTAACGTTCATGCCTCCCTGTAAATCAAGGCCAAGGTTCAGTTCATTTTCTTTAGACTTTTGATATGTAGTGCCTAAAACAGGATAAATTTTTACATCTCTTGTGCTGTCAAGCAGCCTGGCAAATTGTATCTTTACAAGATTGTCTTTCAAGTCCCCTGAAATGCCGGGGTTTCTCATTTTCACCATCTTTTCAGCTTTTTGTTTCATAGCTTTTTCATGACTATTAACAACCCAGGTAAAGGAAAGCTGGTAAACGGATATCAGAATAAGAGTAATGGCAAAAAACCACACCAAACCTTTCAGTTTCATATCTTAATTTTTAGAAGTTTGCAAAGATAAGGTTTTGATGTTTAAAACGCCCATCATTCAAAGACGATCAGAGGCTTTGTGAAATAATTAAAGCGATATATGCTAATTGTATTTTCTAATTTTGGATTAACAGTCCGTAAATGAAATTAAAAGAGCTGCTTATCACTTTTACCACAATTATTTTAATCTTCGCCTGCAATACATTCAAAAAAAGTCATACAATTTTTCCTGAAATAATGAAAGACAGCATATATTATAAAGCCGATACAAGTAAAGTAAAAAATAAAACAGAAAATATTGACCATGCCAAAACATCTCCTCTTTTAGAAAATCTTTTACAGCAATACCCTCAATACTTTGACAGTATTTTACGAAAAAGAAAAGCGCTGAACGTACAAATAATTTACACAGAAGTAAACCGTGATGAAAATAATAATCCGGCATTTATAGATTACTTCTTTAATGTTGACAACACGCAATATTTTTATCCTGCATCCACAGTAAAGCTTCCAACCGTATTACTTGCTTTGCAAAAATTACATGAGCTACAAAATACCGGTATTACAAAAAATACCACGATGATAACTGAAGATGCATACAGTGGTCAAACACCAACTTATAATGATCCGCAAACATCCGATGGCAAGCCAACTATTGAAAGCTATATCAAAAAGATTCTCTTGGTAAGTGATAATGATGCGTTCAATAGGTTGTATGAATTTTTAGGACAGGAATATATAAATGAACAGCTTCATAAAAAAGGATATGAAGATGTGCAAATAATTCACCGACTGGATATCTCATTGTCAGAAGATGAAAACAGGCATACTAATCCTGTAAAATTTTTAGGCAGTAATAATAATATTTTATATCAGCAGCCTTTGATATTTAGCGAAACAAAATATGCTGAAAGGCAGGATACACTTGGGAAAGCGTATTACAGAGAAGGCCAGCTTATAAATGCGCCGATGAATTTTTCGAAGAAAAACAGAATAGTTCTCGAAGACCTGCATAATATATTAAGAAGTGTAATTTTTCCTAATAGTGTACCGGAAAATAAAAGATTTAATCTTACAGATTCAGATTATGCTTTCGTTCTTCATTACATGTCGCAGTTTCCGGGTGAAACAATTTATCCATTCTACGATTCAATAAATTACCCTGATGCTTATGGTAAGTTCCTTTTATATGGATCGCAAAAAGAACCTCTGTCAAAAAATATTAGGATTTTCAATAAAGAAGGTGATGCTTACGGTGAGCTCATAGATATAGCATACATCATTGATTTCGATAAGAATATTGAATTCTTTTTATCTGCGGCTATAAATTGTAATACAAATGAAATTCTCAACGACAATATTTATGAATATGATTCACTTGGTTTTCCCTTTATGAAAAACCTTGGCCGGGTGATTTATGATTTTGAATTAAAAAGAAAACGTTTTCATAAACCAGATCTATCTTCTTTTAAAATAATTTATGATAAATAATAAGTAGTTGAGAAATGTCTATTGCATAAATCTTAACGACCCGAATATAACCTTAGTGCTAAATCACTGATAGTAGATGATTTTTTTTACCCCTATCACTGCAACACATACACCCGGAACAATTATCAATCCCGTACTTTTACAAAAATTATTTTATGCAAATACTTCTTGTATTACATAACTTATTCAGATGGCTCATTTTGCTTTTTGGATTATGGACAATTCTCAGGGCTTTCGCCGGTGTAATTAGTAAAAAAGAATATACAATAGCTGATAACCGCAGTAATTTCTTTTTCATGCTGAGCATGGATATCCAACTTTTAGGAGGGCTCGCATTATATTTCAGCGGTGTATGGTTCGACAGGCTAAAGAATTTAAGCGAAAATATGAAAGATGCCAATCTCAGGTTTTTTACTATTGAGCACGAAGTGTTTATGATACTTGCATGGATACTTGTGCATATGGGCAGGGTATTCGTAAAAAAGGCAGTAACGTCACGGACAAAATTCATAAGAAGCGTGATATTTTTCGGAATTGCCTTAGTACTTATACTATTTGCGATACCATGGCCGTTTAAAGAGACAGTGGCAAGACCATTGTTCAGGTGGTTTTAGATTTAGTTCGGTATTACGTTAGCAGTTGGCAATCGTAATTATACCAGCGTAAATCGTACATAAAATATTTAATCTTTAATGACAGATTTTACAAACGACAAGCCCATCATACTCATAACAAATGATGATGGAATAACGGCACCGGGCATACGAAACCTGATAGAAGCGGTAAAAGACCTTGGGCAGGTGGTGGTTGTGGCGCCCGATAAACCACAAAGCGGAATGGGGCATGCAATTACAATTGGTGTGCCATTAAGGTTAAACAAAGTGGAAGAAATGTTCGAAGGCGTGGAAACCTGGCAAACCAGTGGTACTCCTGTTGATTGCGTAAAATTAGCGGTTGATAAGGTGTTACATCGTAAGCCGGATATATGCCTGAGCGGGATTAACCATGGCGCCAATCACTCTATTAATGTAATTTATTCAGGCACTATGAGTGCAGCAATGGAAGCTTCTATTGAAAGCATTCCTTCTATAGGCTTCTCCTTACTTGATTATAGGTTTGAAGCCGACTTTGGGCCTGCGAAATATTATACAAATAAAATCGTAAAAAGCCTTTTGGAAACTAAAATGGATAAACATCTTTTACTCAATATAAATATTCCGTCTGTACCATTAGAAGAAATGAAAGGTATAAAGATTTGCAAACAGGCTTATGCAAAATATGATGAAGACTTTTATGAGCGCATTGACCCTCATGGAAAAAAATATTACTGGCTAACGGGGGAGTTTAAAAATTTTGATACAGGAAATGATACTGATGTATGGGCTTTACAACATAATTATATAAGTGTGGTTCCTGTACAATTCGATCTTACCAATTACACTTTGAAAAAAGAGCTTGAAAAGAATTGGAAAATATGACGCTGTTTAAAAAAGATAATTTCATTTTTGGCCTTGCTTTAGGTTTCATTGCACCTGTTTTAGGCTTTATGATGTTCAAACTATACAAGTTCCAGGGCCTTACTTTAGCAGAAATGCTCCAATGGATGAAATTTAATCCCAACCTGATAACAGTTTCTATAAGCGTTTCGCTTATGGCAAATGCAATCTTATTTACTATTTATATAAATGGCCATCGCGACAAAACGGCCAAAGGCATATTTGTGTTAACTGTTATCTACGCAATCATTGCAATGATTTTTAAATATTGGTAGTGCTGTTGTACTGTTCCAGAGTGTTTGCCTTATTATTTTCTTCTAACTAAGTATAACACAAATTTGTTATTCTCTTTTTTGTGATAATACAAGATTTTTTTATCAGGTGAAATGGTACAAGCTTCCGTAAAACCTGTTATGCTTTTAATTTTTAACGGGCTACCGAAAGCTTCGTTTATATTTTGCCTTGTTGAAACAAATATTTCCGGCGATGAAGTAGCAGTGAAAGGAAGCTGTAATCTTGTAAAATACAATTCAAGTTCATCATTGGAAATACACGCTGCATACTCAAGTGCATCTGTATTGATGCTTTGCAATATTTCTTTACTATTTGATAACCGCTTGAAACCAGATCCGTTTTTCTGCGCTATAACCAGGTCAGCTGTTGAAGGATTACCTGTTTGGTCAAATTGCGCATCTACAAAATAAAGTGACCGGCCATTTGCACTTACTTCCGCATCGAAATTTACCCAGCCCGCTTCTAACTTAGATACTCCAGTAATAAGTTGAACATTGGTAGCGGCTCCATTGGAAAAAGTACATTGGTATAAAGTAGACAGCGTATTTGCATAATCACGATTAGAAACAAAATATAAATTACCAGCGTTATCTAAAGTTGGAACCCCTTCCAAATCTATTGTGTTTACTCCAGCAATTTCACCCTGATATTGAAAGGTGGTATCATTAATTTTAGTTGCCCAATGAAGATTTGTATTTTCCGGAAGGCTATTGAGATTATTAAACAGTAAAGTATTACCATCTCTTGAAAGGAAGGGTTCCATAACATTACCACCATATCCGTTTATTTCGACCTTAACAGGCTGGCTAAATTCAATTGTTTTGTTCGTCTCACTCTTTTTACTTTGATGGGTGCAGGCAGACAGCAAAAGTAGTAAGAAAGATAAAAGCAATTCCTGCATTATGTTTAATTTTTGAATTAGCCAGGCAAATGAGAAAATAAAATCAATACCATTACCGCAATTTATTTTATCTAATATAAATAAAGAGAAATAGTAGTACTAAACTTCAAACCAGAGTCAATTAAATTATCTTTATTCAAAGGTTATAAACATGAAGATAATTGCAGTGACTGCACTTTGTATTCTCCTATTTTTTGTTACGCATTCTCAGTCTCAAAACTTACTCGCAAATGTACAAGGACGGCAGCATACAAACCTTAATGGGAAATGGCAGGTAATTATAGATCCATTCAATGCAGGCGCGGGAAATTGGAAACCGATATGGAAAGACCAGCATTCAAAAGGCAAAGACGATTTTTATGAATACGGATTTACAAATGCGCTTACATTAAAAGTACCGGGAGACTGGAATTCGCAAAAAGCAGAACTTATTTATTTTGAAGGAACCATTTGGTATAAGAAGTTATTTGTACATAAGCCTCTTAAAAATAAAAGATACTTTCTTTATTTTGGTGCTGTTAATTATCAATGTGACGTATATTTTAATAATGAATATGCAGGTAGTCACGAAGGAGGCTTTACACCTTTCCAGTTTGAAATAACAGGTAAGCTAAAAGATACCAACTCCATTATCGTAAGAGTGAACGACCAACGAAAAGCTGATAATATACCAGCTCTTGGTTTTGACTGGTGGAATTATGGCGGCATTACAAGGGAGGTATCTATAATTGAAATCCCGCTGAATTATATAAAGGATTATAGTATTCAGCTTTTAAAAAACAGCGTTGATAGTATTGCAGGATGGGTGCAAGTGGGCGGAGGCGACAGTATTTCCCAACCCGTTTCAATAAACATCTCTAAACTGCATATAAGTTATAGTGCGATAACCGGCAGCGATGGAAAAGCATGGTTCCGCTTAGCTTCCAGTCCACAATTATGGTCGCCGGATAATCCGCGATTGTATGATGTTAATATCAGTACAAAAACTGATTCCATACATGAACTGATTGGCTTCAGAACTATCCGGGTAAAAGGAACTGAAATATTGCTGAATGGCAAATCCATATTTCTAAAAGGTGTCAATGTACATGAAGAAGTACCACAAAAGGCAAGAAGAGCGTGGAGTGAAGCGGATGCGGAAATGTTACTTCATTGGGCAAAAGAGCTTGGGTGTAATTTTGTTCGGCTCACGCATTATCCACACAATGAATATATGTTACGCCTTGCAGATAAATTGGGCATCCTGATATGGGAAGAAGTACCTCTTTGGCAAAACATTCAATTTAATAATCCCGAGATACTAAGCAAGGCCAATAAAATGCTTAATGAAATGATCACAAGAGATAAAAACAGGTGCTCAATTATACTTTGGAGCCTATCTAACGAAACAGCACCTTCTGTTAACCGCAATAAAACTATCTCTGCTATGGCAGATTATGTGCGAAGTATTGACAGCACAAGACTGGTCACTTCTGCTATTAATCATGTAAATACCACTAATAATACAATAACCATCGATGACTCATTATGTAATGTGCTGGATGTGGTAGGCGTTAATGAATATCTTGGATGGTATGTATCGTGGCCTGCAAACCCGGAAAAGATGCTATGGAATAATCCTTTTGACAAGCCGCTTATTATGTCAGAATTTGGTGCAGAAGCATTGTATGGTAACCATGGAAGTGCAGAAAGCAATGGTTATTGGAAAGAAGAGCGGCAGGTACAGGTTTATAAAGATCAAATAGCCATGTTTAAAAATATTCCTTTTCTAAGAGGAACCTGTCCCTGGGTATTAGCAGATTTTAGATCTGAAGGAAGGCTACAGCCAGTATACCAGCAGGGATGGAACAGGAAGGGATTGTTAAGTGATAAAGGATTAAAAAAGAAAGCCTGGTTTGTAATGCATGAATTTTATAAAGGATTACAAAAATAAGAAAAGACTGCGCAGTTTATTTCTGATAAAAAATCAAAAGGCCTTTTGCC
>JBBSEV010000124.1:0-6897 GCA_038239385.1 Chitinophagales bacterium
AACATTTGAGGTGACAGGCGTCTTTAAAAACTTTCCGCTAAATTCCCACCTGGTTATAAATCACATTGCATCATATGCTACACTGGCAAGCATTGTAAGACAAGGAGGGGATACCACCAACTCTACAGAAACAAATTTTGGATGGTATGATTTTTATACGTACCTCCAGGTAAAAAAGGGAACCGATGTAAAGAAGTTCGGGGCGAAATTACCTGCCTATTGTGACCGCTACGTTAATTCACTTGACTGGGCTAAAAAGAATAATATCCACGTTGAGCTGCATGTTATCCCCCTGCCTGATATTCATTTATATTCCAACTACAACCAGGAAGCTGAAGCAAATGGAAACGGGCAATCTGTTTCTTTTCTATTTATGATAGCGTTTTTTATAATTGGTATCGCGTGGATTAATTATATCAATCTTGCAACCGCAAGGTCTGTAGAGAGGGGCCGTGAAGTAGGTGTGAGAAAAGTATTGGGAGCGTTGCGCAAAGATTTAATTGGCCAGTTTTTAATAGAGAGTTTCTTATTAAATCTTATCGCATTTTTATTTGCGCTTGCTTTGGTTTTTCTTTTGACGCCATGGTTTAATCAGCTTGCAGGCCGCACTGTGGATACTGATTTTTTCTTACCTCAAAGTTATTGGTTAGAATTCATTGCAATGTTCCTGTCGGGTAGTTTGCTTGCCGGCATTTATCCTGCTTTTGTATTGTCTGGCTTTAAGCCAATATATGTTTTGAAGGGCTTATTTAAAAGCAGCCAGGGTGGAATCGTATTTCGAAAGGGCCTTATCGTTGGCCAGTTTGCCACCTCCATTATTTTAATTGCAGGTACCATAATTGTTTTTCAGCAGATCAGTTTTATGCGCAAGCAAAAGCTTGGTGCTGATATAGACCAAACAATTGTTTTGGATGGTGCCTCATCTATAAGGGATTCACTTTACCAAAGTTCTTTCCAGCCATTTAAGAATGATCTTTTAAAGATCGGGCATGTAAAAAATGTAGTTGCTTCATCAAGTGTAATGGGCAAAGAAATTTACTGGACCAATGGCGGCAGGAGATTTGGAGAAGATAGTAAGGGAGCTGTTACCCTTTATAATCTTGGAATTGATTATGACTTTGTTCCGTCGTTTGGGTTGGAATTAAAAGCAGGCCGTAATTTCTCTAAAGAATTTCAAACAGATACAAGAGGTATTTTATTAAATGAAAGTGCCATAAAGCAATTGGGTTTTGATGATCCGGGCAAAGCTTTAAACGAAAAAATAATATCGGCAGGTGATACCGTAACAATTCTGGGTGTGGTAGCCGACTATCATCACCAGGGTTTGCAAAAGGCTATTGATCCCATGGTATTCCGTTTGCGGCCAGATACGCGGGATGCTTACTCCATAAAAGTTGCGGGCGGAAATTTACAATCAACGATTGCCGCTATTAAACAAACATGGAACAAACATTTCCCTTCCGATCCTTTTAATTATTATTTTCTTAATGAGTTATTTGATCAGCAATATAAAGCCGACAAACAATTCGGACAGATGTTCGGGCTTTTCGCTTTCCTTGCTATTTTAATTGCATGTTTTGGATTGTTAGGTTTATCGGCATTTAATGTATCACAACGAACCAAAGAAATCGGTATCAGGAAAGTGCTTGGCGCTTCTGTAAAAAGTTTGCTATTTACGCTTTCAAAAGATTTCCTGAAGCTGGTATTAATCTCTTTTATCATTGCTATACCTGTAACGTGGTGGGTAATGTATACCTGGCTACAGGATTATACTTACAGGATAAGCATACAATGGTGGGTATTTGCTTTTGCCGGTATTATTTCAATACTGATTGCCTTAATTACAGTAAGTTTCCAATCAATAAAAGCAGCGATAGCCAACCCGGTGAAGAGTTTGAGAACGGAATGATTACTTGAATGAGACAATTTGTTATTGATTCATCCGGAGAAAATTAGAAAATAAACAATCTTGAAGTGTGAATAAATCAGGCATCACTAAATAAGAAATTCCTTTTTATGTTTAAAAATTATTTTAAAACCGCATGGCGCAATATCACAAGAACTATTGGATATAGTACACTGAATATATTGGGCCTTGCAACAGGAATGGCAGTTGCATTACTTATCGGGCTATGGGTGTATGACCAGTATTCTTATGATAAATTCCTTCCGGAATACAATTCTGTTTACCGGGTACAACGTAACTATAACAGTAATGGTGATACACTCACTTTTCAAACAACGTCTTTTAAGTTAGCTGATGTATTGCGTAACGAAGTTCCTGAAGTACAATATGTATCTGAATGTGATTGGATAGGTGAACATGGTTTAATGACCGGCGACAAAAAATTGTACACCCGCGGTGCAATAGCGGCCAGTGATTTTCTCAAAATTTTTAAATACCCTTTTATAAAAGGAAATGCGAAGGCAGCTTTCACAGATGCTTATTCAATTGTGCTTACGCAATCAATGGCTAAAGCGCTTTTTGGGAATGAAGACCCAATTAATAAAATGGTTCGCTTTGATAATGAAAACAATTTGAAAGTAACAGGTATATTAAAAGATATTCCTGCCAATGCTTCTGTCGATTTCAATTTTGTAGTTCCATTCAGTTATGTTGAACAAATACATCCGGAGGAAAAAAAGGATGCCAGAAGCAGTTTCGGTAATAATAACCTGCAGATTTTTGTAAAACTAAAACCGGGAATTGCTTATGCACAGGTAGCGCCAAAGATCAGGAACATTGAACATACTGAAAAAGGCAACCCTAATGCTATGAATTCTTACGTTACGCTTCAGCCAATTAAACGCTGGCATTTATATTCAAATTACAAAAATGGAAAAGACACTGCCGGGTTTTTGGAGTATGTAAAAATGTTCTCTGTTATTGGCTTGCTTGTGTTGATTATTGCCTGTATAAATTTTATCAATCTTACAACTGCACGTTCAGAAAAAAGAGCAAGAGAAGTTGGCGTTAGAAAAGCAATTGGCTCGCAAAGAAAAGACCTCATCATACAGTTTCTTTCAGAAGCGTTCCTGCTTACATTTATTGCTTTTGTTTTTGCGTTATTGTTTACGCAGCTTGCCTTGCCTGCCTTCAATACGCTTACAACAAGCCAAATCAGCATTCCATTTGCCAACGGTTACTTCTGGCTTTTAATGATTAGCTGTGTTCTTTTTACCTCTTTACTGGCAGGTAGCAAACCAGCCTTTTATCTCTCATCATTTAATCCTGTAATAGTTTTAAAAGGAACCATGCAAACAGGAAAATCTTCTTCCTTGTCAAGAAAGATTTTAGTGGTAACACAATTCAGTTGTTCTATTGCTTTAATTATTAGTACGGTGATTATTTACCAGCAAATTAAATATACCAAAGATCGCCCTACCGGTTATAATTTAAACAGGGTGATGTCAACAAACATAGACAATGATTTGAGTAAAAATTATACAGCGCTTAAGAACGAGCTGTTACAAAAAAATATTGCAGAAGCAGTTACTACGGCCTCAAGTCCGGCAACAAATGTTTACTGGCATACGGATATTGATTCATGGCCCGGAAAAAATGCAGGAGAAACAGTAGAGATGGGAAATATTTTTGTGAGTGATGATTATTTTAAAACAATTGGAATGGCTATTAAAGAGGGAAGAAATTTTTCCGGCAGCTACGATTCAACAAGTGTAATTTTTAATGAAGCGGCAATTAACCGGCTGCGCATTAAAAATCCGGTGAATCAAAAAATAAAATGGAACGATAAGGAATATACCATTGCAGGTGTTGTAAAAGATGCGCTGATGATCTCTCCGTTTAAGTCTGCAGATCCAACCATGTTTTATTGTTTTCCGGGTTCACAAGGTACTATGTTGTATAAATTATCGCCTGGCATAAAAACACAGGATGCCATTACACAGTTAACTTCCATTTTTAATAAATATGATCCCGCATTGCCCTATAGCTATTCATTCGAAGATGAAAACTATGCTTCAAAGTTTAAATTAGAAATGCTCATTGGAAATTTGGCCGGCTTATTTGCAGGTCTTGCCATTTTTATTTCATGCCTTGGATTATTTGGCCTTGCTGCTTATGTTGCAGAACAACGCACAAAAGAGATAGGTATCCGCAAAGTGTTGGGTGCATCTGTTCAGCAAATATGGATGCTTCTTTCAAAAGATTTTATTGTGTTAGTATTCCTGAGTTGTGTTATCGCCTCACCCATTGCATTTTATTTTTTGCATGATTGGCTAATGAAATATGATTATCGCATCAACATTGGTGCTGGTGTGTTTATGCTGTCTGCATTACTGGCCATTCTTATTACAATCATTACCATTAGCTTCCAGGCAGTAAAAGCAGCGTTAGCAAACCCGGTGAAGAGTTTGAGAACGGAATGAAAATAAAAAGTAAAAAATCAAATAAAAAAAAGTGGATGTAACAGCTTTTTACTTTTTTCTTATAACATACAATTTAAAATCTCTTATGCTGAAAAATTATTTCAAAATCGCCTGGCGAAACCTGGTTAAGAATAGAATATTTTCTTTCATAAATATTACCGGCCTTGCCCTAAGCCTTGCTGCCTTCTGGTTTATCGCACTTTTCATTGCACAGGAGTTTAGTTTTGATCGTTATCATAAAAATGCAGATCGTATTTATCGTCTTGCATCGCATGGAAATTGGGAAGCAGATAAATTTGATGTTACCGGAACTTCTGGTCTCACTGCTAAAGCGCTAAAAGATGATTATCCTGGAATAGAAGAAACTGTTCGCATTGACCCGGAGGGCGGAGGCATCATCAGTTACGATGATAAGCGTTTTAAAGAGGACGCAGTTTTCTTTACCGACCCAACTTTTTTTAAAATTTTTACACATCATTTCCTGGCTGGCGATCCTGTAAATGCATTGGCAAAGCCTGGCGCTGTTGTGATCACCAAAACTCTATGTAATAAATTATTTGCAGATCCGCAGGCTGCCATAAACAAAACCATTTATTTTGATAATAACTCGCCCAACATTGTTAGTGGCGTGATCGAAGATGTGCCGGAAAATTCTCACTTTACTTTCCAGGCGCTGCGTACCATGCCTGCAGATTATAAAGGTGATTGGGGGAACTTCAGCATTTACACTTATGTTCTTCTGAAGAAAAATGCAGATGTAAATTCTCTTCGGGCAAAGATGCCTGCTTTTATAAAGAAGTATTTCACCGCTAATAGTTTGGATATTTCTTATTCAATGGAATTTCAACCGCTGACCTCCATCCATCTGCATTCACATTTAAGTTATGAATTGGGAGAGAACAGGAACATCAGTTATTTATATGTACTCTCCATAGTTGGTTTACTCATACTGATAATTGCTTTTATCAACTATACGAATATCACGACCGCAAGAGCGTCTGTGCGCCTGCGTGAGGTTGCCGTAAGAAAAATAATTGGCTCCTCCCGTAAAAATCTTGTTTCGTTGTTTCTTACAGAATCAACAGTAGTTATTCTTATTTCGGCGGCGTTAAGCATCTTCCTTGTTATTTTGATAATGCCATTATTCAACGGACTTACAGAAAAGCATTTATCACCCTGGTATTTTGGAGGAGTATATAGTGTGGCCGCGTTGCTTATTTTTTCAGTAATTGGCGGGCTTATCGGGGGATTGTACCCGGCTTTATTTTTGTCCGGCTTTAAAACTATTCCCGCTTTAAAAAATCAGGTGGGCCACCTCGGGGCGCAAATATTGTTTCGTAAATCGCTGGTAGTTTTCCAGTTTACCGTTACAGTGGTTATGATCGTTGCTTCAATAATTATCTATACCCAGCTTAGTTTTGTATCGCATAAAGATCTTGGTTTTAATAAGAAGCAGGTGCTTACATTTCATCTTGATTCGCGGCCATTGAGGAAAGAGTTTGCTGCCCTGCGTTCTGACCTGTTGCAGCATCCGCAGATAGAAGATGTAGCATCTGCCGGTAACCCTATCGGTAATAATAATATCGGGATGATGGATTATAGTGTTGAAAAAAATGGCGTGCTGGATCCGCATAGCAACCTGGCTTTTGCGCTAACGATAGATGAAAACTTTATTCCTGCTATGCAAATAAAATTGATGGAAGGGCGAAACTTTTTGAAAACAGGTGACAGCAATAAAGTGATCGTGAATGAAGCATTTCTAAAAAAGCAGGGTTGGACTAACGGTGTGGATAAACGCATTCAAACGGGGTTAGATTCTGCAGGCACTGTATTTTACTCAACAATTGTTGGCGTGATCCGCGATTTTCATATTTATTCCCTGCAGCATAAGATAGAGCCCATGATCATGCAAATGCCGCGGTCTGCAAATGACAGGGACAATGTTTATGTTCGTTTAAGTTCAAATAACATCCCGCAAACATTACAATTCCTGCAGCAAGCTTTCAAAAAATTTGATCAAGAATCTCCTTTTGAATATCATTTTTTAGATAAGAATTTTGCTGCGCAATATGTTGCGGAAGAAAAGCAGGGAGAGTTATTACTTTCCTTTACCATACTTACCATTTGCATTGCCTGCCTTGGATTGTTTGGACTTATCACATTTACTACAGAGCAGCGTGTAAAAGAAATAGGGATAAGGAAAGTGCTTGGTGCAAGTGTACAAAACCTGGTCGCCCTGCTGAGCGGTGGCTTGCTAAAACTCGTTTTGTTATCAATGCTTATTGCGATACCCGTTGGCTGGCTGATAATGAATAAATGGCTGCAGGATTTTGCATACCGCATCCATATTCAATGGTGGATGTTTGTGTTGGCTGGTGTTATTGCTTTGCTGATAGCACTGGTTACATTAAGTTTTCAATCAATAAAAGCAGCGATAGCAAACCCGGTAAAGAACCTGAGAGCAGAATAAAAATTTTAAAAAATAGCAATTCTAATTATGTTTAAAAA
>JBBSEV010000125.1:0-6798 GCA_038239385.1 Chitinophagales bacterium
ATTTACAGCAAATTTATACTGGTTGTCTTAGTGAAGCAGCCTATTTTGTGGAAAGCAACGGGGAAGCTGTTATTATAGATCCATTGAGGGATACTGATAAATATTTAAAACTTGCTAAGGAACATAACGCAGAGATTAAATACATATTAGAAACTCATTTTCATGCCGACTTTGTTAGTGGCCATATTGATCTTGCCCGGGAAACAGGGGCTACTATTGTTTACGGACCAAATACTGAAACAAACTTTCCTTTTCATTTAGCGAAAGATGGTGAGATTTTTAAAATAGGAAACACTACACTCCAGGTTATTCATACACCGGGGCATACAATTGAGTCAACTTGTTATCTTTTGAATGATGAAAATAATAAGCCATATTGCTTATTCACCGGCGACACGTTATTTGTAGGGGATGTAGGAAGGCCGGATCTTAGCAGTGGGAATATGACAAGGGAAGAGCTTGCTTCAATTATGTACGACACTATACAAAATAAAATAATGCCATTACCTGATGATGTAATTGTATACCCTGCACATGGAGCCGGAAGCAGTTGCGGTAAAAATATTGGCAGTGAAACTTCAAGTACAATAGGCATTCAAAAAAAAATGAATTATGCCTTACAAAACCAAACAAGAGAAGAATTTATAAAAGCAGTTATTACCGGATTAAATGAAGCTCCCGCATACTTTGCAGTAAATGCAAAAATTAATAAAGAAGGGTATTATAGCCTTGAAGAAATAAAAAAGAAAGGGCTAACGCCATTAAGCATAACAGGTTTTAAGGATAAAATGAATAAGGATGCTATAATTCTTGATACACGGGATTCTGTTGATTTTAAAGAAGCTTTTATTCCAGGGTCTATATTTATTGGGCTTGAAGGCCGATTTGCAGAATGGGCAGGCAGCCTTCTCCCTTTTCACGAGCGAATGATTTTAATTACAAAACCAGGTATGGAAGAAGAAACGATAATACGGCTTGCCCGTGTAGGCTTTGATAATGTTGAAGGTTATCTTGAAGGGGGTTTTAAAAGCTGGGTAAATGCCGGCGAAAAAACGGATATGATTATTGATATTGATGCGGATGAATTAGCTATGGATCTGCCTTTTGATGAAAATCTAACGGTGCTTGATGTACGTAAACCAAATGAATTTGCCGAAGGGCATATAAAAGATGCAACGAATTTAAATCTTGCTGATATGACTGACCTTGTATTAATTGCTCAATTTGAAGAAAATCAAAATTTATATGTTCACTGCGCCGGCGGCTACAGAAGCTTGATTGCATGTTCTTTGTTAAAAAGGCAGGGATACCATAATCTGCGCAATGTAAATGGTGGCTGGGCAAAAATAAAAGAACAAAAAAACATTAAGACCGAAAAGGAGGCTAGTGTATTAAACTAAGTGTATTTTTTATAAAATTATATTTTGAACAAGTTCATCTTTAGAAGGAAAATCTGTATTAAAATGAAGCCCCCTGCTTTCATGTCGTAATTGCGCCTCCTTTACAATTAAATAACCAACTGTTATAAGATTTCGCAGCTCACATAATTGAGGAGATACAAAAGTTGTTTGATATAACTGTTCCGTTTCTTCATGAAGCAGGTCAAGCCTTTTCATAGCTCTTTCAAGCCTTACATTAGTACGTACGATACCAACATAATCAGTCATCAATAACTGGAGCTCCTTTAAGCTTTGTGTGATAAGGATCATTTCTTTTGGAGCTGTAGTTCCCTTTGCATTCCAGTCAGGTATTGCTTCATTAAACTCAAGTAAATTAATTTTATTGATTGCATCAAGATAGCACCGGTGTGCAAAAACCATTGCCTCTAAAAGTGAATTACTGGCAAGCCTGTTAGCGCCATGAAGACCAGTACTTGCACATTCCCCACAGGCATATAAATTTTTTATTGACGATCTTCCCCATTCATCAGTTTTTATTCCACCGCAACTATAGTGTGCTGCCGGTGCTACTGGTATAAATTGCACTGCAACATCAATACCTACCGACTTGCACTTTTCTGTAATATTTGGAAAATGATGTGAAAATTTTTCCATATCCATTTTAGTACAATCCAAATAAACATTTTCAGTACCATTAATTTTCATTTCATTATCTATTGCCCTGGCAACGATATCACGTGGAGCAAGATCTTTTCTGTTATCATAATTTTCCATAAAAGCCTCACCTTTATGATTTCTTAAAATGGCGCCATCTCCTCTTACGGCTTCGGTGATCAGGAACGCCTGCCCGCTTATGCCTGCTTCATACAATGCAGTAGGATGAAATTGAATAAATTCCATATTTTCTATTCTGCCTTTTGCCCTGTACATCATGGCAACTCCATCCCCTGTAGCAATCGATGGGTTGGTAGTTGTACGATAAGCCTGCCCATTACCACCCGTTGCAAGCAACGTAATTTTCGAATGAATCTTTTCGATCTTATTAGAAACCATATTAAGCACGTACACGCCAAAACATTCAATATCCGGAGTTGATTTGGTAACGAGATAGCCGAGGTGATGCTGGGTTATAATATCAATAACAAAGCAATGGCTTACTAACTTAATGTTGGGCTTACCGGCAATGGCTGTAAGTAACGTATTTTCTATTTCTTTACCCGTAATATCTTTATGATGAAGAATGCGGAACTCACTGTGGCCACCTTCTTTTCCAAGCGCATATTCTCCCGAGTTTTCTTTATCAAAATGAGCTCCCCAGCTAATGATTTCACGAATTCTTTCCACACCTTCCGTAACCACGATCTCAACTATTTTAGGATCGCACAATCCATCACCTGCTATAAGTGTATCCTCAATATGTTTTGCAAAACTATCATTGTCAAAATCTGTAACACCTGCAACACCACCTTGTGCATATTTCGTATTAGTTTCATCACTTACAGTTTTAGTAAGGACCATTATCTCTTTATCCGGACAGTCCTGCGCTACTTTTAATGCATAGGTAAGCCCTGCAATGCCACTGCCTATTACTAAAAAATCTGTCTTCATTTATTTTAATAATTTTTTAAAATCTTTTTTTACGAAAATTGAAATTCAGGAATAAATAATAAACCTCCTAATTTTTGAAATATTAGAAGGTTTTAGGAATAGATCGCTAATTGAATCTTTTTTATTAAACTTCTATCCATGCATCATTTTCTTTTAGCAGGTTTACCAGTTCGTCAACTGCTACTTCACTGGCAACATTTCTTTTTACCACTTCCTTACCCCGGTACAAAGTAATTTTCCCCGGACCGCTCCCCACATAGCCAAAATCTGCATCTGCCATTTCTCCGGGGCCATTCACTATACAGCCCATAATTGCAATCTTTACGCCCTTTAAATGATTGGTAACTGCTCTTATCCTTGCGGTAGTTTCCTGAAGATCAAACAATGTTCTGCCGCAACTGGGGCAACTTATATATTCTGTTTTGGAAATTCTTGTACGGGCCGCCTGTAAAATCCCAAAAGCAATACTGTTCAATAATTTTAATTGCGGGTCCATTTCCGGATTTCCATAATGATGTCCCAAACAAATACCATCGCCAAATCCATCGATCAATAACGCACCCGTTTCAACGGCGTAATGGATCAGGCTTTCATCCATGCTTGCATGGCTGCTGTCGGAAATAATTATGGCAGGATTTTTTATATTGTTCTTCATTAATTCAACTAACATGCTGCGAATACTTTGCATACTATTTTTATTAGTTGAACTAAGGCAAATGACTGCGGTTTTATCTTCTTTGATTTTAGCAGATAAACTACCCAGATCCCTTTCCAAAGACCCTTCACTATAGCAATCAATCATTACAAAATTTATAAATGATGATTTTGTAATGGCATCATTTAAATATGGGCCTGCATCTAAAAGAGGAAAATACTTTTCTTTATCAATTGCCAATAACCATTTTTCATGAAGCAACAAAACTTTTAAGGTTCCGGGTAAATCAAAAGATAATATTTCATTAGTAAATATATAATCTGCGGCAGCATCACCTATCAACCATTTATCTGTTTCAGCATTATAGGTATAACCAATGTCTTCCAGGTGCGATGGCTTAATAGTTTTTAATTTACTTAAATCTGCTACCACAACAGGTACATGTTTGTTACCCATGTTACTGACTTCAAAAGTTTCTCTTCGTCTATATTCGAAAGGATTGTATGGTAATTTGTTTATGTCCGGGTTTCTATTATCAATTGTGTGCAGCGTGTTATCGCTATAACGCTTCACCAAGTCTTTGCAAACCGGTATTTCAAATTCCGGATCTTCAGTTAAAGAAACCCTGATTGTATCACCGATTCCATCCTCAAGCAATGTACCAATACCAATAGCAGATTTAATTCTCCCATCTTCACCGTCACCGGCTTCTGTTACGCCAAGATGTAAAGGATAACATTCTCCAAACTCGTTCGTCATGTGATTAATAAGTAACCGGTATGCCTGCACCATCACCTGGGGATTGCTGCTCTTCATGCTTAAAATAATATTGTGATAATCCTCGCTTCTTGCAATACGCAAAAATTCCATGGCACTTTCTACCATACCATTGGCAGTATCACCATAGCGGCTCATGATGCGGTCACTTAATGAACCATGATTTGTTCCGATCCGCATGGCAGTGCCATACTGTTTACAAATGTGTACAAGCGGGGTAAATCGTGTTCTTATCCTTTCTATTTCTTCAATGTAATCAGCGTTGGAATATTCTATGAGCTCAAACTTTTTCTTATCAACATAATTGCCCGGGTTAACCCTTACTTTTTCTACAATGCGGGCTGCAATTTCCGCCGCATTAGGTGTGAAGTGAATGTCTGCAACTAACGGTGTGGAGTAGCCTCTTTTCCGAAGCTCATTTTTGATATTCAATAAATTTTCTGCTTCTCTTTTTGAAGGTGCTGTAATGCGTACCAGTTCAGCTCCTGCTTCAATACATCGAATACTTTGCTCAACGGTAGCCAATGTATCCATTGTATCAGTGGTGGTCATTGTTTGAATTCGTATGGGATTAAAATTTCCCAATAGTAAATCTCCAACCTTCACTTCCAGAGTAGCTAACCTTTTAAATTCGGTTAAAGATTCAGCATATAATTCCATCCTAAAAAATTTATGGGCAAAAATACGATTTATAGAAAGGTACGGGCTTTAGGATATAGGGTTTGCTTTATGTTTTTAAAATAAATCTATTTCATTAATAACAATCTTACCAGTCTTTATCAGGCCTGTTAATTCCTTCTCCTTTAATTTTATGCAATTTATCCTGCAAGGCCTTTTCTTTTTCCAATAGTGATTTAAGCTTTTCTTCGGCATCCTGTTTAGATATCTTCGATGGCTGAGGCTTGGGTTCTGTATCTTTTTTTTGTTGATCCTTTTTGTCCTGCTCCTGTCTTTTATCCTTATTATTTTTTTCGTCTTTATTATCTTTCTTTTCTTTCTTATTTTCCTGCTGTTTTTGTTCCTTTAAAGCCCGCTCAAGATTCTGACGTGCATCTTCATCAGCCTGATTCAAAAGCAATGCGTTTTTATAAGCTAGAATACATTCAGGAAGCTTATTTACTTTTTGATAAGAAACTCCTTTGTTATAAAAGGCTTGTTGCTTTATAGTATTTTCTTTACTGTTGTTAATTGTATTATCATAAGCATTTACAGCTTCATCAGTTTTTTCTTTTCTATAAAACACATTTCCAAGATTATAACTTGCTGTTGTATTTTTTTCATCAAGCTTATGCGCTTCTCCATAATAGACTTCTGCTTTGTCGAAGTCATTATTTTTATAGGCTTCATTTCCTTTTATTATAACATTTTTTGTATCCTGGGCAAACGAATAATTGCACAATAGAAATATCGAAAATCCTGTTACGGTAATTTTTTTACTGATCTTCTTTTTCTCAGAAATAAAAAATTCTATCATTAAAAAAACAAATGCAGCCAATAGGAAATATTGAAAAAATTGCCGGAATGAATCGAATGATTTATCACTTATAACCGTTTCTCCAATGCCTGATAATTTATTTTTAATTTTCGAGGCCACTTCTTCAGTAGAGCTGTAATGAAGATAAATGCCATTGCCTTTTATGGCAATATTGCTTAATTCCTCTTCATTTAATTTTGAAATTACAACATCTCCTTTTTCATCAACCTTATAACTGTTTGTTTCAGGATCGGTTATAGGTGATCCCTGCGTGGAACCAATCCCGATTGTATTTATCATTATACCATCGCCGGTAAGTTGCTTTACAACTTTTAATGCGTCCTTATCATGATCTTCTCCATCACTTAGCAGGATAATGGCTTTATATGTTTTATCCTTTGGATTAAAGGCCGCCCCGCTCATTTTTAATGCCTGGCTAATCACCGTTCCCTGGGTAGGTATATCGTCCGGTGAAGCTGAGGACAAATACATTTTTGCAGCAGCATGATCTATTGTCATTGGCATTTGCAGGTAAGCCCGTCCTGCAAAAACTACAAGGCCTATACGATCATCGGGAGAATTATTAATAATATTAGTAATTACCTGTTTTGCACGCTCGAGCCTGTTGGGCTTTATATCCTGCGCAAGCATACTTTTACTTACATCCAATGCAAAAACAATATCAATACCTTTTCTGTTTACTTTTTGCGTTCCATCTGGTATTACCAGCCCTGCCACTGCAACAACACAAAGTGAAAAAGCTAAAGAGAATAGAATAAATTTTAGAATAAATTTTTTGGGTGAGTAATTAATAGTTAATTGTTTGACAAGTTCCGGATCGCCAATTTTTTTGGAAGCCTTTTTTTTCCATCTTATTACTATAA
>JBBSEV010000126.1:0-6744 GCA_038239385.1 Chitinophagales bacterium
ACCCCCTGAGCAGTTCGCTCTTACTCTCCAATCATAGGTTGTACCTAATGTTAATCCTGAAATATTCTGCGAAGTTGATGTAATAGCTGTAGCGGCATTAGTCCAGGTAGATGTAGTGGTCAATTTATAATCAACATCATAACTTAAAGCATTAGTTACCGCAGACCAGCTTACTGTAGCACTTGTGTTAGTAATTGCTGATGAAGTAAGGCCAGGAGGATTCCCACAAACTGGAGGCGTACATGGGTCTAATGTAAAGGCAGCAATTCTTGTGCTCCAAGTGGACGCTACATTATACTCGCAGGTAAACCAATAAGTAACTCCATCAGGATCGCATACTAACTGGCAATAATCTCCATAACGGGAACTGGCGTCTGCGGCGGTTCCTGCTATAATAACATTTTCAGCATATGTCATCGTGTTTAAAGGGTCGCATTGTTTTCTGCCCGTATATCTGGCTCCCGGGAAAACCCCTGTGGCAGATGAAGAAACGTTGTAAGCCAACCCGATGTTTCCGTTAATATCATAACAAATACCCGGCATCCATCTGTTGGTGTTATCAGGAGCATACGTACTTTGCTGAAAGATGCTCCAGTTACCCGTTGTCTTATGAAGTTCGTACCAGCGCACTCCTGAAATATTAGAGCCTTTGTCTGCCACATGCGACATTACAATACCTTCATATCCTGCAAAATTTCTATAGATAGGCTTGTTCATAATTTTTTGATGCAATGCCTCTAATTTGGTTGCAGATCCCGGTTGGGTAATACACTGGCCTCTTGTGGCCGTACAGATATCGGATTTGTAGGCTACTGTAGCAAGCGAAGCTTTTGTGGTAACATTGGAATTGGAAGACGTTACAAAATCAACTTTAAATTCAAGAATCCCAATACTATCCACATCTGCGGTGGTGGAAGTCCAGGCATCATCAGCCATATACGCAATTAAGCCGCCGGTACCTGCAGGTGGAAGTGATGATCCCTCAAGGCTTACAGGGCACATTGAAAAAAACTTATTCGTTGAGCCGAGTGTAAATTTTTGCATAGTAGCAGTTGGATTACCTGCTATCATTTTTGCCCTGTCAAATGCATATACACTTGAACCTGAATAGGTAGATGCATTTGCAAAATCATTAGTAGTGCAATAATAAGCATTGGGCCACACAGAAAATTTTGGATAATCAGGAAAAGTATTTCCAGTGCTAAAAAAATAAACAAACCACTGCCCCGCAGGGTCATTTGTTTTTGTAATAGCAACAATCAATCCTTCAGTTCCTGTTTCAGGTTTGTTAGCGAATTCAGTAAGTACAAACTTGTCAGCAAGCTGATCATATAAAGCTATAGGATCCCCAAGGCCACCTTTACCGGTAATGGCATCAAGAAATGTTTGAGCGACCACCTGGCCACCACTTTTATTAAATACTTTAAATAATGCACCAGAAGATCCGTTGATCATTTGTATTACATGGTTTGGCCCTACGCACATTGTGGGATCAGGAGGATTCAATGGCTGGAAAGGCATGCCCGCAAAATTTGCGGTAATAGCCGCGTTTATCCCTGCCTGCTTATTAGTAATATCAGGATAATTTTTTTGCAAAGCCGGGTCTTCAGCAAAAACCTTTGTAGGGTAAAGAATGGGATCGCTTCCTTCTTCAAACTCTTCATCTTTGCCAATAATACCATTTTCATCTCTTACTATTACATCAGG
Organism: Chitinophagales bacterium; assembly: GCA_038239385.1. Lineage (GTDB taxonomy): Bacteria > Bacteroidota > Bacteroidia > Chitinophagales > Chitinophagaceae > Ginsengibacter. The sequence goes on from JBBSEV010000126.1 coordinate 1,708, forward strand.
AATTGCTTTATCTGCAAGCGTAAAATCCCTGAGTGATTTCGTTATCCTGATAAGATTTCCTGTAATAACCACAGGGTTTTTAGCCAGTACCGGCTGCTGGGCATTTGCATTATAAAACATGAAAAAAGAAAGGAGGAAAAATAGATATTTTCTCATGCGAATTAATTTTAAAATGTTAAGGTATTCTAAATTAATTCATTTAACTGAAAGTTGATATGGGGTAATATAATTTATTTTCGGATAGGTTTTAATCTTTAAAAAAAAAGTTTAAAGATGTTTTTGAATAAAAATGGAAGACTGAAATTTAAATAGTAAGCTTGCAATAATGTCAAGAATTTTAATTTTATTAAAGAAAGATTTATTACTTGAATTAAGGCAACAGCATACTTTTTATGGAATAATCCTTTATGTTGCCTCTACCATTTTCGTTTTGTACCTGGCAATGGGCCAACCGGAAAGCACCGTATACAACGGCCTGTTCTGGATGATACAATTATTTGTATGCGTGAATGCTGTGGCTAAAAGTTTTCTGCAGGAAAGTAAAGGAAGAATGCTGTATTTCTTTTCAATAACAAGCCCTGTAATATTTATTATTGCTAAACTTATATATAGTAGTTTGGTTATGTTCGTTATGATTATTGTAAGCCTTGTATTATTTAAATTTTTATTCGGCAACCCGGTTATCCATCAATTACGCTTTATAGCAATCGCTTTTTTAGGTGGGCTTAGCCTCAGCCTGGTATTCACATTAATGGCAGCAATCTCAGCAAAGGCTCAACAAAATGCAGCTGTGATGGCCATTTTGGGATTCCCTCTTATTATTCCGCAATTGATGTTGTTGATGAAACTTTCTAAATCGGCTTTTGGAGAAATTTTCAGAGAGGGGGCACTGTTACAGATGTCGCTTTTATTAACCGGACTTGATGTAATGGTGATAGCGTTAGCTATTATATTATTTCCTTTTTTATGGAAAGATTGATTAACAGCTAATTTTTTTTCATGACGTCGGCCATTGTTTTTCCGATATCTGCGGGGGTAGCCACGACGTGAACTCCACATTCTGCAAGTATCTTCATTTTAGCGGCAGCTGTATCTTCGGCTCCTCCAACAATGGCCCCTGCATGGCCCATTCGACGACCTGCCGGTGCAGTTTGGCCGGCAATAAATCCCACAACAGGCTTTGTTCCATTTTCTTTTATCCAATAAGCTGCATCAGCTTCCATACTGCCTCCTATTTCTCCTATCATTACAATTCCATCAGTTTCTTTATCATTCATAAAAAGTTCTACCGCTTCCATTGTTGTTGTTCCAATTATCGGATCGCCACCAATACCTATAGCCGTTGATATTCCAAGACCAGCCTTGGCAACCTGGTCTGCAGCTTCGTAAGTAAGGGTTCCTGATTTTGAAACAATGCCTATTTTTCCTTTCTTAAAAATAAACCCCGGCATGATGCCAACTTTACATTCATCGGCTGTAATAACACCGGGGCAATTCGGGCCAATTAATCTTGCATCAGCATCTAATAAATAATTTTTTACTTTCACCATATCCTGAACAGGTATTCCTTCTGTAATACAAACGATTAATTTAATTCCTGCATTGGCTGCTTCCATAATAGCGTCTGCAGCAAAAGCAGGTGGCACGAATATGATACTTACATCTGCACCTGTTTCTTTTACTGCCTGCTCAACAGTATTGAATACAGGCTTGTCCAGGTGCATTGTTCCGCCCTTATTTGGGGTAACTCCTCCCACTACATTAGTTCCGTACTCTATCATTTGCGTTGCGTGAAATGTACCTTCAGTGCCAGTAAAGCCCTGCACTATAATTTTTGAATCTTTATTTACTAATACTGACATGAATAAATTTTTTAAGTTGGCAAATATAAGAAATAGCCCCTATCCTTAAAAGACACGAGCAAGATATTATGACATTACATCCGAACGTCAAATAAATGTTGATTAGGAGAGCAAGCTTCTGAATTTTCCTGGTTTACTTCTTATGTATTCCAAAAAAAATCCTTTGATGGTAGTTATTATTTTATAAAAGAAAATTTATCTCCGTCAAATAATCCCAAATCACTCAATTTTAAATGTGGAATTACCAGCAAAGCCATAAAAGATAAAGTCATGAATGGCGCAGAGAGTTGTGATCCCAATTGCTTTGCCGCTTTATCAATTTGAGTATATGCCGCTGCAACTTTATATCCATCATCATTACTCATAAGGCCGCCAACGGGCAATGATAAAAAATTTTCAAATGATGAATCACCTGCATCCACACAACTAATTCCACCTTTCTTTTCAATAATAAGGTTAACTGCTTTACATAAGCTTTCATCATCAACACCTACAGCTATTATGTTATGGCTATCGTGTGCAACCGAAGAAGCAATAGCGCCCATTTTTAGTCCGAAATTTTTAATGAAGCCTTTGGCGATTGGAGAATCTTTATACCGGGTAATCACAACTATTTTTAAAACATCATTTTTTGTATCACTAACATAAAATCCATTTTCAATCTCCGGCTTTACGATTTTTTTATTAGTAATCAGCTGTCCATCCAAAGCTTCAATCGCTTCAATTTTCGAAGGAAAATCATTAATGGAAAATTTGAAATCCGGAACTTCTTTTTTATCACAGTTAAAATTATTTATCACCTCTGATCTTCGTGCAGAAATTTTTGAAACGCCATTCTCTGCAACCAATATTCCATTTATATAAGTAGCTACTACTTCAAAATTTACGAGGTCTTTTACAATGATAAAGTCAGCAGGCTCACCGGCTTTCAGCAAACCAACATTCATTTTATAATGCTTAACCGGGTTGACACATGCAGCCTGCAGTACATTAAAAACGTCAATACCTTTAGCCACTGCTCTTTTGCAAAGATCATTTATGTGCCCCTCCACAAGGCTATCCGGATGTTTATCATCGCTGCAAAACATTATTTCATTAGGATGGTCGTGAAGTAAATCAATCAAGGCATCAAAATTTTTAGCAGCGCTTCCTTCGCGGATTAAAATTTTCATTCCATATTTTAGTTTATCGGCCGCTTCTTCTTTTGTAAAACATTCATGGTCGGTGCTTATGATTACCTGGCCAGGCTTGCCGACTTCAATGTATTTCTTTGCATCATTACCTCTTAGGCCCGGTGCATGACCATCCACCGGCTTATTATACTTTTTGGCTGAATTTATTTTCTTCATCACTTCTTCATCTGCATGCAGTACACCGGGAAAATTCATCATTTCACTTAGATAATAAATTTCACTTTTGGTTAATAGCCTGTCAACTTCCTTTGCATCAAGAGTTGAACCCGCTGTTTCGAAAATAGTGGCAGGAACACAACTCGGTGCACCAAAATGAAATTTAAAAGGAACTTCATTCCCATTTTCAATCATGAATTCCACGCCTTCAATGCCACATACATTTGCGATCTCATGCGGATCACTTATGGTTGCTACAGTTCCATGAACTACTGCAAGCTTTGCAAATTCTGAAGGAACAAGCATAGAGCTTTCTATGTGTACATGTGCATCAATAAAACCTGGAAGAATATAAAATGAATGATCGTCTGGTAATGTATCATTTTCAACCACACTTATTTTTCCGTTTTCAACAGCTATAGAGCCATAAAAAAACTTCCGGGATTCTATATCAACAACATTTCCTTTTATATTAAAATTCATCAGATAAAATTTATCCTAAAATATTTTATTGGCCAAATTGTAATCGCTTATTGTATTATTATTTCTAAATTAAATTGAAAAAAATAAGATTTACATATTAATTTATCTTGCATAATTAAATTCTATTAAAAGTGAAAAATATTATTCTTTTCGTGCTGTTTATTTTGGCGCTTGTATTCTTTCAATTTGCCACAGCACAATCAGTTGATGATATCATAAGCCAGTATATAACGGCACGTGGGGGTATCGATAAATTAAATTCCGTGCAATCAATTTACTTTGAGGGAACGAGGCAAATGATGGGCAGCGAAGTGCTGGTGAAAGTAACCAAAGTTGAGGGCAAATTGTTTAGAACAGATTTTGAGTTCGGTGGAAACAATGGTTATACGATTGTAACTCCTGATAAAGGATGGTCATATATTCCCATGCGTTCTGATAAACCAAATGAAATTCCGGCACCTATATTAAAATCAATGCAAAGCCAACTTGATATTGCGGGGTCCCTGGTTAATTATAAAACCAAAGGCTACAAAGCTGATTTGAAAGGGAAAGAAAATATAAATGGAAATGAAGCTTACAATATACAATTAACTTCTGCTGACGGTAAAGAGGTTACTTATTATATAGACACAAAAACCAACCTGCTTATTCAGACAAGGCAAATGAGTGAAGGTGGCCGTAATGGCGGACAGCCGAAAGAAATAATCACAAATTTCAAAGATTACATGGATGTAGATGGTATTAAGTTCCCTCAAACTGTAGTAACTGAAGGTGAAGGAATGGGGGCCGGGGCAATGACATTTGATAAAATTGAATTAAATGCTCCTGTTGATGAAAAACTTTATAAACCTTCTAATTAATAATCAGCAATCATCAATGTGCCATCGGATTTTGCATTTGTATCCATCTATTCCTTCCTCTTATAGAATGACCTTTAAATAATAATACTTCTTGCGGTACATTCGTATCCAAATAGAAGCAACCATATGAAGCAAATTTTATTGTCACTTATCTCTTTCCTTATTATAAGCTTTTCTTTTGCGCAAAAAATAAAGCAGCCGTTGCAATCAAACATTTCTGATGACAGCGCTTTATTATCAACAACAAAATTTAGACTGGTTGGCCCTTTCCGTGGAGGAAGAAGCGGTGGTGTAGCAGGTGATTACAAAAATAAAAATACCTTTTATTTTGCCGCAACTGGTGGCGGCGTATGGAAAACGCAAGATGGTGGCAGTAACTGGAAAAATATTTCTGATAAATTTTTTGGAGGATCTATAGGGAGTGTTGCAGTCGCTCCTTCCAATTCATCTGTTCTATATGCCGGAGAAGGTGAAACAACCCTA
>JBBSEV010000127.1:0-6626 GCA_038239385.1 Chitinophagales bacterium
CAATGAGTGATGGTACCGTTTGTATGATGGATGGTACATGTAAGATGAAGGATGGCAAAACTATGATGATGAAAAATGGGGAGAAATGTTACATGGATGGGAAAATGAAAATGAATAAGACGGGCAAAATGAAAATGTGAGTATAAGAAAGAAGTATCCGCATTATATTAAATTGAAGCCCCTCATTGAGGGGCGCTTATTTTTTGCGCTTATTCCCTATTTTCATTTGAGTGCTATTTTGTGCTATATTATTAATTTATCGGTTCGATTAATGCACATAAAAAAACCGGGAACAAATGCCCCGGTTTGAAAAGGTTGGGACTGTATTTAATTATCCCGTGAAGCTTTCCTGGCTTCGTTATCTAATTGGTTAGCGGCTTTTTCCGATTCATTTTTGGCAGAATTACCTGCATTTTTAGAAGAAGTTTTTATATCATTAACCGTGTTTTTTATAGCAGCACCGGCTTTATCAAAGATGTTTCCGCTTTTAGCTTTTGCGTTGTTAGCAGCTTTATCGGCTTCATTGCCAGCGCTATTGGCAGCATTTTTTACATCGGTTTTTGCATCTTTTGCTGTATTGCGAATAGCAGTACCTGCATCATCATCAGCATCTTTTATTTTATTCCCTAAACTTTCATTTTTATTAGGCATTGCAAATGTTTTTATGATTAAAAATAAGGTTACTGTATAATGGTTACAATTAATATGCCAGCGGTACCCGATATATTATCCGATACTTTTCTCTTGCATAAATTTTCACGATATACTAAAGGAGAGTGCAACATGAGGTGTAATTAGAAGCGGCGGCTGAATTTGTTTGATACTATTCCTTCATACTGGAAAAGCTTATTAAATGCAATCATTTATCTAGAGCACAGATACCTACGTCCCTAGCGGTGTCCTCAACCGACATTGCTGTATTAATATTATCTTAGAATAATATAAAGCAATCTTTTAAATATTCAGGCGAGCAAAAAAGTCATCATCATATTTAAAACCTACAAGAATGAAAGGTGATACAATAATGTCGGTTGAGGACACCCGCCAGTAAGAAGAGTAACTTTAACTTTTTTAACTTTTATTATTGATATTTTACTTCTAAAATTTGCGTTCTAAAAAGCAAAACAAAAATCAAATTAAGAAACAAGTAACAATGATGAAGTCCTTAACGTTTGCCTTTTTAACACTTATGCTTTTTTCGTCTTGCCATAAAGATGAGAGTACTAAACCATCTGCCAACGAAACGGAATTCAAACAAAAAATGCGAGACTTTGTAATTGGGATTAGTAAGTATTCAAAGGCGATAAATCCAAAATTTAATATTATACCGCAAAATGGAGTTGAATTAGTGAGTATTAATGGCAACGATTCAGAACAACCAAATTCGGATTATCTAAATGCAATAGATGCCAATGGACAAGAAGACTTATTGTATGGTTATGAAATTGATGACCAGGCAACGCCTGCATCTACTACTTCGTATTTGAAAGATTTTTTAAACATTTCAAAAAACGCAAACAAAAAAATATTGGTTACAGATTACTGCTCTACATCTTCTAAGGTGGATAATTCTTTCCTTCAAAACAACAATTCGGCCTATGTTTCTTTTGCAGCAAATCAACGAGAATTAAATAATGTCCTAACTTACCCAACAACAATTTACCAACAAAACAACGCTGTGGTAATATCAATGGGACAAGTAAAAAATTTCTTGTATCTAATAAATCCAACAAATTACCCGACGAAAAGTAGTTTTATAAACGCTGTAACAGCAACAAACTATGATTTACTAATTATGGACTTATTTTTTAAAGACGGAACAGCATTCTCCGCATCAGAAATTAACCAATTAAAGAGTAAAGCCAATGGCGGAAAAAGATTAGTTATTTCATATATGTCAATTGGCGAAGCTGAAAATTACAGATACTATTGGCAAACTAATTGGCAAACCAATAAACCTATTTGGATGGATGCCGAAAACCCAAATTGGGCAGGAAATTTCAAAGTGAAATATTGGAATACCGAATGGCAAAACATTATTTATGGCAATGACAATTCTTATCTCAAAAAAATATTGAACGCAGGTTTTGACGGTGTATATTTAGATATTATTGACGCTTTTGAATATTACGAAAAATAACAACGAACCGCCATGTCCTTGTCGGGTGTCCCACCCGGCATGGCTATATTAATATTAGCTTAGAATAATATACACCAATCTTTTAAATATTAAGACGAGCGAAAAAGTCATCAATCATGTTTAACAGCTACAAGAATGAAAGGTGATTCAAGAATGTCGGGCGAGGACACCCACAAGGAAGAAGGAATTCTTTTCTGCCATAAATAATAGAGATATACATCCGTGTCAATCACTGGCGAAGACATATAAATATTCATCAGCTAAATTTTATGACACATACAAGAATAAATTTGGACTTCTCACCTATTGGGTGGCATATTGCTGTTGTTGGTGCAGCTCACTCAAAAGGCTAATTGCACACCAACAATGCTAGTAAACCGGTTCTTTAAGACCTTGATATCAAAATAAATTTACTACATAATAATTCAGTTAGCTATAATTATAAAAAATTATCCATGTAATTGCCGCATCATTACATCAGCTAATATATACATTCTTGCTTGCTTTATAAGCCCATCTTCAAGATCATAGGAAACACATAAAGGAACATTTATTTCCTTATTTGTTGGCTGCAATCCGGCAAACTCACCCACATGGTTCCCTTTAAAATCAGCTTCAAGCAAAGCCTTTTCTCCGGTTATTATTGTATTTTTTATTTCAGCCTTTGCATCAAATGCTACATGATACATATAATGCAACATGCCCGCTATTGCCTCACGACCTTTTGTTTCTTCACCAGTGTTCATATTTATAAATACTGCATCTGTGGCAACATATTTTGCATCATGGGTTTTAAAAAAGGATTCAATGTTTTGCTGAGTAGTGGAAATAGATTTTTTTTCCATAATTGATTCTTCCATTTTTATAAAATTTAAGGTTTAAAAATAAATGTTAGATGATTAAGAAGGCAGGAATAGGATCAGCAATTCAGTGGATATTAAAGCTGTCTTGAAAGAGATACGAAAAATGAAGTTATGAAATATGAATATATAACTTTGGGAAATATTAATCTTAAATAAAATTTTATACAGTTAAGCAATTCTCGGTCGGCCTCAGGACACCCGCCAGAGACGGGGCCTATTTTACAAAATAACCTTCAACACTTCCCATACATTCTGTGCAACTATTTTATGTCCCTCCGGTGTTGGATGTATTCCATCCTGCTGGTTGAGCTTTACATTACCACCCACATTTTTCAAAAGAAAGGGAACTAATAAAGCCTTGTTCTTTGCAGCAAGCTCAGGATAAATGTTTTTGAATTCAGTTGCATATTGCTGTCCCATGTTTGGGGGTATCTGCATGCCTTCGAGTACAATGTTCGCATCGGGATATTTGGCTTTTACTTTATCAATAATCGCCTGTAAATTTTTACTGGTTTCTGTTAATGGAATCCCACGCAGCCCATCATTGCCTCCCAACTCGAGAACGAATACATCAACCGGTTGCCGCAGAATCCAATCAATACGTCCATTGCCACCTGCAGAAGTTTCCCCGCTTACACCTGCATTGATTACTTTGTATTTAAGGTTTAGCGAGTCAATTATATTTTGTATCAATGCAGGATATGCTTCTGTGGGGTCTACACCATAACCAGCTGTAAGGCTGTTACCAAAAAATACAATAGCCTTAAGCTTCACGGAAGAATTAACGGAAGTGGTAGTGTCTGTTTCCTTTTCTTTCGTCAGTGTATTGCTGTTTCTATTATTGTTACAGCTTAGCAATACCATCAACAAGAGAATATAAATAATGGAATGTGATTTATTCATTAAATAGTTTATAAAGTTTACTAGAGGCCGCATTTAAAATAAGAATTCAGGTAATTTTATCCATAATGCTTTTTACGGATATAATTCTTATAAAATTATGCCAGTTATATTTAATGACTCAGCATTTAAATGAAAATCAATGGAAACAATTCTTAGCCTGAACGAGGTGAGTAAAATATATAAAAGCGGCAGCCGGGAACTAACTGTACTTGACAAGGTAAGTTTTTCAATTGAGGCCGGCTCTACTATGTCTATAGTAGGGCCATCGGGAAGTGGCAAAACTACATTGCTTGGTTTAAGTGCCGGGCTTGACCATGCTTCTTCAGGAAATGTATTGTTGCAGAATACCCAACTGGAAAATTTAAATGAAGACCAGCTTGCAGCCGTAAGAAATAAATATGTAGGATTCATCTTCCAGAATTTCCAGCTGATGCCTACATTAACGGCGATTGAAAACGTAATGGTTCCACTTGAACTTCGTGGAGAGAAAAAAGTGCGTGTAAGATCCATGGACCTTCTTGATAAAGTGGGCCTTGCAGATCGAAGCCATCATTATCCTGCACAATTAAGCGGTGGTGAGCAACAACGTGTGTCTATTGCGAGGGCCTTTTCCAACAAACCACTTATTTTGTTTGCTGATGAACCTACAGGTAATCTTGATGCAGAAACAAGCAGCATAATTGTGAAACTTATTTTTGACCTCAACACAGAAGCAGGAACCACACTTGTATTGGTAACACACGACGCGGAACTTGCTGCAAAAACACAACGCATTATTCAACTAAAAGGAGGAAAGATTGTGGCCGATAAAGCAACGATGGTGACAGTATAACGGAATATGATAATCGAAATAAATAAACTTTTTAATAATCCAGTTCCCTCTTCCTCGGAGAGGGGTTGGGGTGAGGCCACATCATGGATCGTAAAATAATTTCAAAGAAAGAACTTAACAATTTTAATAAAGGCTATAATTTTTTATGGCTTGTGCAAATGGCATGGCGCGACAGCAGAAAAAGCCGTTCACGCCTGTTTCTTTTTATATCATCTATCATCCTGGGTATCGCAGCATTGGTGGCAATTTATTCATTGGGTAATAACCTGAGTGATGAAGTAGATAATCAAGCTGCGTCTTTATTAGGCGCTGACCTTGAAATCTCTGGCAGCAACCCAACTACACCAGCTATTCAAAAAATCGTTGATTCTCTTGGAGGCAAAAGATCGGCGCAGCAAAGCTTCGCCTCTATGGTATTGTTTACAAAAAATGGCGGAACAAGATTGACAGAAGTGCGTGCATTGCAGGGTGGCTATCCGTATTACGGTTCGCTGGAAACGTTGCCGGCCTCAGCGGGTAAGAGTTTTCGTAATAGCCAACAGGCACTGGTAGACGAAACGCTTATGCTGCAATATGGTGCTAATATAGGTGACTCGATAAAAGTAGGAGACGGCACTTTTACTATTGCCGGTAAATTATTAAATGCCCCGGGACAAACAGGCTTATCCGCATCTGTAGCGCCGATAGTTTATATACCGCTTCAATATATGAAGCAAACCGATTTATCTCAAAAGGGCAGCCGCATTAGCTACCGGTATTATTTTAAATACAATACGCAGACCGATATTGGAAAATTATTGGACCCTATCAAGCCCCGGCTTGAAGCAAATGACCTCCGTTATGAAACTGTGGACAGCCAGAAAGAAGATACCGGCCGCTCCTTTAGTGATCTTACAAGGTTCCTTTCACTGGTTGGTTTCATTGCGCTGCTATTGGGTTGCACCGGGGTAGCCAGTGCTGTGCATGTGTATGTGAAAGAAAAAGTAAATTCTATAGCCATCTTGCGCTGCCTTGGTGTAAAAGCATCGCAGGCTTTTATGATTTATCTTATCCAGATAGTTTGTATAGGATTCATCGGTTCATGTACTGGCGCAGTGCTGGGAGTAATCATCCAACAATTTTTGCCTTTTGTAATAAAAGATTTCCTTCCGGTAAAGATCAATACACACCTGTCATGGCCGGCGGTATTGCAGGGAATTGGCTTAGGTATTATCGTGTCTGTTCTATTTGCGTTATTACCCTTACTTTCTATTCGAAAAATTTCCCCATTGAATGCGCTTCGTGTTTCCTATGAGCCAGTGAAGAGGGAAAGAGATGTTGTAAAATGGCTGATCTATATTTTAATAACACTCTTCGTGTATGGATTTACGTTGGTACAAATGAATGATTGGGTGCAGGCACTCTATTTTACCGGGGGCATAGCTGCGGCGCTATTAATACTTACGGGCATTGCCCGCGGGCTTATGTGGATGGTAAGGCATTTCTTTCCTTCTTCCTGGAATTATCTGTGGAGGCAGGGCCTTGCTAATTTATACCGGCCCAACAACCAGACTACCATTTTAATAATTTCTATCGGTCTTGGCACGGCGCTTATATGTATACTATTCTTTGTACAATCCTTGCTGGTAAACCGCATCACTTTAAATGCCGGTGAAAATCAGCCCAACATTGTTTTGTTTGATATTCAAGGCAAACAGGAAGATGGCGTAACCGGCCTGGCCAGAAAGTTTGGCTTACCTGTAAACGGAACCATACCTATTGTAAGCATGCGGCTGGAAGAGGTAAACGGCATCACGGGGCCACAGGCAAAAAAAGATTCGACAAAGGGATTTAGCCGCTGGCTCTTTAGCAGGGAATACCGCGTTACCTACAGGGATTCATTAACCGC
>JBBSEV010000128.1:0-6562 GCA_038239385.1 Chitinophagales bacterium
TAAGACCTCGCTGCGTTATTAACCTGTGCAAGAGATATGGATGTAATTTGCTTTTTTGCTAATGCATACTCCGCATCTATATCCAGCGATATACTTCCATTTAAAAAGTAATCAATGTATTTTCTTACATAATCTCTGGAAGGTGTTTTGTTTTCTTCTTTCCATTGTACTTCTAATGATGCAAGGTATTGGTCTTTGGCTCTTTGCAGTTCTGTTTGTGTAAAGCCAAACCGCTTTATTCTTTCAATCACTTCCCACATTGATTTAAAACCATTTTCCAACTCGCCGGGTTTTGCCGATACATACAACTTAAATAAATCAAGCCCTGCCATGTAACCCATCATTCTTCCATCTGCAGCAATGTATGCCGGGTTTTCCACTAACGAATTTTCGTTGAACCTCAAACTTATCATGGTGTTGAATAATGAACGCAGCATTAATTTTTTGTGGTCTTCTTCTGTTTTTACAACAAGTGCCGGATGCTTTATCAGCACCTCTATTTGAATGCCTGTTTGTTCTTTATCTGTTACAGTAACAAAGCCATTCTTTCCGCTTAATGGCACGTTATATTCAATGCGTTTTTTTTCCTGAGCAGGATTTTTTAAGTCACTGAATAATTGCTTTACCTGTTGTTCCATTAGCGCTACATCAATATCTCCCACTATTATTAATGCCTGCAAATCGGGACGGTACCAATCTTTATAAAAGCGGCGGATAGTTTCAGGCATAAAGTTTTTTAGTATTTCTTCCGTGCCAATAGGTGAGCGTTGCAAAAAGCGGGAATCATTTAACAGCAGCGGAAAAGTTTTTTCCTGAATGCGAAAAAATGTATTGTTGCGCATTCTTTTTTCTTCCAGTATCACACCGCGTTCCTTATCAATTTCTATGGAATCAAGTGTAATATCCTGAGCCCAGTCACGCATTATTTGCAAGCCATTTTTTAGCAGTTCCGGATCATCGGTTGGTATCGGCAATTGAAAAGTAGTGGCATCAAAATCTGTTGATGCATTCATACCATTGCCGAAACTTACACCCGCCTTTTGGAGGTAACTTATCAATTCGTTTTTAGGAAAATGTTTTGTTCCGTTGAAACCCATGTGTTCCATAAAATGCGCTAAGCCACGCTGGTCATCATCTTCCTGCAACGAGCCAACTTTGTTTACGAGGTATAATTCTACCCTGTTCTTTGGCTCAATATTTTTTTGTATGAAATAAGTAAAGCCATTTGCAAGTTTTCCTTTGGTCACATTCTTATCTAATCGCATTGCAGTATTTGCTAAGCTTTTACTCTGTGGAGATGAAGTGATTTTTTGGGATTGAACATTTTGACTTGTTATCGTCAGATAGCAAAGTATAAATGTTGATGTGATCTTGCTTTTGAGAAAACCTTTATGCACGGGCTTTATTTCAATCATAAATTATTTTTGATAAATATTTTGAAGAATTGTTATAGATCAAATTGCTATTGCAATATCTGGCTAACCTTATCATAAAGTGTAGCACCGGTTAAATTTTTTGCAACAACTTTTCCATTCGGATCAATTAATAAATTAGCTGGAATGCCGAGAATATCATAGAGTTCGACTACATAATTTTTTTCTTTCAAATCAGAAACATGTGTCCAGGTAAGTCCGTCTTTATTTATGGCATCAAGCCATTTTGCTTTATCCGTATCTAATGAAACGCTCAATACTGTAAAGCCTTTATCCCAGTATTGCTGGTACGTTTTTACTATGTAAGGAAGTTCTTTAATGCAAGGCACACACCAGCTTGCCCAAAAATCAAGCAACACGTATTTTCCTCTGAAAGAACTTAAAGAGACGGGTTTGCCCGCAGTATCTGTTTCTGTAAAATCAGGAGCCGTTTGTCTAATACCTGTTTTCATCGCTGTTGATAAACGTGCAGCAAACTCTTTGCCTTCTCCTGTTTCTTTTGAGCTGTCTGATACCAAATTATACAAGACTAATGTTTTAGCCGGATCAGTAAAATTGGATCCTGCATACCATTTCAAAACTGAAATGGCAACCGGCGAATTAGGATTGATTTTTATAAACGGTGCATAAACGTTTTCATAAACTAACAACCTGATACTGTCCATCTTTATTTCAATCGCTTTTCTTTGAGATTCCTGCTTGTCTTTACTTGCTTGTACATATTGCGTTGCCAGGCTATCTAACGCAACAAAATAAGGCGCCTGAAGTGCAGCGACTTTCGCAAACTCAATTTCAATATTCAGTTCTATTGCAGCTTTACTTTTTCTTATGCCGGAAGGAAGATTTTGAAATAATGGAACGATAGTATCCAGGTTTATTTTATTTATTCTTTGCAGGTAAATTTCTTTTATGTTCAATGGAAGTTCTTCGAGAGGAAAACTAAGCCCTCCATTAGGATCGCCACTTTCTGCATAAGCTTTAAGAGCATAAACAGCGATGGATGATTGAGGATTGTTCCTGACAAAGTTTCTGTATACTTCTTTTATTTCAGGCGACATCTGGTCTTCATTTTTTTTTGCTTTAACCAAAGCATTCAATTCATTAAAGGCTTCCTGTGTTTTAGAACCTTTAATGGTCATGTTTGCAAAAGAGCCGGAATGAGTTATATGAATGTTGCCAGGTTCTATGTAAACAAACAAAATCGGGTCATTTAATTTTGTTCTGTCTGTTCCTTTGGGATAAAGAGGAAGGATATTCATTTTAGTTGGCCCATCAATATTTCCCTTTATTACATACTTTCCGTTTTTCACATTAGCTCTATAATTATTATCGTTTTCCTCCATGCTTTTTATATACACCGCAGAGATGGGAACTTTTATATTTTTTAGTTCGCCGGTTATAATAAAAGATGAATTTTTGTTTGTTTGGCTTAGTGAAATAAGCGGTACCAGCACAATTACAAGTGCTATCAATTTTATAATCTTCATACTGATTTTCTAAAAAAATTAATAACCGCTGTTTTGAGAAAGATTATGGTCAAGCAATATTTCTGAAGCAGGAATTGGATAAAGCATATCAGTAGGTTGCCAGTTGGTTCCTTTTAAAGCTCCCAATACTTCATCAGCTCTTGTTTTGCCGGAAGTTGCTCCAGGCAAGCGTTTCAGATCAAACCAGCGATGTCCCCATTCTGCAAATAACTCAACCTGTCTTTCTTTTTCAACTGCTGCAATTGCCTGGGCTTGTGTTAATGTAGCAAGTAAATCCGGCAGACCTGCTCTCCTTCTTATTACATTGAGATCATCAACAGCACCTGCGATATTATTTTGGTTTGCTCTTGCTTCAGCACGTATCAAATATTGTTCTGCAAGCCGCAACATCATATAATATTCAACAGGGTCTCCGGAGTATGCATCGCCTTTGTATTTGTAAGGGATGTACACGGTTTGACCTGATGGCATCTGACTTTGAAGCCATTCTGTTTTTCGCTGGTCTCCAGCTTCAAAAGAATTGAAGAGCGTATCTGTAACGAAATATCCTACAGAACCGAAATTGTAAAAGTTGGTATAATCTAACGGATTTTTATAATAGCTTACAGGCACCAGTTGAAAAATGGCTTCGGTGCTGCCAATTAAAAATACATCTGAAAGGTTGGGCAAAGGCATATTAAATTCAGCGGAAGAAATAACATCTGTCGCCTGTGTTTCTGCATCTTTCCAATTTTGCTGGTATAAATAAACCCTTGCAAGTAAAGCGGTCGCAGCCCATTTGGTAGCCCGTGTTACCGCACCGGAAGGGTTTGTTGTGGGAAGCGTGTTTTGTGCATCCTGCAAATCTTGTATTATCTGCTGATAAACCTGTGCCTGTGGACTACGGGACGTTGTGCTTGTTTGCGTCCAGTTGTTGGTAACCAGCAACGGAACATCTCCATATAAATTCACAAGATAGAAATAGCAAAAAGCTCTCATAAACTTTGCTTCACCCGTGAACTTTGTTTTGTTGGCAGCGGTTACTCCTGTGGAAGATTGCAACCCATCTAAACAGGCGTTTGCCTGCCCAATCACCTGGTAAAATCCGCTCCATAAAGAAGATGTTTTTGAATTATTCACTGACAAAGAATTATTCATCAGTTGGCTCGATTCATCCTCAGGATTATTCTTGATTAATTCATCAGCTGACAAAGCTAAGTATGCAGTAATATTTTCGGAGATAACCGGTGAGGAAGTCATTGTTGTATAGATGCCATTTATAGCAGCTTCGGCTGAAAGATTGTCGCCAAAAGTTTGAGCCGGGTTTAGTGAATTTATTGGAGGATCTATTTCTGTAAATTTTTTACAACTTGTAAGCGTTGTAATTATCAGGATGAATAGTATGCAGGATTTATAAAAATTTCTATATAACATATCTTAAGTTTAAAAAGTTAATTGAATGCCTCCGGTAAAAACTTTTTGAGGCGCAAAATTACTGTTGGACAAAGCGGGATTGATTGGATTGATGCCTTTATACGGGCTGATTATTAAAAGATTTTCACCCTGGAAATAAATTTTACAACCAGTGATCTTTACATGATTTATCAATTTGCCCGGAAGGCTATAAGACAGCGATACATTTTGCAGCCGCAGGTAAGAAGCATCAACAATCCTTGCATCGGACGCCGTATAATAGTAATAATCATTGCCGGCATAAACAGCAAACATTCCTACGTCAGTCTTATCACCGGGTTTTTGCCACCTGTTTAAAACACTTACAGGTTGATTAACCAGCGACCCCGGCACTCCGTTATTTGAGATGCTATACGGACCACGTTGTTTTTTGAAATCCATAAAAAAACTTAATTGCCATCCCTTATATTCAACACTGTTTTGAATGCCCCCAACAAAAGACGGTGAAAGATCAATAATGTTGGAGCGGTCGTCATCAGTGATAGAGCCGTTCTTGTCAATATCTTCAACCGTGTAAAGACCGGTCTGCGGATCTACGCCGGTAAAATGATATACTTTCTGAATGGAAAGAGGTTCACCTACTTTAAAAGTAGTTGCATAGTTTGTTAACTCCAGGTTTGGAAAAGCCAATAACTTATTCCTGTTTAAGCTGATATTAAATGCGGTTGTCCATGTAAAATTTTTGCTTTGAATATTAATTGTTCTAAGCAAAAATTCCCATCCTTTATTCTGAACTTCAGCCGGCAAATTTTGAACTATAGGAAATAATCCTGTAAAAGCAGGCAATGGATAAGTTACCAATTGATTGCCTGTTCGTTCCCTGTACCAATCAACAGTCAATGAAATCCTATCTTTTAAAAAGCCTAACTCAATACCTGCATCCAGTTTCTTATTCACTTGCCATTGAAAACCTGGGTTGAATGGCTGCGTTAATATAAGTGATGTGTTACCATTATAAGTGCCTGCAGATCTCCACAACTCCAGGTATTGATAATCGTTTGCGGCAGGACTTCCGGTAGTACCATAGCTGCCTCTTAATTTTCCAAAGCTTAAGAAATGAAGATGATCTTTAATAAACTCCTCTTCTGAAAACAACCACGCTGCCCCCGCTGAACCAAAGGTGCCAAACTGATCTCCCGGCTTAAAGCGGGAAGAACCATCTATGCGACCGGCAAGGTTTAAAATATATTTCTGATTCCAGTTATAATTTACCCTTGCAAAATATCCCTGGAAACGATATTGTGCATAGTTGTTAACGGCATAAATAGTAGCTGCTGAACCCATGTTACCGATAAGACTTTCGTTTACATATCCGCCCCCGGTTATGTTTTCTCCTTTGGTGATACTTTCGGTCAAAGTGCTGCCCACCGTAGCTTGCAAGGTTCCCTTACTAAACTTTGTTGTATAGGTTGCATGGGGCTCGACTATCCAGCTACGCACATTATTAATTCCATATTGCGCCTGTGAATAACCGAACAGCGGATTTTGAGTTTGGGAAGAGGCGGGATACTTTGCCAACTGATCCATATTGGTATTGGTATAACCCACGCTGACAAAGGCATTGAACCCTTTGAAAAAATTATAACTTAATGTGATGTTGCCGTTAAGATTAGTAGTGTAAGCTTTGTAAGGTTGAAATAATGAAGTGATCTGATAAGGCATATTACCGCCCCATTGCGCCCAGTTTAAATGACCTGTTGAATCTAAAATAGCTGGCGCATTTGGAGGAAGATCATACCGGTAAAACGAACCTGAAGGAGCAACATCATTTGTGGTTGTGTAACCAATTATTGTTGCCACATTCAATTTGCGATTTGCAGAAGCATGATTTAAAGCGAATTGCGCTGAATAGCGTTCATCTTTATAATTATTATTTGCAAGGTGAGCAGGAACAGGAATTCCTTCTTTGTGATAACCTCCACTAATACGAAAACTGGTATTGGCACTGCCCCCGGAAAAACTTAATTGTCCATCAGTCGTACATGTGGAAGTAGCTAATTCTTTTTGCCAGTCTGTATACCGGGTTGTATCCCATTCAAGCAAGTCGGGGGCATTATAAATATCAGGCGTAATACCGCTATTCTTAAATGCTTCTCTTCGCATAGCGAGGTATTGGGAAGTATTTAAAAGATCTACCTTTTTTGGACGTGCAGTTACACCTGTATAAAAATTAGCTTGCAGAATTGATGA
>JBBSEV010000129.1:0-6554 GCA_038239385.1 Chitinophagales bacterium
AAAATTTATTGATGAAGGATATTTTGTTATTGGGACGGTGGTGCCCAACGATCATGTGGTTATAGATTTTCCTGCAGATAAATTTGAAAAAGTGGTTGTTGATCTTATGAATGAAGATGATTCTCAAAAGTTTATTGACAATACCATGAAAAAACAGGAAAGTATTGATGCAGCAATTCTTACCGTTGGAGGTTTTGCAATGGGAAAGATAGCAGAAACAAAAACAGCAGATATAGCCAATCAATATACGTTGAATTTTGAAACTGCTTATAATGTTGCCAGGCCTGTATTTGTGCAGATGATGAGACAAAATAGCGGCAGGATTTTTATCATTGGCTCAAAGCCCGGCCTTAATTCAAAATATGGCAAAGGGATGGTTGCTTATGGCCTTGCAAAATCTCTTATCTTCCGTTTGGCTGAGCTAATGAATGAAGAAGCAAAAGGGAAAAACGTAGTGACTTGCGTGGTAGTTCCCAGCACTATTGACACAATACACAATCGCAAATCTATGCCTGATGCGAATTTCGATAATTGGGTAAAACCAGAAGCCATTGCTGATGTTATTCACTGGCACTGTACAGATGAATCTTCAGTATTGAGGGAAACTGTGTTAAAGGTTTATAATAATTCATAAAACTAATTTCAAAAAAATTGAATTATCAATGTGGAATTTAATATAACCTAATTCATAATTACGTTTTTTTATGTTAATACTAAATAGAAGATGTTAGTGGGGATGCCAGTACCAACATGAAAATTAAGTTTATTGAATAATGCCACCTCCAAAATTTATTCTATTTTAGATATTTATAAAAATCTTTTTATGCCCACTGCTATCCTTAGTATTACCAAATTAAAAAAGTGGCGCTATCCTAAGTTTGTAACTCAGGATTTATAAACTTCAATTCAAATAAAATTTAAAACCTACAAGATGTTTTGATCTTAAATGCGCTTAATTACAAACTAAGGAAAGCAATTCCTTTATTATTTAAAGTTTATAAGAATGGCAATTATGGCTTCTATAATTTAGATATTAATGCGGATAATTGGGCGCACACATCTCTTTTTCATTCTAATAAATTCTCTAAGAAATAAGCACCACTTCACAACTTCACCTTTCTTACTCATATTATCTCCTGCAATCATTATACTAATTGACCAACCTGCATTACACCCGCAAAAAACCTTTGAAGAATACTGGCAAATCTTTGAAGAACGCATGCAAACCTTTGAAGCGAGCCTCCATTCGTGTGAAGGACGCCCTCACTACTCTGACGAGTGAACCCTATGCGTTTAAAGAATAGAGGCAAACCTTTGAAGGGAGCAAATGCCTAGCTCAGCTCTACTGACCTGTGCTTGCTCGTTACTTTCGTTCGTAACATTAAGAGATATTATTTTATTATCGAATTTTTTAAATGAACTTACTATATAATTTTCTGATAAGTTACATAAACTCCAACATTAACTACTTTAAAAATCATTATTATGACACCAAAAAATTTATTTATCCTTGCTTCTATAGTTGCTTTTGCATTCGGATTACCATTACTATTTGCTCCTCAAGCCATCGTTGATATGTATGCCGTTGATAAATCAGCTCTACCGGGAGTTGCATTACATATTTGCAGGGCTTATGGTGCATTGTTAATTGCATTTGGTATCGGTGGATTTGCATCGCTGAAAGCAGAACCTTCGTATGCAAGGCGTGCCTTATTACTTATTACAGTTGTTAATGCTTTCCTTGTTTTAATACTTCATATTTTTGCAATCAAAAATGGTGTAGAGAATAGTTTGACTTGGTTAATTGTACTAATTTCAGTTGTAATCACAGTTTGGGCAGGCTTACTACTTTCCAAAGAAAAAGTTGTAAATTTTAAATGAACATTCGTTTATTGAGAAATTAATAAATTCTCCTTTTTCCCCCACCTTGGTGCAAGTGTCCGCTCAATGTAATTTAGTTAAGACCTCAGCAAATAAAACCATTGAGTTAAGAGCTGAAAGATTTCAGTAGTAAATTATTAAAAAGTGTTTCGTGAGACACGAACCACGAGTAGGAGTATCACTAATTAAAAAAGTTGCGCTGTCACAGCAGTTCTTATATTATGTAAGGTCTAAACGATTAGTCAACTGAACTTGTTTCATTCTTAAAAGTTGCTACATCTAACGGGAACGTTAACCTGCTTATATCAATTCCTTACTCCCTGTTCCCGCCGCCTTATAAATAGCATCCATTATTTTAGCATCCTTAAGACCTTCAATACCTGTTATGTGATCGGGCAATGGCTTGTTGGCTAAAATTACTTTTGCTATTTCATCACACTGAACCTGCTGCTGGTTTGTTACCGGAAAATTCATCTCTCCTTTGCTCGTTCTTCCTTTAAACGGACCGTAGCTTATGGCAGGGCTGAGCTCGAAGAAGCCATCATCTGCTGTCGCAAAAAGACGGTCAATGCTACAATTATAGGTACTTGAAGAAGTAGCAACAGCGCCGGAGGGGAATACCAGTTGCCATGTTATACTTTCTTCCACTTCTGAAAATATTTGTTTGTTGGTAACCGGGCCAAACTGTGCTGTTACTGAAATGGGCTCTTCTCCTGTAATATAACGGCTGGCCTGTACGCAGTACACGCCAAGATTCATCAGCGGGCCGCCACCTGAAAGGGCTTTATGTACCCGCCATTCGTTAGGGTCTGAACTCTTGTAACCCAGTGACGCTTCAATCAACCTTACTTGTCCAAATACTTTTTCCTGGCCGAGCCGTTTAATTTCCATATTGTATGGTTCATAATGCAGGCGATAACCTACGGCAAGCTGTACACCCGCTTTTTTGCAGGCTTCTATCATTTCCCGGCACTCCGCAGCGTCTATGGCCAGTGGCTTTTCACAAATAACATGTTTGCCTGCTTTAGCTGCCCTTATAGTATATTCCTTATGCATGGCGTTTGGCAATACAACATACACAACATCAATATCCGGGTTGTTGGCTATGGTATCAAAATTTTCGTAGTTATAAATATTATTATCCGGTATTGAATACTTTTTTTTCCAATCCACTGCTTTTGCGGGCGTACCGGTTATGATCCCGGCAAGCCGGCAATATTGGGCCGTCTCCAAACCTTCGGCAAGATAACCTGCATAGCGCCCCAGGCCACAAAGAGCAATATTTAATTTTTTGCCATCATAATTGGTAACGCCTTTTTTAGCATCATACATAAAAGATGGAAGTGTGGAAGCAACAACTGTTGTGCCTGCGCCAATCCCCAGCTTTTGCAAAAAGATACGGCGGGATAATTGTTTCATATTTTTAATATTTTAGTATTCGCTTATTTGCAAGTCTAAGTTAAGGAGGAAAAAGGAACATCAATATTGACAAAACTTTTTCTTCATTTACAAGTATCGTCCTGTCACATTCGGGCTGAGGATAGAGACATAGACAGGGAATAACCGGCCGCAAAATTTTTGAATAAACCATCTTACAAACCTCTCACCCTTTCAACAGAATCAATACCTTTAGTCTTCATTATAAAAAATAATTACGATGGCTAACAGGAGAAAATTCATTCAACAATCAGGAACCTTTGCATTGGGAAGTTTATTAATCCCGCGTTTAAGTAAATCAGGCTTATTCCGTGATGAAAAAGCGCTTGTACCCATTGGCCTTCAATTATACACCCTTGGTGATTTAATGACTACTGATGCAAAAGGCACCTTGCAAAAACTTGCCGCCATAGGTTATAAAGAAGTGGAAAGCGCAGGATCTCAAAAAGGAAATTTTTATGGCTATAAGCCGAAAGAATTTGCGGCTATGGTGAAAGATGCCGGTATGAAATGGCGCTCTGCACATGTGGGCGGTGCGCCCTTTTCAATGAGCCAGGTTATGAAAATGGCTAAAACTCCCGAAGACTCAGCAAGAATACAAAAGTATATGGAGAAGCTTAAGGATGCGCCTAAGCCTTTGAACCTGACTGACAATTACCAGCAACTTGCTTACGATGCTGCAGAAGGTGGAATAATGTATTTAGTTTGTTCCAGTATTCCTGTAAGCACACTGGATGAAATAAAAGCTGCAGTGGATGTTTTCAGCAAAGCTGGTGAAGCATGCAAAAAGAACGGGGTTCAATTCGCCTATCACAATCATGTAACAGAATTTGATACAATAGAAGGCCACCGGCCGTTCGATTATATTCTTGATAATACCGACAAAGAACTGGTGAAGATGGAACTGGATCTTGCATGGGCAACAAAGGCCAAGCAAGACCCCGTTGAATTATTTAAACTGCACCCCGGCCGTTACCCGTTGTGGCATGTAAAAGACCTTGATAAGGCAACTATGCAACCTGCAGAAGTAGGATCAGGCGTTGTTGACTTCAAACATATTTTTGACAATGCAAAAGAGTCAGGCATGAAATACTTTTTTGTAGAACAGGATGGGGCGCCAAAGCCATTGGAAAATGTAACTAATAGTTACAACTATTTAAAAAAGATGATGGGGTAAGAGTTTACTTGAATAATTTTATATTAATAAAGGCTCTGTTGAAAAGAGCCTTTTTTTTTACGTTTTGCCGCTTCCGTTAGTAAGTAATTTATTTTATTTCCACCACGCCGTCCTGCACCTTTGGAAAAATGGAAAACATTTTTGCATCGTGCCCGGGGATAATATACTTCACATCAGAAGCAAGGGTTTTCATTCTTTGCATAGCTCTTACATAACCGCCCGGGTCAAGGGTACCGCCCTCTGACGGAGGTACCATATGCTCCAGGCTGTAATAAATCCATATATTGTCTGAAGCAAGAACAATTTTCTTTGTGCCGGTATTTACCAACACATATTGCGAATTGTAAGTGTGCCGTGAGCCGGTATAGGCCGTAATTCCGGGGAATATCTCTTTATTATCTCCATCCACAAGCGTTACCCTGCCTGCCATATTGAGGCGAACCATTTCTTCTACATCTCTTTTGTTATAGCCGCCATGATTTTCGCCTTTCTGCCAGGCGCCACCAACAAAATAATTATAGTCTTCTTTTTGCATCCAGATGTGCGCATTCGGGAAAAGGCTGATTCCGTCAATATGATCCCAATGTGGATGGCTTAAAATAATATCTGTAATATCAGCCGGTGCAAGACCCATTTTTAAAACCGCCGAATCAGGACGTGTATAATCAGTAACATTAAATTCTTTTGCATCGGTAATGTCATTCAAAAAACCGGCGTCTAACAAAATATTTTTCCCATTGCTTCCTTTAATTAGCCAAACTACAAAACGTATATTAACACTGTCTGTCTTTGGTCCATTTAAAGACCAGTCTGAAATTGGGAATGGACGTGCAATTGAAGCAAATTGTATGGCATACACTTTATAGGTATTAGACTGGCTACTTACACCAAGTGCGAAGAATAAGCTGGTTAATATTGTAAAAATATATTTCATCATTATTGATTTTTGAATGTGTATTTTAACGCAGAAATGTCTATAACTTATTCTTTGCTGTTAGCATTTCTAATACTAACTATGTTGGTTAAATGCTTTTATATTGCCGGGGTAAATGTACAAAAGAAAAAACTGCTGTTAAACCGGGGAAAGATAGTTGCAGTAAAAAATTGCTGGTGCAATAGCATATATTCTCCATGGTACTAATTTGTCAAAATAAAAGAACTTATTGCTTTTGAGGTTGGAGGCAGATGTACTAACACTTTATCGTAGGCCGGGAGACCAGGCGGCATTTCTGATGGGTAACATTAGTGGGTAAGTCGTAACTTGGGGGATAAGATTTTTTTAATGCATTCTAAAAAATTTCGTAAGCTGGATATAGATTTACCCCGGCAACCTTTGATTAACTCACGCCCAGGGCTCGTTGCTGGTTTGTTATTAGCTTTTATAATATTGCTATGTATTGTTTATGCTTATTTTACGAAATAAAAATCGGGCAATATCCTGATGTTTGTAACTAAGGATTTATGAACTTTTATTCAACTAATTTTTTGCCTTTGCGGCCTTCCGCTATGGATGTCCACGTCTTTATTAATCATTGTTTTTTCTTTGGCGTTCTGAAATATTTTTTGGCACTCCTTACATTATAGGATTCACCGGCTTTTACTGTATTCTCAAAAACATACTTTGCGGGCCTTGGGTTAGGTTTTTTTAAATAAGCACTTAAAACATCCAGCAATAAAATATTTAAGCCTGTATATCTGTCTTTTTTACTTTTTGATTTTTTATTAATAGTTGTATCCTGCTGCTATCGACATCTTTTATTTTTAAATTAATAACTTCACTTATCCGCAATCCGCACTGTATGAGTAATTAATTTGCTAACAATATGGTTACACCAGAAGAAACAAAACAGTTGGCGCTTTCGTTAGAAGGAACCGGTGAGCAATCGCATTTCGAAAGAACTGCTTTCACCGTTAAGAAGAAAATTTTTGCAACACTTTCTGTGAAAGACAAAACGCTCAATGTAAAATTTACGCCACCCGTTCAGTTCATTTTTTGCCCGCCGCAAAGTGATGTGATCTTTGCTATTCCCAATGGCTGGGGACGACAGGGATGGACAAC
>JBBSEV010000130.1:0-6487 GCA_038239385.1 Chitinophagales bacterium
TATAAATACACTCACCCAAATGATTTAGCATCTGATGAAGGCCTTTTTGCCGGTATTGGTAATGATATAAAATTTGCAATGGCAAAAGCTTCTTACAATTTTCGTAATTCCATCAAGCAATGGATGAGTGAGGTGCTAAGGATATTGTATGAAGCAGCAGCACTTTGCATCAATACCATCCGGACATTTTATTTAATTGTATTGGCGATTTTAGGGCCGCTTGTTTTTGGCATTGCTGTATTCGATGGGTTCCAGCATACACTTACAGTTTGGATTGCCCGGTACATTAATATATTTCTTTGGTTGCCGGTATCAAATATTTTCGGCAGCATCATTGGCAAGATCCAGGAAAATATGCTGAAGGTTGATATTGCACAGGTGCAGGATTATGGAGATACTTTTTTTTCTTCAACGGATACGGCGTATCTAATTTTTATGATTATTGGTATCGTCGGATACTTCACAGTGCCAAGTGTTGCCAATTATATTGTACATGCAGGTGGCGGCAATACATTGCTCTACAAAGTTACCAGTCTCACTTCTAATAGTTCCCGAAGTATCGTTTCTTCCGGTGCTGGAATGGTCTCCGATTCGTTCGGTAATGCAAGAAGTAATGTAGCTGGAAGTATGGCATCGAATGGTGTAAATCAGGGTTATTTTAATGAAGATAATAATAGTTCTAACGGTAGTTATATGAAGGATAAGTTGAGTGGGAAGACTTAGGATATGTAATCAATTTCCGTTTGTTTACTATTTGGAATTGTTTTAATACGTCCTGGAAATTGTGTCAACCCAACCGTCGTTCCAGTGTAGTTTGATGATGTTGCAGATGCCTTTGTCATTTGAAACAAATTCAACCTGCGATTCATTGTCAATTTGGAACAATGTTGAGGAAATTGGTATAAGCCTATCAGTCTTATTTTTCTGATGACTATTTGTGCAAATCAATTGGCTGTCTTGTATGGAAAATTCAAACTCTTCAAACTGTCCTGTGAACTTTAGAAACTCAGATTTTGTGAAGTTTAGTGATGTGTTCTTTGAATTGAAATAATTTATTAGCCAATTAATTTTTCTCTTTTCGTTTTCATCTGTTAGCGAAGCCAATTGTTTATTTAAGATAGTTTTTTGTGCTGTTGTTAGACTGTTAGTTTCGGTTTCTTTAATGTCAGGCACAACGCCTGTATCTTCCCAATCTGTTTTTGTAATTACGTTTTCACTTCTGCTAATCGGTATAAATCCTACAAAGCCGTTACCAAGACTAAAACTTCTTGTCAGGTGTGCACCACCCCTTGTTGTGTCACCAACTATTACTGCCTTTTTTAGTTGTTGCAATGTATACGCTAACCCTTCTGCTGCGGAAAATGTCCTATTGCTTGTGAGAATATATATTGGCATATTTATTACTAAGCCTTTTGTAATTACCTGTTTATTTTCCACCCAGGACTCTGTCCATTTATTTTCTACTCTATTAAAACTGCGTCCTACAAATGCTTTTTCTTTAAAAAAATAACTGCCTATTTCGCCCGCCATAATCCCGTTACCACCATAGTTATTTCTTAAATCTAAAACTAAAGCATCTGAATGTGAAACAAATTGCATAGCTGCCCTAACTGTTTCTCTTGCTGATTGACTTGTATCTGAAAAATTAGTAAACTCTATATAACCTATGTTTGATGGTAAAATTTCAACCTTTTTAAAAAAAAAGTTTTGTTGTTCCTCTTTTTTGAAGTCCACCTGGTCAAGTTTTTTTGTTACATTAAAAATGAGAATTCTTTTTTCAAGTTCTGGGTCGTAACGAATGATAAGGTGTTTATCATTGTAAATTGAACGAATATCCTTTAACACTTTATTTGCAAAGTCGTTCGGGTTAACTAACGAATCATAGCTTTTATTTTTACATTGTTTTTTCACGTATTCAGCCATTTTTATTGCCTTTTCAGGAAAAACATAATAGTTATTTAAGGCATTGCCAATGCTGTCCACTAAAATCTTCTTAGTCGCTATATTTAGTTCTGGTAATTTTTGATTTTGTGCAGTTGAATTCTGAAATAAGCAAGTAAGCACAGTTAAAAAAAAGATTATTTTTTTCATTTTTTCGAGTGATTATAATTGAGTATTTGAAATCATTTTATTGAGTGTTATTTGAAGTTGTTCAATATCTTGTTTCGATAATCCTTTTAACGCAGTTCTTCGATTAGTATTTATAATTGGTTGAAGTGAATCGATAATTTTCAATCCGCTTTTAGTAATTGGCAGTTCAAACCTTCTTCTGTCTCTCGGATGAGATGTACGATTCAAATAACCCTTGTTCACCAATAGGTCTATTATTCTTGTGATGGATGCAAAGTCTTTAAAAACGTTTAAGGCAAGTTCTTGTTGAGTTATTGTGGGTTTTTCCTGTAAAGTTTTTAAAACAAGCCATTGGTCAATTGTGATATCGAAAGTAGCGTCGGAAATATTCCTCTGTGCAAATTGCCGATATGTTTTAATAGCCTTCTCCAATGAATAAAAGACTACGTTGTCAAGTTTTTCCAATCCCATTTAATTTAGTTGATACAAATATAGTTGATATATCAAATAAACAAAATTTTCTTCTTTCAGATTAAAATGGAATGTGCTGTAAGGGCATGGGCAGTATATTGACACACAAATCGTCAATTGGATTAGTTTTTTGTTTTATGTAGTAATTTTTACAGATAAATTAATAATAGCTTTAGTGGTTCAGATAGGACGACTTAGGAATTTTACATCAGATTTCTCTCAATATCAATCCTTTTGCCGAGGTTGTCCTACCTCGTTTACCCCTTTCTTACACCCAATTGGAAGAACATTTGCAGTCATTCTATAAGTGAGTTAGAAAATTGTGAGTGTGATGTTTACAAAAATGAAAAATATTGATTCAGCATTCCGCTATGTACGGATCTTCTCCATTGTGTTTATAATAGCCTGCACTATCATCTCTCTTTCTATTGTTTACAAAAGCTATCAGTTAGCATCCCAATCCCAACAAAAGATTTTTATTCTTGCCAATGGCAAAGCCCTGGAAGCATATTCTGCAGACAGGAAAGATAATGTACCTGTAGAAGCAAAAGACCATGTAAAAATGTTTCACCAGTTTTTCTTCACCCTTGACCCTGATGAAAAAGTAATTGACGCTAACATTACAAAAGCTTTGTACCTGGCAGATGGTTCTGCAAAAAAGCAATATGATAATTTAAAAGAAACTTCCTATTACTCCAGCATTATTTCAGGCAATATCAGTCAGCAAATATCCATTGACAGCATTACGGTTAGCATGAATGCCGAACCCTATTTATTTCATTGTTATGCTACCATAAGAATCATCAGGCCCAATAGCATCGTTACCAGGAATTTAATAACACGAGGCTATCTAAGAAATACTTCCCGTTCAGACAATAACCCTCATGGTTTCCTGATTGAACGATGGGAAACAATTGAAAACAAGGATATAAAAACAGAGAATAGATGAATCTCTTTAAGAAAAATATTAAGGGCAACGAACTAACTGATAAGGCAGCTAATGGAATTGCAAACGGTATTTTGAAATCGCAAAATGGTTTTGCAAAATATATGTATTCTGTTACAAAAAACTGGAAGCAAAAGCAGCAGTGGATATTCTTATACCTGGTTTGTTTATGCTTTGGAGGATTAAGTATTTGGGCATTAGCAAACTCATTTAAAAGTAAAGAAAGCAATAAAGCCATCATTCCAAAATCCATTTCTGTTCCTAAAGATATTCATCAGCAAAGCAATGTATTTGTAATTACCGAAAATGAATTTCAGCAGGTACAGGAATACAAACGTACTTATCCAAACCTGCAAAAAGAACGGCCGGCGCTGTTCGACAGCCTTAGTCTTGTAGAACAAATTTATTACTCACAAAAAAAATAAAGTGTATGGAAAACAAACATTCAGCAAGATTTCTAAGGCGAAGAAAAATGTTGTTAGTGTTACCAATAATGGTAATCCCATTTATTACATTGGCTTTTTGGGCCTTGGGTGGTGGCAAAGGGACGGCAGATAAGAACCAATCAAATACTAACGCCGGTTTAAATCTTCAATTACCAAATGCTAATCTGAAAGATGATAAAAATGAAGACAAACTTTCTTTCTACGAGGAGGCAGATGCAGATTCATTAAAACGTGAAGAGTTGTTGCGAAACGACCCATACTATAAAGATTCGATCCTTGCTAAACAAACCACATTAATGGATGCAACAGGCAATTTGAGTAATCAGGCTTCTGCAGTTAACGGGCTAAATAATTCTCCTTACAAAACTTCTACAGATGTAAATGAACAAAGGATTTATAAAAAGATAGATGAACTCAACAGGCAAATAAATCAGCCAGAGACAACCTATAATAATTTAAGCAATCAAAATCAACCTAATGATAATAATGAAGGTTTCTCTAATGATGTGGACAAACTGCATAACATGATGCAGGTAATGAATGATAAAGAAGAAGCAGACCCGGAGATGCAACAGTTAAACGGTACACTTGACAAAATTTTAGACATCCAGCATCCACAAAGGGTAAAAGATAAACTGAAAGAAAAATCATTGCAACAAAAGGAAGTAGTTTTTGCAGTTAGCAAAATTCCAGTAGCAGATAATATCAGTCTGCTTGATACATCTAAACATAAGGCTGAAAGCAATGCAGGATTTTATGGTATTGATGATAACGAAAGTCAATCAGAAGAAGACAATGCAATAGAAGCAGTTGTTCACGCGAATCAAACACTTGTAAATGGTGCAGTAATTAAACTTCGGTTGACAACAGATATTTATATCAGTGGCTCATTAATCCCAAAAGGAAATTTTTTATATGGCACCGCTTCATTGAATAATGAACGGCTTGAAATTGAAGTCAATTCTATCCGAAATGGCAATTCGCTATTCCCTGTAAAATTAGAAGTATATGATATGGATGGTTTGCCTGGTATTCATATTCCTGGTGCCATCACCCGTGATGTAGCAAAGCAATCTGCTGACAATGGCTTACAGTTAATGGAGCTTACTTCCGCTGACCCATCTTTAAAAGCACAGGCTGCTACTGCCGGAATAAATACAGTGAAAAGCCTGATGAGCCGAAAAGTGAAACAGGTAAAAGTGTTGGTGAAAGCAGGGTATAAAGTTCTTTTAAAAGATATAAATATTCAACAATAATTATTAACCTGTCCGCCGAGAGGTAGGCAATAAAATTTATTTTATGAAACGATTTGTGTGTTTGGTATTGGTGGGTTGGTTATTCGTTTCCGCGAAAGCACAAACTTCACTTTGTATATCAACTGAAAAAACAACAAGCCTGGTATTCCCTTTTGCAATTCTTCATGTGGATAGGGGGACTCAATCAGTACTGGTTCAACCTGTAAAGGAGTCACCAACAATTTTATTAGTTAAAGCCGCTACTAAAGGTTTCCCCGAAACTAATTTAAGTGTGATTACAGAAGACGGGAGCGTTTACACATTTGTAATATGCTATGATAATAATCCTGCTCAATGGGTTTATCATTTGCCTGTAAATAAAACAGCAACGCTGGCAACTTATGCCATTGGCATCTTGGATAATCCTAAAACGATGAGGGGCATTAAGGATAGTAAATGGGATATACTCACAAAAGTATCCGGTATTTACATTAAAGATGATGTGGTTTTCTACCAATTAAATATTAGTAATCAAAGTCCCATTGATTATGATATAGACCTGCTCCGGTTCTTTATTCGTGATAAGAAGAAAGGTAAAAGAACTGCAGCGCAGGAAAATGAATTGAAGCCTCTTTATGTTGCTGGCAATATTTCAAAAGTAAAAGCAAATACTAGTTCAGCTATTGTTGTTGCATTGGATAAGTTTACGATTCCAGATGCAAAGTATTTGGCTGTGCAGATAATGGAGAAAAATGGTGGGCGGCATTTACTGATGAAGATAAATAATAGGAAAATCCTGAAGGCAATTCCGTTACCAGATTTAAGATGAATAACGGACATCCCATATCAGACGAAGTGTTAGACATGGCCGACATGGCACTATCAAAAGGCAAACATTGGATGGCCTATAATCAATCGCTGTATTTTATTGATAAAGGAGATGTATATTTTTTTGATTCTCGGAAAGAGGCTAACGATTTTGTAAAAGACAATATTAGTGACAGAGATAGTTTTTATACCATTCATTTCAATTCTATAAAAGACATACTCGAAAGAATTCCTTATGAAGATAAAATCAATATTGAATTGATAAAAGATCCTGATGCTAATGGTTTGTATAACCGGGAAGGCAACGCTTTCACAGATGCATTAATAGAACATTTTGAACAAGAACAATTATCATTATTTAATTCACAATTAAAAACAAACATTATGAACAACGAAAATTTCCAGTATTTGAGTGATAATCTTAAATACATGGGCTTTGGAGAAAACCTGAAATCAGAATTGGAAAAGAACCTAAATGAAGGCCAGGCCGA
>JBBSEV010000131.1:0-6462 GCA_038239385.1 Chitinophagales bacterium
CCGGATATAAAAAATACATAACTCCAACTAAAACTGCACTTGTGATTAACAAGTATTGCGACAGCACAACAGATTTCATTTTATTTTCGATAATAAAGTTTTAAAAGAATTTATACGGTTATAATTTTATCGCATCTTCGTATTATTAGTAATGAAGTTCAAAAACTTCTTTATTATCCTGTAGTAAAAGTTTAGTAATAAATGGTCCTTCTTCAATCAACCCATTTGCAGTTTTTATGTCGCTTGGAATATCAAATACCAACTGTGTTTCTAATGATTGGTGAAGTTCAAGCTTTTCATCAAGTGGAAGTTGTTTGCCAATTGAATTTTCAAGCGCCTTTTGTCCTGTTTCGGAGATTGAGAAGGAATGTCCGAGTCCATCAACAATATGAACCCTTGGCTCAGATGGCTTTTGCGCTATACCTCTTGCATGGTTTGACATTCTGATATGTAATATAATAAACTGCCCGTTTGGTTTTTCATCTCTTAAAATTTTCACCTGTTCTGCTTTTGTAATAGTTGCACACCAGTCATCAAAGCAGACATCAGTTCCAAGTGGAACTATTATTTCAGCGCTGTTAAAATAAAAAAATATCCATAACAAACTGTATGCTGCTATAATGATTATTAATAGACGTAAAGAATTTTTAATGCTTTTATGTTTAAATAGTTTGATAATTATCTGAATTGTAAAGACGATAATTGCTATAAAGGTTAGAAAGAAAACAAGTGTTGCCATTTCGTTTATTTTAAGATGTAGTTGTTGTTGAGAAATTTTATGTGTTTGAGCTTCTACTTGTAAAAAAACCAATCAAAGAATACACAGCACCAATAACAAGAAGGCTGAAAACAAAGTTTATCAATACGTCGCTTACAGAATGCGAATTGCTATTTATGTCAATAAAAACGTATACCGCATACGCCATAGCGGAAAAAAATATTATCCAGCCAGCCAATTTTGCAGGTACATAAAATATCCCAACTCTTTTAAACCATGGTAAATTCATTTTTACGTTTATTATAGATAAACAAATAAAATAATTAGTGATACAAGTATTATTAATGCATTTAGCCAAATAGTCTTTAGAAAAGTTATTGTTTTAGGGCTGCCTGAAAAAAAATAAATTTTCCTGATGCTAATAAAATTTATTATAACAAAAATGATGGGAACAAAAACAAAAAATAAAACAGACGTATATTTCATTCGATGTGCCAGTTCGTGCAGGTTTGAAAACAAAGTTGTTGAAGGCATAAAAAAACTTTTCATTAAAAGCATGGTAAGCATATATAGAGGAATACTTAACCACCATAAACTTAAAACTGATTTTTCTTTTGCTGTTATAATAGAGTTCGCCAACATGTCCAGGTGCTTTAACTGCGAAACTTCTGGTTTGGACATTTGCAGCAATTTCTCTTCAAAGTTTTTTTGTTCCATAATCAATAATGCTAAAGTTTACATCTGGTTGCACTTTTCACGAAGTTTTTCCAGCCCTCTTGATAAAAGGGATTTTAATGTGCCTTCATTCATATTAAGTATCTCTGTAATTTCCTTATTACTCTTTCCCTCAAAATACCGCAATGCAATTACCTCCTGGTATTTCAGCGGCAATAACTTCAATGCTTTTAAAACAGAAAGAAATTGACTGTGTTTTTGAAGTTCAATTTCTAACTCTTGCTTGTCTTCCTGCAGATAATTAATAAATAGTTCCTTGTTGTCAAAATCAACTTTACTAAAAATAGAATTGCGTTTTTGGATATGCCTGAAGAACTGATTGATTTCATTATTTGCAATTCTGTAAAGCCATACTTTTATAGAAATTCCATTGTAAGAAAACGTATTAATATGAGTGAATGCCTTAAAAAAAGTATCGGCAGCTATATCAGCCGTATCGTCAAAATTTGCCGTTCTCCGAAATATATAGCCGAAAATTGGCTTGTAGTATAATTTAAAAATCTCCGAAAATTCCCCATTATTCTCTTTGACTTTTTTTAATAATTCTCTTTCTGTCAAAATGATTTTACACTTTATTCAATAATGCAAAAGTCATTAATTGGTTGCATTTCTTGTTAGCACATTGAACATTTAGGCTGTCAACAAACATGACGTACAACGTAAAGCATTGGCGATGGCAGGGCATTTGAAATACGTCTGCTGGTACCAAGGCTGATTGAAAAACTATAGCCGAAGTTATGCACAAAAGCTAAATTTACAATGTCCTGCTGGAACTATTGCTGATATTGATTTGTAGCCGATTGCTATTCCGTCAGCCAGCCTATTGCCAAACCTATTTGTTGGTGGCAGTTGTTCGCCAATGTGATTTAATCAAGTTATTTTTTTGTTTTGCCAATACTAAAAAAATAATTCCTAAAAGCAAACAAAGCAATAATGATGAAAGTGAATCTTGCGGTCCGGTTTCACCGCCGGTTAATAAAGAACTACCTGCAATTTTACTTGTCAGCAAGCCACCTGTCAGCGAACTGCTTGGGTTAATTCCACCAAAGATTCCCGGCTCCGCAAAGTCCCATCCGAAATGTAAAAATATGGGAAGCCATAGATTGCGGCTAAACACATAGGCAGCCGGAAGCATCAAGCCTGCCTGCATAGCAGTTGCGCCAACGGATATGAAAGTTGCTCCTTTTACATTTACATGTAAAACAGCAAACAAAACGATGAAGATAAACAATGCTATTGGAGTTCCAGTTTGCTCTTCCAGTAAACGGAATACAATACCTATCATTATAATTTCAGCTACAAATCCGGCTGTTAATGCGAAAGCAAAAGGGCTTATCAGAACGGAAACAGGATTTACATTAACAACTAAAAAAGTTCCTGTTAAATAAATAACTAAAATAAACAGAGCTTGTAATATTAAACCTGTAAGAAAACCTATAACTGCATTATGAATGAATTTTTCAGCACTCAATTCATCAATACGTCTTTTGTCATACGCCCTGAAAAGTAATATGTAAACTGTGGTAGCAATGGATGCTTCTGCTACTGCCACAATGAATGCTTTTCCATCATTAGACAAATTAGTTTTATCAAGTATTGAAGAGCGTAACCATTCAATAAGACCAACAAGCGAAACAATAACACCAACGCCTACAAGCATCTTTGTTAAAAAGAAATGCAATACTTTTTGCATGGGCGTTTGTTAACTGTATTATGTACTTATGAAATTTTCTTTTGTATTAGCCAGTGGTGTCCAAATGGATCCTCAATCTCTCCCTGGCGATAACCATATTCGTAATCTTTCACTGGTGATACTTCTTTAGCACCTGCCTTAATCGCATTATTCATAACAGCGTGCACATCCGGAGCAAACAAACCAATTATACAGGTTGTTCCATTATGTTTATCAGGAGAAAAAAAGTACGGTTTTGTTACTTCATGTACGTGGAAGATGATTCCGTCAATAGATAGCTCAGCCACATGAATACTGCCATCATCATTATATAAACAAAGATTTTCTGATGCGCCAAACGCTTTTGCGTAAAAAGAAATATCCTTTGTGCCGTTATTGAGTAAAAGTTGTGGAGCGAAAAATAATTTGTCATTGTCGTTTGTCATTTTACCTTTTAATTTTTTTGTTTATCAATTCCGATTAAAGTGTATCGTGCCAGGTTGCATACAACGGTACAGCTTTGCAGGCGGGATAATAGAATTACGTCTGCCGGAACTGTAGCCAAATTTATAAATAAAAGTTCATTGTTATTACAATTGCTCACCAGAGTTACGTCAGATGAAACTATAGCTGAAACATGCACCCATGCTGATTGTTAGCACTTCAGCCCGCTTGTGCAAAACTGCTTGTTGTGTGCAGCACATCTATAATAAAGTTGTTTAAGTTTTTATTGATTGCCTTTATTTTCATAAACAGGAATTTCTAAAGGCTTTGGATGTGCTTCGTTTTGTGTCAACAAGTATAAAGGATTGCTCCAAATTATTTTCCATTGACTTTCATCTTCCATTGCTAAGTCATAATCTAAATTAGGTTTTGGTTTGAATAAATCATCAATGACGATAAAACCTAATTTCGTAGTCTCAACTTGTGGTCCATAAATACAATTTTCGCAGGGATTTTCAAACTTGATTGATTTAGCTAAAGTGGCTTTGTAAATTTTACTTTCCCCCTGACTAATTTTTACAAGTTCTGGAAAATTATGGTCACAGCCATCAACTTTAAAGTTTATATAATTGTTGTTTATACGGATATTGTCCTCCCAAGAGCATGTCATTAGCCAAATAGAAATTGGCTGTGTAGAAGTATTTTTTAGAGCTATTTCAATGTCATAAAATTTTTGGTTTACAGAATCAGTCTTTATATTAAATGTGCCTTTGCTTATTTCATCTGAAAAGTTTTCTTTCGAAATTTTTTGTTGATATTCCTTCACCATATTTATATTTACCGTTAAAGGAAAAGTTGTGTCTTTTTGTTCAATTTTTCTTTTGCAACTAAAAAAAGGTATTGCCAAAATGAACAACAGATATTTCATACTTTAGATTATGTTATGTTCGGAATGTTGCAATCGTGTTGCACACAACGAAAAGGGCTTTGCGATGTTGGGGAATTTGAAAATCGTCAAGCCCGGAACCGCTGCCGATTGAAAAACAAATGTACAAGATAACAACCAAAAGCCCACCGATGCTTGTCCTGCCCGAACAACTGCTGCCATGTTGCTGCTGATGAAGATTACAACGTCCTGCCCCAATATAGCAAAACCCCATGTTGGCTGCTGTACAAATTGTAACGCTTTAATTAAATCCAACTTTCCCTTTTACCGATTCAAATAATTTTTTTGAATTATAGCCAACTCCATCTTTAAAAACAAAAAGCACTTTGCGGATGTCGCTGATGTTTTTTGATGGGTCGCCATCTATAATAAGTAAGTCAGCCGATTTACCTATTTCAATCGTTCCAATTGTTTTTTCAAAACCCAATGCAACTGAACCATTTTGGGTTGCAATTTTTATTGCTTCCAACGGAGTAAAGCCATCTGCTTCTACCAATAACTCTATGGCTCTCCAATTTCCAAAGCCTGCTATAGTGCCTCCATTGCCTGTTGGGTCAGTACCAACAGTAAGTAAGCCGCCCATATCGTAAAACATTTTTTCCATTTTTGCATTATTCACAAATCCTTTATCGTCATCACTCGGTGTTTTTGCAGATTTTATCTGTGCAAATAATTTCAAGTAAAAATCTCTACTATCTGGCGAAAAATAACTTAGCAATTCAGCGGAAGGTGCAGGTTGTGTAGTGATAAAACCTTCCAAAACGGCTAATGTAGAAGTAATAATTGTTTTTTTATCAATTAAAAATTGTAGCAAACTTTTTACACTATCGCTTGATACATTAAGATTCGCAATAGATTCGTCCACATTTGGAGGACATTGGTTTTCTTTCTTATCTTTTACAAAATCTGAACTAACCAAAAAACCATGCTCTAATTGGTCAATGCCCATTTCTGCGGCTTCCCGATAAGTAACTGCACATAAATGAGCAGTAATTTTTAATTTTCGCTTATGCACTGCATCAATAGCAGCCTTTAAGGTTGGCTTATCAATATACATATATCCCTTAAATGAAGTAAAGCCTTGGTCTGCCCAATAGTTTACAAAAGTTACTGCGTCTGCTGGCGTAGCAAGCTTATTCATTTGTTGAAAAACAGATTGGTTACCTTCCATATATGGGGCGGTTACTTCCATAGAAGGTCCGGGTATTCTTCCTGCATCAATATCTTTTTTCAAATTCATATCAGAATATGGTTCTACATTTCCTGCTGTTCTTATAGTTGTTGCTCCTGCTGCCAAATAGAGACGAGGAAAAGTTGCTGGCAATTGATGAACTAACGCTTGTCTTGTTTCCATTGAGTGTGCTGATATGTACATGTGTTCATGCAACATAACCAAGCCTGGCATTAATGTTTTCCCATTCAAATCTATTGTTTTTGCACCTGTTGGAATCATGGCTTTTTTATCGTCGCCAATCCAATTGATTTTGCCGTTGCTGATAATGATTGTTTGATTTGGTTTGGCAACATTTCCTTTTCCATCAATTAGGAGAGCATTTTTAAAAACTGTAATACTGTCGTTATACTCAATGTATTTTTTTGTTTCGCTACTATATTTTATTTGTGAAAAGGCAGGTCTTGAACTAAAAGCAGCAAAAATGATGACTAGTGATATTTTTTTTAGGTGCATATTTTTAATTATTTAGCATTGTTAGTAATGTGAAGTGTCCGAATGTATAGCAGCCAACGAACAGGGCTTTGCGATGTTGGGGGATTTGAAAAACGTCAAGCCCGGAACCGCTGCCGATTAAAAACTGACCCGTCCTGAAAAAAGTTGACTGGTTTTAGTAATAAATCCTGCATTTGGTTGACTAAGATAATTCATCCTGAATAAGGTTGATTATAAAAGTTGTTTGCTGTGTGTTGGCAAAAATATTTTTGTAGCTTTCA
>JBBSEV010000132.1:0-6320 GCA_038239385.1 Chitinophagales bacterium
TATGTGAAAGCAAGTCCAAATTTAATTCTTTGTCAAAGTGATTGTTGATGTAATGTCGTGTACCTATTACTGTGTCAAGCTGTCCTTCGTTGTGGTAGCAGCTGTCTTTTATTCGTGTTATTTCCTCATGGTAATATGTCATAATGTTGTCTGTTTAAGGTCGTCCGTTACAATTATTGCCAACGAACAGGGCTTGCCGAAAGTTGGGTATTAGTATTCCGTCTGAGCGTAACCGCTGTTGATTGAAAAACAAATGTACAAGTTTATTACAAATGTTTGGCGATGCTTGTCCTGCCGGAACTGGAGTTTGGATTTGTACAAAAAGTTTAAAATTTGTAGCCCCGCTATACTGCCAAACCGCCTCCTAGCCGCTGCTTTGTCGTACCAACATTTTGTCTTTAAGTTTATGTATTCAAAAAGTCAAGGTCAAAATAGTAACGTTCTCTGTTTGTTTTGTCAACATAGAGTGTAGTTTGCTTTTGCTTGTCCAAGTAAAAAGTCAAAGTGATTTTATCTTTAGGAATTACTCTGCTGATAAATTTTTCCGTCTGTCCGCTACGAATATTTGGCTTTAAAAATATAATTACAGTTTGTTTGATTTGAACTTGTTCAACATTTCGCATTGAGCCACCACCTAGAGCATTCCAACCTTGTATTTCTCGTTCTATGTCAAGTGTCAATAGTTCATTTTTGTGACCGTATTTTTCCTTTTCTTCAATATAGTTGTGTTCCTTAAGCTCACATTTCATTAAATCAACTTGTATTTTTTCACCATTTTCTTTCAAGTCGTTAATTATCTCTGTTAATTGCTTTTGTGCATTTATTTCTTTTGTCGAAGGTGTATAACGTAGAAATAAAAGTCCGCCCCAAAACATTGCAAGTCCTAATAACCAAAATAAGAACGGATAAGGAATTAAGTCGCCTGAATACTTTCTAAAAAAAGTAAAAGTCAAAAAGCCAAGTCCAAATAAAATGTATGCAAAAATTCGTCTCCACATATTTGAAGGGTTTGTTTTAAAGTAACCATCAACGTTAAGGCTTGGCGATGGGCTGGTATTTTATAATGTCAAGCCCGGAACCGAAGCCGATTGAAAAAACTGTCCTTAATATTTTTTATTGATAAGTCAGCGATTAAAGTTTCTTGTCCTTTATTTTTATAAATAAGTTGTCCACTTGGCTCACAAGTGTCACTTAATTTTTCATCATTAAAAGTAATAAGTTCTTTAAAAATTTTTATTGCAGAAGTGTCAACCGTTTTATAAACAAATGTGTCTTTTGCGTAATAAACAATGTCAAGTTCGTCGCATTGACTAACTAATGATTTTGAAGAATTATTTTGCTCTTGCTTAGTCTGGCAAGATTGAGTTAAGAATAGTGTCGTAAAAATGACCAATAAAAATTTCATGGAGTGTCCAAATAAAATAACCGCTAACACATAAATATATGACACCCATTCAAAATTCAGTTGTTGATTTTCAATATTTTAATCTTCGCTTTTTTGTACCTGCCTATTGTCAGGCAGGTTTTAGTTGCCCTCACATAGAAATCACAAGTTTCGTAGCAAAGGTTATGAGAGTAAGCCATACTTGTGCTACTGCGTGCACGTCAGACCTGCTATTAGCAATACCAATGTATGCTGCAGTTTTGGTTCTGTCAAAACCAATCTGTTATTGAATTTCTACTTCCATTGTTATCATTCGATGTGCGAATTCGAACACCTTGAATTCCTTCTCTTTCATAATTCCTTTCGGGTAATTTTAATTTGTCGTAGTAGCTCGCTATCTTGAAATCTTTAAATAATTTGTCAACTAAAGTCTGTATTTCCTTTGCCTCGATTAAAGTGTCCGCAAACATAGAAGGTGTCCAATAGGTTTTAAAATCGTATTGTCTTTGATTGGAGGTTTCAATAATATATTCTGTTCCGTCAAAACCTTTTTGCCAACCCTTAATTTTATTATCGGTAGGAATATTTAAGATATTTAAAGTATCCACTATCTCAAAAATTTGTCTTGCTTCAAAACTATCAAGTTGGATTTTATTTGAAAATACTTTATCAATTTCATATTTACCTTTATCAAATAATTTCCGATTATATCTCTGTGCATAATTTGTAATTGTTCCGAAATATATTTTATGGTCTGCGGTCCAAATGTCGATTGCTTGAATGTCTGTCCAAAGCCTAAAATGAAATAGGTCAGTTGAGGTCTGAAGATTTGAAAGCGCTAATTTTTCGGCTAATAAAGATTTCCACTTAAACCATAATGTTGTGTCAGTTTGGTTTTGATAATTTGTATAAGTAGGAATATTAATAAGCTTATTCTGTCCAAAAACACAACTTGTAAATATTAAACAAACTATTGAAATGAATGTTCGCATAAATTACCACTTACACATAAATATATGACACCCCATTCAAAATCTGTTGTTGATTTTCAATATTTTAATCTTCGCTTTTTTGTATTTTAGTTGCGTCAATACAACACGTTTCTTTGAATTTAAACTATATTATATGCGCCCATAAATCCCGGCGATTTCTTAAACCAATTTTGATCCATACAAATTGAAAAGTATCAAGTGGCCTTTTATTACAGCTTTACCTGAGTCAACATATTTCGGTTGAGTTAAACCAAGTTTTAGTAAAGCGGCTTTATAAAATTTATAAATCATTTCATCGCATACAATTGTGCAGGAAATGGTGGGATTTATTTCTTTCAATTCAGTTCCTATTAACAGCCCACTCAGGTAGCAATAGTTTTCCTGCTTCGATATTTTATTAAACAGGTCATTTGTTCTTACCTGGAAAGAACTGTTTAAAATATTTAAGTGCAAACTATCCTCAATTCCTTTTTCAAAACTTTTTAAATTGTCTGCGGTTGATAAATCAGTAACTTTTTCAATGCTATTTGAAAGGATGCTTTTTGTTGTGAGTAATTCAAAAAACTCGCCGGTCATATAGGTTTTTACATCGGTTACTTTTTCATTTTTTACCACTGCATGTTTTGAATGGGTTCCTGGAAAAATGAATAACTGTTCATTTTTCTCTTCGGTATTAATACTGCCAATTAATTGCGTTTCTTCTCCACGCATAACATCATTACCTGTTCTTGCGCCGGAAATTAAAAGTATGGTATGGCTGCAATTTTTTGTGGCTTCGATTATTTCAACATTAAGATCGCGACCGTTCGTGCTAAAGGGAATTTCTTTGTACGAAAGATTTTTCATTCCAATATTCGAAGAAGCCATGCCTGAAATTATTATTGGCAAATCCGGCGTTTGGAAGCTTATTTTTTTCTCAAGCTTTTTTATTTCTGCTACTAAAATTTCCTGGTAAAAAAGTAATCTTTCGCTTTCGGGCTTTCCACTTTGTTTCCATAGATCGAATGTAGCGGCTATTCCCATTGAGTTTGTAACTTCGGATACTACCGGCATTTCATTTACATCAATAAGCCGGATTCTCAAAACAGAGGTGCCCCAGTCAACACTAATAAATTGTTGCATCGATTCTTTATTTATTATAAAATATTTTGAGATCTCACACTCTAATTAAAATCAACGGATGCTTGTATTAACTGCAGATTGCCTCAACAAATTTTTGAGCCTTACCAGTTAATTCTAAAAGGAATTCTTCGTTTATTTCTTTTTTTGTATTAACCAATGCGCTGCCGATACCAAATCCTGCAGCGCCGGCTTTATTATATTCCTTAATATTTTCAAGATTGATACCACCTGTGGGCAATAATTTTATTTGGGGCAAAGGCCCTGACAAATCTTTTATATAAGCAGGAGAAATTGCCGGAAATACTTTTATAATATCAGCACCATTTTTATAAGCATTGTAAATTTCTGTAGCAGTAAATGCTCCCGGTATACTTACAATGCCAAGGCTTTTAGTCATGGCAATTATCTCTGCATTTGCAATGGGAGATAGAATAAACTTTGCACCGGCAGAAACTGCTTGCCTGGCTGAGTTTGCATCAAGAACGGTGCCTGCACCTATTATCATTTTATCACCGACTGAATCGATAACTGTTTTTATTACCTGCAAAGGTTCTATTGAATTCATAGTGATTTCCAAAATACGGATACCACCGATATATAAAGCTTCAGCAATTTTTATTACGTCGCCGGGTTGCGCCCCTCTTATTATCGCTATTAATTTATGTTCTAAGATTTTAGATAACGTGGACATGAGAAATTTATGGGTGCTTTTTACCTGAGATCTATTTTAAGTAAGTAATGTTCTGCTGTAATAAAGAGGATTTTAAAATTATTGGCAAAAGCACAATTAGATGTTGTTACATTTAGTTTTATTCTTCCGAGAACATTTCCATTTGTATTAAAAATCCAAATGCCGCCAGGCCCTGCTGCAAATACATTTCCTTTATCATCAATCTTAATTCCATCCGGGGATCGGTTTTCTTTTTTATACGCTATTGTTCCGTCATAAAATATTCTTCCATTTTGAAGAAGCCCTTTTTTATCTACATCATAAATATACCAGTTTGGTTTTTCGGGATCTGAGTTTGCGACCAGTAATTTTTTTTCACCGGGGAAAAAAGCAATTCCATTAGGGCGGCTAAGCGTATCTGTTAGTAAGGTAACAGTGCCATCTGTGGAAATTTTATAAACTCCCTGGTAAGGAATTTCTTTTAAGGGATCATCCATTCCTTTTTCAAGCCCGTAAGGAGGATCAGTAAAATATATGTCGCCGTTGCTTTTAATAACAAGATCATTGGGACTATTAAACTTTTTGCCCTGGTACTCGTTTGCAAGTGTGATAAATTTCGGTTGAGGGTTATCTAATGGCGCATCCATAAGAGCAACCCGCCTGTCACCATGCTGGCATAAGATTAACTGGCCTTTATTGTTTACAGTTAATCCATTCGATCCCAATTCTTCGCCTCTTTGGCCTTCCTGTGTATATCCTGAAGGGGTCATGTATAATTCTTTTCCTTTAGCGGCGGTCCATTTATTTATTATATTATTTTGAATATCGGAAATCAAAAGCATTTTCTTATTCTCCACCCACACAGGCCCTTCTACCCATATAAAATCACCTGCTATCACTTCAACTTTTGCCTGCTGTTTTATAATTGCATCAAGGTCTGCACTTTTTCTTTCTATGCTGCCCTGTGGAAGCTTATCGCCAGGCTGGCCAAACAGTTTATTTACAAATAAGAAAACGAGAATTAATGATAATAAATTTTTCATCGAAAAACTTTATGACAATAAAAAGGTTGCTGTTTTAACCGCCCCGCTTATGGCTTTCCTGGTTTGTAATTTATAAATGAAGTTAGTAACAAAAAAATGATTAGAATGCGTGCGGGGAGACTATATTGTTGCCTAATACGGAAATTGAATCGAAATATTTTAAGAGCCATAAAATATGTTCCGGCTTAATAGTATTTTTGACGCATGTTACATTTAAAAAAGAAAAATAAATCCATGCAAATAAAAAGTATTTATATTATTACAACAGCTTTAGCTTTTGTATTACTTGTGTCTTGCAACAGCTCCACTTCAGTAAATGAAAAGAGTACCGATTCAACAAGCAAGAATGTAAACGTAAACACAGCGGATTCTGCTACTGCAAATAACATGATGGATAAAAAGAACTTCGAAACAACGATAGATGGAAAACAAACTGATCTGTATACTTTAAAAAACCATAATGGAATTGAGGCCTGCATTACCAATTATGGCGGACGTTTGGTAAGCCTTAAAGTGCCGGATAAGAATGGTAAACTGACCGATGTGGTTGTCGGCTTTAAAAGCATACAGGATTATGCAAGTTCTACCGAGTCTTATTACGGCGCAACTATCGGGCGCTATGGAAACAGGATAGCCAAAGGAAAATTTTCACTCGACGGAAAGCAATATACTTTGTTTACTAACAATGGCGCTAAT
Source organism: Chitinophagales bacterium (assembly GCA_038239385.1). Lineage (GTDB taxonomy): Bacteria > Bacteroidota > Bacteroidia > Chitinophagales > Chitinophagaceae > Ginsengibacter. The sequence continues at coordinate 5,908 of JBBSEV010000132.1, forward strand.
ACACTGCATGGTGGTAAGAAAGGCTACCAGGCAGTTATGTGGGATGCAAAGCAATTAAATGATTCATCTCTTGAGCTTACCTATTTATCAAAAGATATGGAAGAAGGTTTCCCCGGAAATTTAAATATAAAAGTTACCTATTCTCTCACTGGTGATAATGGTTTTAAATGCGAATATGAGGCGGCCACTGATAAAAAAACTGTTGTGAATTTAACCAATCATGCGTTTTTTAATTTGAATGGCGAAGGAAGCGGCTCTATCTTAAATCATATAGTTGAAATTTTTGCCAATAAATACAATCCGGTTGATACTACGTTAATTCCTTCAGGAGGGTTGGCTCCGGTTGCAGGCACTCCCTTTGATTTTAATAAACCAACAACTATCGGATCAAGAATTGATTCAGCAAATGAACA
>JBBSEV010000133.1:0-6241 GCA_038239385.1 Chitinophagales bacterium
GTAAAAGGAAGCTTGTATTATATTACGCATGATCCTTTGCCTCGGTGGAAATCTCTTGGTAAAGAAGAGCAAAGAATCGAAGCCAGGAAAATGGAAATTTATGCCGGCATGATTGATAACCTTGATTATAATATTGGCAGGCTCATTCAATATCTAAAAGAGATTGATGAATACGATAATACTTTGTTTGTTTTTTTATCTGACAATGGGCCGGATGCTTTTGAATTTAATGAAACACCAGACAAACATAACCCTTACGCGTACATGGGAACTGCAAATTCTTTTATCGCGTACGGGCCGCAATGGGCGCATGCATCAAGTGCCGTAAATAGTTTCTATAAAGGTTATAGTGCAGAAGGTGGTATTCATACCCCGATGATTTTAAAAATGCCTTTTCAAAAGGAGGGCAAGGGTATCATTACAGCTTTCGGGACCATCATGGATTTTGCGCCGACGTTCCTTGACCTGGCTGGCACCACATATCCAGCACTATACAAAGGACAAAAAATAACTCCTTATAAAGGAACATCATTACTTCCCTTTTTAACCAAGAAAAAAAGCTACGTACATAACGATGAGTATATTATGGGATGGGAACTATTTGGGCGATGCGCCATTAGAAAAGGAAAATGGAAGATAACCAAGATAGAAGCCCCCTTTGGCAAAGGTGATTTTGAACTTTTCAACATGGAAGAAGATCCAACTGAATCTCACGACTTATCTGCTCAATATCCTGATAAATACCTTGAGATGTTGGCTGACTGGAAGGCTTACGTAAAAGAGAATGGAATAATACTGGTAAACCAATGATGTTCCTTAAAGAGTATTGATTTTAAAATCACTAATACTTATACCATTGCAAAACGTTAGCTATTTTTTTACTGATACTTTGCTTAAGAAACAATTTAGCTGATAGTAATCTTTTCTTCGCCATATATTCATGAAGCTTTTTACCATTATATAGTAAACAAACGATGAAATAAAAATGTGAAAAGAAAGCGTTCTGCAATAAATAAAAAAAGCTCCGGTGATATTATCCGGAGCTTAAATATAAAAAAGATGTTTGACTTAAATGGTGGCGGATTTCTCCAACCTACACCGAAATTATTTATTAGCCATCCATCATTTTTTTTCTAATACAAATGTAGAGAGGTTTCCAATTCCAAAACAAAAATATTTATTATAATATTGTTAATATCCGTGTTAATAATTTAACTATCAATACGATATCATGTTAGAAACCTTTTATTAGATTGTACGCATTAATTTTCTTTCATCTTAAATTGACTTTCTTTTATTTAAGTTCGCATCTACTTTTCCTATTGTCATGATTAAAAATTTTACATCTTTTGTAAAAAATAAACCTGCTTTCGCAGTCGGTTTTTTATTTGCTGTATCAAGCCTTTTATTTGGAATTTGGGTGGCTGCAATTCCAGGTATTAAAGCAAGGCTCGGTTTTACAGATGGCAGCCTTGGCCTTTCATTATTGCTTGCTCCATTAGGTTCTATAAGTGGCATGCTTTTATCAACAAGAATATTCAGTAAGGTTTCTGTGGGCAGATGGATGTTTACAGGCTACATTATTATGTGCTGCGTAATGATGATAGAAATTAATTCGGTTAACAGGATCATGTTCTGGATAACACTTTATTGTTTTGGATTAGTAGGCTTCTTAAACGGGGTAAGTGCGAATGCCACTGTAAATCTTATGGAAAAAAAATACAACAAACTCTTTATGAGTACCTGCCATGGAATGTACAGCCTGGGAGGCGCAACCAGTGCGGGTATAGCCGCTTTGCTGTTTGTATTTCATATTCCATCGGGCTTACAGATTGTTTGTGTGGCTATAATTCTTATTCTTGTTATTCTTTCTAACAAACATCATTTGCTTGCCAACCACGATATCATTCATTCCAGGTCAGCATTTAAACTCCCCTCCTTAACTATATTAGGAATCTCATTTATTTGCATGGTAAGTTTTATGGCAGAAGGCTGCGTGGCAGACTGGAGCGCTATTTATTTTAAAGAAATACTCTTTGCACCAAAAGCATTGATAAGCCTTGGCTATGCCGGCTTCTCTGTAGCTATGACTGTTGGCAGGCTGAATGGTGATATGCTGATTACAAAACTCGGGAGTAAAAATGTGGTAGTGTGCGGCGCACTGCTTGCAGCAACTGGTTTTCTGGTAGTGATAACGGCGCCATATATTATTATTGCCATAGCCGGTTATATTATTGTTGGCCTTGGATGTTGTTGCATCGTACCTATATTGTTTAGAGCATCGGCCAATATTCCCGGCGTTACTACCGTAGAAGGATATGCGATGATAACTACCGGCGGTTTAATTGGCTTTCTTACCGGGCCTTCTATTATAGGATTTATATCGGAAAAAGCGAATCTTTCGAAAGCGTTATCATTGCTTATTCTTATGGGTTTGCTTGCTGCCTTCGCTGCATGGCGCAACCCGTTTATTGTAAACAGAAAGCCTTTGACAATTTCGTCTTTAGCATTGGAAGAACCTGTTTTTTAAAGGCAAGTGAAAATTCCAAACAATTTTAATACTATTATAAAGAATCACCTTATCTCTTATTTTCTATAGATACGTTAATAAAACGAAACTGCTAATCATGAATAGTATATCTGAAAATTATGGTTTCAATTATATATTGCTGTTGAAGTATTACCGCCTAATTTCGCAGATTTTTATTAAGGAGAGAAAATATAATTATAATGTCACTTGTTAAAAAACCATCGGTGTTGCTGGTAGTTATGGCTTACATAGCTACATATATTCTATGGGGTACCACTTATTTCGCTGTTCTTATCGGCCTTCAAACATTGCCTCCATTTATTATGGCAGCAGTACGTTTTCTCATGTCAGGTTTTGTGCTTTTATTAATTGTATTTGTAAAGGGAGAGAAACTTATAGTGCCTGGTGTATATAAAAATATATTGCTGGGGGTTATAATTTTAACCGGCGGGCAAGGTTTGTTATTCTGGTCGGAACAATATATCCCGTCAGGAACTGCGGCTATTTTAGTATCTGCATTGCCTTTGTGGTATGTGCTGTTTGATACCAAAAACCGGCAATTATATTTTTCCAATAAATTAATTATCTCGGGCCTTGTGCTGGGTTTCGTCGGTATATTACTTTTATTTAAAAAATACCTAAGTACTTCTTCCGGCAATACTCAATGGCAGCTTTTCGGTTTACTGGCTGTAATTGGAGCCTGCATTTGTTGGGCAACCGGAACCCTGTACTATAAAAATCACATAAACCAAAGTTCTCTTTTTTTAAATCTTGGGTGGCAGCTTGTAGGAGGGTTTCTGTCAAGCTTACTGGTGGCTTTTTTCAGTAGGGAATTTAAAGGGTTTTCCTTTGCAAATGTAAGTATAGATTCCTGGCTGGCTACTCTTTACCTGGCAGTAGCCGGAACTCTTATTGCATTTGTCGCTTTTAACTGGCTGCTTACAGTAAGGCCTGCCGCAGTTGTGGGAACCTATGCTTATGTTAATCCTTTAATTGCTGTGCTGCTTGGGTGGCTTTTAGCAAATGAAGGAATTAGTTTTTTGCAAATTGTAGGTATGGTAATTATTTTATTCTCTGCATTTTTAGTAAACAGTCCTAAATACCTTGATAAGAAAAACAAATTGGAAAGTGGTGGAAAATCCAATTTACTTGAAACGGTATAACATGGCCATTTGTTGGATCGCTGCAAAGGATATAAACATAAAAAGGCGATAACTTAATAGTTATCGCCTTTTTATTTTACATCGCTATTACTTTAGCTGATGTTTATCTTATGCTTCACTGATTCTTTGCCTGGAATAACAGGGAGGCTTACCTGTAAAACGCCATCCACATATTTTGCAGCTATTTTTTCTGCATCAATGGATTCATCGAGAGTGAAGGTTCTTGCAAAACCTCCCCGGCTGTATTCACGCCTTGTCCATTCCACTTTTGGAAAACCTTCCGGTGGTGTGTAAGAAACGGTTAATTCATTTCCTTTTACATCCAGTTTAAAATGTTCCCGGATGCGCCCGGGTGCGAATACCAGCATTTCATAGCTGTTTTCTGTTTTGTAAATGTTCACAGCAGCTCTTTGCATGGATCGGATTGGCAGGTGCTGTTGACTGCTTCCGTAGTTGCCTTTTGCGGCACACGACTGATTGTAGTACATGTTGTTTTGATTTTAATAAAAAAAATTGTTTACCAAAAGATAGACGAATGGGAAGGAAAAATGTTTTAAGAAAATCCTACATCTTAGGAAATAGTTTAAAATTATAAACAACGAAATGCGCATTGAACTCCGAACTATAAACTTTTCTTCTCAACTTTAAAACATAATGTCATTAAGTTCGTCTTCATTAATACATGGAAGATGCATTTACTATAGCAACACAAATGACGACAGACCGCACAAATACTATTACCGGTATAATAAAAGAATATAGCAGGCGGTTGCTTGGTTTTATAAAACAGCGGGTATCTGTCAATGAAGATGCTGAAGATATTTTGCAGGATGTTTTTTACCAGTTTGCAGGTAATACCGAGCCAATAGAAAGGATTGGGAGCTGGCTTTTTACCGTTGCAAGAAATAAAATTACTGACAGCTATCGTAAGCAAAAACTGCCTTTGGCAGACGATATTTTTGGAACATCTGAAACAGAGGAAGATAATTTTGATTGGAAAGAAATGTTACTTACAAATAATGATAATGCTGAAACGGAATACCTCAGGAATTTATTTTGGGAAGAGCTTCAGCATGCATTGGATGAATTACCTCCGGAGCAACGGGAAGTATTTATTAAAAACGAAATTGAAGACATTGCTTTCAAAGATATTTCAGCAGAGACGGGGATAAGTGTGGCCACGCTTATTAGCCGAAAACGCTATGCGGTATTGCATTTAAGAGAGCGGTTGTTATTGCTGAAAGAAGAGTTGTTGAATTATTAGGTTGCAAGGGCATACTGAAGTGAGCGTGCAGAGCCCGATTATTAAAATTAAAAAAACAAATACATGAAAAAGTTTTGGTTTAGAAAAGGATTGATGTTCGTAGTGTTATTTTTTGCAGCTATACTATTATTTAGCGTAGTGGTAATGGGATTATGGAATGCTATATTACCTGCAGTGCTTGGTGTAAATGTTATTACATTTTGGCAGGCCCTGGGCATATTAGCACTAAGTAAAATATTATTTGGAGGCTTTGGCCGCAGAGGTGGATGGCACAGGGGAGGAGGCCATAATTGGAGGAAAGGCATGCAGGAAAAATGGGCAAATATGACTCCTGGCGAAAAAGAGAAATTTAAAGCCGAATGGAAAAACCGGTGTGGCCCGGAATGGCAGAGCAAGGCTCAAAACACCGCCGATACAGTAGTGGAATAAATTTAAACTACATTCATTCAAGGATCATAATTTTAATATTGTGATCCTTTTTTATAATTAATTGCTACACTCAAAAGTAACTTTTAAAAGAAGTATAATGAATAAGAAGAGAGAATAGGGATGTAAATTATCAGTCTGCCTATTTTATTCTTATCGAAATTCGCTGCTGTTATCTTCTAACTTTTACAACTTTAGTGTTTGTCCATTTGTCGTGCCATGGATTACCATTGAAGGTGGTAAGTGGCTCAAACGGAACGATCCTGCAAAGGCTTCTTACCATTGCATCGTAAAATGTAAATAGTGCGCCATCTGCTCTTATTGCTACAGTTCCTGTTACTAATTTTCCAATAGTTTTTCCCTTTGTAACTCCTTCCATTACTGTATAATAAATTACAAGCAATAAATAAGTAACCAGGTAAGAGAACCCGGTATTTTCCATTGGTAGATAATTTCTCAAAACCAATAATAGTGCTACCAACAAAATGTAGAGGATCACCATATCTACAAGGTAGTTTGCAAAACGAATCCCTGCACTTACTGGTTCATAAAATATTTCCTGGTGAATATCTTCGAGAAGGTCTGTCTGGGCTTCCATTAGTTAGTTTTAGTTTGGAATAATTTATTAGTAATGATAGTAAATAATTTCTGATAAAGGAATTGTTATTGCAGAAAGAATAATAAAACTATGCAGCAAATTTCTTTGAATATAAAAACCAGGATTACAGGTAGAAGAATGCATTGAAAAATGCAGAGATAAAAAAGTTCAGAAGATTTTTTTAAAGGCAGCTTATTTCTCAATAAATTTTAAAGGGATGATTTATTTTTCCTTCGCTGTGCTCAAATAATTTTTTAAAA
>JBBSEV010000134.1:0-6143 GCA_038239385.1 Chitinophagales bacterium
AAGCTCCAGTTACGAAGAGATTAAAGATAAAAAATGGATAAGAAATGCCAACCGTGGCGTTGAGCTTTTCGAAAAAACTATAGGAATTATTGGTTTTGGAAATACCGGTTCAGCGTTTGCAAAATTGCTTTCATCATTTGAGCTTACCGTACTTGCTTACGATAAATATCATTACGGATTTGGCGGTGGTTATATTAAAGAGGCAAATTTTGAACAGGTTTGCCGCTATGCGGATGTAATAAGTATGCACCTTCCTCTTACTAAAGAAACTGAATATATGGCCAATGAAAAATTTTTTAATTCACTAGAGCGTTCACCTTTTTTCATTTCAACGTGCAGGGGAAAAGTTACTGATACGGTAGCACTAATAAACGCACTGAAAAATAAAAAAATTACAGGAGCCGGTTTAGACGTTTTAGAAAATGAAAAACTGGATACTTATACTAAAGAGGAAAACCATCGCTTAAACTGGTTGCTATCTCAGCCAAATGTTATCATAACCCCTCACATTGCAGGCTATAGCGTAGAAGCCTTTTATAAAATGGCAAATGTTTTGTTTAAAAAACTTCAGTTGGAATAAGTTTTTTCAAAATTTAATTATATTTGTATATATACAACGCCTTTGTAAAAATGAGGCGTTGTATTTTTTTTACTTTACCCTAAGAAAGAAAATTACTCTTAAAATGTGAGGCTATGAATCAAATAAATTATGTAACGAAAGAGACGTTTGAGCAGATGAAAACAGAACTTCAACACATGAAAGGTGTTGAAAGGCCTGCAGCATCAAGGGCTATTGGAGAAGCCCGGGAAAAAGGAGATCTTAAAGAAAATGCAGAGTATGATGCAGCTAAAGAAGCACAAGGTTTATTAGAAGCTAAAATAAAGCAACTTGAAGGCATAATTGCTACCGCCCGCATTGTTGATGAAAATGATATTGATACCAGTAAAGTCTCTATTCTTACAAAAGTTACCCTCACTAATCTTTCTACAAAAAAGCAGGTTACTTACCAGATTGTATCGGAGAAAGAGGCAGATCTTAAACTACAAAAAATCTCCGCTTCTTCCCCTATTGGAAACGGGCTACTTGGCAAATCAGTTGGAGAAATTGCTGAAATAAAAGTTCCTGCTGGAATGATAAAATTTAAGATTGAAAATATAACCTCTTAAAAGAAGGCGTTACCTGATTTTTGAGAAGTTTATTTTTTTTATTTAATTATCAATCACATTAAATAAATTATTCAATGACTATTTTTTCAAAAATAATTGCTGGTGAAATCCCTTCCTACAAGATAGCGGAAGACGAAAAATTCTTCGCCTTTCTTGATATCAATCCACTTGTGGAAGGGCATACGCTTGTGATACCCAAGGTTGAGGTAGATAAATTTTTTGATGTTCCTGATGATTATCTGAAAAAGATATTTCTATTCGCAAAACCAATTGCCAGGGCAATTGAAAAAGCATTTGATTGCAACAGGTGTGGCCTGAGCATTATAGGTATTGAAGTTCCACACGCACACATGCACCTTATTCCCATCAACGATGCTGATGATTTAAATTTCACAAGAAGAAAATTGAAGGTTTCGGAAAAAGAAATGAAAGTAGTGCAGCAAAAGATTTTAGATGCGATGACTGGATAAGGTTAATACTAAATTATAAAATTCATAATACGTAATTGGTAATAGCATTGACTTTTTTTAGATTTCATCAGAAACTTACTTTACCCTCCCTGGATTTTGCACCAAAAAATCTTTCCAGCCATTTAGTTTTTTTGGGGAATTGGCCAATAAAGAATTGCCCTGAAAATGATGGCATACCGCAACAGCAATAGCATCAGTTGCATCAAAGTATTTTGGATTTTCTTCGAAGCTTAATATTCGTTGAAGCATCTTTAATACCTGTAGTTTATCGGCATTACCGTTCCCGGTTATGGATTGTTTTATTTTGCGGGGTGAATATTCTGTTACCGGAACTCCCGCCTGAATTGCTGCTGCAATCGCTACGCCCTGCGCCCTGCCAAGTTTTAGCATGCTCTGCACATTTTTTCCAAAAAAGGGAGCTTCAATTGCGAGCTCCTGTGCACAGTGAATTTTTACCAGCTCACATACTTTTGAATGAATGATTTGTAATCGTTCATAAGCATTTTTATTTGCAGAAAGTTTGAGCACATCCATAATTATTAGAGACACACCTTCAGGGGAAACTTTTATTACGCCAAAGCCCATTACAAGTGAACCGGGATCAATGCCTAAAATGATTTTTGAATTTTTATGCAATTGAAGATTATTTTTGAATCAATCGATAACATTAAAACTGCTTGTGTAAAGACTGGTTGAAAGGTATATCTTGTTCAAAGCTACATGATCCGTATTAACAAAAATATCAAAATATTATTCAAGTATATTATTGCTCCGCTGCTGGGTGTATGGCTTTTTTACTCTTTATTTAAACAGATAAAAGGGCAACCAAATCTTCAACAATCTATTGATCTTATCAAGCAGGCGCCTTTTGGCAAAGGCGCTTTTAATTTTTGGATGGTGATTGTACTGGTGTTTGTCAATTGGGGATTTGAAGCAAAAAAATGGCAAATACTTTTAAGGCCGGTTCAGCAACTTGGTTTTTTTACAGCTTTTAAATCAGTGCTTAGCGGAGTTACGCTTTCATTAAATACACCCAACCGTATGGGGGAATATGGTGGGCGCATTTTGTATATAAGTGAAGGTAAAAGGATAAAAGCAATTTCGTTATCAATTGCAGGAAGTATAAGCCAGTTGATTATTACTTTGGTTATTGGTTGCGGCGGTTTGCTATACATAATATATTTTCAAAGTTCCCGGGTTTCCCCGGTAATGGGCATGTCGGTTTTCTGGCTTAAAACTTTATTATTTCTTTCCGGTTGTGTGGCTACTCTTTTGATATTATTTTATTTTCGCTTATCATGGATCATAAAGTTTATTGAAAAAATTCCTGCTGTAGCAAAATATGTTCAATACATAAATGTGCTTGAGCGCTTCACTCCCAATTTATTGTTAAGGTTACTTTATCTTTCTTTCTTTCGATACCTTGTTTTCATCATTCAGTATATCTTACTGCTGCAGGTATTGCATGTTGAAATTTTATGGATAACAGCCTTCTGGATCATAAGCATTTTGTTTTTAGTATTGGCCATAGTGCCTTCATTTGCAATTGCAGATCTGGGAATAAGAGGAAAATTCAGCACAGAACTTTTGAGTTTATACAGCACCAATGTGGTAGGTATCATTGGTACAACGTTTGGAATATGGTTTATCAATTTATTTATTCCTGCATTATTGGGAAGCCTGTTTATATTGAGTGTAAAAATTTTTAAAGATTAATTAATTGAAACCAATTATAACTATTCTAATTATATTTTTCGCATTTACAACTAAAGCAGGTAATGAATTTTGTGGCGTTAAAAACAGCGCTTTTAATGCGGGTGAAGAAGTTACTATGAAAGTATATTATACAACTTTAGGAATGTATGTAGCCGCAGGTGAAGCCAGGTTCATCACCAACCTGGAAAAATTTAATGGTAAAATAGTTTACCATTGCACCGGAACGGGCGCATCGTATTCTTTTTTTGATAATTTTTATAAAGTCCGCGACAAGTATGAGACCTACATTGATACTGCTACTATGCTGCCAGTAAAATTTGTACGTAATGTGAATGAAGGCGGATATAAAATTTATAACAATGTAACATTTAATCACAGTGCAGGAACCGCTGTAAGCACTAACGGTGTGTTTAAAATAACTTCATGTATACAGGATGTTATAAGCGCTACTTATTATGCCCGCAATATTGATTTTAATAAATACAACCCCGGTGATAAAATTCCTTTTGATATGTTTTTAGATGACGAAATATATCACCTGTATTTAAAGTACGAGGGTAAAGAAAACGTAAAAACAAAATACGGAAAATTCCGTGCTATAAAATTTAAGCCTTTACTTATTAAGGGAACTATTTTCGAAGGGGGCGAAAAAATGAACGTATGGGTGAGTGATGACGCAAATCATTTATTACTAAGAGCAGAAAGCCCTATTTCAGTGGGTACTATTAAAGTGGATATGATGGGATATAAAAATCTCCGGTATCCGCTTAAATCATTGATAAGTTTCCGGTAGTTATATATCAGCAAGTAAGAAAGTTTCCTTACTGCGTACACCCTTTTCAGTTAGTTGAAGACTGCAACATTCAATTACAGGATCATGCTCGAAAAAAAGTATATAACCTTCAACTTGCGCCTCAGTAAGGAATGATTTTTTTTCTTTGAGCGTTTCAAGGGGCCGAGTATCATAAGCCATTACATATGGAACAGGAATATGAGCAACAGAAGGAAGAAGGTCAGCCATATAAATTATCGTTTTCCCTTTATAATTTATTTGCGGGATCATCATTGACTCAGTATGTCCGGATACAAAACGGACACAGATGTTTTTTGTAAATTCAACCCCTTCTTTTAATTCAATAAATTTTAATTTACCACTTTCCTGTATGGGAAATATATTTTCGTTTAAAAAACTTGCTTTCTCCCTGTCATTAGGATTAGTAGCCCATTCCCAGTGACTTTCGTTACTCCAGTATGTAGCATTTTTGAAAGCAGGCAATAGCCTTTCATTTACTCTTTCTATTGAACCTCCGCAATGATCAAAATGAAGATGCGTTAAAAAAACATCAGTGATATCATTTTTTGTAAAACCATAATTAGCCAATGATTCTTCAAGTGTGTCATCACCATTTAAGTAATAATGCCCAAAGAATTTTTCATCCTGTTTATTCCCCATGCCATTATCAATTAATATTAACCGGCTATCATCTTCAATTAACAGGCAACGCATAGCCCAGTTACATAGATTTCTCTCATCAGGGGGATTTAATTTTTGCCAAATGCTTTTCGGAACAACACCAAACATGGCTCCGCCATCAAGTTTAAAATAGCCGGCATTAATTGAATATAGTTTCATTCCTTCTGTACTTATCTTTATTTTGTTTATACAATGATGACATTAAACCCAATAATCCAATGGTGAAAAATATAATCAGAGACAGCACAGAATTACGCATGTTTCCTGTATATTCTTCAATAATGCCAAATGCGCTCAATCCTATTACAATAGCAATTTTTTCTGTAACATCATAAAAGCTAAAAAACGAAGCAGTATCTTTTGTTACCGGCATTAATTTTGAATATGTTGATCTGCTCAGTGATTGGATACCGCCCATTACCAGGCCAACTGCAATAGCTAAAATATAAAAATGAATTTCAGTTTGCATGTAATAAGCCGCAACACATATAACTATCCAAAAAATTACCACACCTATCAGTACCTGCAGGTTTCCAAACATTCCTGAAAGCTTTGACATGAGGTAAGCACCGGCTATAGCCACCAATTGTATAAGAACCATTGTGATGATCAGGTTGGTTGAAGGGAGGTTCAATACTTTTGTTCCAAAGTTTGCGGCAGCAAGCATTACAGTTTGCACACCCATGTTGTAAAAGAAAAATGCAAATAGAAATCTTTTTAAAACCGGCATTTTTATTAACTGGACAAAAACTTTTTTAAGTTCTATAAATCCGCCTGTAATAAAATTTTTTCTTTCATTATCTGCGACTGCAGGTGTTCCCTTTGGCAAACGATTAAATGTAATTTGAGCAAATCCTATCCACCAAATTCCTACCAGTAAAAATGTTAACCTTACTGCTTCTCCGGCACTATGTAAAAAAGGGATTTTATCCCAAAACAAAACAAGTGCAAAGCCAACCAATTGCATGATCACGCTTCCGATGTAGCCATAGGTAAATCCTTTGGCACTTACATGATCCCGGTCTTTTTCTTCAGCTATTTCCGGCAGGTAAGAATTATAAAAAACCAGGCTGGCATAAAATCCAAAGGCTGCTGCCATCATGCATATAATTCCTAAGGCAAAATATTGAGGGGTAAAAAAATATAAACCACTGCATGAAATAGCGCCAATGGTGCAAAAGAATTGCATGAACCTTTTTTTATTTCCTTTATAATCGGCAATGGACGAAAGTATAGGTAGGGTAACTGCAACAAGCAAGTAAGTAAAAGCAAGTGCATAATTATATAAAGCAGTATTTACATAAGTTCTTCCCAGG
>JBBSEV010000135.1:0-6045 GCA_038239385.1 Chitinophagales bacterium
AGCGATTGATGAAATGAGCAGAAATGGTATGCCTCCGCTGGTCCGATGCCGGTGAGAATGCGAAGCACATCGAGATTGGTTACTTTAGGAATCAGCGACGGATAGAGACTTGTACCGCCTTGCTCGATGGCGGCGAAATGGAACGCGGCGGAGCTGGCAATGAGCTGTAATTCATTATCTGTGAGGGGCCTGTCATCAACCGGAATGAGGGGCCTGTTAACAATGTCAATGAACTGGGGATAGGTGTCCCCGAAATCAGGGTTTCCGGTGTCGCGATAGCGCAGGTACCAGCTTGTATCCACTGTAGTATTCAAGAGGTTCGTGAGCCTGCCTATCTGTTTAGCCCCTTTCGCTTTGCTGCTCGGAAGGGTGCGGAAGGCATCGAGGTTGGTGGGCTCAAAACCATGGGATTTCAGGAACTGATTGATAAACTTCGCATGACTGCGCTCGTTGGCAGTTACGTCGCACACATAGATACCAAGATCATCCTCGATCCCCTTTAGGGCATCCCCATACGGCGTGCCTTCATCGGCCAATTCGCAGTACTGTTCCCAGAGATCAGTTTCTATTAACTCTGCTGCTGCAAGAAACCGGAGAATGGCTACATCTCCGGCAGTTATCCCCGGCCCTGCATTGGGAGATGATGCAAAAGCGGATAAACCCGGTAAGGTTCCCAATCCCAATCCGGCACCGGCAAGTGTAGCGCCCCGAAGAAATGAACGGCGGGATGTAGCTGATTTAGATTTGGCTTCAACCAGGTCTTCTTCTCCAAAGGAGTCCTTTTGGACAATTGTGTTTTTAATTTTGTTTGTCATTACTTTTATTTTTAATTGTTTAGGAAATTTTATTTCAGGATTATTTTTTTCTAACGGTCCGGCATAGCCTAAAATTTATCTCAATATTTTAATTTTAATAAAAATTGAGTAATACAGTTTAGGAGGCGGGTATAGGTGCATTCAAATTGTCGCATAGTCAGGTTGATAGTGGGCGGTGGAACACCACCCAAAACAGGCAACCGCAGTTGGTGTCCCCACCAACCGGCGACAATTTGAAATGCACCCGCAGGCAAGTGATGGAGGCTGAAAAATTTTACAATTTTTCGTTACCTCATAGATACTTGCAGATTAGTTTATATAAGTTTCTACTTCTGGAAATAATTCCATCGTTACAAGCAGCAAATTGCTGTTGCAGCATTAAATTGTATTACCCGCGCTAATCAGCAACAGTTTTATGATTGGCTGTTACATCACGATTATTAGAAAAAAAAATGTCCTGCTACAAATAGCCATCATTGATCTTTGCTTAATACTCTAAGCATCATCGGAGTTCCGGTTTCCATAGATTTTTGCCAGGCCAGGCAACAGTTGCATGTAACTTTATAGGACTGTTAACGCATAAAGAATAATGAAGGTTGCCTGATGTAATTTTTTTTTCAAGAAGCTTTGTGTCTTATTTCTTATAGACTAAGACAATTAAAAAAAATACAAGCAATAGTAATGTTTGCAGTAGCAGGTCTGCACATTAAGGCATCAGTAACAAAATGTATCTTCATCAATAAATAAAAAATCAACTTTGGTAGAACCAAGATGGATATTGAATATCCGGATTGCGTAAAAGAGTTATAAGCAATGTTGAGTACGCCTCGATTTCAATGAAACATATAAAGATTATATTCAAAACGGCGGCCGTATTTTGTTTTATTATTTTGTGTAATCAAAACATTTTTGGGCAGCTTACATTAAAAGCAAATGCAAAAGATTGGTCGAAGCTTGATCCAAAGACGGATACTATTGCAGGCATCAGCTTATATAAAGCGTATGCGCTTTTAAAAGGCAGAACTTCAAAAACTGTTGTGGTTGCAGTTATTGATAATGGTGTAGATATAGAACATGAAGACCTGAAAAATATTATTTGGGTAAACAAAAAAGAGATACCCGGTAATGGAATTGATGATGACCATAACGGTTACATTGATGATGTACATGGCTGGAACTTCAGAGGCTCAAAAGCAGGTAAAATCATAGAGAACGAGCAGGCAGGAGCCACTCAAATTTATGCAGCCTGGAAAAATAAATATGAAAATGCCGACACCAATTTGCTAAAGCCTGATGAAAGAAAAGAATGGATTATTTACAATAAGGCCAAAGCAGAATATCTTGATAAGGTTAATACCAGTAAAGATTCAATTGAATTGAATTTTTCTTATAATATCAATTACAATTCAACACATTTAATTGCGAATGATTCAGATGATCCCAATAACCATAACTATGGAAACCCATATTTCAAATTAAATCCAAATCTCAATCACGGAACTTATGTGTCGGGAATTATTGCGGCGCAAAGGAATAATAATATTGGCCTGGATGGAACTGTAGACAACGTTTTAATTATGCCGGTTGTGGCTTCCACACAGGTTGGAGACGAAAGAGATAAAGATGTGGCTAATGCAATACATTATGCGGCGGACAATGGAGCGCAATTAATTAATATCAGTTTTTCAAAAGTGTTTTCAAGTAATAAAAAATTATTGGATGAAGCGATTCAATATGCAGAAAAGAAAAATATTTTAATTGTTCATTGTGCCGGCAATGACGGGGCAAATATTGACTCAGCAAATAATTATCATTTTCCCATAGCAATTTATGATAATGGTGAAAGAGCTAATAATTTTATAACAGTAGGCTGGAACAGGTCGCTTTTTGATTACCGGCTGGCACATCCAAATTCTGACTATGGGAAATTGAATGTTGACTTGTTTGCTCCCGGGAGTGATATTTTTACCACCGCCCCAAATAATAGCTATGATTTTAGAGCGGCCACCAGTATGTCCACGCCGTTTGTTACGGGAGTAGCTGCGTTATTGCTTTCTTATTTCCCTGCACTTTCCACAAAGCAAGTGAAAGAAATTATTTTAAAGTCAACCTTTAAACCAAATCAAATGGTTAACAGGCCACATACAAAAATACAAGTGCCATTTAGCAGCTTATCAGTAAGTGGAGGAATATTGAACGCTTACAACGCAGTTAAAATGGCAATTACCATAACAAAGAAAAACTGACCCGATGCAAAAAATAATTACTCTTATAGTTTTGATAACTTTTTCAGGTTTGGTTTTCGGGCAGACAAATTACGAAAAGTTTAAAAAATTATATAAAGACAATGACACGATAAAGATTAAAAGCTTATTAACCGCGTGGGAGAAATCAAATCCTGATGATCCGGAACTTTACACTTCTGCATTTAATTTTTACTTTTCAAACAGTAAGCAAGAATTAATTTCGCTTACCAAAGAACAACGGAGCAAGGAAGGTTTTCAGTTGACTGACAGTACAAGTAAGGTTGCAGGTTTTATGAGTTCAAACCTGGGTTACAATCCTGACAAGTTAACAACAGCGTTCAGTTATATAAACAAGGGAATTGAGAAATTTCCAAATAGATTAGATATTAGATTTGGCAAATGTTACGTGCTTCAACAAATTGGCGATTATGAAAATTTTACTGATGAAGTAATGAAGACAGTTGAATATTCAAACGTAATAAAAAACAATTGGCTCTGGACTGAAAATAAAAAACTTGAAGATGCAGAAAATTTTATGTTAGGTTCCATCCAAACTTATTTAAAAGATTTATACGAAACACAAAATGATAAATTACTTGAAAATATGATACGAATTGGCGAGGTAACTTTAAAATATTATCCTAATAACATTGAAATACTTTCGACTACGGCAGTTGCCAACATGCTGACAAAAAACTATGATAAAGCGTTGGGTTATCTAAAACAGGCTGAGAAATTAAATCCTAAAGATTTTATAGTTTTAAATAACATTGCCCAGGGTTATGAACTTAAAGGCGACAAAGAAAATGCTATTAAATATTACGAGCTCACAGAAAAGTATGGAGACGAACAAGCAAAGCAACAAGCAAGACAAGAAATCAAAAAATTAAAAAACTAAGTTGAACATTAACCAGGTTTAAATTTGGTTCCCTTACTAACAAATATAAATGGCAGACAATCCAGGCAATCCGATAAATGCTGAATCGGAAAATCTTCCAGGCGAAATTATTACTACCAACGACCCGGATGTAGTAATCCCAAAACAAGAAACTGAAAATATGGAAGTACATCATCACCCGGATCTTCATCATAAATCCAAAAAATGGAAAGAGTATCTTCTGGAATTCCTAATGATATTTCTTGCGGTGACAATGGGCTTTTTTGCCGAAAGTTACCGGGAACATTTAAGTGAACAAACTAAAGAAAAGGAATATGCTAAAACACTGTATTCTGAATTATTGAGTGATTCAATAGTTGTTTCCAACAAACTTAAATTACGACTGGAAAAAGAAAAAGACATCGATTATTTAAACGCCTTTTTTAAGGACAGTGCATTAACTAATCTTTCCAAAAAAATCTATCCGGCATTTACTACAAGTTTTTATCTCTTTAATACTTATACTTTTGAACCCAAAGATGGCATACTCAGCCAACTGAGGAATTCCGGATCTCTGCGCTATTTTAAAAGTTTTGCATTGCAAAAACTACTGGGCGATATTAGTGTTGATATAAATAATATCCGAAACAGGAATGAACAGGAATATCAATATTTCGCCAATCCGTTAAAACCTTTCCTTTTGAAATATTATGATTGGAGCTGGCTGGACCAATTGCGAAAGGAAGATACAAATCCAACCGTGCTTGAAGTTATAAAGAGTTATAGCAAAAGCAATCGGAATGTTGAAGCCAAAATATTAAATACTGCTTCATTTGACAGGGGTGAAGCCTCTAACACAATTTTGTTTTATAAACAAATGTTGATATCAACACGAACCCTTCAGTTGAATAACTATATTATGACTAATCATAAAATTCTTGGATTCTTAAGAGATACTTATAACATCGGGAATGAGGAATAGAAAACACAAATGCATACTAACAGCCTTACCTACAGGCTGGCAAGGAATCATCACAAATTATACGGCAGAAATAAAAATCTACAGCTTTGATTTAGAATAAAAACAAATACTATGGACAAGGTAAATATCGAAGAGAAGCTATCTCTATTTCAGGACTATTGGAACCCACGCATTATTGGCGGGCTAAATGGGCAACATGTTAAATTGGTAAAATTGCAAGGCGAATTCGTTTGGCACAAACATGATAACGAAGACGAATTGTTTTATGTTCTCAAAGGAAGTTTAAAAATAGAATTTCGTGACAAAACAATAGAAATTAAAGAGAATGAATTTTTGATAGTACCAGCAGGTATTGAACATAAACCATTTGCTGAGAGTGAAGTGTCTATAATGTTATTTGAACCAGCATCAACTTTAAATACCGGTGATACAAAAAGTGAATTGACAAGAGAAACCCTTGAAAAGATATGATCCTGATTTCATAGCGGAATCTCTTGCCCATTGTCGTTTCACAGGTTTTTAATGTCGTTAGGTGATTTTCCAAGGCCGTTAGATAGCTCGCTAAGTTCGTTAGAAACATTTTCAAAGCCTGGAATTTGACTGTAATATTGTTGAACAACTTCCTAACATCGTTAGCCTTGTTTTGAAACTTTGAAAGTGTAAACAATGTACTTATTAGAAAAAATTATAACTCCGATTGTACTAACGACAATACAAAAAGTATATCGTTAAAGGGTTGAAAATCTAACTCCTTTTTTTAAGTATCTTACGCTTAATAACATAAATACAAACGTTGTGCGTCATGTTTGTTGACAGCCTAAATATTCAAACGGGCTCACAAGTAATGCAACCAATTACTCACTTTTACATTATTGAATAAAGTGTAAATACATTTTGACAGAAAGAGAATTATTAAAAAAAATCAAAGAGAATAATGCAGAGTTTTCGGAGATTTTTAAATTATACTATAAGCCCATCTTCGGCTATATATTTCGGAGAACCGCAAATTTTGATGATACCGCTGATATAGCTGCCGATACTTTTTTTAAGGCATTCACTCATATCAATATGTTTACTTACAATGGCATTTCTATAAAAGTGTGGCTTTACAGAATTGCTACTAAT
>JBBSEV010000136.1:0-5960 GCA_038239385.1 Chitinophagales bacterium
GCCAATGCTGATCTTAAACGTATGGCCCTGGCAGAGGTCGCTCTTGACTATGATTACGGATCGGCACAACGTACAAAAGAAGAACGCACCGGTGTTACCAAAGGAAGAAAAGCAGATGGATTATTTTATTTATCTGCAACAGAAGGTGATTTTAATTTTTATAACAACCTGCTAAAGGTTCCCGCAGTTTCAGATGTTCCAGTTCTCTCACCGGTAAGTTATAGCGGCCTGCTTGCTTATAAATTTAAAACACTGGCCATAAAAAATGAAGCCGGCAAAAAGGTGTATGTAATAAGTGTGAAGCCACGCCAGCTAAGCAATGCAACCGTTGAGGGAGAAATTACCATTGCAGATAGTTCATGGGTAATACTTCATACGAAATTTATTTTTCCTAAATACCATTTGCCTGAATATGACTTTTTTCAGGTGGAACAGGATTATGATTTCGTAAATAATCACGCATGGATGATTACAAAACAGCAGTTCAGTTATTCATCAAAAGCAGGCCAGAAAAAAGTATCCGGGAATACAACAGTATCTTATAAAGATTATGTATTAAATAAAACTTTTGATAAAAAATATTTTGGAGTTGAAGTAAGTGCAACCTCACAATCAGCGTATGAGAGGGACAGCACATTTTGGAATACCGTACGCACTGAACCACTCACCGGCAAAGAGGTCCGTTATATACGATATAAGGATAGCATTTACACAGCCACGCACACTAATATGTATTTGGATTCCATGGATAGGGTAATCAATAAAATCACCTGGAAGAAAGTACTTCTCACCGGGCAAACATTTAATGATCATTATAAAGAAAGAAGATGGTACATTCAGCCGGTAAGCGCTTTTTACCAGCCTTTGCAATTTGGGGGCAGCCGTATATTCCTTTCTTTCATGTATAACAAAACCTACCCGTCAAGAAAAAACATTACTTTATGGAACAACATCAGCTATGGCATCCGCAACAATGATCTAAATGGCAGCATCAGGTTTAGTAAATTATACAATCCTTTTAAACGCAGCTATTATAACATAACCGTTGAGCGGCAGTTTCAATATATTTTCCAGGGCGATGCATGGATTAATTTACTGAAGCGAAATAATGTGTACCTCAATAATGGCCTTGGGCTTGGGCACAACTTTGAAATTGTAAACGGTTTGTTTTTATTTACAGATTTAAATATTGCTTTTCGAAGATCGGTAAGTGGTTACAAAACCAATTCACAGGTTGACAGTCTTTTTGGTAATATACTGGAAGATAACCGGGCTGTTTATTTTAAATCTTACAATGCATTATATGGAAAAGTAAGGCTGCAATACACACCACACCAGCGCTACATCCGCGAGCCGAAAGAAAAAATTATTCTTGGCTCTAAATGGCCCACGTTTTATGTAATGTTGCGAAAAGGAATACCGGGTATTCTTGGTAGTGAGGTAGATTTCGATTACTTCGAAACAGGCATAGAGCAGGAAATAAAACTTGGCCTTACTGGTATTTCCAGGTACACATTCAGGACCGGTTCTTTTCTTAGCCGCAAAGATTTGCGCCTGGTGGATTACAAGTTTCAACGCCGTGGCGACCCGGTATTATTTTTAAATCCCAATGAAGCTTTCCAGTCGCTGGATTCTACTTTCCCTATATTCAATCGTTTTTATGAAGCACATTATGTGCATGACTTTAATGGGGCAATCATTAATAAAATCCCGTTTATGAAAAAGCTGCAACTGCGTGAAGTTGCCGGTGCAGGATTTTTAATTGCCCCGGAGCGTAACCTCCGTTATGCAGAAACATTCGCAGGAATTGAGCGCATATTTAAATGGCCTTTTAACCCGTTAAGTAAATTTAAACTCGGTGTATATATTGTTGGTTCTGCTGCCAATAAATTCAGTAATCCTGTACAGTTTAAAATTGGCGTTACCACCTGGGATAAGATAAGTAATAAGTGGTTTTAAGATATGGATGATCGTGCCAACAACTAGATTGCAGAGCAGGAATTTAAAATTGTATTGACGCAACTCAATAATACAAAAAACGAAGTAAGCTAACCTATGAAACTTATTAAGTTATAGTTTTGAATCTTAAAATTTAGTTGTGCATTATTATATAAATACAAATGTTGGCTGCTATGTTTAACCAAACTCGTAAGTCATGCAAAAATTACAAGCAGGTTTAAATGAATAAATCTATATCAACCATTCTTTTAAGACAGCTATTATTGACTTTCTTACTAAGTTCAATTTCATCTTGTTTTGTACAAACAATTTTTTTTTGCAGTCACGTTAATAAGTGGTTTACTATGTCTGATGTAATGACGTTAAATATTCTTGCTATAATTTTCAGTTTATGCTTGACGATAACTTCTTTGACAACTTTGTTCAACTTATCAACCAAAGTAAGACATGATAAAGAGTACTTGGTTCTTTCATATTTTCTTTTTCCTTTTCTTTTCCTTTTAATGACATTAATAGGAATTTTCAAGTTGGAAGAAAAAGATATTTATCCTTTGGATTTTTTGACTTTATACATAAGCTATACTGTTGTAGCTGTTGTTTTTTTTATTTTTCATATTTATTTTTATTTAAAATTTTGGCGACACTTAAAAGCCTAAATTTAAAATAAGCTTTTACTTATTCAATAACACAGCAGCCAACAATAGGTGGCTGATGCACAACTACCCCTTTATTGGCGCAAGCATCCGCTTGTGCCCTAATCGAAAAGAAGCTTATATTAGCTTGTGAGTAGAAAATACAATTTTCACGATAAGGATAAAAGTGTCCGGAATTCCAGCGACATGAAAGGATTGATTGAATTAAGTTAGTATGACGGCACAAGCGGACGCTTGTGCCAATGGAGAGGACAAATATCTACTTGACTACATTCGCAGTGCTTCACATACAATGGACACAGGAATGAGTTCAGGACGAATAAGCATTAGGAAGGAACAAAGCAAAGTAACTTTTAAATTATTTTGACAAACTAAAAGCAACAACCGAAGACAAAGAGGAATAGCGACTTTTAAACGATTACATTAGACATAGACTTGAATACAATGCAAGCAAATGATTTGACAATTTTATACAGACCAGTTGGACCAAAAGAATTGGAATTAATTGAGCAATCAGGTTGGACAAAGTTCCCACCTAGACTTCCAGAGCAACCGATTTTTTATCCAGTTATGAATGAGGAATACGCTATTCAAATTGCTAGAGATTGGAATGTTCCTGCTTCGGGGTCAGGTTTTGTAACAAAGTTTGCTATTAAGACAGACTACGCAATTAAATTTGAAATTCAAAATGTTGGCGGCGAAATACACAATGAATTATGGGTGCCAGCAGAAGAACTCGAAGAATTTAATAGCAACATTGTTGGGCAAATAAAAATAACAAAAGAGTTCAAGTAATTTTGGCTTCGTTGCACAGAGAAGCACAGCCACCAACATGGAGTGGCTGATTCACAACTACCCATTCTCAAAAATCAAATAATTATATCAGTACTATAAGAAGATTTATTTTCAGAAGACAATAATTATTGTTTTTCAACAGAAGTGCTATAAAAAGTAAACAGCGTTTAATAGAGCATGTTAGGATTAAAAATGAAGAATGCAGGCTTACCTGCATCCCCGTTATTGCAAGCGTCCGCTTATGCTCTAATCGAAAAGAAGCTTACATTAGCTTGTGAGTAGAAAATACAAATTTCACGATAAGGATAAAAGTTCCCCTAATTCCAGCGGCATGAAAGGGTTGACTGAATTAAGTTAGTATAACGGCACAAGCGGACGCTTGCGCCAATGGAGGGTAAACTACATATGAAACTCAGTAAGGGATGGTTTTGAATTTTAAAATTTAGTTGTGTATTATTACATAAATACAAACGTTTGGCAGCTATTAAAAATGCGACAGACCTTAATTTTCATAGTGACATTTTTCATTTTGACGTTTACTGGGAAAGCTTTACTTGCGCAAACGGACAAAGAAATAATTGCTAGTATACAAGTTTATACAAAATATATTGACTCGTTATCGGACAATGACGATAAGCAGACTTTAATTAGCAAATCCATAGCAGAAGGTATAATAGAATTGCCATAAGAACAGACCCTGATACCGGCAAGCAAACAAAAGAAAAAGTGCTGTGCAATGAAAGCATTCACAATACATACTTTTAACGCCATTATAAATTTAATGAATACAATCCGGCAAACGTTGTTCATACACTTACTTTAGATACGCCTTACGATCTGGTAAAAGAGTAATGGGAAGAGGCCTGGCTTGAATATATTAAATCATAATTCCCAAAAGACTTATTTTGATATCAGCTTTACAAATTCTTCTTTTTTTCTTCTCGAAACTTCAATCACATCACCATTTTGCATCACGATCTGGCCGCCATCACCCCGGATATATTTTTTTATATGCACCAGGTTAATAAGATGCGAATTGTGTATCCTGTAAAAGTTGTATTGCACTAGCATTTCCTCAAAGTCTTTCAATAACCCGGTTACTAACAAAGGGTTCTCCTTGTCCAGAATAATTTTGCAATAATTGGCACTGGCCTGGATGTGCATGATACTTTTTATCTGTAAAAATTCAATACCATCAAAAGTGTGTATCGCTATTTTATTTTCCTGTGTTTTAGATTGTTGCAGACTTTGTAGAAGCACATCTAATTTTTCTTTCGTTTTAAAGCTGTGTTTTTGTAAAAGGCGATTGATGCAATTTTGCAGTTCGCTTACTACAATCGGCTTAACGAGATAATCAAAAGCACTTAACCGGATAGCATCAATTGTATAATGACTGTAGGCAGTAGTAAAAACAATATCAAAATTCATATCCTTTAATTCTTCCAGCATTTTAAAACCGTTCATCTCTGGCATTTCAATATCCAGAAACAATACATCCGGCTTAAGTTGATGAATAAGCACGATGGCCTGCTCAGGTATTTGTGACATGGCCGAAATTTTTATAGACGGACAAAAGGCAATTAACTTTTGCTGAAGATTCTCCAGGCTGTTTATTTCATCATCTACCAATATGGCCGTTAGTGCATGCACGTTTTTAAATAGCTTTTAATTTTACCTCTACCCTGGTACCGCAGGCTTCTTTATTTTCGTCATATAAATCTGTTATGGCTACTTCACATTTTGCTTGTTGTTGCTCATTAAAAATACTGATTCGTTCATGCGTGATCTGCATACCCATGCTTTTATGAAAGGGCCGGTTTTGCTGCGCATGAACTGCTGATTTTTTCCGGCCTATTCCATTGTCCTGTATGGTATATAGAATGTAGTCATTTTCAAATATTGCTTCTACCAATAATTGCAGGTTATCTTTATTACTTTTTGACAAACCATGTGCAACAGCATTTTCTACAAAGGGCTGAATCAATAAAGGCGGGACACGGTAGTCGCCATTCAATAAAATTGGGTCAATATTAAAAGTAACACCAAATTTATTTTTGTAACGGAACTGTTCCAACTCAACGTACAATTTCATTGCCTCCATATCTTTGGTAAAAGGTACCAGTTCGTTTCGGCTGCTATCCAGTATCATCCTCATTAATAAGGCAAACTTAGCAAGGTAATCTATAGCGATTCTTTTTTCATTCTTCATGATAAAATTCTCAATGCTATTGAGGCTATTGAAAATAAAATGAGGGTTCATTTGTGCACGCAGTGCCTGCATTTCTATTGCGGCTATCTTTTGTTTAACAGCGCCTTCTTTGCGAATTATTTTAATTCGTCGTTTTACAAAATAGGTTACCAGCCCTATAGCAATTAAAATAAAAAGTAGTTTACACCACCAGCTTTGCCACCAATGGGGCTGTACGATTATGTTTAAAAAATCAATGCCCTCAAAATCACCCGTTATTTTATTGCCGCCTTTTACTTCAAGCCGGTAAGTTCCTGGAGGAAGGCTGTTAAAAGATAAATGCCCGTTGCTGTTTTGAAGCCATA
>JBBSEV010000137.1:0-5943 GCA_038239385.1 Chitinophagales bacterium
TCCAACAGATACCATATGGGGAATTGGTTGTGATGCTACTAATGAAGCCGCTATAGAAAAAATTTACCGGCTCAAAAAAAGGGATGAAAAAAAATCAATGATCATTCTTGTTTCAGGGGTTGAAGAAATAAAACGGTATGTTTCACAACCTTCAAAAAAAATTCTCGATTTTTTAGCAACGCAAAAAAAACCAGTAACCGCTATTTTTGAAAATGGTATCCATTTACCATGGTTACTCATTAATAAGGATGGTACAGTGGCAATAAGAATTGTAAAAGATGATTTTTGCAAAGAGCTTATTCGTAAATCAGGAACTCCTTTAGTTTCTACATCTGCTAATGTCTCAGGAAAAAAATATCCGCTGAATTTTGAAGAGATAAGTAATGAAATAAAAAACGGTGTTGACTATATAGTGCAACACCGCAGAGATAATTTTAATGAACAGCAACCTTCTTCACTAATAAAGTTAAATGAAGCTGGCGAGATTGAAACAGTGAGGTGATTAAAATGCAAAACCTACGCCGGCCTGGATTGAGCTCAATTTCCAGGTATCATTACTTGCAATATTATTGATGTTTGAAGATCCTCCTACAAACCTGCCATAGATACGAATTTTTGCCACATGCACTTGCAAACCACCTACTATTGAAAAATTTCCGGATTTGAAAGCATCTTTTCCATTTTGTAACAGATCCTTATTCTGATCAATTAATATCCCAAATTGAGGGCCTGCCTGCAGAGATAGGATTTTATTTAGTTTGTAATCTATTAGAACAGGAATACTTAAATAACGTAGTTGAATTTTATCTATTTTATTGAACTGATAAACCTGGCTGAAATTGCTGGCAGTATCAGTACTGACCTGGTTAAATAATATTTCAGGTTCAATACCCCATTTTTTTCCACTGATTGTAGCAAATACACCAGCATGGTAACCAAACTGAAATTCATCTTTCCAGGATTTGCCCGAAATCTTCGAAAGATTAGCACCTGCCTTTACACCAAAACTAAATGATTGGGAAAAAAGGGATGAAGAAATAAGCAATAAGATTGCGAAGGAAATAAGTTTAGTTTTCATAAATTTTATCAAATATATTTTCAATTAATATGCCAATCTGATCATCAAAAAGTTATTCCAATATTAAAATTATATATCTGTGTAAAGGCTTTATCATTTGTTTTTGGCAAATAATAGTCAAGATATATTTCCGGCTCTATATTAATTTTGCCGATGGCATAATTCAAATCAAGATCAAGCCCCAGCGATTGAATTTCAAATTTACTTTTACCTGTGGAAGACTGAAAACGTCGTAGTTTTTTTAATTGTCTTTTTGTGTACAAATTGTACAGTTGAGTATTACTCTTGTGACTTACCGAATAATTATTAATTCCCGAAATAAGAGAAAGCTGAGGAGTAAGCTGCAACAAGTCTTTTTTTGAAAATAAAGAATAAAATTCGAAATCATGCTGAATGCTTATAGGAAGAGAAAATGAAGAAACTTTAGTTGAAGCAGTGTCCACATATTTTATTTTGATCGGCCTGGTCGCAACAATTACAGTAGTATCAACGTGTATAATTTCGCTATAGCTTCCTGAAGAATAACTTGCAGAAATGCCAGGTTTGATATGTGGCTTTTTAAATAAAAGGTTTGCATAAATTTCATTATCGAATGGAGAAGCCGGAGAGTTATACTTACTTTCTTTAAAATAATGGACATAAGAAATCAAAGCATCTGCAATCTTTCCTTTTGAATAGGAATATGAGGGAGATAATGCATATTGGTAAAAATTAAGTTTACTATTTTCGCTGAGCAAATAACTGGCAATTGAAAGGCTAAGGCCACTCTTGTGAAAATACCCAATTGAAGGTGTAAAAACAAGCTGGTTGTTCGTATCCAGGTTTTGGACCGCTTTATTGTTTCCGCTAAACAACCTGTTTCCAATTCCAATATTGATTCTCACATAGCTTTTTGCATCATCCATTTTGTCCAACATTTTCATGAAGTCATCATTTTTAATTAATGAATCCATAATCTGTTTATCAGATGGAGTTACCTGGGCATACGATTTGAAAAATAAAAAAGTAAGGAGTAAGCAATACAATAAAGCTTTATGCATAGCGGGTAATTAAAATAACATTTGACTTGGGGTAACTTATGAAGTGTTAAGACTTAAATATATTTAGGAGGTTTAATGTTTAATTATATTAACGCCTTTAAAAGTAGATTATTTCAAAGTATGAAGATACGCAGCTTATCCTCTTTCGGGCTAATAGATTACCTTTGCGCCTCTAAATAAGAAAAATCGATGAATGAATTTGAAGGCTTAGGCCTGAATGAAAATCTTGTGAAGGCTGTTGCTGATCTTGGCTTTGATACTCCCACTACTATACAACTTAAGGCGATTCCTATATTATTATCAGGCACAACTGATTTTGTAGGGCTTGCACAAACCGGTACCGGAAAAACCGCAGCTTTCGGGCTTCCGTTACTGCATCTTACACAACCTGAAAATAAATACCCACAAGCGCTTATAGTTTGCCCCACCCGGGAACTTTGCCTGCAAATATGTAACGACCTCCAGGATTTAAAAAAGTATTCCAGGAATATAATTGCTGAACCGGTATATGGCGGCGCCTCAATTGTAATGCAGATACGTGCGCTGAAAAAGGGGGTTCATATTGTTGTAGCAACACCTGGAAGGCTAATAGACATGATTGAAAGAAAGGCTATTGATCTTCAGAAAGTGAAATACGTAGTACTGGATGAAGCTGATGAAATGCTGAATATGGGCTTCAGGGATGATATTGATTTTGTATTGAAGAACACCATTAATCGTGAAAGTATCTGGCTGTTTAGTGCAACAATGCCTGCTGAAGTAAAAGCTATTTCTAAAAATTTTATGACCAACCCGCAGGAGATCACTGTTGGTAAAAAAAATACAGCCAATGTAAATATTGATCACCAGTATTTCATCACACCGGCTCAGTCCAGGTACGAAACTTTAAAGAGGTTAATTGACTTTAACCCCGGCATGTATGGAATTATTTTTACGCGTACAAAAGCTGATGCAGCTGAAATAACAGAGAGGCTCCTGAAAGAGGGATATGATATTGAAGCCTTGCATGGTGATCTTACACAACAGCAGCGTGATAAAGTAATGCTGCGTTTTCGCCAAAAGAATTTGCAGCTTTTAATTGCAACAGATGTTGCTGCAAGAGGTATAGATGTGGAAGGCATAACCCACGTAATAAATTTTGAATTACCCGATGATATAGAAGTTTACACACATCGCAGCGGACGAACTGCCCGTGCAGGAAAGAGTGGTATCTGTATATCCATTTGCCATAGCAGGGAAGCATTTAAAATAAGACAGCTTGAAAAGATGACTAACGCACAATTTCATAAGCTGGATATTCCCAGTGGAAAAGACGTGTGCCGTAAGCAGTTTTTTCATTTTATGGATAAACTTATTCGGGCAGATACTTCCCATGGTGATTATGAAACTTATATGCCCGACTTACAAAAGAAATTTGCTGACATAAGTAAAGAAGAAGTATTAAAAAGAGTAGCTGCTCTTGAATTTGATCATTTTCTAAAGTACTATGAGAATGCTGATGATCTTAATGCAAGACAGGATTACAGGGAGAAACGCAATGATACATCTGGCGGCAGAAGCCAGGGTGCAGGAAGAGAAAGAGAGAGAAACTCTTACCAACGGGATAACGGCTATACCAGGTTATTTATAAATCTCGGTACAAAAGATGGATTTTATAAAGCTAGTTTTTTACAA
This sequence comes from Chitinophagales bacterium, assembly GCA_038239385.1. Taxonomy (GTDB): domain Bacteria; phylum Bacteroidota; class Bacteroidia; order Chitinophagales; family Chitinophagaceae; genus Ginsengibacter. The sequence goes on from JBBSEV010000137.1 coordinate 3,793, forward strand.
TTCATTCTTGATGAAAGTAATCTTAAAAAGGAAGTGCTTGGTAAAATTGACCTTCGTGATATGAACTCCTGGGTTGAAATTGATAAATCTGTTGCAGGGAAAATGATGAAAAGCATAGATGGCAAAAATTATAATGGAAGACAAATAAGAATGAATGAAGCCGATGGCGGTGGAACTGCAAGGCCATCACGTGAGGGAAGAAAGCGTATACCAGTGAGGGAAAGAAGATAGCAATGGGCAATTAACAATTGGTAATTAGCAATCCATATTAATCGGTATTCTTTCACATTGTACATTTTTTTTGCATCATATTCTTCCAAACTTTTTATAATAAGCCATCAGCATAGCGATTACTTCATTATAACTTCGCATGCCTTTTGGTTGCTGGTTTATTTGCAAATATTTTCCATAAAGCCAGGTTATCGCAGGTTCGACAACGCTTGTATATTTTTCATTGAACCGTTTCCATTCTAATAAATCTGCTTTCACTTCTGGAATTAATTGCGTTACCGAATTTTTTGAGAGTGTTGTATCAAAATAATAGACTTCACGATTGGCGTATACAAAAAGATCCAAATAGGCTGAATACTGGAATAACGTATCCCCGGAATTTTCGGCAGCGAGGTATGCTGAAAAATTAGCTTCATTTTCTTTCGCATATCCAATCTGATGGCCCATTTCATGCAGGGTAACATAAGGAAGTAGAAACTGAGGCACAGTAGTATTTACTTGTGCTTCACCGGTAAACGGATTGTAATAACCTGTGAATCCCAAATAATTGCCAAGCCATCCATACATAGAAGATTTTACTGAACGGTATTTGTAATGCAGGAAAGGATATTTTTCTTCTGCAGCATCATAACATTGTTTAGCTCTTTTAAATAAATCTGTTTTACCAGGATATAATGTTTTATTCCTGATAAGAATCGCTTTTGTTGTATTCACTTTTTGCAATAACAGCTCCTGCATTAATTTAAGATTGGAAGTATCATATACCGCTTCATCTAACTGTAGTTGCCAGCCAATTACTTTACGATTATAATTTAACCCCCAAAAAATATTAAATACAATGTAAATGGTAGTAACAATCAAAAAGAGATTCCAGAGTTTTGAGAAAAAAATGCTCTTCGTAAATTTCTTTTTAAATAGAAGTATCGTATTCTTTATTATTTTGATAAAGATCCATACACCCGTAACGAAGTATAAAACATCGCCTGCGCTTACAGGAATCCAACGAAAAAGAGTTCTTAAAAAGATTGAAAAAAAGTAATAGAAATTTTGCGAATAATAATTTTCAACCCATGATGAATTTGTCGCAAATAATTTAATGAAAACTATAAGTATTATTAGTAATAATCCAACCCATAATTTCTTTTTTAAATTACCCGAAATGCGCATGAAAAATATTTTGATCTGATATTTTGATTTTATTGAAAATAAATTTTAAAAAACCGAAGATAATAATAACTGGCAGTGCTGAACTGATCTTTTAGAGTTGAATTCAATATTTAAGCTATTTGCATAAAAAATTAATCGGTTTCCCTTACCTTTGCCCCCCTTTAAATTCAAGTAATGGGAAACAGGCGTGAGTACGAGATCGCATTTGTGGGATTAAAGCCTGGTATTCATGAATATAGATACGAGGTAAACGAAAAGTTCTTTGCAGATTATTCACAGGCTGATTTCACAAATTGTGAAGCCAGTATAAAACTCACCCTCGAAAAGAACACATCATTTATGATGTTGAAATTTGAAGTAGGAGGGAGTGTAAATGTAATATGCGATCGCTGCGGAAACACCCTTCCCCTCGATCTTTGGGATGAATTTAATATGGTAGTGAAGCAGGTGGAAAATCCTGATGAAATGAATGCGGATGAAGAAGACCCGGATATATTTTATATCTCCCGTACTGAAAGCCACTTGCATTTGGCAGACTGGATTTACGAATTTGTTTCGCTAAGTATTCCAATGCAGCGAATGTGCAGGGAAAAAGAGATTGGAGGGCCTCAATGCAATAAGGAAATACTTGCCATGCTCAAAAAGATGGGATCTGGAGTAATAGAAAATAATCACCCCTTGCAAAAAGGACTTGAAAAATTTAAGAAAAACAACAATTAATTTATATTTTAATTTACGGTTATGCCAAATCCA
>JBBSEV010000138.1:0-5909 GCA_038239385.1 Chitinophagales bacterium
GGTAGCCTACAGCTTTCCCTCTGATGCAAGGTTCAAATACAACATAAAAAATAATGTACCGGGATTAGATTTTATTAAAAAACTTACACCCGTTACTTATTATTTAGATAACCAAAAATTTGATGAATACACCAGGACCGGCATCATTAACAACTTCGTAAAGCCTGCTTCTTATGATGTCACAAAACAGGTACACACTGGTTTTCTTGCACAGGATGTGGAAAGAATAGCTATGGAATTGGATTATCAATTTGATGGTTTACATACCCCCGTTAATGACAGGGACCATTACAGTTTGGCCTACAGCCAGTTCATCATGCCTTTAGTAAAAGCTGTCCAGGAATTAAATACCAAAGTTGAAACATTAGAAAGGGGAAATCAATTATTTAAAATTAATAGGAATGGTCCCTCCGATGAACTGGTTAGTAAACAACAAAGCATAATAGAAATTCAGCAACGGGAGATTGATGAATTGAAAGCACGTTTGGATAAACTGGAAAAATCCACTGCCAGGTAATAAAATTGACATAATTGCGTGGCTATTAACTAAAGGATCAATTAGGGTGCAAATAAACTATACGTATAAAAATATATTGTCTTAGCGGGGTTTCATTTTCATAAAGAATTTACGAATAAAAGTCTGTTATACATCGGGGTTTCACAACCGTTTTTTTATAGATAATGAATGCTGTGAAAACCCCGATAGGACGTAATGCGATGACGCCGCAACAGGTTTAAAGGCAATTGAACTGCACAAGCCCGATCTTGTATTTCTCGATATTGAAATGCCACAAATGAATGGGTTTTAGCGCCGATAGTGTTTCGCATGGCCCTTTGCGTGGCCGCACCAACATCAGTTAGAAGCCAATGCTACACATTCTTCATTCCATCCAATGCTTTAGAAATCCAAATCCACCATCACCACCAGTATAAAATTTTGCTGATGAATATTTATAATTTTCCTGATAAGCACAAATTCCCGCTGGATGTATCCATCTTTTGTCCAAAAGGACTCCATCGGAGAATAAATACTTCTTTTGTCCACAAGTCTACACTAAATGGATTACGCTTCTAAAACTGGTATTTCTATCCTTTGCATTTACATAAACCTTCGCCAACACCTTTGGATGATTTTTCTCTAAATCTCTCTGGATTGTTTGTGATATGAATTTCAAAAATTTCGTTGAATTGCATCTTTCTCATGGCCCTCTTGTATTTGCCATATCAAATGCATAGGCCTGGCCGCCAATCATCTTTTCTTTCTAAAATAATTGCATTTTCATTTTTGTCACCTACACTTCCATTTCTACAAATCACACTTCATTTCTGTTAGTTAAGCTTTTGTGCTTTTTATAGAATGCCTTCTAAAATAGTTTCGGGTTTTATTCATTTATTCAACACTATTTAAATTAAGAGAAATGAAAAAGCAAATTAAAATTATACTAATGCTTACAAGCGCATTCATTGTCTTGAATGTAAGCTGTAGAAAGAATGACCATCCCGGTTCGACATGCAATCAACCAGCAACAGGAGAATATAATGCTGACGTTCAAAATGAACACGCCGTGAAAGCAGGCGCCAACGTACCGGCAAAGTGGTATGCACTTGCAATTCAATTATCACGCACGACACCTAATCAAAATGTGGGACCCATTATTGCAAGAGCATTTGGCTACATGGGAATTGCCTTTTATGAAACGGTAGTGCCCGGTTTGCCGAAATACCAGTCTATTCAAAAACAGTTGAACGGGCTGCCGTCCTTGCCCAAAATAAATTGTGGCGATCTTTACTTTTATCCCGCCGCTGCTAATGCAGCGTTGGCAAGTATGGTGCATCACATGTTTGGCAATACATCCACGTCTCAAAATTTTACAATTGACTCATTGGAAAGTTCATTCAATACATTGTTTGGATCAACCATTCCGAAAAATGTTCTCGATAGGTCTACCCTTTTTGGTCAGGATATATCTAACGCAGTTTATTCATGGTCTGTGTCTGATGGCGGAGACCAGGTTTACCTAAATCCGTATCCAACCTCTTATGTTCCACCAACCGGGCCGGGATTATGGATTCCTCTGCCAGGGCAATTTGCCCAAGTGCCCTATTGGGGAAATAACAGGACCTTTATTAAAGACAATGCTACCAGCACGCAACCACCGCCGCCCCCTGTTTATTCAACCGATCCATCTTCGCAATTGTATAAGGAAGAACTGGAAGTATATAATGAATCCATTAACCAGGATCCGGAACATGCTATTATCGCTAAATATTGGGCCGCGTTGCCCGGGCCCTGTGTATCAATTTCTATTTTGAGCTCAGTGTTTGCTAATAAAAATGCCAGCTTATCTATGGCCGCAGAAGCCTATTGTAAAATCGGTATGGCTACTTCCGATGCAATGGTTTCTTGTTATAAAACGAAATATGTCTATAATCAATTAAGGCCGGAAGCTTACATCCAGGCAAACTTTAATGCCACATGGAAACCATTGCTTAAAACGCCGCCATTTCCTGATTATACTTCTGCACATTCTACACAAACCGGTGCTGCGGCAAGAGTGCTTGCAGATATATTTGGCGACAACACTACATTTACTGATAATAGTATTAACGATCTTGGCTATACGCCGCGGACATTTACAAAATTTTCTGATTATGCCAATGAAGTAGGGCTTTCACGCATCTATGGCGGCATACATGTTCGCAGCTCTGATTTTATTGGTTTAGAATGGGGTAATGTTGTTGGTATGCATGTAAGCGCATTGCGGTTTAAAAGAAATTAAGACGGATAGGAATTAAAACGAATAATCGGAAACATTATTAACAGGTAAATAAAAAGCCACGCAATCAGGTGAAAGAAAAGATTGTTGTAAATAATTTTTTGCAACAATCTTTTTACTTTATTTGAAATAAAAAAAGTCAGGTAAATGCACCGTTCTTCTTGCCCATTTGTTAGATTGTGCGCAATTAAGACACCGCAAAATGCTTTTAATGAGAAAAGCCTTTATTACGATTTTACTCCTGCTACATTTGTCATGTGTTTACACCCAGAACAGGCGGTATGACAGTTTGGAGAATTTGATTCGTTCTGCAAAAGATGATTCGACCAGGTTCTATACTACACTAGGTATGATTTGGGGTTACATATATTCAAATCCGGATTCTGCAACCTCATATATACAACAAAATATTCTGTTAGCACAAAAAATGAAATCAGATGATGCGCTATTTGAGTCATATGCTCAATATTTCGCTCTTGAGCAAGTTAATGCCAACTACACCGGGGCGCTCCAATATATCTTTCAAGCTTTAAGAATAGCCGAGCATGCAAACAATTTCAATTTAATTTGTGAAGCATATTTTGGATTGAGTGATATATACCGTGAAGAGGGAGATTATGCACAGGCAATTTACAATTTGCGTAAAGCAAAATCCCTTCTTGAATCAAAATTAAACCCGGTTTTTGAACAGGAAAACCATAAAACCGCTTCTCTCTATGTCAACTGCTTTGTGCTTGGAGCGTCAATTTTTGAAACATTCAATCAACTTGATTCTGCATTACAATATGCAAATAAGGCTCATGATTTATCTTTAAAAGGGTTGGGCAAATGGGGAACTTCAAAGGATACGCTTTTCTTTTCTCTTATTCTCGCTCCTACAATAGGTAATATTTATTCAAAAAGCGGTGATTATTCCACTGCGCTTAATTATTACAGAGCGGGCGCAGCTATGGCCCCCGGCAACAAAGATCTGATGGATAATTACAATGGCCTAGCAGGCATTTTTAAAAAAAGGGGGCAACTGGATTCGAGCATTTTGTATGCAAATAAAGTTTTGGAACTGAGTAAAACTGCTCATTACCTCATGGGGAAACTTCAGGCTCTTAACTTACTGTCCGATGTATATAAATTAAACCACAATACAGACAGCGTTACCAAATATTTAGAGCTAACTATTGAAACAAAAGACAGCCTGTTCAATACAAAGAAAGTTATGGAGATACAAAACATTTCTTTCAGCGAACAACTCAGGCAAGAGGAAATGAGAGATCAGCAGGAACAAGATCAAAACCGTCAATTGAAAATTCAGCAGCAGGAGTTGACGCAAAGTTCCTTGCAGAAGAAAATGCTTATCACCGGTTTTATTTGTTTAATCATAATAAGCGGTTTTATTTTTCGTACCATTTTACTTAAGCGCAAAAATGAAAAGAATCTCCTTGAGCTTGCGGAAAATGAATTACAAATTCAAAAGCTGGAGAGCCAGAAAAAATTATCGCAACTTGAAATGCATGCGTTGCGGGCACAGATGAATCCACATTTTATTTCCAATTCACTCAGCGCTATCAATTTATTCATCCTTGAAAATAACAGGTTGCAGGCATCAGAATACCTGGCAAAATTTTCAAGGCTGGTAAGGTTAATTTTGCAAAATTCACAGGAAGCGTTTATTCCGTTAGAACGGGAATTAGAAGCCCTGCAACTTTACCTTGAACTGGAATCGCTTCGTTTTGAAAATAAGTTTACTTATAAAATTAATACCAATCACCTGCCTGATATGAGCGTTATTACAGTACCTCCTCTTATTATTCAGCCTTATGTTGAGAATGCTATCTGGCATGGATTAATGCATAAAAAAGAAAGCGGGCATTTGGATATTGAGCTCTATACAAATGACGAAATCTTGTTTTGCAAAATTGCAGATGACGGCATTGGGAGAAAGAAAGCGGCCGAATTAAAAAGCAAGTCTGCACTTTCCTATAAATCAATGGGGATGAACATTACAGCTGACCGCATTGCAATGCTGCAGCAACAGGATCAATTGGGAACCCATATTGTGATCAATGATTTGGTGCTTGCGGATGGCAGTGCCGGGGGTACAGAAGTTATCATTAAAATACCTTTTTAATAATGATCAAAGCAATACTTATAGATGACGAAATGCATTGTCTTAAAACCTTAGGAATGTTACTTAAAGAGTATTGTGTAAATGTGCAGGTATTGGAAAAATGCAATGACGCCGCAACAGGTTTAAAGGCAATTGAACTGCACAAACCTGATCTTGTATTTCTCGATATTGAAATGCCGCGAATGAATGGGTTTGAAATGCTCCAACGTCTCCCTCAAATTAATTTCGCAGTTGTTTTTACCACGGGCTACGATCAGTACGCAATAAAGGCGATTCATTTTAGCGCCCTTGATTATTTATTAAAACCCATTGAGCCAAAGGAATTAATAGATGCTGTTAAGAAGGTGGAAGAACAACACCATTTACCAATGCCTGAACAGTTCGAAATGTTATTAAAGAAAATTGGTGGCATTAACAATGGCTTTACTAAGATTGCTGTACCAACGGCAGAAGGTTTTGAATTAATTGCTGCCACCGACGTTATATACTTCGAAGCGGAGAGTAACTACACGCATATTTTTTTGAAGAATAAAAATAAAATAATTGCCTGTCGTACACTTAAAAAAATAGAAGAGCAAATACAGGATTACAACTTCTTTGTAAGGGTACATAACTCTTATATGGTTAACCTAAACGAAGTTATCAGGTACGTTCGTGGCGAAGGAGGTTATCTTGTAATGAGTAATAACACCTCCATAAATGTTTCCCGCAACCGCAAAGATGCCCTGTTGAAGTTTTTCTAAACATTACTTACAGCCTTTTACGAAAACCTAAAAGCTAATACAATTTATATGTTGTAGAGCCTGTTGATTATTCTGCATGAACCAATATATATAACTCAGCGCTAGGTGAAGAAGCGTTGGGCGATCTGGTAAATGCCACAGCTATAGGATACAACGCGAAAGTAAATGCCAGCAACAAAGTACGCATAGGAAACAGTTCAGTCACCGTTATTGAAGGCCAGGTAGCCTACAGCTTTCCCTCTGATGCAAGGTTCAAATACAACA
>JBBSEV010000139.1:0-5906 GCA_038239385.1 Chitinophagales bacterium
GGGCCTTAATCCTCCACGCGGCATGGCTGGTTCAGACTTGCGTCCATTGACCAATATTCCTTACTGCTGCCTCCCGTAGGAGTCGGGCCCGTGTCTCAGTGCCCGTGTGACTGGTCGTGCTCTCACACCAGTTACTGATCGCAGACTTGGTGAGCCGTTACCTCACCAACTATCTAATCAGGCGCACGCCCATCTTTAACCGCCGAAGCTATAATATTAATAAGATGCCTTATCAATATGTTACGGAGTATTAATCCCTCTTTCGAGGGGCTATTCTCCAGTTAAAGGAAGGTTGCGTACGTGTTCCGCACCCGTTTGCCGGTCGCCAGCGAGTATTGCTACCCCTGCTGCCCCACGACTTGCATGTATTAAGCCTGCCGCTAGCGTTCATCCTGAGCCAGGATCAAACTCTCCATTGTAAATGTTGTTTGATCTGACCATAAATTTTCTCATCGAAAATCAACGTCAAAATTCTAATTTGTTACGCTAAACTTTACCTTGTAGAATTTAAAAAATTCTGTGCTGTTACTTCCAAACTTTCAAAGATCTTTTGGCATTTGTGCCACCCAATTTTTTTATTGGAGTGCAAAAGTAAGTGCCTTTATTTCTACCACCAAATATTTCTTAAAAACTTTTAAAATTTATTGTGTAGGTAATTTAATTTCTAAGAGTAGAACCAATGCTTTTTGAAAAAGCGGATTGCAAAGATAAGCTCCTATACGCTTTCCTTCCAAAATAATTTAGGATATTTTGTTAACATATCAAAGATGCCTGACGGCATTAGCTTTCGTAAATATAATTACCAGATAAGTACAAATATCAGATAACGTAAGGATAAATAATTTTTGACAAAAAAAGCCCATGAGGAGGAATAGAAAAGTTTGCTTTAGTGCAATCTTTACTTGCAATAATTTCTTCCAATTGATTCAGAGTAATTTTCCCTGTTCCAACTTGAAGCATAGTGCCCACAAGGCCCCGAACCATGCCACGTAAAAAGCGGTTTCCGATAATATTATAAATGACGAGACCATTTTCTGTATACCAATAGCTTTTGAAAATAGAACATTTGAAATTTTTTACTTGTGTATTTTTTTTTGAGAAAGATGAAAATTCCCGGGTATTAATAATTATCTCCGCAGCCGCTTGCAAGTTCTCAATGCTGATCTTATATGGATAATAATATGCCAAATCTCTATAAAAAGGGTTTTTGAATTGGTATACTTGATATTTATATTCCCTGGTTACTGCATCAAAACGTGAATGCGAATCATTCTCAACTTTGGTTAGATTATTAATCACAATATCTTCCGGAAGAATTGAATTTAGAGAATATATGGATCTCTTAAGATTTTCATTCTTGAAATTTACATTGAAGTTATTTACCAATTCCTGTAAACTATCAAAATGAAAATAATTTTGCAACGCATGTACGCCTGCATCCGTACGAGAAGAACCTGTAAGTGCAAACTTTTCCCTGAAACATATTTCTAATGCTTTCTCAACTTCCGATTGAATTGTATTGGCATTTTGCTGAACCTGGAAGCCTGAATATCGGGTGCCCTTATAAGAAACCTCTATAAAGTATCGTGGCATTACTTATGTAGAAAATTATTGAAAGATTATTTGTGAATCATTGCCTTAAATCTGTTTACATAATAAGGATCCTTAAGTTGAGCCTGGAGGTTATGATATTGACTTGAATCGGAAGTAAAAGCATAAGCTGCATCAAAAAACTGATATTTACCTTCATCGTTTAAAAATAAAAAAGAAAGGTTTTTTATTTGCTCCGTGCTAAAACACTGCGAATGAAAATACTTTTTGGCGATCTTAATCATATTCTCATCACTATTCTCTCCAGCCATTTTTTTTCTAAGCTTTATAAAATCATCATTAGAAGCAAATCCTTTGCAATCGGAATTTGTGGAAGATGAATTTACAACCGCAGGCAATTCATTTTCGATACTCTTTTGTTTTTTAATTTCATCTCCTGAAATATCAATTGTTTCGATAGGGTTTAAAACATTTGACACAGAATCATGATTATTATTTAACTGTGAAGTAATGCTGTCTCTATTTTCAGCCCTTTTTACAAGATCAGCTAAATTTTCAGTTGCTGTTTTTATTGAATCAATACTTTGTTTTGGAACGGAAGGTTCTGGTCTTTTAGTACTATCGGAAATCGCTGTTTCAATATTATTATCTTTCTTTTCAATTTCCGAATTATCACTCTTTACAATATTTGAATTTTCGTCTTTAGCTTTACTTGTAGTTGTATCTGCAGGAATAAAAATCCTGATAGTGTCTATACTGTTTTCATCTTTATCCACATACATCATTTCTATACCGTCATTATTGCTTTTCTGTAATTTACGGGTGATACTAGAATACATTATCGGTTGCGTATTTTGACTGGCTGAAGTAATTGTGTCAATGAAAGCTACTGTAGTATCTGCTTTTTTTATTTCAGTATTGTTATCATTATTGATTGCAACTGTATCAGCATTTTTTATAACTATATTGCTATCTGCATTTTTTGGCAAAGATGTTAATTCACCAATATTGTTTTTCTCGAGGATAGAAGAATCTTTTACAACATTAGCAAGCATCTTAGAGAACGGGTCATCCTGGAGATTTTTGACTGTAACTGGAGCATCATTATTAAAACTATTTCCCATTACTATCGCAAAGGATTGCAGGTTAAAAAGGCCCCATCCTTTCTCTCCAAAATTCTTTAACAGGTATCCCTTATTATCCTTGTCAACTGATATCTGAAAGCTTTCTTCAGGGAATTCTTTCTTGGGGAAACCAACCAAAATATTATAATTTCCGTCGGATAATTTTGGAAGAATTAAATAGCCTGCAGAAGAAGAGCTGGTTACTTTATTATCCATCTTTACATAAAATGGCTGGCTGTTTTCTGTTTGCAAATAAATAAAATGTATTTGCTGCGCTCTAACAAATAATGAGATTACCACAAAAAATATTAAAGCGGCAAAGCGTTTTAAGATCATATTAAGCAAATCTATTTAATAAAATAATCAATTCTACCTTCTATACAAAATATGATTACAATTTCAATTAACACTTTACTTTTGCCAACATTAAAAATAAATTATGAAGAAAATAGTATTAGGATTTGTATTGATCAATTCTTTTTTAATCGGTATTGCACAGGACGATGAGCAAACACCAGACACATCGTGGAAGCATATTTACCGTGCATCATATTCCCGCATCAATGATCTGGTGCATACAAAACTTGATGTAAAATTCGATTATGATAAATCATGGATGTATGGGAAAGAATGGGTGACACTTCACCCACACTTTTATCCAACTGATTCATTAACCCTTGATGCGAAGGGAATGGAAATAAAAGAAATTTCCTTGATGAAAGGCAATACAAAATCTCCATTAAAATATGTTTATGATGGAATGCAATTGAAAATTAATCTTGGCAAAATATATAAGGCTGCGGATAATTATACTTTATACATCGATTACATATCCAAGCCTGATGAGCTAAAAGCAGAAGGAAGTGCAGCGATCACTGATGCCAAAGGATTGTATTTTATAAATCCCAGAGGAGAAGATAAAGATAAGCCTATTCAAATCTGGACACAAGGCGAAACAGAAGCAAACAGCGCATGGTTTCCTACAATAGATAAACCGAACGAGAAAACAACCGAGGAAATATCCATGACTGTACCAGCAAAATATGTGACATTGAGCAATGGCCGGCTCATAAGCCAAAAGAAAAATACTGATGGAACAAGAACAGATTATTGGAAAATGGATTTGCCCCATTCACCATATTTATTTTTCATGGGTGTGGGTGATTATGCTGTTATAAAAGATAAGTATAAAAACATACCAGTTGATTATTATGTTGAGAAAGAATATGCTTCTGTTGCCAAAAAAATATTTGGTGAAACACCTGCCATGATTGGCCTTTATGAAAGATTAACAGGCGTATCTTTTGCATGGGCAAAATACGACCAGATAGTAGGAAGAGATTATGTAAGTGGCGCTATGGAAAATACAACCGCAACCCTTCACCAGGAAAGTGCCTATCAAAATGCCAGACAGCTTGTAGATGGAAATGGCTGGGAAGAGGTGATAGCCCATGAGCTTTTTCACCAATGGTTTGGCGACCTTGTTACTACGGAAAGCTGGAGCAATATTACCCTGAATGAATCCTTTGCGGACTACAGCGAAACCTTGTGGGATGAGTTTCGATATGGCAAAGATGCCGGCGATGAACATATTGAAGAAAACAGGCAGACTTATTTATCAGATCCTGCGAATGGAAATAAAGATCTTGTAAGATTTTATTACAGCAATAAAGAAGATGTTTTTGACCAGGTTTCTTACCCTAAGGGTGGATCAATTTTGCATATGCTTAGAAATTATGTAGGGGATAGTGCATTTTTTAAAGCACTCAATCTTTATCTAAATACTTACAAATTTAAAAATGCTGAAGCCCACCAGCTTCGCCTGGCATTTGAAGAAATTACCGGCAAGGATCTTAACTGGTTTTGGAATCAATGGTATTTTGGAAATGGCCAGCCGGATCTTACTATAAACTATGATTATAGCGATAGCAAAGCCCGTGTAATTATTGAACAAACTCAAAAAACAGGAAAGCTTTTTAAGCTGCCTGTAGCGATTGATGTTTATAGTGATGGGGCCAATAAAAAAAGATATAACGTATGGGCTGAAAATAAAGCAGACACTTTTTACTTTCCAAGTGCTAAAAAGCCATCACTAATAAATGTAGATGCAGACAAAATTTTGCTTACAAGAAAGACTGATAATAAATCAGCAGAAGAATTTCAGCAACAATATAAATATGCTGCCAATTATCTTGACCGTAAAGAAGCACTCGCATATTTTGCAAAAAATAAATTGAGTGATCTTGCTAATGGACTAAATGATAAATACTTCGGTCTTCGATTATTCACCCTTGAAGCAATAGATCAAAATAAGAGTTATAGCGTTCCAACTGTATTGAATGTGATTGAGCAGATAGCAGAGAAAGATCCAAATAAAAAAGTTCAGGCTAAGGCTCTCTCTATATTGGTTAAGGTTAATGATAAAAAATACCAACCCTTATTTTCTAAGTATTTGAATGACTCTTCTTATTCAGTCTCAGGTGCAGCATTGGAAGGCCTTACAAAGTTAGATTCCGCAGGAGCATATAATCTTGCAAAAAAATATAGTAGCGATGCCAAAGGAAAACTTGGCGCAGTAGTTACTAAAGTAATAATGGCTAATAGCAGTGAGGATGATTTTAATTTCATTCTTGACAATTATAAAAACGCACCTTTAACCCAGGAGAAAGTTCAGGAAACAATGGCGTTTGCAAGTTACCTGGCTAAAGTAAAAAACGCAGATAATGTAAAGAATGGAGCGAATGAAATTTTAAAATTCAGAAACAAAATACCAGAGCAATTTAGAAAATATGTTGATCCGGCTTTTAAGCAGGCATTTGGTACAATAAGCAAAGCAAAGAAAGCAGAAGGAAATACTGAATTAGCTAATTATATTGATGGTCTGTTGAAATAATTACAAAATGTGTTGAATGATAAGATTTAAATGTAATTGTTATTAGTTAGGTGAATAATGATGAATTAAATGCTGGTTTAAAATATGAACCAGCATTTTTTATTAATCTAAAATGTATTTCTCAGTCTTTTGAAATTTCATTTATAACACTGCCGCAGGAATATTGGATTAAATCTCTTTAATATTTTTCTGTACCAGGATTAAAAGTGCGCCAGCTATGCCAAAACTCCTGTGACACAGGCAGGCTTTTTAAAGCAACCGATGTATTGATACCACGCCCATCTAACCTGTATTTATTATTATTAAAAAATAAAGTATCGCTTTGCATGTTAGCTGAA
>JBBSEV010000140.1:0-5743 GCA_038239385.1 Chitinophagales bacterium
CTGGTAAGTTTCGTAATTCTTATGATTGCCTGCTTCAATTTTATCAACCTCAATATAGGTCTGTCGTTTACCCGTACTAAAGAAATGGGTATTCGTAAATGTCTCGGCGCAGGTAAGCGGCAGGTCTGGTTCCAGATATGGGGCGAAAGTTTATTTACCGTTTTAATTTCTATGATCATCGGTATCATATCAATCGTCGCATTACTTGCCTACATAGGTAAGACTTCTAAAATAAATATACATAGCTCTTTACTTTACCAGCCGGTTGTGATATTAATTTTATTGGCTCTTCTCGTGGTTGTATCTTTTATTTCTTCCGGTTATCCGTCTTTTATATTAGGTAAATTAAAGACTGTTGAAATATTAAAAGGCAAAATATCATTAAAAAAACCAGGCTTGTTTCGCAATGGCCTTATAGTGGCTCAATTCGTAATTGCCTGCGTGTTCATTTGCAGTACTATTATTATTTACCAGCAGTTTCAGCATTTAAAAAACGCTCCGTTAGGTTATAATACTTCGTCCATAATAAGTATCCCGATACACAACCAGGCCGAAAGCAAAGCAATTGTGAGTAAGATGCGCATGCTGTTATCTTCTCAATCTTCTATTGCCAGCGTAACAGGTTCTTCTATTAATTTAGGCGTCGGCCAGGATCATTCCACCAGTAAGTCAACTTCTTCATTTGATTATAATGGAAAATCAATCAATACTAACTGGGTTACCGCTGACTATGATATTTTAAAAACTTTAAGTATCACGCCAAAAGAAGGACGTGATTTTACTACCGGTTATGTGGCAGATAGCAGCCACTCAGTAATCGTAACAGAAAGCATGGCAAAACAGTTATCGGATAAGAACGTAACAGGGCTTTCATTTTCTCCTGACAGCAGTCAGCCCAAACTAACGGTTATCGGCGTTATTCCTGATTTCCATTTGTACTCCATGCATGAAAAGAGTGAACCGCTTACCATTTCTATCAACCATAATGATATGCTTGCTTACCTGTTAATTCGTGTGAATACCCAAAATACGGCTGCAACAATGAACATTGTAAAAGCAACCTATGCGCAGGTAGAACCTGGTAAAGAATTTAAAGGTTCGTATGTAAATGAAAACATTGAACGCTGGTATGAAACAGAGCAAATGCTTTCAAGAATGTTTTCGATTGCTGCATTAGTTGCCATTATACTCTCCTGTATGGGATTATTTGGAATTGCATTTATTGTAATAAAACAACGGGTAAAAGAAATCGGTGTAAGAAAAGTATTAGGCGCATCAGTGAGTAGTGTGGCAGTTCTTGTAGCTAAGGAATTTGTAAGGCCGGTATTGTTAGCAATGGTGATAGCTACTCCCGTAGCATGGTGGGCAATGACAAAATGGTTACAGGGTTTCGATTACCGGATAACTATTCAATGGACGATATTTTTGGCCGTCGGTTTTGTTGCGGTATTTATTGCAGTTGCCACAGTAGCATCCCAGGCAATAAAAGCAGCCCTGGTAAATCCTGTAAAGAGCCTAAGATCCGAATAAATAAAATGCACTAACAATTAATATCAAACGAAAACAAAAAGAATTATTATAAAGAGCTTCATTGCAAATTCCTATCAGTATTTTCAATCCAGGCGTTAATGGAGGGAGATTTTTTCTAATACCCATATTTGAAATCTTATATAGGATACCTGCTTATCTTTAAATTCTTAAATTAATTTATGAAAAAAATATTTGCATCAATTGGTTTCTTTCTTACTTTTTTTGTGCAGAATATTTTTGCACAGGAACAATTAACAAGCCATCAGAATACTGCTACAAAAAACTGGAAGCCATTGTTTAAAAATGATCTTTCAAATTCGATTGCTGAGCCCGGTGTTTGGACAGTGCAGGATGGCGTGATTACTGCATCAAAAGATGAAGCACTATGGAGTGATAAAACTTATGATGACTTTTCTCTTGACCTTGAGTTTAAAAATGCCGATAGTACCAACAGTGGTGTAATTGTGCATGCCAGTGATATTAAAAACTGGATACCGCATTCTGTGGAAATACAAATCGCTGACGATTACTCAACAGAATGGAGCCGTGCAGATCCTACCTGGCAGTGTGCTGCTGTATTTGGACACCAGGCTGCCTCAAAAAAAACTGTGAAAAAAGCCGGTGAATGGAATCATTATACTATTACCTGTAAAGGCAAAATGATATGGGTTGTGCTCAACGGGGAGTTAGTAAATAAATTTGATATGAGCCTGTACACTTCTGCAACTAAAAATCCTGATGGCAGTGATATACCATCCTGGCTCAGCAACCCATTAGCTACACTTCCGCTCAAAGGCCATATTGGTTTCCAGGGTAAACATGCAGGAGCTCCCATCTATTTCCGCAACATTATGATTAAAGAATTATAATATGGAACAGTACATAAAAAATTACTGTTTGCTTTATAATAAAACAACTGAGACATTTTATAAAAGTTAGTCAGGGCTTAGAAACAGATACCTCATCAGATTTGCTATCTTTTTCAACTATCAAATACCACGCAACTACTATTGCTATGCCTGTGCCAACAATAAGAATAAAAATATTTTTCATATAAAAGTTTTATAATGAATTATACCAATTATTATACCATCAACCAACTCGCCGGCCTCATCTTGCATTCTTCAATCATAATTTATCCATGAGTGGATAACTATCTTAATTCATCTTTTCTGGTTGATAAAATTCTGCTGATGAAACCTATGTGCAATAGAATTATTACAAGTTTGCTTCCTTCTATCGGGTAAGGACACCAGCAAAGGAAGAATCCTATCTGTTTTCAGGAAGGGAATCAAATTCTTTTCTTTTGGTATCAAACCATGTCTTCATTACATCCGGTGTTTTCATGAGCTCTTTCATTTCATTCATTGCTGCAAGGTGGCCTGTATCGCCTTTTTGAAACATTTCCATTCCGTGTTTTTTGCTCAACCCTGCCATTTCTTCAAAACTATTTGCATAAAATGCTGTTTCGCATGCCCCACCCAATTGTTTACAAGTCATTGTTTTCATGTTTGTAGTTTTTATAACAATTTACAAATTTATGGTTACCTGGAAAATTCTCCAAAGTGCCAGAGAATGCCAGAGGGGTCGTGCAAAAAACATTCTCTTCCCCAATCATTATTCTTTATAGGAATTAATCTTACATCTTTATATTTAGTTGTGAGGTCCAACGCTAAAAGTTCATCCCAATATTTGTCAACATCTTCAACCTCCAGAAAGAGCATTGTATTGTCTACCCAATCCTGAACGTATGCATCCTGTAAATAAAATCCTAATTCACCTGTTTTGAACAATGACATATTATGAAATAAAATTTTTTCCTGAAAACCTAAGTCTCTGTAGAAGTTTCGTGACCGTTCAAAATTTTTGGCTCCGATGAATGGCCGGATTGATATGGCTTTTTGGTTCATGATTTTTGCTTTTAAAATGTAATGCAAATTAAAGCAAATGGAAACTTCTATACCTTGATTGAAATCAAGAAACCATTTTTCCTTTAGAAATTTTTTCCCTGACTCTACTCAAAGTTTCCGGAGTAATTTTTAGATATGAGGCAATAAATTTAAGTGGGAATTTTTGAATTAATTCTCGTCTGTTGTCTAATATATGTTGATATTTTTGAGTTGGAGTCAAACGGTCATCAAAAAAATGAACCCGTGAAGTTGCTTGCCCCAATATTTTCCCAAATTGTAGGAAAGCAGGAGATTTACCTATCAGGCAGTGTAAAGATTCTATGTCAAATTCTAATATGTTACTTTCAGTATAGGCTTTTATAAAACTATCAGATGGCTTTTGAGAAATAAAGCTACTGTGATTTAAAAACCATTCATTATCTGAATGCAAATCAATCACATTTTCTTCAATTTCATCTTTATAATTATATTGATAAAAAGCACCTGTGATATTAAAAAAAATAGATTTACATACTTCTCCCCGGTTAATTAAAATTTCATCTTTTGATACAGTTCGAAATTTAGTTTTACTCTCAAATAGTTGTATATCTGTATCGCTATAAATCCCGGTGGTTTTCAAAATGTCAGAAATCATAATACTCATAAAAATAATTATGTCAATTAGATGTCGGTAAAATTACTACTATATTCTATGAGCTTCGGGATTTGCTAGTGGTATCAACGGTACGTATTGCTGCAGGCGGGATATTCAATTAATGTCTCGTCCGGAGCTGCCGCTGATTTATAATTATATTTATGAAGTTAACAACAAAATTCATAAGAGTTCCGCAAGCTCGTAAGATGATCAAAGAATTGATGATGATGAATTGCACGTCTGCACCGCTTTTTGCAATACGCCTGTTGTGCGTTCGTACTTCTTTGTCAATAAAATGAATGCTAAGTATTAATCTTCTTTTTTCATTTGTGTTTTTAACCCATCAAGGATAGAGTATGCTTTAATTATTTTTCCATTACTATCCACATCAAATTCAAATTGCAGGTCATACCAAGTCCTGTCTGTTAAAAAAAGTTTTGTTTTGGATTCCGGCTTCAATAAAAATTCCTGACCCCACCAGGGGTGCCAGTAAATTTTCCCTTCTCTTATTTTTATGGTATCTGCTTTGGTGGCGCCTTCCTGTATGTATTTACCCACAAAGCGATTAAGCTGTAAGGAATCTAATATCATTTCCTTATGCTTATAAGGCGTTATTAAAGGAATATCTAAAATTATACAGGCAAGCGTATTAACAATGCCATCTATATGAGTGTTTTCATTATTTGAGAGTGCTGCGACAACAACTTCATCTGATAGAAAACGAGAGAGATTAGACACAAATCCAGGAATACCTCCTTTATGTGCTATTCGCAAATGATGTTGAAAGGTATCAATAATTAATCCGTATCCATATTGATTAAGATAAGGAGTAATCATTTTGGTAAATAAGGCAGGAGATAAAATTTTATCAGAGAACAATGCATTGTTCCATTGATACAAGTCTTCTATAGTGGAGATAATAGCTCCGGCACTGTATGGCCCCTCCATAGAAATATAAGGTGCATTTTTCCATACCGTTGGTGTTTTCAAATAACCCTTTGCCCTGTAAGAAAGAACGGTATCCCATCGGTTGACACAAGTATTTTTCAATCCGGCTTTTTGAATAACATTTTCAAAAACATAATCACTATATGATTTTCCAGTTACCTTTTCAATAATGTAACCCAACAAATAGTACCCTGAATTACTATAATGCATTTGTGATCCAGGTGAAAAATCGAAGGGTTGTTTTTTAATCAATGCTACCATAGTATCCTTTTCGAAAGGCAGTGTCGCTATTTTAGAAAACTCTGGTACTTCAGTATAGTTTTTTATACCTGATGTATGTGTGAGCAGCATGTGTATGGTAACACTATCAGCTTTAGGGAAATCCTGAAAATACTTGCTAAGTTTATCATCCAAACTAATTTTTCCGGTTTGTACTAATTGTAAAATGGCTGCTGCGGTAAATTGTTTGGTAATCGAGCCAATTTCAAACTTTGTTTGTATAGTGTTAGTTACATTCAATTCCCGGTCGGCCATACCAAAGGCTTTTTCGTAAATAATTTTTCCTTTTTTTGCTACCAGTACGGTGCCTGAAAATTTAATCACATTTGCCCGGTCTTGCATGTATTTATCCAACAAAGCCGGGTAATCTTTTTGAGCAAATAAATTCAATGGAAAAGCGAGAAGAAAAAATATTTTTTTCATGACCTGTAATTTAAGTATA
>JBBSEV010000141.1:0-5676 GCA_038239385.1 Chitinophagales bacterium
CAATTGTTCAGGCAAAATTCTCATGATCTACTCAAGGCTACCATCATGAACAGCGATGAGGTACAGTTTATTCTTGCAGAAGCAGCGGTGAAAGGATATGTCAGCGGTAATGCTGATACGTATTACCGGGAAGGCATTTCTTTAAGTATGGATCGCTGGGGTGTAGCTGCAAGTGACATCAGTACTTACCTGGCGCAGTCTGCAATTACTTTGCCTGGCAATGACGCAGGAAACCTGGTAAAAATAGCCGATCAGAAATGGCTGGCTTTATTTACTGTTGCTGCAGAAACTTACCTTGATATTCGCAGAACACAATTGCCCAACATATTCAACAATGGTTTATTGACGACCTATCCATTCCCGTTACGTTTTATTTACCCGGGAGCGGAACTTGGACAAAACGTGGATGCTTACAATGCAGGAGTAGCTACTTTATCACCTGCTGTAGATAACCAGTTTTCAAAAATGTGGTTGTTACAATAAGCTTACAAATCGAAAAGAAAGAAATTTTTCATGGCTTACCTTTTAAGCTAACGCCATAATAATATTTATAAATAATTATTTTAAAAATTTGGCTATGCCTGGTCATATCGATAATATTTTTCTCAAACCATGACCACATCAATAGAGTAAAGAGTTGGATCATCAGCTTGTATAAATGCGTTAAAAAAAATTCAATTAAATGGAAAACCGGAGTTACTTCCTTATAATATTTTTTGTTTCTTTTGGAGTCGCAAACACTGCGCTGGCTGGAGATCCGGACACTTCTTTTCTTCAACCCATTTCCGTTAAATACAATTTGTCTGAAGATTTTAAAGGCAGCACGCTTAAGAAAGTGTTGATCGACTATAACAATATAGTCTATGTATTAACTGATAAGGGCCTTGGAAGAGTAAGTAAAAATGAAGTCGTGACTGATTTACTATACCGTCCTTTGGCCGGCACAATTCCAGTAGATATTACGACGCAGGAACACACAGGTTATCTGTACTATTTATATGATAGCTGCTTTCTCACAAATTCTTACGCCGGTAAAATTTATGGTGCGTTACCGCAAAATAAGTTTAGTAAAATAGCAGTTGCAGAAAATGGCAGCGTTTTGTTGGCCGCTGATGATGCTCTTGGTCTTTTTATCGATGGAAAAATTAATGATGTTCCGGCACCTGGCGAAAAGATTATTTCGATACAGGTGAACGACGGTTCATTTTATGTTTTGTGTCCAAATGCATTATATCGCCTCGCAGGTAACAAGCTTCAACCAATTCATAATGATGGTGGGCTGCAGGCCTGCACCTTTTATAAAAACATGGTAGTACTTGGCACTTCCAATGGGTACTATGGCATTAATAAAATCAACGGAAAAATCACGCTTCCATTACAAACGAAGTTACCTGTTCAGGATATTAGTACTGTAATAAATGTTGGCGGTAAATTATGGGCTGGCACACCTGGAGGAGCATTTATGCAAATGAGTAGTGGCTTTCGTTACTACGCTTCCAAAAGATGGCTGAACGAAAACAGTGTGTCATCAATGGCTGCTGATGCTGACGGGAATGTTTATGTACTCACACCTACCGGCCTTAACGAGATAAAATTTCTCCAAAACACTCTCTTTAAAAAAGCAAATCATTTTCAAATTGACGTACGACAAAGACATATACGCTATGGACTTCTTTCCGAGGTAAGAATGAAAATACCCGGTGACCTTTCTACGGCGGAAATGACCGACACGGATAACGACGGCTTGTGGAGTTCATTCTATTTGGGAAGCCAGGCTTTCCGGTACGCGGTTACCAAAGACCCCGAAGCTAAACAATATGTATGGGAATGTTTTAGCGCATATGAGCGCCTTATATCAATCAATCAGCTCAAAGGCTTTCCTTCCCGAACATTCGAAAGAAAAGGATTCAAAGTCTCTGATCCTGACGCGTGGCGGGCATCTCCCGATTCAGGCTGGGAGTGGAAGGGCACGACCAGCAGTGATGAATTTGTTGGTTATATTTTTATAGCCTCTCTCATGGACCAGTTTATAGCCAAAACACCAACAGAGAAAAAAAGAGTGGCGGATTTCATTGATAAGATTCTCACGCACATCATTGACAACAACTATAATTTTATAGACTTAGACGGAAAGCCCACCAAGTGGGCAAGATGGAATCCTGAATATGTTAACTGGTATCCTAAAACAATAGGCGACCGAAAACAGACCAGTACCAATATCATCGCAGGGCTGCAACTTGGTTATAAGCTTACAGGCAAAGAGCGATATAAAAGTGAAGCGCTCCGGCTTATGTATAAGTTCGGTTATTTAGAAAATATCATGATCGATTTGCGCAATATAAAATCCACTCCTGGCTATATCTTCATGGGAGATGATATGGGAAGTGGCAACGCAAATCATTCTGATGATGAGATGACTTTTCTTTCTTATTGGGTGCTCTATCACTATGCTTTCGATAAAGACCTACAAAAAAAATATGCCGGTACAATTACCAATTACTGGCAGGTAATTCTCCCGGAGAAAGATCCACTGTGGAACCTGATTACTTATGGTACTTCGGGGGCTTTTGACAAAGCCTCTACACTATGGTATCTCCGCGAATTTCCTATGGATATGATAAGGTGGACAGTAAAAAATTCTGAGAGAAAAGACCTGGAATTTTTAAAGCCAAACTTTCGTGAACAGTTCACAACGCAATTATTAACACCGGAAGAACAGCCGATTCATCGCTACAATGCCAATCCATTTGAACTTGATGGTGGTTCGGGCGGCGATACCGGCTTATCAGGGTCTGAATTTCTTTTGCCTTATTGGATGGCGCGGTATCTGAAAGTGTTGGATAAAAGCAATGGAGAATGATTGGTAAGATTTGAATTAAATGTAATGAAGCAACTATTTTTAATTTCCTTTTTTCATACCTTTTTTATTTTCGCATATGGGCAGCCGTTAGCACATTATTCACCAGGCAATGATAATGCTGTTTCAAATGATTTTTTTTGGCAGGAATATCATCAACCTTTCATTCTTGAAAGTGCACAGCAGAATGATGTCCGCAGTATTGCTGTTGATCAGTTTTTAAACATATGGATCGCTACTGCAGCCGGTATTTTTAAAAAAGATAAAGATGGCAAGACATGGTCACCGGTAGTAGATGAAACCTCAAGAGGGCCTGCATATGCGATTCTTGCCGACAACTTAACTGGCGTGTGGCTTGCAACATGGAATGGTGTATATCAATACAAGAATGACAAGCTTCGCAAAATAGATGGCGTTGATGCACCAATATCAGTCTTATGCAAATCGAAAGAAGGCATGTATGCTCTTGGTCCGAAAGGAGTTTGGCTTTATAGCAATGATCATTTTCAAAAGAAAAATTATTCTATAGCCCGATCAGTGCAGAATGCAATCACAGATGGAAATGGCGGATTGTGGATCGCAACTAAAGTGGGTCTTTATCATTGCTCACAAAAGACTACAACTCTTTACAACAATACCACGCAATTAATCAGCGCCTACGTCGAGGACGTTTCTATGAATAACAGCAGACAACTTTGGGCAGTTGGTCTTGGTGGAGTAAGCATACGGCAAGGTGAAAAAATGATTAAGGCTTTGACACCAAAAAATGGTTTACCAACCGTGTATGCAAATTGTATAACAATGGCCCCTGATGGCAGTATGTGGGTAGGCACCCAAAAAGGTATTGTAAGATATGGAACTGATGGAACTCATTCACTTCGCTTCAGCCGCCGCTGGCTTGTGAATGATGACGTACGCGATATAAGTTTTGATATCGAAGGCAATGCGTGGATTGCAACTTCGGGGGGAGTAAGCGCAATCAAAAGAGAAAAAATGAGCTTGACCGATAAAGCAGATTTCTTTTATGATGTGCTTATGAAAAGACATATTCGTGACCCTTGGATTGCAGGTCAGTGTAATCTTCGCATTGCGGGAGACACTTCAACATGGAGCCCTGAAGATGATGACAACGACGGCGAGTACACCTCCAATTATCTTGCTATGGAGAGCTTTCGTTATGCAGTTACAAAAGATGAAGATGCCCACATCAAGGCGAATAAGGCATTCCAATTTTTGAAATTGTTGCAGGACGTAACATCGACTGAAGGATTTTTTGCCCGAACGATAGTGCCGGCTGATTGGACTTCCGTACATGATGGCAACAGGAGTTATACAGACAAGCAATTAGCAGATGAACTGGTTGAAGATCCAAGAGCAAAGCCTGTAGAGGTACGCTGGCATAAATCTGCTGATGGAAAATGGCTATGGAAGGACGATACCAGCAGTGATGAAATGTGTGGTCACATGATGGGTTATTATTTCTTTTACGAATTAGTCGCTGATGATAACGAAAAAGAGTTGATTAGAAATCATGTCCGGAAGATCATGGATTATCTTATTGCCAACAATTACAATTTTGTCGATATAGATGGCATGCATACCCGCTGGGGTGTTTGGTCTCCTGCTCAAATTAACGGCGACCCCGAATGGGCTTCGGAAAAAAGTATAAACTCATTCGAACTCCTCGCCTTTCTCAAATTTGCCTATGGCATTACAAACGATAAAAAGTATCAAAATGAATACCTGCGGTTGATTAACAAAGAGGGTTATTTGAAAAACATTGCGTCCCTGAACCATATAAATCCGGCCTGGTATATATTTTTTGACGAAACAATGAATTGCTATCTCTTTCCTTTGCTGCTTCACTATGAAACTGATCCCGTTATAAAAAGCATTTATGAAAAGTGTATGGACGAATGGTACACGATTAATAAAAAAGCCGAATGCCCGCTTTTTGATTTTATGTATGTTTATACCCGTCACAAAAAAATTAACCCGGTAAAAGATATTGAGTTTTTAATAGACACTCCTCTGGACCTTGTTGACTGGCATATTGATCACACAGCACGGGAAGATATTAATTTGGTGAGAACGCCCTCGCTCGAAGAGATACAGGTGGATCAACTGCCTCCTGCGAGTATGAGATCAACAGTAAGGTGGGATAAAAATCCATGGATTGCTGCCAGCGGCGATCCACATATAGAACGTGAGCCGGTCTTTTGGCTATTGCCCTATTGGATGGGACGGTATCTTAAATTAATAAAGAATTAGCCTTAATGTATATAGGTTATTTTATGGAAAAAAATTTATTTGTCATCCCCGCATTTGGTGTATCGCTGATATTTTTTTTCTTTTTTACCACCGGCTGTCAACATGAGAATAAATCAATATTCAGCGACTCCGCACAAAAGGCGCTATCTACATTTGAGCTGCCGCCAGGATTTAAAATTGAACTTGTCGCCGCCGAACCGCTTGTCTCCGATCCCGTGGATATGACAATAGATGAAGAAGGCAGAATGTATGTCGTAGAGATGCATGGATACCCGCTGGACCTGGATCACACGGGAAAAGTGATCATGCTAAAGGATACGGATGGAGACGGAAAAATGGATGCCCGATCCGTTTTTGCCGATGGGCTCATACTTCCGACTGGTGTAATGCGTTGGAAAAAAGGGATTCTTGTTACCGATCCCCCAAATGTGTATTACATGGAAGATACCAACGGAGATGGAAAGGCTGATATAAAAAAAATTATGCTTACCGGTTTCGCATTAACCAACCCGCAATATCTTGTTAACCGGCCTTTATATGGCATTGAC
>JBBSEV010000142.1:0-5659 GCA_038239385.1 Chitinophagales bacterium
CAGCTTAATATAGCAAGGTTCTATGCAGAGGCAGTCGTTACCACTATACATGAGCCCTTGTTGGTTCTTAGCGAAGATTTCAAAATTAAGAGTGCCAACAAATCCTTTTATAAAACCTTTTCACTAACGGAAGAAGAAGCCATTGGGCAAATATTATTTGGCCTGCAACGCAATGGCTGGAACATACCAGGGTTGAGCAGCCAGCTACTCAAAATTCAAAAGGGAGACGAAAAATTTCTTGAGTGGGAGCTTACTTATAATTTTCCTAAAGTTGGACGGCGCACCATTTGCTTCAATGCACAGCCAGTGCAGAAAGAAAATGCAGCAAATTGGATACTGCTCGCCTTTAATGATATTACCGAACGGAAAGACAGGGAAAAGAGAGAGAAAAAAAATGCAGAAGACCTCAAAAATATACTGGAGAATATGCCGCTGATCACCTTCACCGCTTCACCTGTTGGCTTGGTTACTTACTTTAATGAGTTCTTTCTAAATTATTCAGGAATAACTATAGCAGAAGCATTAGGAGGTGGATGGACAAAAAATGAAGTGATAAAACCTGACATGTTTGATGATGTTGTAAAACGCTGGAAACACGCAATGGAAACCGGTGAAGGCTTTAACACGGAAGTACGGCTGAAAAGAAAGAGTGACAACATGTACCGGTGGCACCTGGGGCGTGCCGCGGCGATACGTAATGAGGAAGGCGTGATAACATCATGGGTAGGCGCTGCGATAGATATCCACGATCAAAAAACAAAAGAAGAAGCAAAAGATGAATTTATAAGTATCGCAAGCCATGAATTAAAAACCCCGCTTACAACCGCGAAAGCCTACATACAAATGCTGCAGTCCAGCATGGAGAAAAGCAATTACAAAGATTTGATTTTTGCTCAAAAGGCCGGCACTTCTATTGACAGGCTTAATGATCTTGTTGGAGAATTACTGGATGTAAGCAAGATTCAGAACGGAATGCTGAATTTATCGATCTCTGAATTTAATTTTAACGACATGGTCGCTGATGCAATAGAGGGAGCACAGTACACGTCTCCCGACCACGTCATTACCTGTACCGGGCACATAGAGAAACTGGTGACAGGTGATAAGGAAAGATTGCAGCAGGTAGTGATCAATTTACTAACTAATGCAGTAAAGTATTCACCTAAAGCTGATAAAGTGCTGGTAAATATGGTTCAGGAAAAAGGATCTATAAAGGTTTCTGTAAAAGATAATGGTATCGGTGTTCTTAAAGAAAATCTCGATAAAATATTTCTGCGGTATTACCGGGAAGAAAAACGTGCTATACACTTCCAGGGACTGGGCATTGGCCTTTCTATTTGTTATGAAATTATTCAGCGCCATCATGGCAAAATATGGGCGGAAAGCAACTACGGCAAAGGCACAACTTTTTATTTTACCATACCGGTGTAAAGCCTCTATCCGAAGGTAAAAATTTCACAGGTTTTCAAAACCTGTGAAATTTAATAAAACAGCATTGATAAAAGTTATGAATAAATCAGAAAAATGTTTGTCTTTACGAGAATCTTTCGGGGACGTCATTGCGAGGAACGAAGCAATCTTCCGAAACTTCGAAGCAATCTCCTTGATATATTAGCATGGAGATTGCTTCGTCGCCGGAAGATTATTATAGCGAAAAAATTATCTGGCTCCTCGCAAAGACGAAATGGTGCTTGTTCTGCCTAATCCTATGAATTTATGATGACGACTCAAAATATGTTTGTTCGACTTTTTATTTTATCATTCCGGTATAACTTATGAAAAAATGTGTATTAATTTACGATGATGACCAGGATCTGTTAGACGTTAGCAAAATGATTTTAGAGCAACGAAATTACCAGGTAGAAACAAGGATACATTGCGATGATATTATTGATGATATAAGCGTGGTAAAACCGGATTTAATTTTAATGGATCTTTGGATACCAGAGATTGGTGGCGAAAATGCAACAAACCTGGTGAAAAATAATAAAGCTACTCAGCATATTCCTGTTCTACTTTTTTCCGCAAATGCTGAAATTGAGAATGTTTGCAAAAGGACAAATGCCAATGGCTTTATTAAAAAACCATTTGACTTAAATGAATTTATAGAAACCATTAAAAGGCATATTTGGGGCAAAGCAACTTTGACTCCTTAATAAGGAATACTGGTTAGTTTGCCATGTGATTTCCGTTTCCAACCAGGCTTACTAATGTGTTTATTTTAAACAGAAACTATTTTCCAAATTACAATATGGGTTTTGAATTCTCTGCTGAATGTTTTCTCATCAGACTACCTGGGTTACTTTCAGTTTCAAAGTTTTGGGATGAATATTTTTAAGGAAAAAAGATTGCAATACAGGCATATATTTTTCAGCACTTAGGTTTCAGCTTTCGCCTGCTCTTCACTTAACCTATTTGCTTTCCCATTTACTAATATTATACCGACTTTAGTATAATGAAAGAAACTTATTATGACATCATAGTAATTGGCTGTGGCTCCGGAGGATTAAGTATCGGGCTTTTTATGGCTAAAGCGGGCTTTAAAGTTTTAATGATCTCTAAAAGTGATAATGATGTTGGAGGTGATTGCTTAAACGATGGTTGCGTACCAAGCAAAGCAATTATTCATGTAGCAAAAATTATAAGCAATGCTAAAGAAGCCGAAAACTTTGGGTTGAAATTAAATGGACAAGCTGATATAAAAAAAGTAATCAACTATGTTTACGAAAGGCAGGAGATAATACGGGAACATGAAAATGCCTCATGGCTAAAAGGCCAGGGTATAGATGTTGCTTTGGGCGAAGCAAATTTTACCGGTAAAAATGAAGTGGAAGTAAATGGAAAAAAGTACAGTGGAAAAAAAATAGTAATTGCTACAGGTTCCAGGCCAAAGAAGTTAAAATTGCCAGGAGTTGAACTCGTAAAATATTATGATAATGAAAGCATTTTTCATATAGAGATATTTCCGGAAAAATTATTAGTTATTGGCGGAGGCCCAATAGGCGTCGAGATCGCACAAACTATGAGCAGGTTGGGAAGTAAAGTTATAGTAGTTCATAAAAGGGAAATGATATTGGAACACGATGACGTGGCGGTAACAAAGATTTTATGTGAGCAATTAAAGAAAGAAGGTATTAATTTTTTATTCAATGGAGATGTAAAGAAATTTTCATCATTCAATATCGCTGATATACAATTGGAAAATGGTTCCTTAAAACAAATAGAATTTGATGCTGTATTTGTGGCGATTGGAAGAGAATTAAACCTTGAGCCTTTGCAATTGAATAACGCCGGCATTGAAGTAAAAGATAAAAAAATAGTTATTGATAAATATTTGAGAACAACAAATAAAAATGTTTTCGTTTGTGGTGATGTAGCCGGCAATCTCCTGTTTTCTCATGTAGCTGAATTTCATGCACGCATCCTGCTTAATAATTTCTTTTCACCTCTGAATAAAAAATTGAATAATGATCACATGTCGTGGGTTACATTTACTGACCCTGAGCTGGCAACTTTTGGATTGAGTGAAAAGCAATTAAAGGAAAGAGGGGTTTCTTACGAAAAACTGGAGCAGGATTTTGAAGACGATGACCGCGCTGTGGTTGATACTTTTCAATATGCAAAAATGATTTTGTTCGTCCGCAAAAAAGGTTTTTTAAAGAAACAAAAGATACTTGGAGGTACCATGATAGCGCCCGGTGCCGGGGAACTGATACAGGAATTAATTTTGGCAAACACAAAGGATATTTCTATCAATGCCATATTCAATAAAATTTATCCTTATCCTGTTGCTTCACGCATCAATCAAAAAATTATTGTTGAATATAAATCAAAAGGGCTTACGGAAAACATAAAAAAGCTTTTGCATATAGCCTACAAAATTTTTAGCTGATGGAATGGTGGATTGCAATTAAAGAATGGTTTTTTTCGCTTGGTGATAAGTACCATGTAAACCCCTACATCTTTGGAGGCATTTATGTAGGCGCCATTCCATTCTTCTTTCTATGCCTTGGCTGGACGATTAAAAATATGCGACAAAAAAAGTCGTTTGTTTTGCCATTACTTCTCAGCGGTTTCTTTTTTATATCTGCTTATTTATATTTGATTATCGTTGGCAGAAATATTCCCGTGTGGGTTTATATTTTTATAGGAGTATTGGTACTCTATGGTGTATATTCTACTGTAAAAAAGATAAAGGCTAAAACGTAAATACATTCTATTCATTATCAATTTCAATCCGCTAACCAACTACCAGCCAACATAATCCGGTGGCTTAATTCCTTTCAGTCTTAGATAAACAATTATTTGACCGAGGTGATGTGATTGGTGATCATGCATAAGAATAAGTATTTGTCTTCGGGTCATTGGACCTGCGAAAAAGTCTACCATTTCATCAAGCTGTTTTGAGCTTATACTTTTATGGGCTGCAAAGCCCATATCGTATGCATCGCTTAATACTTTTATTACAGAAGCTTTGTCTTTTGTTTCCGATTTCTTATCCGGTGATTTTTCAATAAAAAGATAAGAAGAAGAAAGCCATTGCATATTTTGAGCGATATGCAAAAGCTGTTCCTTGAAACTCATCTCTTCCGGCATCGGCTTGAAATCATAATATTTTTCCGGCATCAACTCAGCCATTTTCAATGCATACAACTTTGCATTTTCCCATTTGCGGGTAAGTTGTGTTACAAGGCTATCATTAGATTGAGCAAAGGTTTTAGCGGAGGTAGAAAAAAATAATAAAACAAAGTTGAAAATGACAAGCTGTCTTAATCTCATAAAAGCATTTTTGAATTATTGCTAATGTAAATCATAATTACTTATTTGTTTTTAAATAAGAAGCCCAATCCAGGTCAATACCGGATATGAGATTTGCCAATAAAGCCATTTTACTTTTCTATCGAGACACCTTTCCAGAATGCTACATAATTTTTGATATTTTTTGCAGCTTCTTTTGGTTCAGGGTAGTACCATGCGGCGCCTTCATTTATTTTACCGTTTACATCAACATTAAAATAAGAAGCTTCGCCTTTCCAGGGGCAGGTAGTATGTTTGTCCGAAGGTTTAAAAAATTGTTTGTCTATGCTATCCGCCGGGAAATAATGATTGTTTTCCACGACTATAGTGTTCCCGCTTTGCGCTATAACCTGGTTGTTCCATATTGCTTTCATAAAATTTTCTTTAGTATTAATTTTTAACGTAAATGTTATAGAATATTTCCCCTTCGATTAAATGCTTTGTTATTTATTAGGATATTTTTTTAATCCCTATACTATTCCAAATAAGAATTGCATTCAGCATAAAAAAGTTTCAGGTAAGTTGTATTGCTTTTGGCTCCAGGGTTTCGGGGTTTATATTTTTAAGGAAAAAAAGATCGCAATACAGGCATATATTTTCCAGCACCTCTGTTTCTGCTTTCGCTTGATCTTCACTTATACCGATTTGCTTTCCCATTTGCCAGGGTTCACCAATATTTAATTTTTGAAACACTTCCATTTTTGAAATCCGCTTTAATACATCAGCGACTTTTTCTTTTCTCGCATCGCCCATCGGGTACTTTGTGCCGGGGCAGCACGGGTTTATTTTCCATAGCTGAATAGAAATTTCCATCGGTAATTCTGTTCCTCCTAAAAAACCACGTGCCCCTGAAAGTATTTTA
>JBBSEV010000143.1:0-5640 GCA_038239385.1 Chitinophagales bacterium
TCTAGTACGCCTCCAAATCCATCAAGTTTGCTAGGGTTAATAGGTTCAAGGCCGGCAGCATCTCCAAGATTGCTTACTGCTATTACAACAGTAGGGCAATCGGGTGTATAATTCCAATCAGGCACCTGATCATTACTTATAAAAATTCGTTTTTCCTTTTCTTCTGATATATCAACATAGCCCACAACAATTTCCGCAGGATCAGTAAGGCAATGAATATTTCCCTTTAACTCAGAAGGCTGCGCATCAAAAATAGAACCCACCTGTTCTGTATTTTTTTTTATTTTTTGAAAGAAAAAATATGCATCACGGCTTAAAGCATACTGCCGTAAATGAATACTGTATAGTATGCTTAATTTTTCTGATTGAGGTTCTATAGATAAAAGAGCAACGTGAATTTTATCTTCGCTTAATTTTTCTGAGCTGGCTAAAAGAATATTCGTAGAATTGTAGTTTTGCCAGCATTTATATATTAATGTATCATCGAGATGAGAGACAGGATCTCTCCATACTAAATCCAATTGCCCTGTTGTTGGATCAGTAACAAGTTTTAGCGTTGATCTATATTCAGAATGTATCTCCCAGGTTTCTTCATATTTCCATTGATAATACCGGGTATTATTTTGAGGATCGTGAGTATTTGCAAAAATTTTCAAGCCCCCGTCTATTCTTTCCCAACTGATGCTGTCAATATCCGGAGTATGTTTAACTGGAACAAAATCGGATGCATATTGTTTATTATCCTGTGTTACGATACTTAGCCTGTATTTTTCATTGTTATTTAAATTCAAAGAAGCAGAAGTGTAAACTCCATTTCCATTTTCATACACAGGAAAAATTTCATTGTTTTCGCTTTCAATAGTTACAATTGCATTTAGTTCATTAATTACATTTATGGAATCATACAATTTTAGTGTTCTGCTTAGTGTAATGGTTGTTGGGCTCTGGCCACTACTTATAAAACCTTCCACTACGAGGTAGCCTGTATTTGGAGAGGTTATGTTGGCAATAAATTTTTCCTTACAGCTGCATGCAATGAAGAAGAAAAATAAATAAATAAATATTTTTTTACACTTTGTATAACTCTTTTTAAAAGCAAGAAACTTATTTTTTAAATATTCAAGGTTCATGAGCTGGTTATTCTATATTATTTCTTTACAATTCCTGTTATTGAGCCAGTTTAAATTTAAGGCCAGAACGAAGGTTTTATGTTTGTTCCCCTGGTTCTGCAGTCTACACAAAATTCTGAAGAAGCATGAAATGTTTCAATCCTATTCCCAACGCCATATGAAGCAACATCTGTTGGTACATAGCCTAATCCAAAGATAGAATCAGGCTTATTTTTTATTAATATTTCGCTACATGGTGGTCTATAACCCCAGTCCGGTACTTCTGCTGCACTAATAAAAATTCTTTGTGTTTTTTCTTCAGAAATATCAACATAACCTATAACAATTTCACCAGGATCAGTAATGCAATGAATATTACCTTTCAATTCAGAAGGTTGTGGATCAAAAACAGAACCTACCTGTTCAGTATTTTTCTTAATTTTTTGAAAAAACAAATAAGCTTCATTACTCAACGCATACTGCTTTATATAAATACTATAAAGTATACTAAGCTTTTCTGAGGCGGGTTCAATAAAAACAAGCGGCAAGTAAATTATATCGTTGTTTAATTTTTCTGTAGTACCTAAATTAATACCTGTAGAAATTACTGATTGCCAGCATCTATATAATGCCGGATCAGGAGCCGGGTTTCTTGAAGCAACACTTGTTATTTGGCCTGTAACCGGATCGGTAACAAAGTCAGCATATGACAGGTAACGGGAATGGATTTCCCAGGTTTCTTCATAGTCCCATTTATAATACCTTGTATTATTTAAAGGATCATGTGTGCTTACGTAGATTTTTAAACCATCATTTTCTCTTTGCCAGCTTATACTATCAATATCAGGTGTGTGTTTAAATGGAACAAAGTCTGAAGCATATTCTTTCTGATCCGCGGTTACTATATGCAGCCTGTATTTTTCGTTGCTGTTTAAATTTAAAGACGCAGAAGTATAAACACCATTTCCATTTTCAAGAACCGGGAAATATTCATTGCTTTCACTTTCAATAGTTACGATTGCATTTAATTCGTAAATAGTATTTACAGCATCATATAGTTTTACACTTCGGCTAAGCGTTATAGTGGTTGGCCCCTGGCCACCGTTGATAAAGCCTTCCACTACCAGATATCCTATATTTGGAGATTGTATGTTGGCAATAAATTTTTCTTTGCAACTGCATGCAATAAAGAAGAAAATACAATATGTATAAAACTTTTTCATACTTCCTAAAACTTTACATTAAAATTGATAAAAGGAATCTGGCTGCCAAAAATAGAAAGCTTGTAACCGTTTATAACCCCGTTCTCAGAAATAAAATAAACAGAGTAAGGATTCTTTCTTCCGGTAACATTATAAACACCTACGGTCCAGGAATTATGAAACCTTTGATGAACTTTATGATTGCCATCAAGATTCATTGAAAAATCAGTTCTGAAGTAATCAGGAATTCTATACGAGTTTCTGTCGGCAAATAAAGTCCGGTAAGAGTTGTTATAAAAAAATCTCCCAATAGGCACTGTGATTGGCCTGCCCGTACTGTAGGTAGCATTTACTGAAAAACTAAACCGGTGGTTGATCCTGTAATTAGTTATAAAGGTTACATCATGTGGCTTATCATAATTAGCAGGATAATATTTCCCCCCGTTTATAATTTCCCCCTGGGTAATATCATTAGCTTTTAATAATGTCCTGGAGTAGGTATAGCTTATCCATCCATTCAATTTTCCGGTAAGTTTTTTTATCTGTAGTTCCACTCCATATGCTTTGCCCTTAGTACTGAGAACATCTGTTTCTATATGGTGATTTAAAACCAGGATTGCCCCACTCTTGTAATCCAGGTAATCTTTTATTTTTTTATAATACACCTCAACAGATGTTTCAATTGTATTTGATTTTAAATTTTTATAAATACCCAGGGATACTTGTTCTCCAAATTGTGGTTTAATATTGGGATCGCTAAGTTTCCAGATATCTGTAGGTGCAGAGGCTGAAGTATTAGAAAGCACATGGATATATTGCCGCCCCGTATTATAACTCGCCTTTATTGAAAAATCTGTAGTGACCGCATACCTCGCAGAAAGCCTTATTTCAGGGCCATGATATGTTTTTATAAATTTATTTTTTCCATAAACATTTACGCCTGTAATATTATCTTCTGTTTTCGGCACCCCTTCAGGGTACATATTAAAACGCTGAGGGCCCAACACATTGAATATAGAATATCTTAAGCCGCCTTCAACAGATAAATCTGAAGAGACCGCATATTTGTCACTAATATATAAAGCACTTTCCAATGCCTGTTCGGCCTCTAATTTATCGGATACAACTATTGATTCTTTTCCTACAGGATTATAAGATCCGGGATGAAGTTTATACAATATACTATTTAGTCCAAATTCAACAGTATGAATACTGTTCACAAAGTAATTAAAGTGAATTTTAAAATTTTCCTGCTTAACATCAAAGCTAAGCTTATAGGCATTTACAGGATTTACAGAACTTGAAATGTTATATTGATAATCATCATAGCCAGCATTTACCAGTGCATAAATTTTGTTATTAAAAATATGTTTCCATTTCAACGCAATATTATTATTACCATAGTTGTACTGTGTATCGCTGTTGAGATTGAATTTATCTTTGCTTAAATAACCGGTAAGAAAGAGTGAATTCTTTTTATCAATTTCATGCGTAATATTTATATTAAAATCATAAAAGCCTGCTTTGCTATTTTTATATTGGTCAGGCAAAAGATTTAGCAACCAATCTGCATAAGTCGTTCTTCCGCCAATTATAAAAGAAGATTTGTCTTTGATCAACGGCCCTTCTAATGTAAGCCTGCTTGTAAGAAGCCCGATACCTGCGGAGCCGCTTATCTCTTTTTTATTACCCTCTCTCGTGTTGATCTCAAGAACTGAAGATAACCTGCCGCCATATTTTGCAGGAATACTGCTTTTGTATAGTTCTACATTTTTAATTACTTCAGGATTGAATGCGGAGAATAAACCAAAAAAATGGGATGGATTATAAATTGTTGTCTCATTAAATAAAATAAGATTCTGATCGGTTGAGCCTCCTCTCACATTAAGGCCGGTGCTTGATTCTCCGACTGATTTTACGCCAGGTAATGTAAGCACTACTCTCAGTATATCAGCTTCCCCAAATACTACCGGCACTTGTTTAATTGTTTTAATATCTAAATTTTGAACGCCCATTTGAAGGCTTCTGATATTGCTTGCTTTCTCCGCAGAAACCACTACTCTTTTTAATGAAATTATCTGGGTTTGCATTTCAATATTGAATCTTCCATCACCATTCACCATAATTTCTCTTTTGGTATCTTTCATTCCAATGCTCTGTATAGAAAGTGTATGTTTTCCTTTTGGAACAGAGATAGTATAATAACCAAACTGATCTGCGGCTACATCAATTGCTGTATTTTCTAAATGAATAGAAGCTCCAATTACAGGTTCCCCGGTTTTATTATCCAGAATGAAACCCGTGATTGTGTTGCGTGATTGGCTGTTAGAATTGCCTGGTTCTCCAATAGTATAGAGCTTGTTTTGCTGAGTAGCATTTAAAATTTTATTATCCGGGTTAAAAGAATCAACGAGGGTACTATCGTCCGCTACATCATTTTTTATATTCTTTCCTTTACCAAAAAATCCATTTGGTAATTCAGTGCTTACTAACTGCCCCTTGCTTATAAAAATAATGTCCGGAGCTTCATATGCGTAGCCAATATTTGTATTTCTAAATGCAATTTCTAATACTTCCCGCAGCGATTTTTTGTTTACATAAATATTAATGTTGATAGAATCTAACTGGCTATCGTCAAAGTAAAAATGAAAGCCAGTTTGCTTTTCCAGGTTTAATAAAAATTTTACAGCGGTTATGTTCTTATACTCTCCATTTACAATCGTATTAATATCCTGGGCTTTCAAAGAATTTCTGACTAATAAAAGCCCGGTAAAAAAAAATATATAAGATAATTTTTTTAAAGTCATTTTCTTAGTTAACGGTTTTAAAGTTTTTGTTGCTTAATCCATCATAGTAGGTAACAATCTTTGTAAATGCATCTTCTTTGTTCTTTCTCAAGTCCAGATCATTTTTCTTGATAAATTTTGTAACTTCTTTTTTATGATCTTTTAATAAAGACAAAATAGATTTCTTATTTTTTACTTTGAAATAAAGATCATTTTTTCTTATAAAATATTCATCATTCTCTACCACATACTTATTTATACCTATAGATATTGAACTTTTTTCCCTGATCGTTTTTTCAACTTTTTTATAAAGAGATATACTTCCACTGTACAATACCGCATAAAACCCGGAACGCAATATTTCATTGCCGGTACTGTCGTGGTTTAATTTTACAAATGCCTGATCCGCAATTTTAAACCAGCTTATTTTTTTTTCATTCAATTCAATAATATGAGTTCTGTCAGGAGCCTGGGTAAGTAATTCTTCCTTTACTACATCATATAGCAAGAGCACATTTTCATATAACATATTATTGTAGAAAA
>JBBSEV010000144.1:0-5550 GCA_038239385.1 Chitinophagales bacterium
TCACATTTGAATAATATTGCCGGAGGCCAGCAGAATAATGATTTTTTTCAACTTTATTTTTTGTGAGTCTTTTATTCAGTATTGATTGCGCTCCATCTGCACCGAGAGCTATTTTGGCCTCAAAAGATGAAGTTGAAGTTTTTAATAAAATTTTATCGTAAGAATAATCAACCGATAACACCGGTTGGTTTTGAAATATTTCTACGCCAAGTAGTTTACTGGTTTCTGAAAAAAAGAAATTATCAAAATCAAAACGTTTGGCTATAAAACCTCCTCCAAATTTATCTTTTGGAACAGTAAATTTAATGTCCAGTAACTTATGATTTGGAGTAAAAAAACGAACACCATTTGAAGGAACCTTGTTTGTGAATTGTTGTAATTTCTTTGTAAGCTCTTCATCCAATAGGTGAAATTGTTTGGTAACATCAGCACCAAAAGCATCTCCGCAAATCTTGTCACGGGGGAAAATATCTTTTTCAATAAGCGCTATTCTCAAACCTTTTCCTGAAAGCATATAAGCCGCAGCACAACCGGCTGGCCCGGCTCCCACAATTGCCACATCAAATTTTTGTATTTCCATATTCGAAACGGAAAGCTACAAAATTATTCTTCCGGCATTGGGAATGCCACACGCTGCCAAAAGGAATATTTCTAACTCCTAAAGCGTCACATACTTTCAGTAATTATTTAACCATGGGTAACCAGTTTGGTGCACAGCCAACGCCACTGCAAGGTTGCTTTGTGGTTGACTGCCGGCTTCCATCTGCATTCATAATCCAAACTTCGGCGTACGCATTTGGATCTGATTGCAGGTGGCCGTTAATATCATATTCGAAAGCGATCTTCTTTCCATCGGGTGACCAATGAGTATCGCCAGATTCAACAGGCACAAGGAAATGCGTAAGCTGTTGTACATTACTGCCATCTGCATTCATCACAAAAATGTTGAGTTTCCCGTTACCCTCCCTGTCAGAGCCAAAAGAAATTTGGGAACCATCTGGCGACCACACAGGATCTCCGTTATTACCCATACTAGTGAGTTGTTGAATATTGCTGCCATCAGCATTCATGGTAAATATGTGTTGGCCTCCATTCATTTTACTCATAAAGACTATTTGATTTTTAACTGACCACCTGGGTTCTACACTGAAGTCGGTTTGTGATAGAACTATCTTGTCTCCTGAACCATCGGAATTCATGATATGTATTTCTGTTTTGGGAACCTGGTTAGGAACAATCAGACCGAGCACTCTTGTATAAATAATTTTTGTACCGTCAGGGGACCAGCTTGGGTTAACATCAAATCCCGGTGTTGGAGAAAGCCGCAGTTCACCGGTGCCATCGATATTTACTACGTAAATTGCCGCACCATTGTAATCACGTTGATACAAAATTTTTTTTCCATCAGGTGAACTGGACGGATAATTTTCGGCCTCGGGTTCGCTGGTGAGGCGTACCACATTTGAACCAATACAGAAACTGTCAATATCCATTAAATAAATATGATTGACACCAGCATCCTTGTTTACGAAAGCTATTTTTCGAAACTGCCCGGTAG
This sequence comes from Chitinophagales bacterium, assembly GCA_038239385.1. Lineage (GTDB taxonomy): Bacteria > Bacteroidota > Bacteroidia > Chitinophagales > Chitinophagaceae > Ginsengibacter. Next base: position 1,559 of record JBBSEV010000144.1, read on the forward strand.
CGGATATAGTTAGTTGCTTTTTGCATGATAAAGCAACAACACAACAAAAAAAGCAAAGCAGCCTGACGAAGAAAATTGATATAAAGAATTTCCCTGGCATTATTGAATGGGCGGCATTTGATTTTTTTACCAAGGCGCTAACAAAAGCTTTCATTTTGTAAAAATGTTTTTTACTCATCTCGTTTTATTAAATAAAACAGATTCAATATTGTTTGTTTTTATGACGCTATAATATTTTAATTATTTTGGGATTGTTTAAAAAAACCTATTAGTTTTTTACTTGTTTAAGATGAAGCAATTTTTGCTGTTGTTCGTGGCTGAGTAAATTTTTTATCCGTGTTAATAAAGCCACCTGTCTTTTTTTTATTTTATTTTCAATAGCAAGCATGCGGTCAAGTTGTTCTGATACTTCTGCCTCAACAGGTTTTTCACTTCCAATTAATAATTTGAACTTTTCCATTTCTTTTTGAAGGTTCCATTGCATATTCATAAATTCAGCTTGAGCTGCCTGCAATTCTTTTTGGGTGCTTATTCGCTGGCTTTCTGTAAAGTCAATGGCCTGCTGATTTTGCATTACCAGTTCCGGGGAGAAAAATGCTTTCCCAATCGGGTCTTCATCTGTATTTTGTTGTGCGAACAAAACAGCATGGCCAAACATAGAGAATTGCAGTATCAATAATATTTTTTTCATCTGTATAGTTTTAATTTGTCAATATTTTTTTATTTATCGGAGAGAAAATTATTATAGGCTTTTATAGCATTAGTGCCATAAACACCATCGTACAATTTATTTGTAAAGGAAGAGCTGGTAGTGCCAAAATTAAGAACCATTACGGAGGCACCATGTTTAAAATGCATGTTCAGATATAATTCCGGGTCAAGGTTGCCGGCAAAATAAGGATTCGCTTCGGTTGCGCCCCAGTTGGAAATTCCTTGTCTTCCGAGTTCTGCATAAATCAGGCTTAGGTCATTTGGATTACCGGTTATGTAAGTGGTAAAGCCAGGCCTGGAATAATTATTAAAGGCAGTCCTTAATGGCGCATTTGAAAATTTGAGAAAAGGGGTGCCATCATATCCTGCTGCAGCAGCAATATGCGTATAAATCTTATTAGCAGGAACGCCGCCATCATTTAACAATTTACACCAATAAGCAACAAACTCCATATTTACCTCCGCTAAAACATTTGCAAAATCCTGTGGAGGGTTAGTTTGAGAAAATCCCTTTTGAGTTAAGGCATTAAATCCTATCCGGATTTTTGGAGCTCCATTTGCCAACATAAATTGCCCAAGAGCTACGTTTACCGAATCCGTATACTCATAATTATAAAGCATTTGTTCATCACCTATGGTAACTCCTGCAAAAAGATAGGCCTTATTGTTATCTGCTAATTTCTTAACCGCTTTCAAAAGTATTGGCAGGATTTTGTTTATAACTATCGTCCTGATTTCAGATTTAATAACAGGGCAGTTGTAGCACATAGAAGGTGGTAATTCTTCCGGCGTTCCCCAATCACGATACTCGTGAGGATAAGCACTTCCCCGCCAATCAGACCACTCAACATTATTTTTATTGTTGGGATTATAGCCGGTTGAATTTGGATCATTATAGTTCCATAAGTCGGGCCGTTTTTGCCAGCCTGTAGTTGACGGAATAAAAAAATAAATAGCCACGTCATTTTTAATAGCTGCATTTACCGCTGCTTCTATCAGTTGCTGGGCCGGGATATTGTCAGTGGCCCATCCCAGAATACTTACCATAAATGCAAGTTTTCGTTTATGGTTGCCAGATGTGCCAATACGATTAATCAACGTCTTTATTCCATTTTCCACATGTTCTTCAAAACTGCTTTCCGGCAATCCGCTATTAAATAAATCATCGCTTAATGGAAACACCAGATATTGATAATCCTGGTTTTGCTGCACACTATTTGGAGTGCTAATTTTTTTGCAATTACAAAGTACACCAGTCAAAAAAACGACAGGAACGATTAGCGTATATAATAACTTTTTCAGGTATTTAAATTTTATTGCTTATAAAAAAATGCATTCATTGTGGGCGTGTTAATTTCTATTTATATTTTTTTGTATTTCCGGATATTTAATGATTGATCAACATCTTGTAATAATCGGTCAGTAGGAGCTTTCCACTGCCAGATATAAGAGGCATCTTGTACTGAATTCAAAAGTGACTGGCTTGGTAATGGCTGATTGATTTTAACAGGCGAAATTTCCAGAACCTGTTGTCCTGTTTTATTAGAATTATACAAATAATATAAAAAAAATATAACAGGAATGATGATTGCAGCAACGCTCGCAACTCTTATATAAAGCATACGCAACCGCCTTACAGGCTTTTTCATTTCCGGTTTATTCAGAAAAACGCTGAAGTGGGGAAATGATTTTTCATCCAGCTTTCTTTTTTCCTGGTATAACTCTCTTATTTTTTTTTCAAATAAATCCATCATACTTATTGTTTGTTACTATTCCCCGTTGCTGAAACCAAACAGCTAAAAATTTCTTAGCTCTGTCATAATGTTTTCGTACTGAACCTTGCGAGATTTTAAGCACTTCTGCCGCCTCGTTCAGGCTCAGGTCATGATAAAATACTAATTGCAGTATTTCTCTTTGTCGTTCCGAAAGTTGATTCAATGCTTCAGCAAAAAAAAGGTCTTTGAGTTTTTGGTCAAACTTATCTTCCAGCCCTGTTTCATATCCAGCCTCAGGTAAATTATTTTCATTTCGAATAAACCTGTTCTCTCTCTTCTTTTTCCTCAGCGCATCAATTGCTGTATTCTTAATAATAATGAATGCCCATGTTTTGAATTTCGATCTCCCACTGAAAGAGTTTTGTGCTTCTAACATTTTCAAATAAGAAGTTTGTAAAACTTCGGAAGCCATCTCCCTGTCACGGTTGCAGCAATGTAAAGCCCATCCGTAGCAATCATTATGGTATTGCTCAATTTCAGTTTTAATTGCGCCATGATGCATCCGGAGCTTTCTCTTTAAAATATTAGACGCAGAAGTGCGGGTTTGTGTGACAGACCTTTGTGCTTATTTGCTCATTGCAATTTATTTGAATAATTGTAACCGAAGCTAAATTTTGTTACCGGAGTTGAAATGAAGAGCAAAAGCTATTACTAAAAAGTGAGTTGCGGCTACCGCAAATATTGAGTCGCAGCCGTTTAAAAATCCATGGACTTTCCACATTGAAAAATTAGGTACTTTGGAAAATCTTTCCATAAAATGAATACTGATGAAAAAATTATTCTTACTGCCTGTTCTATTGATGTGTGGTATTACTTATTCACAAACAAAGGATACAACCCAGGAGGAGCCCTGGAAAAAAATATATCGAGCCACTTCCACAAAAATCAATGACCTGGTGCATACGAAACTCGATGTAAAATTTGATTATGACAAAGCATGGATGTATGGGAAAGCATGGATAACATTACATCCGCATTTCTATGCAACTGACTCATTAAACCTTGATGCGAAGGCGATGAATATTAACGAAGTTTCTATGGTGAGAGCCGGAAAAAATATTCCACTAAAATATTCTTACGATAGCATGAACCTGCGTATCACACTGGACAAAGTGTATAAAGCAAATGAAAATTACACTATCTATATAAATTATGTATCTAAGCCAAATGACCACACATGGCCGACTTCCGATGCAAAAGGACTATATTTTATTAACCCTGATGGTAAAGAAAAGAATAAGCCAACCCAGATATGGACATTTGGCGAACCTGAGCATAACTCATCCTGGTATCCTACCATTGATAAGCCGAATCAAAAAACAACTGATGAGATCATTATGACCGTTCCATCAAAATACGTGACGCTATCCAACGGTTTATTGGTAAATCAAAAGACTAACGGTGACGGTACACGAACAGATACCTGGAAAATGGATTTGCCTTTTGCTCCTTACTTATTGTTTTTTGCGACTGGTGATTATGCTGTTATAAAAGACACTTATAAAA
>JBBSEV010000145.1:0-5484 GCA_038239385.1 Chitinophagales bacterium
AATTTTTGTCGGGCATATATTGTTTAAATAGTTAAATTAAAATATATAAATATTATGCCAACAAAGAAATATTTTAATATAGAATGAAGTCTGGAAATTGTTTCAAATAAACTTCAGGCAGGTTTAAAAAGTTTATAATTGAACAAATCAATTTTTACAATTTCTTACTCCTAATTTCGTAAAAAAATATTATGTCTCATAAAAACAAAATCGCACTTATTACTGGCGCCAGCCGCGGACTTGGAAAGAATATGGCGTTTCGTTTGGCAGATGCAGGCCATGATGTAATCATTACTTATAACTCTAATAAAGATTTGGCAAATAAGGTAGTTGCTGAAATTGAAGCCAAAGGGCAAAAAGCCGCTGCGCTGCAATTTGATGCTGCTGATTTTAAATCATTGGATTCTTTTTTAAACCAGCTAGCCGCTACATTAAAGGAAACATGGCAAACAAATTGTTTTGATTTTCTTATAAATAATGCAGGCATTGGCGCAACTATTCCATTTGAAAAGGTAACTGAAGATGATTTTGATTTATTCCTGAATATTCATTTTAAAACCATTTTCTTTCTTTGTCAAAAATCACTACCTCTTTTAAATGAGAAAGGAAGGATTATAAATATATCAACAGGCACTACGCGAATGTGTGTACCCGGTTATTCAGTTTATGCATCCATGAAGGGCGCTATTGAAGTATTTACAAAATACCTTGCAAAGGATGTAGGCGCAAGGGGGATCACAGTAAATGTGGTTGCACCTGGCCCGATTGAAACCGATTTTAATAATGCAGCAATCCGAAACAACCCGGATAGAAAATTAGCGATGGCTTCACAAATTGCATTGGGAAGGGTAGGACAAGCGGAAGATATAGGTGGAATAATTGCGTTCCTTTGTTCACAAGATGCAGGATGGATCAACGGGCAAAGAATAGAAGCCTCTGGTGGAATGAGTTTATAAATAAACCTTGATAATATCTTGCGGTTCATATTAGCAAAAAACCAGGATGTCATCCTGGTTTTTTTGCAAACGTAGCTGTTGATATATTAGTTTGGCCGTTATAAATTCTTAAAATAGTTTACAGTTTTTGAAGGTAAACTTTGAGAAGTTACTGGAGCAGGTTTTATTATACTTGAATGATTTGCAGGAACGGTTTGCACAGGATGCGAGTTACAGGTGCCAAGAGCATAATAGATTATAATAAACACAACTATAGTACCTACACATCCGCCACCTAATTTTTTTGCACCCCAGCCTGCAATTAAGGCTCTGACTAATTTATTCATTTTTTAATTTTAAAAGTTAATAATAGTTGCCAAAATTTTTAAAGAAGATAATAAAAGGAATGTAAGAAATTCATTTTCATTTTAATTTCCGGGAGAATTGCTCTCCGCTTTCAAAATCACTTGCATAGCTGCCGGTATCTTTGCTATCAAAAACTCTTTTCAGTTCATCAGGAAGAAACTGGTCGTATAATTTTCTTGATTTTTCTTTAATGCTTTCAGCAAGGTCATTCTTCTCGTCAGGGCTTAATCTGGAATACTTATAATAAGCAAAAGCTGCTGCCATACTAACTAAAAGTAAGGTTCCTTTGAATAATTTATTATTGGCCATGTTAATTGTTTATGAAGTAATAAAAATATATTATAAAAATCATACCACGTTTCAGTTATTGAAGCGTTATAAAAAAATAAATGATTATGTATATAGATTTTTTGAAGATTTAGAAATACAGCATTGCTTCAGGTTTTAAAAAACAAATCATTTTATAACATTGACTATGTCTTATAAATAAAAAATTAATTCTGGATAAATTAGTAGAAAAAAATACCCTCAAAATATTGATTACTTAAAACGCTTTGAACAAAAAATAATATTAAAGAATTAAAAATTCCCTGTGGCTCCGCCTCCTCCGCCGCTGCCCCCTTTAAAAAGATTATTATTTTCTGTTTTTGCGCTGGTTCCAAAAGTTTGCGCAATAATAAATGCTTCTGCGTTTAATAAATTTTTATTAACAGGATTTAAATTCCTGGAGGTATAGCCGTGCTTTGATAATTTTAAATATTGTATCAGTACATAGCAGGCGGTAATTATTATAGTTCCTGCAATAAGCATTGGGACCTCCACAGGGAAAATATGGTAATAGTAGCGGATGGTAAATATTGTGGCAGCTATTAACCCTAATCCTGTTCTAATAAAAAGAAAATCTTTTCTTCTTATACCATATAAAATATAAATTACCGGAATTGTATAGGTCAATATCCAAAACAACCAGCCCAAAGGAATGCCGTCATTTATCGTAAGTTTCGGGCTAAACATTTGATTGCTTAATTCCTTTACTATAAAATAATTTGATGATGCATAAAATGTTAAAAGCGTCAAAAACATTACCGATTTTATACAAAAATGGTAAGTCATTAAGCCCTCAGTTTTTGAAAGATTTTTCATTAATAAATAAACAGATCCGGATAAAAACATCATCAGAAATGGCACAGAGATATTTGCAATTGCGCCCAGTTTAAGGTATAGAAAAAAGATAAAAAGAAAAAAGGACAAGTAAGAAATAATTGCCATGAATGCATCTGCGAATCTTATACATAAGTAAATGGATAAGGCCATTGTGGTTCCAGAAATCAACATATAATCCGTTGTGATATTGTATACAAAAAATGCACTTACAAAAAATATAATAGAGGATAGCATTAAAATATTATCAATACCCGCATTATAGCAATGTTTATGTCTTACAATTAATTCAAGGGTGACATAACAGCTAATCCCAAGAAAAAAACAAAGGGCAACTAATTTACCAGACCCGGATGAGGCAAATAATAATCCAAATAATATCGCAGTGAACAGCACAGCAATAATTGTAACTAACCCCAATGCTATTCGTATAAAATAGTTAGGCGTATATAATTTACCCGGGTGGGATTGTAAAATCGTTTTATAGCTTTTTTCAGTAATGCAAGTTCTTAGAAATGCTTCGGAAGCCTGTTGCTGTACTGTTTGATTATAGAGTTCCGTGGAATTATATGCTGGCATTTACCTTCAGGATTTTATTGTAGTGAATAAACAACCATATTAATCCTATACCGGAAAGAATAAAATAAATTATTGCTACGTAGATAGAATCATCACCACTATTTTCTCTAAAAAGCAATCGCATAAATACATAGCTCAATCCAATATATTCGTAGAGAATTGTAATTACGAGAAAATAAAATGAATTCTCTTTTAGAGAATTTTTTAAAAATAAAAAAGAAGTAATAGAAAGAACCAGGAACCAAAAAAGATAATACTTTTCAAAATAGAACACAGCGGCAATCAAGGATATCTGCAGAATATGGCAGCCAAAGTTTTTATAGGTAAAATAAAAGGGTGCTTTAATATTTTTACTGAGTGAAGCAAAAGATATTGCCGTAAGAAAAATTCCCAAAACAATTCCAGAATAAATAAGCCGCACATTACCAAAATCATTATTTGTAAGAACTTGCATTGGAGTAACGCTGATTCCAACCCAGGCTGCGAGATTTATAATAGCAAGGCTTAATACGCCCAGGTGATCAAAATAATATGCTGAAATGAACAATAATATCATCGGAATAAAAGTTGCCAGTCCCCAGCGGTTTCCAAATATTTCATATTCAAATTGCAGGTAACCGATAAAAGTTAACAATAGCAGGCAACCGGTTAGTAAGATGTAATCAAACCATGTACTCGGTGACATGACTTTTTTAGTGGAAAAACCAGTTGCATTTTTGAGATTATACCAAAAACATGCAATGCATAAAATTGCTATTGTTATAATTATTACATCATGGCCTATAGTATTAATATTTTTGTAGATAAGGATGCCTAAAGAAGTTGTGAGTAATAGTATTCCAAGATATAATAAACTCCGTAAGTCCCAATAAACACAGGCAGGTTCCAGCTCCTGCAATTTTATTTTTTCGAATTCTTCTTCAGTAATATGATGCTCACTCAATAATTTTTTGAAAATCCGTATATCCATTACTGAAATATAAATTATTAAATACAATTACAAAGTAGTGATGAAAATATTTTTACTTTAGAAGGCGAAAGCATATCAACAATTATATGCCAAAATTTTTTTTGGATTGAAGGAGCTTAAAATAAAAGCCTTCCATTTGTTCAGCGAACAAATGGAAGGCTTTTATTATTTCTATAAGGAATTAACGCCCTTTTCTTTTATCAATATCTTTTCCAATTATGTAACCACCGGCGGCTCCTACAACACCACCGATTATTGCCCCCTTTACAGGTTTTTTACTAATAATTGCACCTCCAATAGCACCTGCGCCGCCACCTATTACCGCACCTTTAGCTGCACTGCTCCATCCTTTTTTTCTGGTATTTTGAGTGGTTGTTGTCGTGTGTGCAACATTACCTGAACCCACATTCGAGGAAGACGAAGCATTACTGCTATGCGATGATGTGCGTGTTTTTGGGATAACACTCTTTGGAGTTCTCGATTGAGATACCGGAGTTGCTACTATTTCCATATCATTTCCCGTATCTGAATACATATTGTTATTGTACGCAGTTGAATCATTAAGTAACTGTATTTCCCTTGAACTATTTTTTTTGCTATTACATGCTCCAAATGCAGTGATAAACAAAATAGCTATTATAATATTTTTCATAATTATTGAATTTTAATTTGTGTGTTCTTCTTCCTAAGTCTCTACTACTATAAAGAGAAAACTGTGCCATTAAATCGGAAGTCCTTCTTTTTCACATTCAATATGTTAATGTGAGCCTGAATGAATTTATACAACGAATAATTTCCGTTTTGGATATTAAGTGTTTAGGCCTGTTTATTTCAATTTGTATCAAAAAACCCGGGAATAGTGCCGGGTTTTAGGAACGATCAATCTAAATTAATTATCCATTCTTAATATCCTTTTCTCTTATCAATATCTTTTCCTATTATGTAGCCACCTGCCGCGCCCACCACTCCGCCAACAATTGCTCCAAGCCCTTTTTTCTTTGCAATTATGGCGCCGCCAATAGCTCCGGCACCTGCCCCTATGGCTGCTCCCTTTGCAGCATTGCTCCATCCTTTTTTCTTTTCAGGTTGGGTAGTTGTAGGTACAGTACTGTTGGAAGTTCCATTACCCGTTTGCGCTGTATTATCAGTTGTGCCTGTTGTGGCTGGTGCAGGTGATGGAAGAGGTGCTGTAACGGGTGGGGTATTAACCTGTGGCTGCTGAACAGGTGCTGTTTTAATGGTCTTTGCAGGGGTATATATTATCCGTTTTGTGATTGTTATCACTCGTGGTTTGGCTTCTTCCGCAATTGGCTCGCTCTTAACCGTGCTGGTTGTATCAGAATAAAAATTATTGTGGTAAGAAGTTGAATCAGTTAACAATTGGATGTCCCTTGAATCATCCTGCTTTGGTGTATTGTTGCAGGCTGCAAGTGCTATCATTAATGCAAGAGAAAGTAAATTTTTTTTCATGAT
>JBBSEV010000146.1:0-5447 GCA_038239385.1 Chitinophagales bacterium
AACTCGCCTGGTTTTATTTGTTAGCACAAGGAAATATTTACATAAAAAACAGTTCTAAAATTTATTAAAAACAGGCAACCTTTTTCAATTTACTCACGATTAATTGAACAGGCTGTCGGCATAATATGTACTTGTACGATTGTTTTAACTGTCCAACTGGTAGTTTTTCATCTTTAATCAGGAGAATTCCAAAGCAATTTTTGCTTTCAAAACTTATTGTATAAAGGTGTTGAAATCCATGAATATTATAAATCAATTTTCTTAACCTTAAACTTAAATTTTATGCAAAAATTCTTTCGGCAAAAAGATAGCTGGTTACTGGTAACAGGCTGGTTATTTTTAATAGCAATAATGCTAGTAGTACCCGGTTGTAAAAAAACCCCACCTAAGGTACTTAAAGATTTCAACCAGGTAAACCTGGTAGCCAATACTACCGGATATGACGCATCCCGTATTGACCCAGCTTTTATAAACGGCTGGGGAATAGCATTCAGCCCGGGTGGCACAGCATGGGTTTCTGTTGAAGGCTCCGGGCTAAGTGAAGTTTGGGATAAACTAGGGAACGTATTACTTCCTGCAGTAACTATACCTACGGTAGGTGACGCTGCTACAGGCGGTCACCCAACAGGACAGGTATTTAACAACACTGCTGATTTTAAGCTTCCCAATGGGACCAAGGCCTTCTTTATTTTTGCAGGCGATGATGGTATTATTTCAGGTTGGAACGGAGGCCCTGCAGCCGTAACGGCTCTGGATGATTCTAAAAGCGGCGCTAAGTATAAAGGAATTGCACTTGCTTCAGTTGACGGGGCTAATTTTTTGTATGCTGCCAATTTTACTGCACAAAAAATTGATGTGTATGATAAAGGTTGGGTAGAAGTAGATATGCCTTTTAAAGACCCGAATATTCCTACAGATTATTCGCCATTCAATATTCAGAATATTGACGGCAAACTATATGTAATGTATGCCAAAATAGGCTCCACTGGAGACGAAGTAGTGGGTGCAGGCAATGGCTATGTTGATATATATAATCCTAATGGCTCGTTGATAAAGCGTTTGGCTTCCAAAGGAGCGCTGAATGCGCCGTGGGGTATTGCACAGGCACCTGCCGAATTTTTTGACCAGGACATGGATATGCCAAAAGTGAACAATGCAATTCTTGTAGGTAATTTTGGTGACGGGCGCATTAATGTTTATGATCAGTCAGGCAATTTCATTGGGCCACTTCGCTCAAAACACGAGCCTTTGAAAATTGACGGATTGTGGGGTATTTCATTTCCCCCTGCATCAGCAACAACTATTCCACAGAATTGGCTCTATTTTGCAGCCGGACCTGCCGAGGAAACAGGCGGACTTTTTGGGTATATAACAAAATAAATTTCATTTCCAGTTTATTAAAGGGGTCGGATTTTCTGGCCCCTTTGTATATTAATCTATCTATCATTTTGTACAACAAATATTCATTCACCTAATTGGAGTAAAACTTTTCAGTATGGTAACTACATCATGATAATATTCTTTTGCATAGGAAATCCAAATATAAAAGCTGATTTCGGGATTATCCGGATCTTGTAAAAGAAGAGCTGATGCAGAAAAACCATCTTTAGTCCCATCAATAGCGCAACCCCAGTAGCCATTTAAATTACTAAGATAAATAGGCTGAGTTTCTCCTGATGAATTTAAAGTATAAGAAAGTGAAAGATCGTTGGCCCATTTTACGAGTGCATTTTTCATTCCGTCATAAGTAAGATTTTCATCTTTTCTTGGATAAATATCCATCGTTATTTTATTATTGCTGGCTTCATAAACAGTTCCGTCACTTTTAATTATTACCATATTGTCGGGCGCCTTAAATTTCATTTTGTAAGAATCCCAATTCCACACCTGCATGGTTTGAGCATGGGAAGCCGAAATAGTAGCACACAATAAAATAGAGAAAAAAGATTTACGTATCATATAGTTTGGTTTTATGAATGTTGAAGTGTGACATAGGAAAACCTAACTAAGGGAGCTAATAAAATAAAGGACTAAAAGCTAGAAATTTATTTTAGACAAAATTAGTTACCCGCTATTTTTTTACAATAAAAAAAATACATCTTCCACAAGATTTTGATTAGATATGCTGTAGTTTATCTTTTGTAACCTCTGCCCATGAGTTACATCCTGCAAGTCCAAGGGTAAGGTCAATATCGGCAAGTAAGTTTGCAAGAACTTCTCTTACCCCCTGCTCGCCTGCAATTGCAAGCCCATAAGCATAAGGGCGCCCAATAAGAACTGCTTTGGCACCTAAAGCGATTGCTTTAAAAACATCAGCCCCGCAACGGATACCACTGTCAAATAATACGGTAGTTTTATCTCCAACAGCTTCTGCTACACCATTGAGTGCATCAAGCGCACTAATAGCCCCATCCATTTGCCGTCCTCCATGATTGGATACAACAATTCCGTCAGCTCCGTGATCAATCGCTTTTTTGGCGTCATCCGGATGAAGAATGCCTTTGAGAATAATGGGCAACTTAGTGCAATCCCTAATAACGGAAAGATCATTCCAGGTGGACGAAGGGTTTGAAAAACAATTGGCGAAATTTAACAGGGATTGCATTTTATCTTTAGCAGGGTCTCCCGCTGTTGCAAGAAATACAGGATCTGTAAAATAATTTGCAAGCCCTTCACTATATAAAAAAGGTAGATAAGCATTTTGAATGTCACGTTCACGCCAGGCAAATAATCTTGTATCAAGCGTCACTACAATGGCACCGTACCCTGCTTTCTCCGCACGGCTAATGATGCTCCGGGTGAAATCATTATTACGTCCCCAATATAATTGAAACCAATGGGGATGCTCACCATGAACAGTGGCAATTTCCTCAATAGTTTTGGATGATACAGTACTCACTACCTGGGGTACCTGCAGGGATTTTGCAGCACGCGCTACTGCCAATTCAGCTTCTGGATGCACAATCGATAAAACGCCTATAGGTGCAAGCAAGACAGGAGTAGGTAATTTTAAACCAAACAGTTCAATTGCTATACTGCAGTTTGACACATCGCCCATCATGCGGGGAATTATCTGCCAGTTTTTAAAAGCCTTTTTATTATTATCAATCGTTGTTTCATTGCCGGCGCCCCCGGCTACATATCCAAAGGCTTCCGGAGACATTACTTCACTTGCTTTTTTTTCCAGATCTTCAAATGATACGGGCAGTAGTGGTTTTATATTTTGTGTTCCTCCAAAATAAATCTGTAGTTGATATTGCATACCTCCGGATAATTTGGCAGGCCTTGATGTATTCATATATTCTCTTTTACAGCTAAAATAATATAGTTATTTCGTGTGACCTTATACGTAAGATATAAAGAAAAGTTGTCAGTCTTTTCGTTATAAGTTTTTTAAAAGTATACGTGCATCAAAAGTATAATAATAATTCCTTGCTATTGGTCTTCATGTTATTTGTGATATTAGGATTAAGAGAACTAGTTCATCCTTCTGTGCTACCCAATCGTATTATTTACATAACTGAGAAATCATTGTCATAAATATAAATTTTCTTCCCTATTTTATTTAAAGACACCAATAGAATTTTTGGTTAACCTTAGTAAAATAGATTGGGATTGGCAAAAAAATTGCAATAAAATCTATCCGGGCGAATTTTCTGATCTTTTTTATACAAATACATTTTACCTTCCGTATCAATCATAGGAAGATCAGCTCCCCCTCTCCAATGTTCTTTTTTAGGAGAAAAAAATAATTCATGAACGAGTTTATTTTGAAAAAGATTTCTTACACGTTCTGCGTCAATTCCTATATTTCCCTGAAGGATCTGGCCATATGGAGCAGCATATTGAATTTGCGCAGAAAGCAATCCTGCAGAGACATACCCATATAATGATTGGCTCATATCCATATATCCGTTACGTGATGGATAGTTTGGGTCATCAGTATGTTTTCCTCTTTTTCCTGTCCACCCTGTAAAAAGATTAATTCCGTATTGAAAATACCTATCGCGGTATTGAGCGAGAATACTTCCTGTTCTGAATTCGTCACGAATTCCTCCTGCGAAGAGATCATCCTCACCAATGATTTGAAATTTTCCAAACTGTAAAGAGACAGTTCCGGTAGCCTGTGAGGTTTTTATATGATTCAAATAATAATTAAATGCATAGCCAACGCTGTTTCTCTTTGTAGTTTGATTTCCTACAGGACTAAGAAACGAATTTTTTAAAGAATCATTTTTTCCAAAAGAAATTATTACGCCAATGGATGGGGCAAATTCAAAGTATTTTTTTAAAGGCCCGATATTTTTAAAGTTGTAGTAAATTTTAAATCCTGGATTAATTTGATAATCTTCATTAGCATAATAACCATTGCATGATATTCCTATGCGATCAAAGTGTGTCCCTGCTGCAAGATGAAGCCCGATATTCAATCCATATTTTTCCCCGGAAAAAGTTTGTGCTTCCGTTAGAATATTAAGTAATAGAAAATAAATTGAAAAATATAATCTGGATATTATAACAACTAACATTATAAACAATTAATGTTTTTTATTTCCTTAGATTAATAATCTTTTCACGCTGTACTTTGAAAAATTTATTCCTTTCTTTTTCACCGGTTCCGCTTATTAAAGTAGCCCTGCTAATAAGTATATTAAACCCCTGGAATAATTTTTCACCAAAACGGGAATCTTTACTTATAAGGTAATTAAGGGCGTTATAAGTAACAATGGAAAGCTTCAATTCATCCAACTCGGCAATGATGGTATTGTTTCCAAGCAGTACCTCATTAACGTAAAATTTGAGTGTAGATCTATGGCCAGTACCCGGCGAATGAGGCATAAATTTTACGCCAAAATTAGCCTGTTCCTGCAAATGATTCAGCAATTTTTCAAAAGAGTTTAAAACGATAATAAAATCTTCTTCATTCCTGAAATGCCCGGCATCCCTATAATATTCTAATTGATTAATTGAACTATTAAAGCTTTCAAAATTCCAAAGTTCTGTAGACGGAAGTTTTGTGTATTCCTTTAAAATTTCCTGCCCTATCTGGCAACATTTTTCGAAAGGAAATTCCTGGAGTGAAAAAAGCTTGTCCTTATAATCTAAATCATTAAGTACCGTTTTAATCCAGCAAAATGTTTTAAAGGCACCAATTTCAGGAAAAAGATAAAAATAAAAAACCGGGGCGTCTTTACATAGATAAAGCATTTGTCTTTTCTCAAATGAATTAAAATATTTCAATTGGGATAGAACTCCTTCAAGGTATTTTGTGAAGTCAGTATATGATTCATTAATTTCCGGAGCATGAAAAACTACACTATCAGTTTCTATTTGTAGCACCTGGTCAAGTGATAAATGAAAATGCTCGCACAAAAGTTTAAGCTCGTTTAAAGAAATTGGTTTTTCGCCACGTATACGCCGGTAAACGCTGTCATAGCTTATATCCA
>JBBSEV010000147.1:0-5355 GCA_038239385.1 Chitinophagales bacterium
GAATATGTAGTAATAGAAGGACAGGTGAAAATTGTAGATGAACAAACAGGCCGTATTATGGAAGGCCGCCGTTACTCTGATGGATTACACCAGGCAATAGAAGCAAAAGAAAATGTAAAGATTGAAAGTGCCACGCAAACTTATGCCACCATTACATTACAGAACTTTTTCCGGATGTATCATAAGCTTGCTGGTATGACGGGAACCGCTGAAACCGAAGCAGCGGAATTCTGGGATATTTATAAACTGGATGTTGTTTCCATTCCAACCAACGTTCTTGTAATTAGAAATGATACACAGGACCTTGTTTATAAAACAAAACGTGAAAAGCTAAAAGCGGTTATCGAAGAAGTAGAAAAAATGCGTGCCGCGGGAAGGCCAATTCTTGTTGGTACCACATCTGTTGAAGTAAGTGAATTACTCAGCAGGATGATGAAGCAAAAAGGTGTTCCTCACAATGTATTGAATGCAAAGCAACATGCCAGGGAGGCACAAGTGGTTGCCGAAGCGGGCCTTTCAGGAAATGTAACCATTGCAACTAACATGGCAGGCAGGGGTACTGATATTAAACTTGGTACCGGAGTGAAGGAAGCAGGTGGCCTTGCAATATTAGGTACTGAAAGACATGAAAGCCGCCGGGTAGACAGGCAATTGCGTGGACGTTCCGGAAGACAAGGAGATCCAGGTACTTCACAGTTTTTTGTTTCACTTGAAGATGATCTTATGCGCATGTTTGGCAGCGAAAGAATTGCTTCATTAATGGATAGAATGGGTTATAAGGAAGGAGAAGTGATACAGCATAGCATGATCTCAAAAAGTATTGAGCGGGCGCAAAAGAAAGTAGAAGAAAATAATTTTGGAATAAGAAAAAGATTGCTTGAGTATGATGATGTAATGAACAAGCAACGCACGGTAATCTATGGAAGGCGTAACCACGCTTTGTTTGGAGAAAGACTGGCGCTTGATCTTGACAACGCATTTTATTCCGTAGCTGAGGGCATTATAAATTCTTTCAAAGAAATAAATGACCATGAGGAATTCAAGCTCGCTGTAATTATAAATTTTGGTATTGATACTGATATTACTGCGGAAGAACTTGATAAAATGGACATAGGCACACTTTCAAACAGGCTTTATTATGAAGCGAAAGATCATTACAATCGTAAGAACAAAATGATGAATGAGCAAACGCTTCCAGTAATTAAAAATATCAGAAAGGAACAAGGCTCTCATATTGAAAATGTTGCTGTTCCGTTTACTGATGGTAAAAAAGCCATGCAGGCAGTAGCTAATCTTGATAAAACAATTGAAACTAATGGTGAAGAATTGACAAATGCTCTTGAACGCAATATAACACTGGCTTTGATAGATGATGCATGGAAAGAACACCTTCGTGCAATGGATGATTTGAGGCATAGTGTGCAAACTGCAGGATATGAACAGAAAGATCCTTTGGTAATTTATAAGATTGAAGCATTTAATGCATTCAAGCAAATGGATGACGAGGTAAATAAAGATATTGTAAGCTTCCTCGCACATTGCAGTATTCCTGTAGAACAAAATCAGCCAAACAAAATTCATGAAGAAAGAAGACGCAAAACTGATATGAGTAAAATGCGCCAGCGCAAAGAAGAATTTGCAGGAGCGGGAGCCGGTGGGCCTGAATATATCTCACAGGAAAATGATTATATAGATCCTTCGGAAAATGTAAAACAAGAGCCTGTAAAAGTTGGCCCTAAAATCGGGCGAAATGATCCTTGCCCGTGTGGGAGTGGAAAGAAGTACAAGCAATGTCATGGAAAGGAAGCTTAATCAATATATAGATCATACTATTCTAAAGCCAACCACAATTTTATTTGAAGTTGAAAATTTATGTAGTGAAGCAATAGAATATCAATTTGCTGCGGTGTGTGTCCCTCCTTTATTTGTAAAAAAAGCTAAAGCAATATTAAATAGCTCATCCGTTAAAGTAGCTACTGTAATTGGTTTTCCGTTTGGCTATTGTGCTATTGAAGCTAAAGTTGCAGAAATTGTATTAGCGATTGTTGATGGCGTGGACGAGCTGGATATGGTTATCAATATTTCAGCATTAAAAAATAATGACTGGCAATTTCTTGCGAACGAAATCAACACCATCATCCCCATTATTAAAAACCGGGGCAAAATTATAAAAGTGATTATAGAAAGTGGTATCCTTGCCGATGATGAAATTATAAAATGCTGTGATATTTATGGAGCGGCTGGAGTGGATTATTTAAAAACTTCAACCGGTTATGCGGAACATGGCGCCTCTGTACACGCGGTACAGCTTATAAGGAAGCACCTCAACGATGCCGTAAAAATAAAAGCAAGCGGGGGAATCAGGACATATCAGTTTGCTAAAGACTTAATTGATGCAGGAGCTGACAGGCTGGGTTGCAGCAGCAGTATTCAAATTATTAAAGAAAGCCTTGGGTAAGAAAATCTTAAATTATCTATTCATACAACTTATGCTGTTAAATTTCAATCTGAAAAAGTAAAACCTGATAATGGTATTATTTTTGACAAGCTATACCTATAAAATATGAAGCTTTTACATTTCTTTTTATTTACGGCTTTTTCTATCCATTCATTTTCGCAGGTTGCTGATTCAGCAATTCAAAATAAAGTAATAGTTCATAGTGATTATCGCCTCGAAATTCTTGCAAGAAAGGAATCTGAGCTTAATACAGCAATATTGAAATCTCAGGCGAGATCTGCCAGGGGTTACCGCCTTATGGTACTTAATACTAACGACCGCGACTATGCATTAAAAGTTCGTACCGAATTGCTTCAAAAATTTCCAGAGCAAAAACCATATATGTGGTTTTCGAATCCTTATATAAAATTGAAATTTGGAAATTTCAAAACTAAAGAAGAAGCAGAAGGGTACAGAACCCTGATAAGCCGGATGCTGGACGGTGCTTCCATTTACCTGCTTACTGAAACGATTGAAGTCAAACCAGATAAAGATTTCAACCCGGACGATACCAGATAATACAATTAATTATATTTATTTAAAGAGTTTCTTTATGAAACTCTTTTTACTTTTGAGCCATGCCCGAATGCTTAATAATGTGAAATGATAAAAGAGAAAATAAAGCAATTAGCCACCAAATATTCCAATGAATTCATAGATGTTCGCCATCATCTTCATGCCCATCCTGAACTAAGCTTTAAGGAATTTGAAACCTCAAAATTCGTACAGAAAAAACTTGATGAATGGAATATTGAATACCAGGTAATGGCCACGACAGGTGTAGTTGGTATCATTAAAGGAAAAAATTCCGGGAGTAAAATAACAGCACTTCGTGCTGATATGGATGCATTACCAATTAAAGAGCAAAATGAAATTGAATATCGGTCCAAAAATGAAGGTATTATGCACGCATGCGGTCATGATGTACACACAACCTGTTTACTGGGTGCAGCAAAGATTTTAAATGAATTAAAAGATGAATGGGAAGGAACTATAAAATTAATCTTTCAGCCGGGCGAAGAAAGAAACCCCGGTGGCGCCAGCCTTCTGATAAAAGAAGGGGTACTTGAAAATCCTAAGCCGGGGGCTATTTTTGCCTTACATGTACATCCTGGCCTAGAAGTAGGTAAGTTAAGTTTTCGTGGTGGAATGGTAATGGCAAGTGCTGATGAAATTTATATAACGATTACCGGTAAGGGCGGCCATGCCGCCGCACCGCATCTTACAGTAGATACCATTCTTACCGCATCGCAACTTGTGGTTAATCTCCAGCAAGTAATCAGCAGGATGAACGATCCTTTTAATCCATCAGTATTATCTATTACATCAATACAAGGAGGAAATACGACCAATGTAATCCCCGGCGAAGTAAAGCTGATAGGTACTTTCAGGGCGATGAATGAAGAATGGAGATTTAAAGCGCATGACCTGGTTAAAAAAATATGTAACAATACTGCGGAGACAAGCGGAGCAGGGATAAGCGTAGTAATTGATGTTGGTTATCCTTTTGTAACTAATAATGAAAAGTTAACTTCTTTGGCTAAAGAAAAAGCCCAGGAATTTGCCGGAACAGAAAATGTAGAAGAAACTGAAATGAGAATGGGAGCCGAAGATTTTGCCTTCTATTCGCATAAAATTCCTGCATGTTTTTTCAGGCTTGGTGTGGGAAACAAAGAAAAAAATATAAGTGCAGGAGTACACACCCCTTTATTTAATATAGATGAAACAGCTATAAGCAACGGCATTGGCATTATGGCCTGGCTTGGCGCCTCCGCAACTATTACATGAGTTATTCACATTAACTATCTTTACTGTCAATAAAAGACACCTATGCCGTTATAGGCAATAGAGTTTTAATAAACCAATATGCAAAAAATTCTTCGAAAGCAGGAAGCACTGGATTATCATTCAAAAGGAAGGCCCGGTAAAATTGAAGTAGTTCCTACAAAATCAACAAAGACACAAAGAGATCTTTCACTTGCCTACTCCCCCGGAGTGGCAGTTCCATGCCTGGAAATAAAAGAGAATCCCGAATCAGTATATCAATACACCGCAAAAGGAAACCTCGTTGGGGTTATAAGTAATGGCACGGCTGTATTAGGACTTGGCGACATAGGTCCGGAAGCCGGCAAGCCTGTAATGGAAGGAAAGGGAGTGTTGTTTAAAATATTTGCCGACATTGATGTTTTCGACATTGAAATAAATGAAAAAGATCCTGAGAAATTTGTAGAAATAGTCGCTGCGCTTGAACCCACATTCGGCGGAATTAATTTGGAAGATATAAAAGCTCCCGAGTGCTTCTATATAGAGCAAAAATTAAAAGAGCGGCTAAAAATACCTGTGATGCATGATGATCAACATGGCACGGCAATTATAAGTGCTGCGGCATTATTGAATGCATTGGAAATTCAAAGAAAAAAAATAGACCGCGTAAAATTTGTTGTAAATGGCGCCGGCGCCGCAGCAATGGCTTGCGTGCAACTATATGAAGAATTAGGTGCCCAAGCTGCTAATTTTACAATGTTCGACCGAAAAGGAGTTATTCATTCCGGGAGGGAAGGGCTTGGTGAAACAAAAAAGAGATTTGCCCAAACAAAAAATGCTACTCAGACACTTGAAGATGCCATGAAAGATGCGGATGTTTTTATTGGGCTTAGCGTTGGAAATGTTATAACGCCTGAAATGGTAAAGAGCATGGCAAAAAATCCAATCGTATTTGCTATGGCCAATCCAGACCCTGAAATAACTTATGATAAAGCAACAGGTGCCAGGAAAGACGTTATTATGGCTACCGGAAGGAGCGACTATCCAAACCAGGTAAATAATGTTTTGGGCTTTCCCTATATTTTTCGGGGCGC
>JBBSEV010000148.1:0-5302 GCA_038239385.1 Chitinophagales bacterium
GATGATTTTTTTAAGATGATGGAAGTTGGTTAAATAGTTAATTGGTTAGATGGTTAATTCGTATAATTCGTGAAATTTGTATTATGAAAATCGCAATCATAAACGGGCCAAATTTGAATCTTGTCGGATCAAGGGAAACCGATATATACGGTGGTGAAACGTTTGAGCATTATTTTAATAAGCTCAGAAAAAAGTATGAAACTATTGATTTCGATTATTACCAGAGTAATGTAGAAGGAGAACTTATAAATGAGCTGCAAACTGCAGGGAAAAAAATGGATGGCATTATTCTGAACGCAGGTGGGTATACCCATACATCTGTTGCCATTGGAGATGCCATAGCAGCTATTAAAATACCTGTCGTAGAAGTACATATATCAAATATAGAAGCACGTGAAGAGTTTAGAAAAGTCTCACTAATCTCAGCTAAATGTTCAGGGACTATTTTTGGATTTGGGTTGAAAGGCTATATGCTGGCGATAGAATCTTTTTTGAAATAGTATTATCAATTTTGAATTCACCATTTCATTTTCTTAATAATACTCTTTATATTTTTTTTATAAATATCCAGTTCCTTTAATTTATCCTGTATAAACTGGTTGTCTTCCAAGCGGCCTATTACAGAATCCATCTCAGCCTTATTTTCATAAACCATTTTTCGAAAGGGATTTGTGTAATCTTTAGCTCTTGATTTATAGATTCCTTCATTCATCCATGTTTTGGTAATAACTGATTTTTCAAGCAATTCTTTTAATGCCTCTTGTGTAAATTGTTTCGATGTAATATTTTCTATCTCGAGCAAAGAAGTGTAGGCATGAATTAATTTATTCAATCTATAATCTTCACCTTCTTTTTTATATACATTATGAACCTGTTGCCAGGTATTTATCTTTTTTAATTTAATACTTTTCTTTAATTTTTCGACTTCAGTTTCAGGTATTAATTGTCCGCCAACATTAAGCCAGGTTGATCTTTGAATTTTTGTTTGTAATGTTTTTTTCATTTCTTCAAAAGAAGAAAATTTATGTTGATTAATGTGCTCAAATATTTGTGTGATCCCATAGTACCTTATTAATTCTTTAAAAAGTTCAATGGTTTCAGATACCTTTATTACCTGGGTTTTGCGATGACTATTCTCAAAACCTTTTGCATAAAAATTTCCATTCGCATCAGGTTTTAATTTTGACAATAAAACAATAGAAGAAAACATTTCATTAATAGTATCAGGAGCCAGGTAATCATATTCTACCTTTTGAATTTTTTCAGTGCGCCTGTCACGATCCTCATATTTCCATGTGTTCCTCGAAAGTGCATACATATTATATGTGAACCAATATCCAGGCATTACAATAAGCTGGTCATTACTCACATCATTACTTACAAGACTGAATGGTAATTTTATATCTAACTCGTAGGGATAATCGCCCTTGGCTAAAATGGAAAATGAAGCAAATTTAGAATTGTGTTTAAGGCTAACACACAGACCTGGCCAGAAACCGCGTCCGGCAATAATTTCACCATCAGCGCTGCGGCTGTTGTGGTTACTTCCAATAGTTGCACCGGCGGCAATATTACTTTGCCCCATTAAAAGTGACGCACATAAAAAAGAATTATTATGATGCTGCTCGTGAGCCGGGAAAATAAGGGAGTTTAAAACTTCGCAACAGGAAATCGTTGAGTTATTACCCAGATAAGAATTAAGCAACCTTGCTCCATACTTTAGTTGTGAATGAGATGCCATTACAAACCGCACTGCTTTTACACCATAAAAAATCCTGCAGCCAAATCCTACGATTCCATTTACCAACTCGCAGCCTTCTCCAATTTGTGAAGTGCGTTTTTTATCACTGTTTATTGTTAGATTTTTTAACTTATTGGCCCCCTTTAAATAGGCATCCGTACCCATTGAAACATCTTTAATAATGTTACAATCTTTAATAACACACCTGTCGCCAATTGTTCCATAATAGCCCCGCTTCTTATCAAATTCTTTTTCTGTAAGTTCAGTAAACCTGTCTAACAGTTCATGATCCTGCCGGTTACTGCTCCATAACCAGGCATCGCCGGGCAGCATCCTGTTGAAAGGAATAATACGCCTGCCACCATTTTCATTTCTCACTTCCATCCATACTCTTGTACTTTCATTTTCACCGTCTTTCAAAATACCATTGCCAAATTTAGAATAGTCGGTAGCGGCCAATTCGTTTACATTAGCAATCATTACATCATTACCAATTATGTAATGGCTTAAATAATGCGCATTATCAATACAAATATTATTACCAAAATCACAGCTTATGATGGTACTATCATATATACCAACAGGCATTCTTAAATTGTGAAATTCCAAATAGAAAGGCTCTAATTTTCCAATTCGTACCAGTCCGAAAAATTTAGTATTTTTTACAAGCGCAGGATCAAACAGTTCAGATACGAAAATTTTACTCCAGTCATCAGAACTATTTCCGTTGGCTATGAGCATTTCTTTTTCTGAATTGGAAAGCTCCCGGTAATTATTACCGTTATTATTTTGTTGATTCCTTAAGTAGTATTCATCCTCACCCGCTGGTAAATATTTATGATCAACAAAATTATATCCCAAATTATTTACTGGATGTTTTGTAATTATATTCATAACCCCGACCCCTAAAGGGGCTTTTGCAACCTCCAAATGCGATTTATAATCATTAAAATTTTGCCTGCAATGTAAAATAAAAAAATCTGTATTAGACTATTTTAGTATTATGGATTCCTATCTTTAGGGGATAGATGTATCATGGTCCCCCCTTTAGGGGATAGGGGTTATTCCACCGTCACCGACTTCGCCAAATTCCTCGGCTTATCAACATCACATCCCTTTGCAACACCTATGTAGTAAGAAAGTAATTGCAAAGGAATAACACTTAAAAGCGGAGCAACAATTTCATCAGCAGGAGGAAGAGCAAACACATCATCGGCCATGCCGGGTATTTCTTCATCACCCTCTGTAATGATGGCAATTACTTTTCCTTTGCGTGCTTTGATTTCCTGGATATTGCTTACAATTTTTGCGTGGTATTCATCTTTAGTTGCTACAAATACTACCGGAAGTTCATTATCCACAAGTGCTATTGGCCCATGTTTCATTTCTGCAGCAGGATATCCTTCTGCATGAATGTATGAAATTTCTTTAAGCTTTAAGGCACCCTCAAGCGCTATCGGGAAGTTGTAGCCTCTGCCGAGGTAAAGTGCATTTACCGCGGCCTTATATTTTTGAGCGATAGAATTTAATTCTTCTCCATTTTTCAAAATTGATTCTACCTTTTCAGGTACTTCTTCTATTTCAACGAGCAGCCGCGAATATCGGTGTTCATCAATTGTTCCTTTTTCCTTTGCTATTTTTAAAGCTATCATTAACAGTACTGCGAGTTGTGCAGTAAATGCTTTTGTAGAAGCAACACCTATTTCCATACCTGCATGTGTATAAGCTCCGGCGTGAGAGGCACGAGCAATAGAGGAGCCAACAACATTCACTATGCCAAAAATAAATGCTCCCTGTTCTTTTGCTTTTTCAATGGCTACCAGCGTATCTGCTGTTTCACCACTTTGCGAAATAGCGAAAATAACATCTCCTTTATTTATGATCGGGTTTCTATACCGGAATTCTGATGCATATTCCACCTCGACTGGAATCCGGCACAACTCCTCAATAATATATTCTGCAACAAGCCCGGCATGCCAGCTTGTTCCGCATGCGATTATAATATATCGTGGAGCATTTATAAGCGCCTCAATATTATCGGATATACCTTTCATGGTAATGGTGCCCTTTGCTGCATCCAGCCGGCCACGTAAGCAATCATAAATAGTCGATGGCTGTTCAAATATTTCCTTTAACATGAAATGTTCATAACCGCTTTTTTCAATAGCAGCGAGTTCCATATCGAGGCTTGATATATAAGGAGTTTGTTTTTCATTGCCGAGGTTTTTCAGAATTAGTTCATCTGCTTTTATAATAGCTATTTCATAATCATTTACATACACTACCTCTTTTGTGTATTCCAGCATGGGTGTTGCATCTGATCCCAGGAAATGTTCGCCCTTTCCAATACCAATTACAAGAGGGCTTCCTTTTCTTGCTGCAATAATTGTATCAGGATTATCTTCATCAAGCAGCAGGATTACATAAGCGCCACTCACTCTTTTTAGGGCAATACGCACAGCTTCTTCGAGGGGACATTTTGTATTTTTTTGTATTTCTTCAATGAAGTTCAGGAGCACCTCTGTATCTGTTTCGCTTTTAAAAGTGTAGTCTTTATTTATAAGTTCCTGCTTAAGCTGTGCGTAATTTTCAATAATACCATTGTGTATCATGGCAAGCTTGCCTCCGGCACTTCTATGTGGATGAGCATTTACATCACTTGGCTCTCCGTGTGTAGCCCATCTTGTATGCCCTATGCCAATGTGCGCACTCAATTGTTTACCAATAAGTGTTTCTTCCAGTTCTGCTACTTTACCTTTTTTCTTATAAATCACAAGCCCATCATTATTTATTAATGCTACGCCAGTGCTGTCGTAGCCACGATATTCCTGTCTTTTTAGCCCTGTAATAATAATGGGATAAGCTTCTCTTGGACCTATGTAGCCAACAATTCCACACATATATTTATACCTGTTTTAAGATTAAATTCTTTCAAAAAAATGACATTATGAAGTAAAATCATTTTCAAGATAACCAATGATTGATTATTGGTTGGCAAATTAACGAAAATGATGCCAGTTGAAATGATCAGATATGCAAACTCACTTTTTATTCAATTAATATTTTATAAGAATGGCCTTTTAATAATATTTGATAACCGTTGAATAACATTAATTGTACACCTTTGTTCCATTGCTTAATTTTCTTAAAATTTATTTCATGAAAAAAATATACTCCCCGGCTCAAGTTCGCCCTTGTTTTCAACAACCTGCTTTCCTTTCAAACATGTTTAATAAAAGAAGTTTTTATTTTCAAAAGCTAATAATATTCTTTTTGGGCTGTATTTTTTTAACGGGCTTTAGTAATAAAGCTTATTCTGCTGTTGATCTTACTACATCAACTTTAGCGGCTGCTAGTATTAACCAGGGAACTAATAGTAATATTGTATACGTTGTAAAAATGGATGTGACAACTACTGCTGTAACCGTTAACAATATTCAATTTACAATGAACGGAACATTTGATGCCAATGATGTAAGCCTGGTATCCATATATTTTAATGCAACGGCGCCCACTATCTCAGGAGGTTTTTTACTCAATAATACATCCGGATTGTTTGCA
>JBBSEV010000149.1:0-5189 GCA_038239385.1 Chitinophagales bacterium
AGTGGCAATGTTGATTTAAAGAGTGGTAATACCAATACATTAAGTGCCAAAATAAGCGGCAGTGGGAACATTGATTGTAGCACGGTATCCAGCAAAGATGTGGATGCAAAAATAAGTGGCAGTGGTAATATAAAAGTATATGCCAGCAACAGTATAGATGCTAAAATAAGCGGGAGCGGAAACGTATTTTATAAAGGCAGCGCTCAAAATATAAATAGTAAAGTAGTAGGTAGCGGTAAGGTTATGAAAATGTAAAGGCCTCTATCCTCCAAAGGAGAAGTTTAGATTCATTTCTGTCGCATATTAATGGTTATTTTTTCAAAGGAAAGTGTTGAGCTTTCCTTTTTTCATTTTAAAAGTTGGATTCAATCAGTTTTGAAATTAAATTACAATTCCTCAATTATCACTGCCGCTTTTTTTGCGATATTGTCCCAATAAAAATGATCGAAAAATTGATGTGTTATAGGTTGTGTGATATCTATTGCCTTAACCATATTACTTGCGAAAGATTCCCAATCATCGTTTTCGCTCAGCAATAATTTTCCATTGCAAATTTTTTCATCAATTCCTATTGCACCATTTTTTGTAGAAACTGCGGTAAGGTTATAACCAAGCGCCTCCACTAATTTTGTTTTGATTCCCCCGCCATCAGTTACCGGGTTTATAAATATATCTGCACCTTTAAAATAAATACTTATGTCGTCAACAAAACCAGCGTATATGATATTTTTATCTTCATATTCTTTTAGATCATTCATTTCACCTGGAAGGTTCTTTCCACAAATAATAATTTTATATAGCATCCCTAAATCAATAAGTAAAGGGTTAATTTTTGTAAGAATATTTTCAAGCGCTTCAAGGTTTGGCTTGTAATCCAAAGCACCATTGAAAAGATATAAAGTAGTCCCTTTCTCTACAACATATTTTTTAAGCAAATAAGCTTTCGCTTCTGCCTCGTCTTCAAGAGGAAGTAGCGTATTCCATGGAATACCATAAGTAATCAAAGAAATTTTTTCAGGAGTTATTTTGTAATTTGAAATAAAATATTCCTGGTCCTGTCCTGTAATAGAAAAAGTATAATCCGCTTTTTTGTGAACATATCTTTCATAATACCGTAGAATTCTCCACCACCATTTGCCCACTGTTTTGAATCTTTCCGCTTCAATATTATGCGAATGAATCACCAGTTTTATATGGCAAAAATGCTTCAGCAGTAAAGCAAGCCATCCAAAATAAGGATGCTCCAGGATGATATGAGTAATATTATTTTCTTTTATTATTTTTTTTATAAGCCGGTAATAAAAAATATTTACATAGCGAAGCCTGCTGTTACTAAGTTTATTAATTATTTCATACGATGCCGCAGAGGGCTTATTCGCTTCAATGGTAATACAATACAGCGAATGGTATTCTGAAAAATATTCATTAAACTGCGCAATGCATTTTTGCCCTCCAAATTTTGCAGGGAATATTTTATAAGGAACAAAACTTAATACATTTGCCATTGCGCAAAACTTTAATCCGGCAAAATAATATTATTTTAACGGGAATAATTCTGATACAAATTTTTATGAAAGTTATTTCCTTTTTTTCCAGGTTCGCAGTTATATGCAATGTTGCTTTCCTGTTATTTATTTTCTTTGGTAAACTGGAAGCGAAAAAAACGACAACTCAGGGCCACGACACCGTTGTTGCCGTTCCTTTTTTTAAAGACATTATTATAACTCTTGGAATTGGTGCGATAGTAGTTAACCTTCTTATGTGTATTGTGTATGCGGTGATTATTGTAATGGGCAGGCAACGAATTATTCCCAAATGGCTGGCGATTGTGAATTTTCTTTTTTTTATTTTCCAAATATTTTATTTCTTTTTCAGACAAGCATAATTATAATGATACAAAAAATTTTAAGCGACAGGCCCACCAAATTATTCATTTCGATTTCTGCTTTTTTTGTTGCTAATGCGCTTATAGCGGAAGCAATCGGAACCAAACTTTTTTCGCTCGAAGGATTGTTTGGATTGCGTCCTGCAGACTTTACTTTGTTTGGCGAAAGCGGCCTTGCATTTACCCTTACTTGTGGAGTTATACTCTGGCCACTTGAGTTTGTAATTACTGATATAGTAAACGAATATTATGGCCCCCGCGCAGTGCGCAGGATTTCCTTCACTGCTGTTGCCCTTATTGCTTATGCTTTCATGATGTATTTTATTGCTATTGGATTGCCGCCTGCACAAGTGTGGCTTAACAGCAGCAAGACGCAGGGTGTTGAGAATATTCAAACTTCTTTCAAGGCTATATTCGGGCAAAATATGCGGATTATTGTAGGGAGTGTTGTTGCATTTTTAGTGAGCCAGGTAATAGACGTTACGGTATTTCATAAAATAAAAAAAGCAACGGGCGATAAACATTTGTGGCTAAGAGCAACGGGTTCTACTTTGGTATCTCAGCTTGTCGATAGCTACATTGTTTTGTTCATAGCATTCAGTGGAATTTTTAAATGGCAATTGATCCTTGCTGTTGGCATAATGAACTACCTGTATAAGTTTTTCATGGCGCTTATACTTACACCGATAATTTATTTAGTGGAAAAAAGAATTGAAAAATATGTTGGACATGAAACCGCCGTAGAAATGAAACACGCTGCGATGGGACGTGGAAAAGGCTTTGAAAATATTCCTGCTGCAGGATGATTGTAATGGACAATGCCAATGACAATTAACAACATGGATAGTCTTCAATAAAGCATTACCTATTTTTTTCTAACTATAAAACATTTTGTATGAAATCAATTTTAAAATTTTCCTTACTTTGCTTTGTAATTACAGTTTTTCTTTAAGCATTCCTGCGACAACCTTATCAATCGGTAAGGTCACACTCTCAGCAGAAAACTTTCCCCAATCAATAAAGCGAAACGTTTCAATTTCATTTTTCTCTTTATAAATTTTCAATTGATCTTCATCAAAATCAAATTCTTTATTTCTAAGCGGCGCTTTTATTTCTTCTAGCGCTTTTACAAAATAGTATATGGAAATTATCTGGTCTTCAGGATTAAATGCGCTCATTTGAAAAAAATCGGTGGTGTAAATATGATCCAATATCTCTACATCAAGATCCATTTCTTCTTTAAATTCCCTCTTTAGGCAATCTCTTGTTCCTTCTCCCAAATCAAGCCCACCGCCGGGAAATTTGGTATAATATTTCCCGCGAATGAATTCATCACTTACTAATACTTTCTTCTCATCGTTCATTAAAATACCATAAACACGAATATTAAACACGTCTCAGTCTTTTAAATTTATTTCTCCTTTATACACCATTTCAGCAGGCCCGCTTAGCCATATATTTATAAACTTGTTATCGCTTAATTTTTCAAATTCAACGCTTAGCTTGCCTCCCGTAGTTTTTACTTCTACACGATTAAATCCATTATCGTTGTGTGCGGAAATAAGGGCCGCTGCTGTGACACCTGTGCCACAACTAAGGGTCTCATCTTCCACGCCACGCTCATAAGTGCGTACGTAGATTTTATCTTCATCCAATGTCTCGACAAAGTTTACATTAATGCCTTCTCCTGCAAACTCTTTGCTGTTGCGTATTGCACGTCCTTCAGCAACCACATCTACTTTCATGATATCTACTATATTCTTTACATAATGGGGTGAGCCGGTATCTAACAGATAATGGTTGGGGAAAACCTCAACGTTATCTACGTTATTCATCTTTAAGCTTATTTCGCCATCAAGGTCAATTTCTCCTTCATGTGTACCGTCTGCAGCAGAAAAATTATAACTGGGTTTTTTAATGCCGAGCATGGAAGCAAATTTTATAATACATCTTGCACCATTACCACACATGGAACCTTCCTTTCCATCGCTGTTAAAATATTTCATCTCAAAATCAAATCCCACTTTATTGTTGAGCAACATTAAGCCATCTCCGCCTATTCCAAATCGCCTGTTGCATAAAAGATTAATTTGTTTTGGAGTAAGGTCACTGTAAATACCCTGGCGGTTATCCATTAAAACGAAGTCGTTACCGGTACCCTGGTATTTATAAAATTCAATTTTCATTTTAGAGTTTTTCAGAAATTATTTCAAGTGTTTTTTTAATTAATTTCTCAACAACGGCATTTCCATCAGCGCTAAAGTTTTTATGAATACGATTTGCAACAATGGCGCTTAACGAAAGACAATTATGGCGCAAAGCCTTGCCTAATCCATAAATGCCGGCAGTTTCCATTTCAAAATTGGCAATCTTATGTGGCCCAAATTTAAAATCAGTAAAGCGATCATTCAATTGAGGATTGGTTATTCCAAGCCGTAATACTCTTCCCTGTGGCCCGTAAAAACCAGGGCATGTAATAGTAATCCCCTGGAAATATCCTTCAACAAAATGTTTAATTAATGACATAGATGCTCCGGCAATATAAGGGTGACTAAACCTGCTGTGTAATTGTGTTTGGGTAACAAAGGAATGCAATAATTGCTTTTCTTCTTCATTATTTTCATGCAAATAAAAATTCATCAGATTATCAATGCCAATAGCGTGGGTGCTGGCTACAAAGCTATCAACAGGAATATTTTCCTGCAATGAACCTGAAGTTCCGATACGAATGATATTTAACTGCCTGAGTTCTTTGTTTATTGTACGGGTAGTAAATTCAATATTTACGAGTGCATCAAGTTCGTTCAAAACAATATCAATATTATCAGTTCCTATTCCTGTACTTACAACAGAGATTCTTTTTTTTCCAAGATAACCGGTGTGTGTTACAAATTCCCGGTGATGTCTTTTTACTTCTACCCTGTCGAAATATTTGCTTACCTCTTCCACCCTTGCAGGATCGCCTACTGTAATTATATTCAATGCAATTTCATCTGGTTTTGCATCAAGATGGTAGATTGCGCCCCTACTATTTATTATAAGCTCCGACTCAGCTATTTGCTGCATAATATTTAATTATTAGTCTAAAAAAACTGAAAGATACTGACTGAATTTTTTGGGATGTTTGAACACAGGACTCTTAGGAGTAACATCGAATTTCGCTCTTTGTAAATGAAATTTTCTAAAAATATTTTCACTACTTTTGTGCGCTCAAAAAAGGTCCTGTGGCCGAGTGGCTAGGCAGAGCTCTGCAAAAGCTTCCACAGCGGTTCGAATCCGCTCGGGACCTCTGAAGTAAGGATTG
>JBBSEV010000150.1:0-4899 GCA_038239385.1 Chitinophagales bacterium
AAACTTCAACTTCATCTTTTGAGGCCAAAATAGCTCTCGGTGCAGATGGAGCGCAATCAATACTGAATAAAAGACTCACAAAAAATAAAGTTGAAAAAAATCATTATTCTGCTGGCCTCCGGCAATATTATTCAAATGTGAGAGGGTTTCACCCTGACAACTACATCGAGCTGCACTTTTACAAAGATATCCTTCCCGGGTATTTATGGATTTTTCCACTACCTGGCAATAAGGCAAATGTAGGGTTAGGTATGCTCTCCAGTGCGATAAGCCAAAAAAAAATCAATCTCAAAAGCCACCTGGAAGAAATTATAAAACACCATCCTAATTTTAAAGAACGCTTTAAAGATGCCGTTCCTTTAGAAACCATACAGGGATATGGCCTTCCGCTTGGCTCTAAAAAACGATCAATTTCAGGCAATCGTTTTTTATTGTTGGGAGATGCCGCTGCACTCATAGACCCCTTTACCGGCGAAGGGATTGGCAATGCCATAAGAAGCGGTCGCATGGCTGCATCACACGTGCTAAAAGCCATGAAACAAAACAGGTTTGACGCTGATTTTAATCTTCAGTACGATAAAGAAATTTATCACAAAATGTGGAATGAATTCAGATTTGGGCATTCAATGCAGAAGTTATTCCGCCATCCCTCAATTATTAATTTTGTTGTAAAAAAAGCGAACAAAAACAAATCAGTTCAAATGCTGTTAACCTCCATACTTAACAACCTGGACATGAAAAAAGAGTTGGTGAATCCTTCATTTTATTTTCGGTTGTTTTTTACGTAACAGCTAATTTTAAAAAAAATCTTTTATAACAAGCACTAAAATAATGTTGCAGTAACCAGGCAAAAACTGCATTGGCAAAAAGATTTTATAATTCAATCAATAAAATAATTCCCATCCCTATAACGCCACCAATTATGGCGGCAACAGCATCTAAAATTTCATAATGTCCCTTTTTTGTAATTAATGAAAACAGTTCAAATCCATAACTGATTGCAATCACCAGCACGAAACTTATTATTATGCCCGCAACGAAATGACCAGGCATTAAATACCACACTAAGATTTGTAAAGTAGCTCCCATAGGTATTCCCACTAAAAAATGTTTCCACTTATCTGGTGCAATTTTGGTCATTTGGTAAGTTTCTTATAAAGAAAATTAAAGTAAAGATCAAGAAAAAATTATCAGGATAATTAGTTGATGAACACATAGAATTGCTGCTCAAGATGGCCTTTCAAAATTCTTACAAAGAAAGATCACACCTAAACTATTATTTCGATTTATCATGCAACGTTTTTATAACAAGGAATGTCAACAAGGAATATCAATAAAAATTATGAAAAAGATTTTCACATTCCTCTTATTATTTTCTGCATTGCTGCTCTCGTGCAGTAAAAGTAAAATGGATGCTATCCCTGGCAAGGTGCAGGTAAGGATACAAAATGCGACAGCGTCCACACTGGAAAATGTAACGATTGTAAACACAGGTTATGGAAATGTAACCAGGGGGCAGGTAACAAACTATAAAATTTTAGATCAGCCAATATATGCAGGGTATTGTTTGTTCACATCAGGCGGTGTGCAAAATTTTGCTGGGGTAGGTGTTTGTGGTAGTCCCCCTCCTCCTCCCTTCTCTCCCGGAAATTATACTTTTAAAGTGTTGCCTGCGGTTAATGGTTATAATGAGATAACTGTAATAAAGGAATAGTATAGGATTCGGACTAGCTTTTTGATATTCTTGTTTTCAATTAAATTTCTAAGGAGATCCTTCCCTATCTTATCCGAGACAAGTATCATGTGACAAAAACGGGCTTCTTTCTACTCGAAAAAAATTATATTTGCTTTTATTCCTTTGAAAATATTCCGGTATTATTTTGCATAAGCTTTACAATTTGTGCATACACTTTTTCTCTTCTATCCTTGCACTATCCGTCAGTTTTATTATTTACAGCACATTTTAGGTTTTATTATGCAAATAAAAGTTTTACTTATTTCTATACTATTTGTTTTGGTTATAGTGCCGCTAAAGCCTATAGCACAAATCAACATTAGCGATTCACTGGCGCTGGTGGATCTTTATGACAGTACCAACGGCGTTAATTGGTATAGCAATTTTAATAATAATTGGAAAACTCCCGCACCAGTAAGTTCATGGGCTGGTGTAAGCGTTAGAAATAACAGGGTAGTGGGAATGTCTATGACCGGCAATCATTTAATAATGGGCACTATACCATCTTCTTTTGCCAATCTCGATAGTATGACGGGTATTGATTTCCTTGATAATGGTTTCAGGGGTAATTTACTTTCCTATATATCCAACTTTAAGGGACTTACATATATTCATATTGGTGAACAATTCCTAACGGGGCCATTTCCTTCTTCTTTGGGATACTTACCAAAACTAGTATCTATGTATATTTATGGCCCCGGTTTTAACGGCCCTATACCTCCATCGTTCGGAAATCTTACCAATCTGAAAGGGTTAGATGTAGGTTATTCAGCACATAGCGGTGACATCCCTGCGGAAGAGCTTAGCAATCTAAATTTTGGACCTCATTCCGTGATTTTGACGGCTAACCTTTACACATTCAGAGAGCTTGAATCGCTCGTAGAAATATTCAAAGCAAAAAATAAAGAGGATGCGCTGGAATATGATCAACAGTCAAACATCCCAACCATTCAGCGCAATGATGAACTCGTTGTCTCGCCCGGAGGCGTGCCGCAGCATAACACATATCAATGGTATAAATCTGGAACAGGCCTGGTCTCAACTATTATCGGCGACTCTACTTACCGGCCTACCACACCCGGCACCTATTATGCTTCAGTAACCAATTCGGTAGCAACACAACTTACGCTCAACAGCAATCCTATAAAAGCATCGGCTGTAGTAGTTGCTGCATGTCCCGCATCTTCCTCCATTACCATTACTTCTGATGTTACAGGCGCATCTTATCAATGGCAGGAAAGTATGGACAGTATTACCTTTTATAACATAAGTAATAATGCAAGCTACAATGGTACCAATACTTCTTCATTACAATTTCTGAATGTGCCATCTTCATGGTATGGCCGTAAATACAGGTGTATTGCAAATGCAGTCAACAGCACGGTATTCACTATTTATTTTCCAAATACATGGATCAGCACCGGAACAACCAACTGGGAAAATGCAGTCAATTGGAGCTGTGGAAACCTGCCAGATGCAAATACAGATGTAGTTATAAACAGCGGCACAGTAATATTGAATTCAAATGTAACCGTACGAAGCTTACACCTTGCAAGTAGTGTAACGTTTACGGTTAGCCCAGGATATACGTTAACCATAAAGCATTAGGAGCCGCCTGAGACGTAGCTGGGAAAAAAATTCATTTTAACTCAGATTGATTTTTCCAATATCATAAATTCAAGCGGCTGAAGGTGCTTGCCGGTAATACTGTCTTCTACGAAAGGAATTCGTTTGCCGGTATCGGAATATCCATACCTCTCATACCACTTGATCAGTTCTTTACGGAGGGTAATGACGGACATATAAATTGCTATGCATTTTTTATATACAGCATATTCTTCTGCTGCTTTTAATATTTGTTTTCCAATGCCGGCTCCCTGCAGCTCCGGTAATACGCTAAACATACCGAGATAAATCTTTTGGCCATGTTGCTGCAAATTTACACAGCCAGTAATTTGATGTTCATCATTTATGTATTTTAAAAATACACTATCCAGCTGTTCCATTAACTTTTGTAGTGTGATGTCATCAGTACGGGTATCGCCGGCGATTAATTCTGCTTCTGAAGTCCAGCCTTTTTTTGATGCCTCACCACGATAGGCAATATTCAACAGATCTTTGAGAGAAGACCTGTCTGTTTCTGCAGCTATAGAAATATGAGGGTTTTGGAAAGTGTACATTTTAATAATAAAAATATAGAAAAAGTTGATTTGATTTTGATATGCAAGAATTAGGTTGGAGGCTATACATCTCAGCCTTCCTGCCTCAACACCTCCAACGGCGACCTGTTTAATAATCCAACACTATTCGCTAAACCTGTAACCACTGTAAGTAAGCAAACCAGTACAAACAAAATCAATACAGGCAACAGTGCAGGATGAAACGGGATTTCAAAAGTATAATATGCCAGCGCCCAACTTGCTGCAAGCGCTAAGAGAATTCCTGTAAGTGCGACAAGTGCACCGAGGAAAAAATATTCCAACGCGGTGATGGCAAATATTTGCTTGCGGCTGCCGCCGAGGGTACGCAGCAACACACTTTCCTGCAGGCGTTGGTACTTGCTTATAAGCACAGAGGAGATCAAAACCACTATGCCGGTAACAATGCTGAAGCCCGCCATGAAGCGGATCACAAAACTGATCTTGCTCATAAGGTCGTCCAGTATGTGCAGCACAAGGCCAAGGTCAATGATGGATACATTGGGATAGGCCCTTATCATTGCCTGTTGAAAATTTGCAGATACCTGCTGCGACGGAACTTTTGTAAGCAATACTTTAAACTGCGGCGCATCTTCCAGCAGCCCCTTGGGAAACACCACAAGAAAATTAGTTTGTATACCGCCCCAGTTCACTTCACGCAGGCTGCCGACAACCGTTTTCATTAAAGATCCCTGCACATTAAATGTAAGTGTATCACCCAAGTGCACACCACTTCTTTTTGCGAAATTCTTTTCCAGCGAAACGGCAGGTATGCCTATACCGTTAGCAACGCCGGTCCATTTGCCATTCGCAATTTTTTCAGAGGCGGTTAATGAATCCCTGTAGGTAACGCGGTATTCCCTGCTAAAGAGCCAGCGGCTAAATCCCTTTGTCGAATCTTTTTTTGCCTGTGGCCCCGTGATGCCGTTTACCTCTTCCAGCCGCATGCTTACAATAGGTATGGTT
>JBBSEV010000151.1:0-4826 GCA_038239385.1 Chitinophagales bacterium
GCGGATAATGATGGAACCAATCCTACATTAATTCGTATAGAAACAAAAGCGGGCCATGGCGCAGGTAAGCCGACCAGCAAACAAATTGAAGAGGCTGCCGATATCTGGAGCTTCGTGATGTATAACTTGGGAATGGAGTATAAGGACTAAAAGATTTCTTTAACTGTTCCTATTATTTAAGCCACCGCCAAACGAAACATAAAAATAAATTCATTTGGAAACGCAAACCTTAACTGCGGAAATGAAAGAATTTGTGAAGAAGCAAAAACCTGGTTTCGTTGCAAGAGTTTGCCCTAATGATCATAGCTAATCACTTTTGATATTTTCCACTGGCCAATTCCTAAAGCTATGCGTACAATATTCATCCATTTTGGATGATGATTGGTGCCCCAATTCTCCAGTCGTTGCAGAAAATTCATACAGGAAGTTTTAAGAACTGAAAGAGCTTTTTCAAAATAATAAAATTCCGGACAGTCTGCGATAATCGAAACGTTTTGTAAATATTTTCTATCGGAATAATAAGATTAGAAAATATTTTCCAGAAAAAATTTACGACTTTGCCATTGTCACGACATATAAACTTTCTGCTAAGAATTCTATTAATAAAGCCTCATAGCTCGCCATAATAATAAATTCAAGATGATTTTGTGTATTGTTTTGATGTAAAAGGTTCTATTAAAACATCGCAAACATCTCTATGCCCAGAAGTTGCTGAGAAGTAAAAGTTAAACAGGCAGGTAAACTTAAGCCCCAATGTATGAGGCTTAAGTCATAAAGGGATTGTCAATTATTTTACAATCATATTTTCTTACTCACCGCCAAAAAAAAATTCCAACTTCTTTGTTTTACTGATTATTAATTTTTGCATTATCAGTCATCTCATCACATTTAAAACTGACTTGCAGTACCTGTCCACCACCTACTGCAGGTGGACCGAATCCAACATTAGACACATACAATTTTCCATCGGGGCCAAAGGTCATTCCTGTTGGCAAAAAGAGACCTGATGTAATCACCTGCCTTGATCCTGATGGATCCACCCTTATAACGTCTCCTGTTCCCGGTGTGGGAAATGGATTGTTGGTTGTAGTTTCAAGTACATATAATCCACCCAATTTATCAAACGCAATACCAAGTATCATGTTAAACCCCGTGGCAAAAACGCTGATCTGTCCGCCCGGAGTTACTTTATAAACACTCGATCCGCCGTGAGGCGCCGGAAAAGTATCTAAGTTTCCTATAAAAATTATCATTATGAAATGCCACTACAGTCGGAACTATGTGCCCGTATGTTGCGGAAACATCTATAACACGGCTAATGGTTCCGTTAATAGATATTTTGTCCAGTTCGCCATGATTTGCCTCCACGGCATACAAATCACCTCCTGCGTTAATCATGCTATACCAATCCCCATCCGGTTCAAAATCATCCGGTTCGGGATTCATCACGGGATGTGACCTTAAATAATTGCTTAAGTTAGCTACGCCTGTCCAAGTTCTATTCGGATTTATTCTAATAACACTATTCGGAATAGATGAAACTCCATGTGAACAACCCGCCCCGGTAATTACTGCATAAAGCGTATGCCCAATAAATGCTACATCACCTATACCGCTTATATCTCCCAAAGAATTCACAGATGAAGGAAGATTATCAACCCAGGTTGTACGCATTCCGGAATGATCAATCCGGGAAATGCGACTGCCGGTTACATCTCCTGTATATGGCCCAACAGGCGGAATAACCTGGTCGCATCCTGTAGAGGACTTAGTTCCACCTATTCCCCCTTCAGCAACGTATAGATACCCATCCGGGCCAAACTCCAGACCTCTTGGATTATTAAGCCCGGTGGCGAAAACTTTTGTTGTGGTTACAATTGTATTATCACCATCACAAAAATGCCTGTGTTCCTTTTTGCATGATGAAAAAAAACCGATGATAAGTATAAGAGCTCCCACCTGTAGTATCATTTTTGATTTCATAAACTTCTATTTTATTTTTAAATGAATAGATAGATAAATAGATAGATAACTTTTCAAGGTTAGAAAATTAATGCTTTGAAATATTTTAGATAAATCAAGGGCCATTCCTGCAATGGATAATATTGAAATAGCGGTTTTTAAATTTAATATTTGTAGAAAAACATTTCATAATTATTACAAAAAAATAAAACCATAAGAACTCTTCCCAAAGGAATAGCAGAATGAGCATAAAGAAGAAATCTGAGATATTTAAAACGGGATATAGAAATATTAATTTCCTTGAAGTAATGAGGTAATTGATAACAATTCCGATAAATCGAAGACTGTAAAAATAGAATTGCTTTTTTACAAATGTAAGTAATATTAAATCAATTACTATTGTTTCCATGCAAGTCTAATTGTTGGCATCCGTGCCAACCATTATTTAATAGTTAAGTCTACTTGCCTGATTTATCAGCCCACAAATTTTTCATTACATCATCGAGTTCAATTAAAGCTTTTGAAAAGTCTCCATAAAAAGAAGAGCCATGCATTATAGCTAATGTACTTGGATTTAAATCGGCTAATTCCTTTAATAAATGGCCAGTATTATAAGATGGAATTTCCTATGCAAATTTATTTGGGCTAATAATTCGCCTTTATCCGTTAGTTAATAATAACCTACTGATAATTTATCGTATAACAATTGTGTGCTTTTAATGGTTGTTGCACCAGGCTTGATAAGAGGGTAAAAATATTCAGTATACATTTTTTATTTTTATATGCCGGGCCGTTTATTACAATTACTCCGCAATAGCGGGGTGGGGAATTGATGCTGCCAGTAATAATTTAAAGCTTAATGATCATAGCTAATCACTTTTGATATTTTCCACTGGCCATCTTTTTTTTGCCATATCATAAGAAACTTGAAAGTCCCCGTTTCCTCTTTACCGTTTTCTATATGATGAAATTTATGAACGCCTGTTTCAATTGCGCCATAATCTTTAATAGGATGGACTTCCAAACTGCCTTTCACCAATTCTCTTGTGAGCTTAAATTCTTTATGAAACATAATATCAAAATTGTGAAACACCTTTTCATAGGTAAGTAATCCATCATTATCCTGGAACCACTCAAGGTCTTTTGTAAATAAGGGTTTAAACTCAGGCATGTTTTGAGTATTGAATGCCTCAAATAGAATGCTATCCATATTGGCTATTTCAATAAAAAGTTGTTGAGATGTAGGGGCTACTTTTTTTTCCTGGGCTTTAAGGGGATTAGTGAATGCCACAATAAAAGTGATAATGAGAATTAGTATATAGCGTGTCTTATTCAAGTTCATAATGTTATTAGTTGGCTAAGGATTAAGAGATAATAACCAAAGGATAACCTACTCATTCTTTTAATAAAATTTAATCGTTGCTCCATCAGCCAAAATTAAATGAATGGGCGATTATGAATGAGATCACGGTTATTAAGAGATTTCAAAACTACACGCATAACAGGGGGCTAAAATTAAACTGTTTACTGATTGAGGACGATGAAACTTTATAACGCCTTTATAAGTAAACAGAATTTTCTGCAACAGTTTTAAAGTCATTCAGGTCTTTGGTTACGCTGTTCAATTTCGCAGTTAAAGATACAACAGCAATTTTTCCTAACGGTAATCTTAATGGAGGGTTTTCAATATTCGTAATATCAAAAATTGCTTTTGCTGCTTTTGTTGGGTCGCCTTCTTGTTTGCCGTCAACTGCTTTCATTCTTTGTCTAAAAGCTCCTGCTGTTTCGTTGTAGTCGTCAATTATTGCTTTCGCTTGCCCGAATGAGTTACCTGAAAAGTTTGTTCTAAAAGGCCCAGGCTCAACGATGGTAAGTTTTATTCCTAAAGGTGCAACTTCAATAGCTAATGCTTCGCTAAAACCTTCTACAGCAAATTTGCTTGCATTGTAAATTCCAAAACCTTGAAATGCTTTAAAACCTCCGTGTGAAGAAATCTGAATAATGTGTCCACTTTTTTGTTTGCGAAATATGGGTAATGCTGCTTGGGTAACTTGAAGTGTGCCGAAAAAATTTGTTTCAAATATTTCTCTTGCTTCTATGCTGCTTGTTTCTTCAATTGCACCTGCAAAACCAAATCCTGCATTGTTTACCAACACATCAATTTTTTCAAATTTATCTATGATTGTTTTAAATGTTTTTTCTATTTCGCTAGGCTTCGTAATATCCAAAGTCAAGCCAAAGGCTTTATCCTTGTGTTGGATATTAAATGTGTCCGCTTGTATTTGACTGCGAAAAGTACCAATTACAAAATCGCCTTTTTCAATAGCGGTTTGGGCAAGTGCTTTGCCCAAACCGCTTGAAATACCTGTGATAAACCAAATTTTTTGTTGCATTTCTTTCAAATAAGTATGCTATCTAAATTATTTCAATTGTCCCATTCCACCATCCAAAACAATTTCACCGCCTAACATGTAAGAAGAATCGTTGCTTGCCAAAAACAAAAACCCATTGGCCATTTCTTCTTCAGTACCTAATCTTTTTATCGGAACTCCGCTAGCCATATAATCTTTGAATCCATCAACTTGTTCTTGTGTCATCCCGTTTCTACCAAAAATGGGTGTTTCAATTGGGCCTGGCGATAAAATATTCACCCTGATTTTTCTATCAATTAAATCAGCAGAAAAACTTCTTGCTAAAGAACGAACCGCAGCTTTGCTTGCAGAATAAGCCGATGCAGTT
Organism: Chitinophagales bacterium; assembly: GCA_038239385.1. GTDB lineage: Bacteria > Bacteroidota > Bacteroidia > Chitinophagales > Chitinophagaceae > Ginsengibacter. Next base: position 4,702 of record JBBSEV010000151.1, read on the forward strand.
GCCATTCCTGTTATATTTACAACAGATGAAGTGATGACTATGGATGCTCCATCATTTAAAAATGGTAACGCTTTTTGTATAGAGAAAAAAGCTCCTTTATAATTTACGTTTGTAATTTCATCAAA
>JBBSEV010000152.1:0-4820 GCA_038239385.1 Chitinophagales bacterium
TCTTTTACAATGGTCTCCGAATATTAAGATTGCTCCCGGATCATCATCAGAAATTAATTTTTACACATCTGATCTTCCCGGAAAATATTTGATAGAAGTGCAAGGCATAAGTAAAAATGGAATATGTGGAAGTAAGGCTTTTACTTTTGAGGTGAAGAAATAAATAGTTAATTGCTCGAAAAATTTATTTAGTGCCCTATTTATACACGATGGCTTATAGGTAAATTTATAATTATAATTGTATGTATAATGATTTTATAAAGATTTACCTTTGGTGCCGATTGTAAATAATACCAAGCCAAGCTTGTAAAACTTTTTACATTGCAATGTATTATGAGTATTGTAAAAGTTTAAATATTTTTTTTTGAAAAAAGACCTGAATAAAGTAACCGGGGCCGGTTTACTTATTGCACTGGGTATAATTTACGGAGACATAGGAACCTCGCCACTCTACGTTTTAAATGCTATTATAAGAGATAAAATAATTTCACAGGAGCTTATACTGGGAGCATTATCCTGCATCATCTGGACACTTACACTGCAAACAACCGTAAAGTACGTGATTCTTACCTTAAAGGCTGATAACCGGGGAGAAGGGGGAATATTTTCTTTATACGCACTCGTAAGAAGGCAAAAAAAGTGGCTGGTATTTCCTGCTATTATTGGTGGCGCTTCTTTACTTGCTGATGGAATGATCACCCCTCCTATTTCTGTTACGTCTGCGGTGGAAGGATTAAATCAAATCACTTTATTCAGCAACATAACCGAGTCAACGGTAGTATATATTGTTATAGGAATTTTAGTCCTTTTATTTTTTTCGCAACAATTTGGAACGGCCTCCATTGGTAAAATGTTTGGCCCTATTATGTTTATTTGGTTCCTGATGCTGGCCGTATTAGGCTTCTCACATTTATTTGATGCCTTGTATATTTTCAAAGCCTTCAACCCATATTATGCAATTCATATTCTTACACAATATCCCGATGGTTTCTGGCTGTTAGGCGCTGTATTTTTGTGTACTACGGGCGCAGAAGCTTTATATAGCGATCTTGGGCATTGTGGAAAAGACAATATCCGTGTTTCATGGATCTATGTAAAGTCTGCCCTCCTATTAAATTACCTTGGCCAGGGAGCATGGTTACTCTCTAATCATACCGGAAGAATTTTTACAAAAGCAATTATTGATGATGGCTTCAATCCTTTTTATGGCGTGATGCCAGGCTGGTTTAAAATAATAGGTATTGTGATAGCGACGGTTGCTGCAATTATTGCGAGCCAGGCATTGATAAGCGGGTCTTTTACGCTTATAAGTGAAAGCATGCGGCTAAACTTATGGCCAAAAATGAAAATTAATTATCCAACAGAAGCAAGGGGCCAGTTATTTATTCCGGGAATAAATACCATGTTATTTTTTGGCTGTGTAGGCATATGCCTTTATTTCAGAAGTTCATCAAATATGGAAGCTGCTTATGGGCTTGCTATTACACTTTGCATGCTGGCAACATCCATTTTATTTTCAAATTTTCTTGTTATAAAAAGAGTGCGTACGCCTTTAATATATTTATACCTGGCAGTTTATATTACCATTGAATTAAGTTTTCTAATTGCTAACCTTAAAAAATTTCCTCATGGAGGTTTCGTTACATTGATAGTTGGCGGCGCATTATTAAGTGTAATGTATATCTGGTATAGGGCAAGAAAAATTAAGAACCGCTATATAGAATTTGTAAGGCTAGAACAGTACCTTCCTTTGTTACAGGAACTGAGTAATGATAAGTCAATTCCCAAATATGCTACGCATCTCGTTTACCTTACGAGCGCTAATAATCCAAAAGAAATAGAGCACAAAATCATTTATTCTATTTTAAACAGGAAACCAAAGCGTGCGGATATTTATTGGTTCGTGCATGTTGATACGCTTGATGATCCCTATACTTCAGACTATACAGTTGAAACTATTATTCCCAACGAAATTATACGCATTGAATTCAGGCTGGGATTCAGAATGGAGCCGCGTATAAACCTTATGTTCAAAAAAGTAGTTGAAGATATGGTTGCCAACAAAGAGGTCAATATATTGAGTCGTTACGAAAGTTTACAACGTAATAATGTTCTGGGTGATTTTCAATTTATCGTAATGGAAAAGTTTTTATCGCAGGATAATGAATTGCCGTTTTTTGAAAAACTGATGATAAAATTACAGTTATGGATAAAGGATAAAAGCCTAAGTGAAGAAAGAGGTTTCGGCCTTGAGCAGAGCAATGTTGTTGTTGAAAAATTTCCGCTTATTGTTAGCCCTCTTAGAAAATTAAAACTTACGAGGGTATTTTCGGATGAGGAGTAATTTGATAGAAATTATTTAGGTTTCATTTACGCCCATTTAAAAAGAAAGCAGTATGGCTTGATAAAGCATCTGACCCTAAAATCTAAAAAGTCTACGCTGCTATTTATAATCTGATGAATTATTACTTTCATCAGCGTCCATATAAATATCAGTTACAAGTTGTACAGATCGTAATACTTTTTTGGAGCTAACGGTAATGGTTGCCTGCTTTTGATTTGACTCCCATACCGCCGGGGATTTGTGAACAGCTTGTGTACTTCCATCAGTAAAATGTAATTGCAGGTCTATTGGAACCAGGAAGCCTCCAATATTGCCGATCGAAACCTGGTAATTATCTCCTGCTTTATGTATGTTATCTGCTGCAAGGTCAATATAATTATTACTGAAGAACCAGGCATTCCAGAACCAGTTAAGATTTTGCCCGGAGATACTATTAAATGAATAGAAAAAATCCCAGGGCAGCGGGTGCTTTCCATGCCATTCTTTCATAAATCCTTGCAGGCATTTTTTGAACATGTCATCTCCCAAAAGGTCTTTTAAAGCAAGATAAGCAAGAGATGGTTTTCCATATTCATTATTACCGAGCCCACGCCCTGAAAGATTTTCACCGGGTGTGATAATTGGAAGATCCTCATCTGCATTTTCATCATGTATCCAGCCATTTATTCTAAATTGCTTGTAAAATCCATCAGCGGAATCTTTTGACATAACAGACCTGTTGTATAACAATTCAAAAGTGGTTGCCCAGCCTTCATCCATAAATGCATAACGGGTTTCATTTATGCCCATGTAAAAAGGAAACCAGGTATGAGATATTTCATGCTCCGCAACAAAGCGTGCAAAATAATAATCACTATAGGTTTCATCATTTGCCATCATGGGATATTCCATTCCTGCATAACCCTGGAAAACCGTCATCTTTGGAAAAGGATAAGCAATGCCCGGCCACTTCGTTGATAAGTAATTCAATGAACTTTGCCCGATCTCAACCATGCGGTGAAAATCCTTTGCAGTGTCATTATAAGCTGCCTGTATGCTTGCACGTCGTTTTGTTTTTTCATCTATAATCACGCTTGATGCATCCCACACAAAATGATCACTAAGCCCAAGCGCAACATCAGATATATCATTATAAGAAAACGTCCAGGTATTTATATCATTTTGCCTGGTAATATTTTTATTGGCAATATCCGATGAAGTTGCCACCTCTATTTTGCGATCGCTCTTCATAGATTCATTAAGGCGCTGCGCAAAAGCCGGCTGCAATACTTCCGATGCATTCTGCAGGTTGCCGGTTGCCCAAACGATATAATTTTTTGGAACTTTTACATTCAATACATAATCATTAAAGTCGTTATAAAATTCAAGCGCATCATTATGATCAAGATCATCCCAGCCATTATAATCATCATACACAGCAACCCGCGGATAAAAATAAGCGAGATAATAAGTGGTGGAATCAATCATTCCCTCCCTCCCACTCTTTAATGATATTTGGAAATGCCAATCAAAACTTAACTGTACCGAATCATGGGGCAATAATGGTTTTGACAATCTTGTAAATTGTACTGTTGGAGAATATTCATTATCATTCCATTTCTGTGATTCACCATTTATTGAGAAGGCATCAACATGAACACCATCCGTTAGGTAATCACCTACCGCAGTCCCTAATCTCGGCGCACCAGGCTTATGAATGTTTTGAATAAATTTAAATACCAAAGCATTTAATGTATCCGGGCTATTATTAATATATGAAATTTGTTCGCTTCCTTTTATGTTCCTGTCGGGTGGCATTGCAGCTACAGTAATATAATATCTTGCTGTATTCTGCCAGTATTTTACTCCGGGAAAGCCATCGTTGGATCTTGTCTGGTTCTTATAAGCTTTTTTGATATCTCTTGGCCAATAAAGGTTTTGAGCATTTGCATAAAAAGAGAAGAAAGTAAATAAAAATAAAATTGAAATATTTTTCATCAAATAATTTTACCCCCGAAAATAGAATGAAAGATTTTGACAATATAGTTTTTTTGATGGATGGCAATTTAAAAAATGTTGTTCAATCATCAGGGTGCATGTCAAGAAAAGCACTTAAAAACTGATATCTCAATGAAAATCCATTCGCTCCATTAGTAAACATTTCAGAAGTTAATGGAATATTTTTAAGATTCTTATAAAACTGTGGGATTAAAATACCGATATCCTGGTAAGCCTTGAATATTTTAAAAGATTAAATGCGGGTTCCATTTATTCCATTGCTTCTCCTGCCTGCCAGCTTGATTTGGCATTGAAATATTTCCAAAGGAATGATGATAATTTTCTCGTGAGTACCCACGCTTCATTGTTGGCCTGCCATGTGGAATCATTATTATTTTTAGTGAAGATCGATAAAATATAAGGATGGGCTCCGTTTACAAACATGACCTCATTCCTGCTTTGATCAACTGCTCCGTTTTTATCAGCAACAAATACTTCA
>JBBSEV010000153.1:0-4785 GCA_038239385.1 Chitinophagales bacterium
AATGGTTACCACCGGAAATAATATCGGGTGGTCCTTAATATTATCCAATTCAAAAACAATAAACCGCTGTTGTAACAAATCAAGATTTTCGCTTGCGTTCAACAGGTAATCAAATTCTCCACCCTTGTAATATGGCCTCAGCACATACAAAAAATTGGAAACATCAAAATCTTTATCCTTTACATTATCTCCTTTTAAAATCGTTACAAATTCATCTTTCAGAAATTCATAGAAAGTATCAAAGCATGGAAATAACTTTTCCTCCTTTGTAACTTTATCAAAATACAATTGCAGGGCATTTGAAAGGGCAACATATTCGCTGCGGTTATAGGTTTCATTGTCCTTCTTCCAAAGGGCGAGCAAAAGGGTTTTTATGCTTTCCTTTTTTTCAGTGTCTAAATTGTCACCTTCGCCAATAAAAAATGGGTTGAACTTTATTGGTTTGGTTTCGGAGTAAGTAAAATAGTAGCCACCTACCATATCGCACAAACCTTTATAAGAATGGCCTACATCAACAAGTACAATATGTGTGCCTTTTTCGTAGTAAGAACGAACCATGTGATTGGTAAAAAAAGATTTTCCGCTACCTGATGGCCCGAGGATAAACTTATTCCTGTTGGTACAGATGCCTTTATCCATTGGTTCATCTGAAATATCCACATGAACAGGTTTGCCGGTAAGCCTGTCCCCAAGGCGAATGCCTATTGGACTTACAGAGGAACGATAGTTAGTTTCCAGATTGAAAAAGCAGCAAGCCTGCGGTGAGAAAGTATCGAACGTATCGTTCATAGGGAAGTCAGCCGCATTGCCCGGAATGCCTGCCCAAAATATTTGTGCGGCGCCTTCGGTTTCCTGCTTTGGGGTAGCATCCATTTGGGTTAGCGCAGATGAACAAAGATTTCTCACCTCTTTTATTTCTTCTTTATTATCTGTCCAGGCCAGTAAATTGAAGTGTGCTTTTACCGGTAATCTTTGTTCACCAATAGCTTCATTTAAAAAATTATCTGTGGCTTCTTTAGCAATGGAGTTCTCCCGGCTGTAGGCTGATAAGGATTGTAATCTTAGCCTTTTACTTTCTAATTTTTGAATTGTCTTCTGCACATCCTCAATAAACACATACTGACTGTAAATATGATTGCAGGAAAGTAATTGGCCAATGGGAGATGCAAAGCCTACGCTGAATTTTGTTTTATCGGTTGAATATTTATCATAGTTAATACGGGAGCCACAAAGTGGCGGAACAAATTCAGCATCGGCCATTGTAAATAACTGGCAATACTTTTCGCCAATTTTAAAATCGTCTTTAAATTCAATATCCCTTATTGTTACTCCGTCACTCTGCAGGTTCAGATATTGGATTATTAAATTAACCAATCCCTCATCCTTTAACCGCTTCAAAGAAATAAATCCACTATCAGATAATATCTTTTCAAACTGACCAACATGGTTCATAAAATCATGATAGTGTTTTGGCTGTAATGTTTCTTCCGGTACAATTGATTTTTTTAATAGACTTGAAAATACAGACGAGGATGTTTTTCTGTTGGCAGGTTTCTTTGTAAGCATGATGTAACACTCATGATTAAGATATGGCCGTTCATTAAAAAACCGTTCGCTGCTTCTGGTTAAAAAACTGTTATCCTCTTTTGCAAAATCTGCTTTGTATTTTGTTTCGGTAAACCAATCCTGTTTGTATAACACGGCATTTACCGGCAGCATTTTTATGGCTTTAATCCATGCATGATGAAACGCTTCATAGTCATCATTACTCATGGTGAATAGTTCCGGCAACTCTACTTTAAAAGCGATGGTTACATCTCCCATTTTAGAAAGAATTGCATCATGCTCCACACCATACACCGGCAATATTTCACTTAGGTTACTCATTTTAGTAATTGCTTTTTTAACCGGATGATAGAATAACTCTTTATCACTTTTGGAACAGCTTTCCTGGCTATCTTTTTCATCAACCCATGTTCCCCATAAGTGCGGCTCATTTTATAGACATACATGAATAAGCCACTGCCCCCTGAAACAATTAAAGCCAGGCAGAGAAAAATATTTACGCCGATGATGTAGATGATTGCAAAAATTATCAGTAAGCATACAAGCCCGCCGCCGAGATACCAGATGTATTGAGCTTTCAAGCCCTTGAACTCAATGGACTTGTTTATGCCTTTGTTGATTTGATATACACTGTTGCTCATGTTCACTCTTCACTTTTGAGTAGATTTAAAGTGTTGCAAAAAGTTTTCCAATGTAAGTATGTAGTGGGGTAAACGAGGTAGGACAACCCCGCCAAAAGGGTTGAAAATTAATACGCTGGATTAAAAATAATATTTGAAAGGTTGAGTGCCAATAAATAAAAATGTTGCTGCCTTATTTGCAGAAAATCAAGATGCTTTAAAAAAATTTCAAAACAAGCTAATTCAGCTTACTTCTTAATACATTGAAATAAACCAACCCTCAAAAACTATACTGTACCGAAAAAGAAAAAGTTGCAGGTGCCTGAACAAAATATTTATTAACCCCATTATAATCTACATAGCCATTGCTGAAGTATTTTGCGTTGGCGATATTATTTACAAAAATACCCAATTGTAATTTTTTTATTTCATATTGAAGTCTTGCATTCAGCAGAAAAAACTCATTTATGGTAGCTGTGTTTTTAAAGTCAATGAATGATTTACCCTGATACCTTGCTGACACAGAAGTTGAAAAATTTTTATCATGGTAAACTATTTCCTGGTTGATGATTACTGAAGGAGTTAGAATAGGAACAAAGGTTCATTTTGCACTTTAATTTTGCTGTAATTAATGGATGAATTATTGACTAAGCTGAAACTTTTATTTATTCTGCAGGTAACACTTAATTCAATTCCTTTTCTGAAACTTTTATCAACTTTGTTGGTAAGGGCTTGTGCGTTAGTGCCAAATTTTCCATCCAGCACCAATTCAAAAGGGTACGTCGGCAGGCGCCGTACACCGTGGCTATTATTGGGTGTATCATAATAGCATAGATGGCCTGGTATTGTTTGATTACCGGGAGGGCCGTGAAAGAGAGGGGCCGGTAGAAGTTCTGGAAAATTTTAAAGGATACTGACAAACCGATGGATATGCAGTGTATGATTATTTTAAAGATAAAGAAGGTATTGCAGTGCTGCATTGCATGGCCCATGCACGCCGCATGTTTTATGAAGCAAGAGACAATGATAAAGCCACTGCTGAATATGCATTGCAGCAAATAGGGCTTCTCTATAATTTAGAACGCAAAAGCCAAAGAACAGCAGCTCGAACCGCATCAAATATTACAACTACGCAGCAAAGAAGCTGTGCCTGTATTAGAATCATTAGGCGCATGGATGAAGGAAGCTTACATAAAAGCGTTGCCTAAAAAGTACTATCGGCAAAGCCCTTGGATACAGTATCCAGCGCTGGCCTGAGTGATGCTATATACAACAGATGGCAAACTGAACATTGATAACAACCCGGTAGAAAACTCTATAAGACCTGTCGCTATCGGAAGAAAAAATTACTTATTTGCAGGCAGCCATGATGCTGCCAAAAGAAGTGCAATGCTTTATTCCTTAATGGGCACCTGCAAGCTGTACGGAATAAATCCCTTCATCTGGCTCAGAGATGTTTTGCAAAGAATCAATAATCACCCCATCAATAAAATAACAGAACTACTGCCACAAAACTGGCAACCTATCACCAACGGCTAAACGCAAAATTAAAAATCTATACGGTTACTTTTGAGTGTACTTGGACGAAGGGATACGTTACTACAAATAATACCTTTTTCATTTTATTTACTTTTTTTGATTGTGCCGCTGCTTGATTAATACCAAGTAAAATGGTGCAACTTGCGATAACCATAATTCCTGTTGTGATACTTTTAATTGTTCTTTTCATCTTTTATTGTTTAAAATTTACAATACAAAATTGCGAACAATGAGTAAAGGGGCACAGGGACTAAATCACAAGTTTGAAGTGATGTATGTCACACTATAAAGAAAGCCGGCTCAATGTTTCTCTTGAAACGCGGAAGTAGGAGGCAATTATAGTTTTGGGAACTCGTTGGAAAAGTGATAGATATTGGCTAAGTAATTGTTCGTAACGTTCTTTCGCCTTACTATTGAGTAATGATAAAATTCGCCGTTGCAAAGCCACATAACCAAAGTTAGATTTCTTTCTAAAAAAATGTTCTATTTTATGTAATTCTGCACAAATCTTATCTCGGTTTTGTAGCGATAAACAAAGTAATTCAACATTTTCTATACAGTCAATATTAATGCTGGCTTTTGTTTGGTTAAAATAAGTCTGGTAGTCTGTAACCCACCAATCTTCCATTGCAAATTGCATGATGTATTCTTTCCCTTCTTTGTCAACATGCGATGCCTTCAAAAGTCCGCTAACAACATAAAAGTCATTTTGAACATAATCGTTTTCTTGGATTATGAATTGATGTTTTTTAAGTTTCTTAGTGGTAAAGTGGGAAAGTATTATAATCAAACTCCTGGTCTGTTAGCGGTGTGATTTTTTTCAAAATGTTGTCTTAATTCTGTACTCATTTCAAATATTAAAAGGTAGCAATTAATTTAAAAAATGCATCAATCACTAACATCCTTGTTATGTAGAGGCTTTTTTTGCCGCCGCTTTGTCCATAAAATTATTTGACCAATTTATGAGTTGATCAATTATTGGTTTAAGAGTAAGCCCTTCCTCTGTCAAACTGTATTCTACTGTTATTGGTACAGTATTAAACGTCTCTCTTTTAACGAT
>JBBSEV010000154.1:0-4630 GCA_038239385.1 Chitinophagales bacterium
TTGGGTTTACAGATTGAAGATGAAAATGATCCTGTAGAAGTAGGATTGGTAGCACGCTCTTTCGATAGTTGTTTGGTTTGTACGGTACATGCACATGATAATAAGACAGGCAAAGAACTGGCAAGTTTTAAATTGTAATGTGTCACATCTATGGAAGACCTTTAACCCGTTAAGTGTTTAACGGGTTTTCTTTTCTAATAAAAAAATCAGAAATTCTATTAATGAATTGCTTAACTAACAGATAAAATACAGAGTTTATTTTTTTATTACTAATCGCCTATTTATCAATCGCTATTGCTTAATTCGATTCACTTAAAAAATAATTAACTTGTAATATGGAAACAATCGCTGCATTAAAAACTGCTATCCTTGGCTTCGGAAATCCTATTCGTAGCGATGATGCTATTGGTGTTTATGTGGTAAATGAATTGCAAAAACATTTACAGGAGCGTGAAGATATTAGTGTGTTTGATATGGGTACTTCTGCTTTCGAAACCTTATTTAAATTAAAAGACCATCAGCGCATAGTCATTGTAGATGGAGTAATTAATTCAGGTGAGCCCGATGGAACTTTATTTTGTTTACCCGCCTCGGAAATCAATGCACAAATACAGGATGATCCGCTCGTTTTTTTACATGGAATGAAATGGGATCAGGCCCTGAGCTATGCAAAAAAAATGATGGGTAATGAATTTCCTGTAAATAATATCCAGGTTTATCTTATTGCTATTTCTGAAATAAAAATAAATATGGAATTAAGTGATACAGTTAAAATAGGAGGAGATAAATTGATTACAATAATTTTAAAAGATCTGTAAAGAAGTTGTTATGCCTTTAATAAAAGAAACAATACCAGGCGCCAAATCATTTACGGCAGACAGTGATGTATATCTTGAGGCAACACATATCTGCATAAAAAAAAATATTGCTGAAAAAATATTTGGTTCCGAAACTGTCGTTTTGAGTGTGTTTTATACTAAAGACAATAATTTTATGGTAGCCCCGGCAAGTGAAGATTTGTTCAGAACAATTCATAAAGCCAGCCAGCAAATGCTTAAAAGTAAAAACGCCGCCGGAGATAAATCAATTTCAATACAGGAGGTATTATTAGATAATGATGTAGATGAAAATGACCGTAATCTTGAATTTGTAATAGAAGAAGCATTGCATATATTAAAAGTAAAATTGTAATTATGGAAGAAAAATTATTATATATATTTTACCAGGATTCTCTGGATGCACCAACCATTCATGAATATATTGAGTCAATAGATCGCTTGGATGAGTTGGTAGCAGTGCAGCATTCCGATACAGTTATTTCTTCCATTTCAAATGCTATCTATGTAAACGAAAATCGAATTCACATAAGGCCAGACTGGTTAGATAAACGCCCTGCAATTGTGTTTCCTTCGGAAATTCCATTTAATAAAAATTATTTCCTGGGAATGGTTTTCGGGATGCTTGGTAACGAAGAAAAATATCCGCAATATTTTACAGGTTATCCTGCTATGCTATATATTTTTGATTTAATACAATCAATTACAAAGGGTGAAGAAGGCGACAGTGCTCTAGAAAATATTTTAAGCAAAACAAAATTTGTTCATCCTTTTGAGAACTATGCATTCAATCACAATGTTGCAATCGCACTAAACTATGGACACTACAGTGACGATATAAATGCAGAAGCTATCGAAGCACATTATGCAGATGCTTTGCAACTGGCTTTTGAGCCTTCTTATAAAGCATTCACTTTAAAATATTATGCAACTTTTTTAATTGATAATAACGACAGTGAGGCTGCTATGAAATTATTAGATCAGCAGACTTTTAAAACGCTGGATGATTATGCAAAGTATTCATTGGAAAGAGTATGGTGCCAGGCAGCAATGAAACAATTAAACTTACACCATGAGCAGCAATTAATTGCAGAGCTGAAAGATCGCTTATGGGAAACGCTTCAGTTTTTTGATAAGCATAAACATAAAACTATTGCTGCTTTTTTATGGATGGATGCAGCCACAGTAGCTAATCTAAGTAATAGTTATGCAGAATCTTTAGGTTACATAACTAAAGCGGTTACTTATTTCAAAGATGAAGGACAGTATGAAATGACTGCACAGGCACAACTTGTTCGTGGCCGTTTGTTTTATGATTGGGCCCAAAGTGGTAACCCTCAATTTTACCGTAGCGCTTTGGAAGCATACCATGAAGCTTTACAGGTTTTCAAGAAAGAAGAAGCGCCTGATGTTTTTGCAGATATTCATCATCAGTTGGGAGTAATTTATGCGGAGCTTCCTGATGAAAATAAAAAAAGAAGTATATGGGCAGCTTTATCTGCAACATCATTTAATGAGGCACTCGAATATTACAACAAAGTAGATCATCCTTACCAGTTTGGAATGATATGTAACAACTTTGCCAACGCTTATGCAAAATATCCACAGGGTGGCAGATCTGATAATTTTGAAAAGGCATTGAATTTTTATGATGAAGCTTTGTCTGTTCGTTCTGCCCTTGACTATCCCGATGAAAGAGCCGTTACGCTTTTAAATTATCTTGAAGCAAGTTGGAAAGTTGGTAACCCTGATGAAGGATTTAATATGGAGCGGTATAACGATATGACAGCAAAAGTGAACGAAATAAAAACGCTCACAAATGATGAACAACTGATTATTGAAACTGAAAAGCATTTACGTTTATTGGAAGAATTGGAAAAAGAGCTAAGCGCAGTTAAATGAACCACAAAGACTCCAAGACGCAAAGGAACACAAAAAAATATGTATAATAAACTTACAGAGCATGAAGAATATTTGGCGAAACAAATTGTTGATATTGCTTTCAGGATACACAAAGAATTAGGCCCTGGATTACTGGAAAGTGTTTATGCAAAATGCTTTTATTATGAATTGACAAAACGTGAAATAAAATATGAAAAACAAAAAGAAGTTCCTATAATATATCAATCATTGATAATTGATGAAGGATTAAGGCTTGATTTATTGGTGGAAGATTTGATAATAATTGAATTTAAGGCCCAGGAAAATTATCATCCAGTATGGCAAGCACAAATATTCAGCTATTTAAGATTAACAGGTAAAAGAATAGGGCTTCTGATCAATTTTCATGTTCCTTTAATAAAGGATGGAATAAAAAGAATTATTCTTTAATAATCAACTTAGTGCCACTTCGTGCTTTTGTGTCTTAGTGGTTCAATAAAATGAAAAACATTGAACTAAATATAAGCGCCTTAAATGCAAGTACCACAAGTGCGGGAAATTTTGTAATAGTTCTACAGGAGATTAATAATAATAGGAGGTTACCAATTATTATAGGTCTCCAGGAAGCACAATCAATTGCTGTAGCATTGGAACAAATGCAGCCCTTACGTCCGCTTACACATGATCTTTTCCTAAGTACAATTGCACTATTAAAGGCAAGCCTGGAGTATGTAAAAATTTGCAGCATAAATGATGGAACTTATATTTCAGTAATTGTGATAAAAGACAGCGATCAAAATATAATTGAAATTGACAGCCGTACTTCTGATGCCATTGCGTTGGCAGTAAGACAGAAATGCAGCATTTTTATTAATGAAAATTTATTAGCTGAAATGGCTGTTACAGAACAAGCGCATGGAAAAATATTTTCCGAGAAAAGAGGGCAACTGGAGCAATATAGCCTGGAAGAATTATATGACATACTTTCAAATTTGCTGGAGAAAGAAGATTATGAGAGTGCCAGTATTGTTCGTGACATCATTTCTAAAAAAGAGTAGCACTAGTGAAATTATGAAATAAGAATCTTTTTCTTAATTTTAGAAAAAATTTTCAAATGAAGCAAGTCTTGGATGATGATGCATACAATGCGATGCTTTGTTTTCTCGATAACCAGCATTTTACCGAAAAGTCGGCTGAAGAAGAGAATCTCGTTTTTTTAAAAAATGACTGGTGGCTTGCTGACACTGCAGTAATTGATACCATCAACTATAAAGGAGGAGGGTGGGAAGTGTATTTTACATTTGCAAATTATAAAAAGCCACTTCAATTAATTGTGCGAAGGATAATAAGGTGCTACAGCGAAGGTAAAGCTCTTACAGCGGCCTACTACATGCGGAGACAGGCTGCAAAAGACCAGCGCGGAACACTGGCAGTAACAATAAAAGATCTAAATCTTTGTATAAATTAATAACATTATGCCCCTTCCCGATACAAAGCAAAAAATACTGGATGCATCGTTACAACTCTTTAATAAAAACGGTATTAGCAACGTGCGTTTGCAGCAGATAGCTGATGAAGCTGGTATTAGTGTTGGAAATCTTGCCTATCATTATAATAATAAAGAGGCAATAACGGAATCCCTTGTTATGAATGTGATTACATCACTCCAGGATTTGTTAAGGCACTATGGTAAATATGCTTCACTTAAAGATCTTGATTTTTTCTTCCAGGAATTTTTTCATTTATGTACCGAATACAAGTTTTTTAATTTTGACATTTTTGAAATAGAAAGAAACTTTCCTGCTTTGTATGAATTGCTTCAACCTATTTTTAATAAAGTAAAACTCCAGATCGAAAGGCATTTAAATCTTTGCCTGCAACAACGTTTATTACAGAAAGAAGCTAATATTAAA
>JBBSEV010000155.1:0-4622 GCA_038239385.1 Chitinophagales bacterium
TATTACTGAAGAAAATAAAGAAGAAGTAGTTGACCAGACAAAGAGAGAAGTTCTGGATTTGCTACGGCAAACTATAAGGCCTGAATTTTTAAACAGAATTGATGAAGTAATTATGTTTCAGCCTCTGTTGCGCAAAGAGATAAAAGAGATCATAAGAATTCAACTTAATGATCTTAAAGAACAGCTTCTTAAAAATGGAGTTATTCTTGAATTCACTGAATATTTATTAGACTACTTAGCCGAGAATGGATTCGACGCTCAGTTTGGTGCAAGGCCTTTGAAAAGATTGATACAAAAACAAATCGTGAATCAACTAAGTAAGAAACTTTTGAGTGGAACGATAGATAAATCCCATCCTGTATTAGTTGACGTTTTTGATGGAGTAGTTGTTTTTAGAAATGACGTAAATAAGTATGAGGCTGCAACTTTATAAAATTAGAAAACTATTTAAAGCCCGGCATTAGCCGGGTTTTTTCTTTAGAAAGAACCCGGGGCAAGTCTTAGAAAATTTTCAGGATCAAAAATGGAATTATCAATATTTACATTCGCTTTGATGTCATGATATTTTTCCACCTGAACCAGTTTATCATTAATATAAAAATAAACAAGGCTTTCACTGTAGCCGCCACCAACCTTTACATGGTTTTCAAAAAGCCCTTCCTCCTTTTCTTTCGAATCGAATTTCAACATTCTTACGAGATTTAGATTTTCTTTTTCGAGCCATAATTGATTTACTGAATCTTCTCCCTTTCCCGCACCAATTACATAAACACTTTTTCCTTTCCATACATCCTCATGGAACTTATCAAGATCATAGCCGAACGATTTCATTTTTGTAATTACTTCCGCAAATGGATAAAAGTACATTCCCCCTAAAAGGAAAATGAGATCGTTTTTCTCAAGCCTTACGCCTGCACGTTTCCCATTCTTAAAGAAATAAGAAGAATCTTTTTTAAAAATTACTGCATTGCCACTATCCGGGTTTCCAAAGTCGATTCGAAAATCATTAGGAAATTTTATATGCTCATACCATGTCTCTGTCCGTTTTAAGCTATCATTACTATACACTTCCGTTGTTTGATTAAAGCGCAAAGTTTTGTACCATTTGCCAGTATACCGATCATGCATTTTTTTAAGGACATCCCTGCTTCCATCAATATTGGTCATGGATAATGCGAATATAAATATTGCAATACATGCTGCTATTTTTTTCAAAACAATAATTTTATTGAAACCAAAAGATAGAAATAATCTTACCAGTGATCCAGCACTTTATGCATGTGGTGTAAATAATGGATAAGCGGTTTCGATAACCCAAGATTAAATTGTAAAGAGCCGGGAAGGATTGATCCGAATCAAGCATCCGGAGTCACTACAGGGTCGCCCTCCCCCATCACAAGGTTAACACCGCCATCACGCATAATTTCATCCATGTTACGATCATTATCTACTATGCCTTTTTCTTCAAGCATCCGCATGTCTTTTGCGTCCCGTAAAAATTCAGAAGCAAAAATAAACTGGTTCAGTTTTTTGTTTTTATTAAAGATGATTTCTTTGTTAGTGCCCTCCCATTCTTTTTGACCCATATACAGGTAAATAATATTTTCACCTATTTCCATTACACTATTCATGTCATGTGTATTTACAATAGTTGTAATGTTATTCTCTTTGGTTATATCGCGTATCAGTTGATCAATAACCAATGAAGTCTGGGGATCAAGCCCTGAGTTAGGCTCATCACAAAATAAATATTTAGGCTTCAAAACAATGGCCCTGGCTATCCCTACACGCTTCTTCATACCGCCGCTTATTTCTGCAGGAAATTTTTTATTGACATCTTTTAAATTTACCCGTTCCAATACATCATTTACTCTTTCCATTTTTTTTGCATGGTTCCAATCAGTAAACATGTCCAGTGGAAATTTTATATTTTTCTCCACCGTCATACTATCGAAAAGTGCAGAGCCCTGGAATAACATACCTACCTGCTGGCGTAGTTCTTTGCGATCTTCTTCCTGCATAGTTGCCAGGTCCTTTCCATCAAAAAGAATCCCTCCGCTATCTACTTCAAACAAGCCAACCATACATTTTTGCAATACCGTTTTACCGCTACCGCTTGTACCGATTATAAGGTTGGTTTTACCTGTTTCCATAACTGCACTTACTCCTTTAAGAATTTCTTTATCTCCAAAAGATTTTCTTACATCTTTAAGTTCTATCATGAGTAAAAGTTATTTATGATTAAATGGACAAAAGATTAACTAATATTTTTAAATTAAGTTTTTAAACCAGTAAAATTTGGGCAATTATGTAATCTGCAAACAAAATTAGAATACAGCTTGTAACTACCGCCGTAGTACTGGCTCTGCCAATTTCCAGCGCACCTCCCTTAACATTATATCCATAAAAAGAAGAAACGCTGCTTATTATAAAGGCAAAGGTGTACGCTTTTACAAGGGCAAACCATACATTTTTTGAAATAAAACCCTGTAGTAATCCTCTATCATAGGTGTCTGTTGAAAGAATACCTGCAAGAGTAACGGCCAACCTTCCACCATAAATTCCCAACACTGAAGCAAGTATCACCAGCAAAGGAATAGTAATGAGTGCACCCAGAATTTTTGGCATTATTAAATATGCCTTTGTATTGATACCCATTATCTCAAGCGCATCAATTTGCTCGCTCACACGCATGTTACCAAGTTCACCTGCAATCTTACTGCCCACTACTCCGGCCAATACAATACAAACTAAAGTAGGTGCAAATTCTAGTATCACTGTATCACGTACTATTAGTGCAATGGTTTCCTTCCCGATGAGAGGGTTGGTAAGTTGGTAGGCAGTTTGAACAGCGCTCACAGCACCCATAAAAATCGAAATTACTGATACTATCCACAACGAGCCGTAACCAATCTCTACGGATTGATGCATCAACTCCTTCCAGTACATTTTAAAACTCTCGGGTTTGGTGAACATTCCCTTTATCATTAAAAGGTAGCTGCCTATTGTAGAAAATAATTTCATTGTGAATTATTTTTTAAAATGCAATTTATCACATTTTAAATCTATCCGATTTTTAAGAATAAGCGTTTTGATAAGATTATATTTATTAAAAATTCAGCTCAAATCATACTTCATTTACGGCTTTCTTTAACCGCTTCCACCTGCGCACAGGCAACACTTCAGATTCTTTAATATTCTTGCCTTTCATTTGCGCATCTACCACTGCGATCAACACCATATTATAAATACTTCTTACCTGGCTGCCTAACTGTAATATATGCACTGGTTTGCTAAGCCCAAGTAAAACCGGTCCAATGGCATCAGCACCTCCTACTTCCTGCAACAAATTATAGGCAACGTTCCCCGCGGCAAGGTTTGGGAAAATTAAAACATTCACATCTTTATTCAGAAGATCACTAAAGGCATAATTGTCTTTTATCATTTCTTTATTGAAAGCAACATTTGCCTGTACCTCACCATCAACGATAAGAGTAGGATCTTTTTCCTTCACGATTTCAGTAGCACGTGATACTAATTTCGCTTCGGGTGAATCGCTGCTTCCGAAATTAGAATAACTCAACATCGCAATGCAAGGCTTTATACCAAAATTTCTTACTTCTTTGGCAACCATTAATGTTATGTCCGCCAGTTCCTCGGCAGTTGGGTTGAAATTGACTGTGGTATCTGCAAGAAATAAAGGCCCTTTTTTGGTCATCATTATGTACATGCCAGCAACCTTTTTCGAGCCTTCTTCCATTCCGATTATTTGCAAAGCCGGACGTATGGTATCCGGGTAATTTTTGGAAAGCCCCGATATCATCGCATCCGCTTCACCGGTCTCTACCATCATGCATCCAAAATACAGCCGGTCTTTCATTATCTTTTTTGACTCATAATAATTAAATCCTTTACGCTGCCGCTTCGCAAAAAATAATTCACTATAAAGTTTTCTTCTTTCGCCGGATTCATCACTCTTAGGATCAATAATAATCATTCCCTCAAGATCAATCCTATTTTCAGAGGCAATCAATTGTATCACTTTTGGATCACCTAACAGTATGGGATATGCGATACCTTCATCCTGCACGAGCTGTGCCGTCTTTAAGATTTTTTGATTTTCTGCTTCCGCAAAAACGACTCTTTTTGGATTTTTGCGTGCCTTATTTCCAATCATCCTTAATAGCTGATTGTCAATACCGAGGCGATCATTTAATTCTACTGTATATGTATTCCAATCGGTTATTGGTTGCCGGGCTACTCCACTTTCCATTGCTGCTTTTGCAACAGCAGGAGCGACAATCGAAAGAAGACGGTTGTCGAGAGGTTTTGGTATTATATAATTCGGCCCGAAAACAATACTCCTTTCATTATACGCCATTAAAACAATATCCGGTACGGGTAATTTTGCAAGTTCAGCCAAAGCCTTTACTGCAGCGAGCTTCATCGCTTCATTTATTTGAGTTGCTCTTACATCAAGGGCGCCCCGAAAAATATAGGGAAAGCCCAAAACATTATTTACCTGGTTTGGATAGTCGCTCCTTCCGGTAGCCATAATAACGTCTTTCCTGGCACCTGTTGCTTTATCATAAGTTATTTCAGGGTCTGGATTGGCCATAGCA
>JBBSEV010000156.1:0-4529 GCA_038239385.1 Chitinophagales bacterium
CTGGAAAAAAGTTCCCTTAAAAAAATGGATGCAGGATCGTTATAAAATTCCCGTTGTTATTAATAATGATGCGAACTGTTTTGCCCTTGGGGAATTTTATTTCGGAAAAGGTAAAGGCTGTAATTCCATGATTGGACTTACGATAGGAACCGGCCTCGGCAGCGGAATTATTATTAATAAAAAATTATATGCCGGTAGAAACGGCGGTGCAGGTGAATTTGGAATGATCCAATATTTAGACAAGTATTATGAATATTATGCAAGCGGCCAGTTTTTTAAAAATGTATATAACATAGATGGAGAAAGCGTTTTTATAAATGCAGCAGCAGGGAATAAAGATGCATTAAAAATGTATGCGGAAATGGGTGATCATCTTGGCTACGCAATTAAGATGATACTGTTTGCATTGGATGTAGATATAATAATTCTTGGTGGCTCGGTGCGGCATGCATTTCCATATTTTAAAGATGCGATGTGGAAGCAAATTCAAACATTTGCTTTCACCAGGGCATTGGAACATTTGAAAATAGAAGTTTCGACTTTGGATAATGCGGGAGTGTTGGGTGCAGCGGGTTTATGTTATAATAGATAAAAAACAACTAAAGAAATTTATTTGAATAGGATAATTATTTGGAAATATCCCCGGAAGTATCTTTTCCCTTTTGCCCCGTTGATTCAATTATTTCCTGGTTCACTGTCACTTTTTTAGTATTTGTTGTTCCCTTATCGGCTCCTGTTGAAGGCTCAGTATTTTCGCCAAAGCGCTGAAACGCTTTGCTGCCAAAAGCAAGGCCAAGAATATAAATCCATCTTTGGTCAATAGTAAATTCTTCAAATTTAGAAATACTCCATCCTATTTTAATATAAATGGTACAAAACAAAAGCACCACTGCGAATACTATAATTCTCATCGTAGAAACCCCGCCTGTTCCTGAATCCTGCAGCATTGAAGGAAATGCGAAAGCTATTCCTATCAATATAAATAAAAAGGAGGCTGCAGGCAAAGCGCCCTGGTCAATGCCTGAGTAAGCAGTAAAGCTTATTATCACGGAGGCAAGAAATCCCAATGTTCCTGCTACTATTAGTACCACGCCAAAATTGGTAAGTTTAAAATTATTCATTTTAAAAGGGGGTTTATTTTTTTCTCTTTTCGGAGTTCTATAATTGGGTGCAATTCCACGCTATTAGGAGCAAGGCCCGTTTGGTTATGAGATTTATCAACAAACAAAACACCGGTTACTGTAAATAAATAATGGTGATAATTGTTTGCATATTTCAACATTACAGCCCGTACATCTTCAAAGTTACTGGCCCATTCGGAATTTTTAGCGTCGGGGCAGGTAGGGTCGGGAATTTCTGCAATCATATGGTTACCGCTACCATCTTCTATCACTAAATGCAAATCGTTGTCATTCTCCCTGAGAACATCTGTAATGAAACAATGCTTTACCTGGTAGATGTGTTTTTCAATTTCCATCCTCGGCTTCGTTTCTTTGTATTTATTTTCCGGTAGCTTAGTGTCAATGGCAGATAACTCTTTAATTGTTTTAGGTTCAATGGTCAGGCTTATTGAATCTGCACTGGGATCTGCCAATACCTTTTCAGCCCAATGCTCTTCACCACCACATTTATTATCATTGTCTCTGCCACCTATTTTTTCCGATCCTGCTACAAATAGCAGCACATACATAACCGTACCTACCATGAAATTTTGAGGATTGGCTTTTGCCATAAAAAAAATTAAAGTGCAGGTGTATTTCAGGAAGCGGCTTTGGAGGAACTTTTAATATTATATATCGCAAGGTTAACGGTAATATTTTCCAAGTTCTTTTACAGTTCAAATATGTAACAAATTATTTGTAAATGCAACAGGGAAATTTTGTCTTCAATACTTTATTTTTTAACCTGTCAATTCAAAAAATTTAAAAAGAGAGATCGGTGACGATCCATCATTTATATGCCATCCGGTAAACTATGCAATAAAACTCATCTAAGCCTCTTCTTTATTTTGATGATGTAGGTGTCATCTTTGTAATAATATATAGTAAGTCTACCGGTTCGATCTTTTATATCTCCATTTCGCCATAGATGCAATTACAAAAGCAATACCACTAAAAGCTAATGCTTCAAATACACTGGTAATTTCATTGCCTTTTGTTCCATAGGGATCGGCCACTGCTCTTGGTATATGCAAAACAATAAGCCAAAGGAAAAGCATTATCCCAAGCAGAAAAGCAACTAATGATCTTTTAATATTTAAAATGATGGCAACTCCTGATGCTGCAAGTGCCACACCTGCAAAATAAGTCCAGAATACATGACCCGGAATCCATGAAGGCACAAGGGTTGCTACAAATTCAGTATAAATAAAATGATCAATACCGAAGACGATCATAGTTATACAAAAGAAAATTTTTCCCAAAGGAATAAACTTATCCGCAAAGCGGCTGAAAGAAGACTCACCTCCATACAATGCATCCTTGGCATAAGAGCCGGCTATAACAAATGCGCCACCTGAAAAAGCCAACTCCTTTAAAGGATCTGTCCATGAACCTAAGTGAAAATCATAAGGGCTGAAGAATAGCTGGAAAGTAACATGAAAGGCAATAAAGAAAAGCAGGAAAGCCAATCCTAAAATAAGTGAAGTTAATCTTGCATTTTTACTAAGCACAATGATAGCCCCGGCGATGACTAAAGCGGCTCCTGTAATATAAGCCCAGATAGCAATGCCTGGAATTGGTGATGCCCATTGCGGCATAATTACCGGCCGAAAATCTTTATAAATGAATTGTTGAATGCCAAGCCCTGCTATACCAACGCCATAGAAAGCACGGCCTGCTTTGATAAGATTCTTCATATTATCAACATGAAATTTTATAGTGAAATTCCTTGGAAGAAAAAAGTCAATCGTAATTGTAATGTAAAGGATTTATTTAGTTAATGCAAACCGTTAGTAATATTTAATTAAAGAAGAGCGAGAATATTGAAAGGCACAAGAAGCTTTACTTCAACTGCGCCTCATTCTGGCGCCATGCAGCTACTTAATATTTAGACTAACATGCGTATTCCAAGAGTATGATGTGATGCCAGCCTTGGTGGAAACCAAACCTCGAACAAAGAAATACATGAGTTAAAGTCTCACTAGAGCAAAAGGTATGATTAAAAGAAGCCCGCTTGAAAAGATAGTTTGATGAACAAGCATCTGTAAGATATAGTTTTAGTCATCTCACACCAACCACGTTACTATTTTGTAATCTCAATCGTTCGGTGATCTTGTCTGTTCTTCATTATAATAATGCTAAGCAACTTGCTCAATAAAATTTCAACAGCTTACAAAAAATTATCTACGCTTCAGTGCATCGGCAATGGCTTTCTCTGCAAGCGGTTCCATTATTTTATAACCTTCAAGAGTAGGGTGAACACCATCATGCGATAAATTAGCCGGCAAGCCATTGCGTTCATCTTTCATAGCACTGAAATAATCAAGGTATACAATATTATTTTTGGCGGCATATTCTTTAAGCATGGAATTAAGCTTAACCACTTTACCTGCAGGCTGCATACCGGGGCGCCACGGAAAATCGTAAGCAGGCAGCACCGAAGAAATAACTACCCTTATGTTGCTTGCTTTTGCAAGCTGTGCCATGGAAACAATATTGCCAAATGTTTCTTCCAGCGTCATGGGCCCGGTGTTTCCGGCAATATCATTGATACCCGCAAGAATAACCACTACAGAAGGTTTAAGGTTTATAACGTCGGGGCGCATACGCAAAACCATTTGAGGCGTCGTTTGCCCGCTGATGCCACGGTCAATATAATTTTTATCCGCAAAGAATGATGAATCTGCATTGATCCACCCATCGGTGATAGAGTTACCCATGAATACCACACGTGGCTTCGATGAACTTGTTTTGGCAAGTTCTGCATTCGCATCTTTATATCGTGCAAAGTTTGCCCAGTCTGTATGAAAACGTTCTTCATTTTTTTGTTTCATTTCATCAAGCTGCCAATCTGTAAACTTTTTGGCCCACTCAGGCGGATGCAACAGTTTAAGATAACCATTTAGCTTGAGCCAATCACCGAAACGGTCTATCCATGTATCGGAAGGAAGGTGTTGTACACGCATACCAAAGCCATGATTACCGGTTGAATACATGTGAATCTCTGCAGGATGTTTTGCGTTTAGCCATTGCTGGTAGAGGTTGGCACTATGCGGAGCCAGTTGCAAGCCATCATCTGTTGCTGCTGCAATAAACATGGGAGGAGCATCAGCAGGTATGGTACCGACCATTGCTGGCGGAAAGTAGGGATAAATAGGCGCGACAAAATCAGGTTTATTTTCAGGAGTATAATCAAAAGCCGTAGATGCAGTAACAGTACCACCGGCCGAGAAACCGATGATGCCGATTTTGTTTTTGTCGATACCATATTCAGCCGCATGATTGCGCACATAAGCGATTGCATTTCTTCCATCAGCAATTTCAAGAGGAACTACGGCTTTATTTTCATTATCAAATTCTGGTTTCCCC
>JBBSEV010000157.1:0-4511 GCA_038239385.1 Chitinophagales bacterium
AAAAGTTAATGACAAATTATGCCGAATACAATTTATGGGTAAATCAACAATTTGTTACGTGGCTTTCTAATAAATCGGACGATTTACTTTATAAAGAAGTGCCGTCAAGTTTTTCGAGTATCATTAAGACGCTTAATCACATTTGGGCTACCGAAGAATATTGGTTTTCGATAATAGCCGAGACATCTGAATTTGACAAAAGAGAAAACACAGAGTTAGTAACGAATGAAATTTTGAAAGGTTTGATTACCAGGTCAACACTCTTGGCTGAAGTAATTAAATCATTTTCGGAAGAAGAATTATGCAAAAAAGTTAAAATTGAAAGTCCTTGGTTTCAATGTAATTTACCTAAATACGACTATTTAATGCAAGTAATAAATCACGGAACTTATCATAGAGGACAAATAGTTACTATTGGACGAAATATTGGAATTACAGATGCAACAAATACAGATTATAATTTCTATAACGTAATTAAACAACAATAAAAGAATGATAGACGAGAAGAACAACGAACCGCTAACAATAGGTTTGGCAATAGGCTGGCCGACGGAAGTAACATCGGCTACAAATCAATATCAGCAGTAGTTCCGGCTGACATTTCGCTATTGAACATTTGTTGTTATCTTCATCTTCAGTAACAATATTCGGCTTGGGTTCCGGGCAGACAATTATAAAATACCAGCCCATCGCCAAGCCTTACCGTTAGCGGTCATTGCAGGGCGACACCTCCTTCACTTGATGACAGAGTTAATAACGAAATATTTGGCAGACGCTTTAAAAGAATAATTTTATTCCTGCAAATTTTACTGGGCGATGTGCTATTATGAAAAAACTAACTGATAAAAATAAAATTTGGAGTCCGACAGAGCTAATAGATGGCTTTTTACAACACAATGAACTAAAAATTCTTACAGGCTCATCTCAAGATCTTACCGCACTTCACAAAGGCGTTTACAAAAAGTTTCAAATACCTCACAAAAGTGACCGTTACTTTTTTGTTTATAATGAACAGAATTCTGCAAAACACAGTTTGGATTTACTGGAAATAAATCTTTCAAGCGGAGAATTGCTATTTGTGGTGCCTAACCAAATCCATACTTCGCCACCTTTGAAAAAGGGTTTAAAATTTCATTCTCTAAGTTTTGAAGACAATTGCCTTTCACTTCTTCCCCGGCAATTTTATTTTCTTACTAACCCGTTCAACAGACAAATCATTTCATTTGACAATGAATCAAGGCTAAGAGTAAAGACCCTTTTTGAAACGTTAAGGCAACTGCTGTTTTCCGCCAGCACAAGGAACAATACAGAAATTATACTAGCTCACCTTAATACCCTCTTATCCGAATTCAACAATGCTTATTTCAAAAATACAAGTCTTGAAATATTTTCCGGTAATAAACTTTCAAAATACATTCAGTTCAAACTTTTTATTGAAAGCGGATTCAAAAAACAACCATCTGTAAACTCCATTGCCGAAAAACTAATTTTATCAGAAAATCAGCTCTTTTCAATTGTAAAAGAATTTTCGGGGTTATCTCCAAAAAAATATTTGATACAGCGATTGATGCTTGAAGCTCAACGGATTTTATTCTATGAAAAACCCAGTGTCAAAGAATTGGCTTATGAATTAGGATTTGCTGACCCTGATTATTTTTCACGGCTTTTCAAAAAGCAAACGGGCAAAAGCATTAGTCGGTTCGTTAGCTATATTCAGGATTTGTCCAGTCAAAAGTAGAATTAGTCAGAGGGAAATGATTTTTGTTTTCCGACTTTACAGTCAGAAAATAAAATCAAATCATACAAAATGAAACCACTAAAAGAAATTAATGTAAAACGAACCTTCACTTATATCATAGTCGCACTCGCTGCAATCGCCCTGTACTTCGGGCTTGTACATTTGGTACTGATGACGGCTAATGTTTCGAAGTCAGCCCCTTCAACGGTTTACGGCCTTACTTCAAAGCGACAATTTGCCCTTGTTGCATTAGGAATGGCGTTGATTAGTGTTGTTTTCGGTTGGCGGGCTTTTCGTAAATCCGCCAGTCGTATCAGCGTCCTTAACTGGAAAATCGGGACCATTGTAGCAATACTTACCGGGCTGATGGCTGTGATTGGTGGCGGATTGAATTTAGCAACTGCAAATGGTGGTCCCGGTAGTGGCAATGGTGTACTTGGTAGTGCTCAAGCATTTGTACTGGGGCTGACAGGAATGTTTCTCGGTGGATTGGCTACGTTTCGTTTCAGAAGAAAAAATCTTAGCCAATAAAGGAATATTAAGCATTAGAAAATGGAAATCGTAAGACGACATTTCAAAAATTTATACAGCAAAGACAAAAGTATTCAAGGTGAATCGAATAGAAACACGAAAGCAACGAACCGCTAACAAAAGGTTTGCCGCAATGCTAAAGGACGGAATAACAATCGACAGTTGTGCTGCTATCGGCTAATACCGGGCTTGACCGAATCCTATTTAGCTTTTAGTTGTTAACTTCAACATCAGTAATTCTAATCGGCTTCAGTTGCCGGACAGACAGTTATAAAATACCAGCCCTGCGGCAAGCCTTGAACGTTTTCCGTATATTAGCGAATGAATAAAGAGAAAGATTTTATTCCTAAGTGGCTAAGAATTGTATTAACAATTATTATAATTGTCTGGATAGTTATAAAGCTTTTAGAATTAATAATAAAGCATTTTGGATTAAATATGCATCTCCCTTAATTACCTACTTACATAAGTATTTCTCTCATACCACTTGTTTTTTGATTGGTGCGAATTATATTACTTTTTATACCTTGCGTGTAGAATGGTATACTTGCCTTATTAAATTCAAATCACCAGCTGTATTTCAAACAACTATCTGCCCAGACAAAGCACCAAACATTTGCAAGTGCGCTGCAAGACCTAAACTACAAGCCAACACTTACAAAACCTTGTTGCTTGCTAAGCTTCTTAAGACACCTTTCGACACAATTAAAACAACACTATAGTTCAAGGACAGTAGGGCGAACGTATTACATTAGGTTTGCCAAAATACGGGGTGACGAATAAATCCTGATCTTCGGTAATTCTATTCAACTTCCGTTCCTGGCTTTGACTTTATAAATTATCTTTTGTACGTATCTTCATCTTCATTTTTTCAATCAACTGCGGCTCCGGCTGACCAGTTTCAAACACCCGTACTTCGGCAAGCCTTAACGTTAGCAGAAATTTTACCTCGACACCTCGCAAACAATAGAAATATGGCAACAGGCGAAAAACCAACAAAGGAAGATTTTACGAATTGGCAGAATGACCCCAACAATTGGAAGTGGGGCATTTTCTATTTCAACAAAAATGACAAAAGAATTTTTCCACCTAAAAGGGATAAATATGCAGGATGGACTGTAAACTTTGCGAATCCAATTTCCATTTTGGCAATCATTGCGATAATAATCTTGTTGATAGTCATCCCAAATTATCTAAAAAAGCATAAATGAAAACAATATTATTTTTAGTCTTTACATTTTTAACTTCTCCTTCCAAATACCTCCTCCGTTTTTGGTCTTGTGACCAACAACTTCCAAGGCGTGGGTTTCCACAGACTGATAAGTGTTTTTCAACCGAAAATAGAATTTCAATAATATTTTAATTTATCAATCGCTTTCTGGTATTCTTCTAACAGCTTCGGAGTTCTCTCAACAATCCATCCATACAAAACATCGTGTACCAGGGTTAAAGTTATTTGCAAATTTTCAGGTTTTCGTGATTCATAAGAAATTAAAATTTTTTCAAGGCTCGGTTCTAAATTTAAAAAGCGTTCTTGATTACTATAGACATTTGTAAGAAGGCCGTAAATTTCTAAATCAACTCTTGAAAAAACATCGGATTGTTTGGCTTGTTGCCAGGCAACATCGTTCATATCTTTTAATATAGCACCTAGCGGCATAATAATACTTAGGTGAACTTTCCCGCTATCCATGAATCTTTTTGCAAATGCAGGATTTTTTTTTGCTGAATCAATATATTTAAAGACCTGTTTATGATAATCGTATTGTAAAGCTGCATCTTTCTTATTAATGATCAATTCCTCACGCAATTGATGCAGCAATTCATGGTCATGTTTTTTTTCATGAACACTATTAAAATACTCCGAAAGTCCCAACGCCAGAAGCACACTAAATACAATAAGCAAGCATTCTCCTAAATATTCTTTCCAGCTGCGCTCGATAACAACAATAGGATGATTTTTCTTTTCTTTCATTTTTTTTTCAGTATTTATTATAGATTTGATTGTGAGTTCTTTTGGAATTAAAGGGGCTATGTAACATAAATTCAATGCTTTCTTTGTCAATATCTCTGCGAAGAATTTCTGAATTATCGCCGTAATAAAATTTATTCATAGAATTTGAATTGCTGAAATAAATTTAACTAATCAATTTTTCATAAGGTAATTTAATCTTAGCAGCCCTTTTTATTGCATTTTTCAAACTTCAGTACACCACTATCCTCCGGCCTTGGTTGGTGTCTT
>JBBSEV010000158.1:0-4431 GCA_038239385.1 Chitinophagales bacterium
AGATAAGGGACTGGAATATTATATTGTTGAACAGGAAAAATATATCAATACTACTCCACTGCAAGCTGCAAAAACTGATGCAGACTATCTTAAAAAAATCAGGATCTGATTATCGGTTTATTTCAAACTATCTTTTTTTATTGCTGTATCTTTCTTAGACGTTCCGATGTCAATAGTGTTGGTAGTATCAGGAATATTTCCATTTACATTTTGAATTCCTACAGGATTTTCAGTTTTTTCCTCTTTTTTATCGGTGTCTTTATATTTCATATCATTGTCAGAGTTACAACTGATCAACAGCGATACCAGTGTTAAAAGTCCAATAGATTTTTTCATAATAAATATTTTCAATTTAAATTATTCGATGAACATAATATCTATCCATACGTTTTAATGAAACTAACAAATCATATATCTCATTTCAAAAAATTATTTATTCTTGTTCGCACGTTTTTGTAATTCTTCTATTGGCATATAAATTAAGCGACCAACAGGATTTTTAGCTTTATATGTTATCACCTTCAGCATTACTGATTCTTTAGGTAATATAATTGGTTCGGTATATTTTGCTGAAAAATTATCAGGAAATGTATTATCGATAGTATAATAAATATCCGTGCCATTTGCTTCAGTACTTAACTCAATTTTTAATTGCTTTTCATCATTAGTGCTCACATTAAATATAGGATCATACACGCTGGGAGCATATTTTATTTCTGCTTCATCAAGTCGTTTAAATTGATTTTCTACTCTTGGAAAAAAGTTATTCCAATCCCTTTTTTCTTTCGGTGACCATAATACTTCTGATATGGCAAGTGCACGTGGCCATGTCATATACTCTGCATGGCGAAAAGTATAAACTGTTCAGTCCACAAATTTGCCTGGCCTCCTTTTATGTATTTGGATTCCACTCCGG
The DNA here is from genome assembly GCA_038239385.1 of Chitinophagales bacterium. Classification (GTDB taxonomy): domain Bacteria; phylum Bacteroidota; class Bacteroidia; order Chitinophagales; family Chitinophagaceae; genus Ginsengibacter. The sequence continues at coordinate 917 of JBBSEV010000158.1, forward strand.
GTGGTATAGGTTCAAATGAATAAGCTTTCTTTAATCGCAAAGTTGAATAGATATGAGGTTCAATTATAGGATCTCCCTGCATGTAATCGATATACACAAAATCTGTTGGGCTCATAACTACATCATGTTTCAACCTGGCAGCTTCAACACCACCTTTCATGCCTCTCCAACTCATAACCGCTGCGCTGGGCGCCAGGCCTCCTTCCAGAATTTCATCCCAGCCCATAAATTTTTTACCCTTTGACTCAACAATGCTTTCTACCCTTTTTGAAAAATAACTTTGCACTTCTTCCATATTTTTTAAACCTTCCTTTTGCATAAGCGCTTTCACAGCATCACTTTTTTCCCAAAAGGTTTTAAAAGTTTCATCTCCTCCCATGTGTATATATTCAAATGGAAAAAGCTGTGCGATCTGGGTAAGTACTTTATCTAAAAACTCATACACATTTTCATTGGCAGGGCAAAGGTTATCATCAACAAGCGCCGTGTGCGTTGACCAATCTTTAATCTCCTGGCCAGAACTTACCTCAGGTTTCCCTGCAGCACCAGAGCATGACAATTCAGGGTAAGCCGTAATCGCAGCGAGACTATGGCCAGGCACGTCTATTTCAGGTAGAATATTGACAAAACGATCTTTTGCATATTGTACGATTTCCTTAATATCATCCTGGGTATAAAATCCGCCATAGTTGCGTGGCTCATCAGCAGTGGGTGAAGTAAAGGTTCCAAAATAGCCGACACGCTTCACATTCCATGCGCCTACCTCTGTTAGCCTTGGCAATCCTTTTATTTCAATCCGCCATCCTTCATCATCGGTAAGGTGCAAATGCAATAGGTTGTATTTATATGTCACCATTTCATCAATATATTTTTTCACTTCATCTTTGGTAAAAAAATGTCGTGATACATCAAACATCAATCCTCTCCATACAAAACGGGGATAATCGGTGATGCTGCATGCAGGAATTTTCCAGGTAACATTTTTGACAACATTTTTATTTTCAATTTCCGCTGGCATCAATTGAATCAAGGTTTGCATACCATAAAATAATCCCGCAGGTTTATTGGCACTTATAGTGATGCCTGAGGCTGATACGTTAAGTTTATATCCTTCCCCACCAAGTGATGCATCGTTAATAATCGACAGGTTAATATTATTAGCGGCCCTCGATAGAGTTTTTGTAACTGGCACTGAAAAACCGGTTGCTTTTAATTTGTGAGATAAGTAATTACCAACCCTATTTACAGAAGAATCCGAAGACTGTATGTGTATGGTGGTTTTACTATTCACCAGAAAACTTCCTGTTCCTGACTTTAAAGAAACAGGCAGTGGTACTAATTTCCCGGCTATATTTTCATCCTGCGAAAAAGAAGTGAAACAAAACAATATTAATATCGGCAATAAAAAATTTCTCTTCATACATGAATCGTTTTTTAGTTTAAGTAAATAATCCCAAAATAGATTATTTAAAAAATTATTTCTCTTCCATTCAATATCTTCAAATTTAAAGAATTACAACGAGTAAATCTTTTCATGATCAATTGTAATTTACTTACTGATATTTTTTAATAAAATAAATGGAGGCCCTTTCTTCCATTCATTAGCAGGCCTGTTAATTATTGGGCCGATTGAAAAATTTCCCAAAATAATATCTGTTTTACCATCGCCGTCAAGATCGCCTGCATCCATTGTAAGCCAGCGTCCTGCTTCAGTCCCGTGTACGGTCAAAGGTAAAAAATTAAGGCCTCCGGTATTCTTCAAATAGACAAAGCCTTCCTGTGGCTGGTTTGTATAATCTGCAAAGAAAGCGATGGCCGCAATATCCAGGTCTCCATCACCATCGAAATCTCTTGCCATTGCTTTATAACAACCATTTACGGGATAGAAAAACTTCTGTGTAAAATGATTGGATTTATCATTCATAAAAATATATACTCCATGGTAAGGTTTTAAAACCGCAGAATAATCCGCATTATCACCACATGTATAAACAATATCAGGATAACCGTCATTATTAAAATCAGCCAGTTCAAAATAAGAAGAACCATAGGAGGGCGGAAAGCGCAGCAATTTTTCCTCTTTAAATTTGCCATTTCCCAGGTTAGTAAAAAGAATAATGGATTCATCTCCTTGTGAAAATAGTGCCATTATATCCGGCAGGCCATCGTGATTAAAATCCTTTACGTAAGCTTTAATCGCACCCGGCAATGATCTTAATACGTGATGCATATAATGATTGTTACCCACATTTTCCATCCATGATAGTGAACCTGTTAGAAAGCCAAATTCACAAATCAGGTAATCAACTTTACTATCTCCGTTAAGATCAGTTGCTGTGATTTGAACAGGTCGCTGAAGGCTATCCAATAATGGTGGAAGTTGTTCCTTATATTTTCCATTTGTACCCACATCAATGAATATTGCTTTTCCATATCTCCCATTATTAGGGTTCATAATACCAATATCACAAGCCAGAAAATTTTTATCTTCCTTATCAAAATTGACTATTGGGCCACTATTATGGATTGAGTCAACTATGTTCAACTGTTTATTTAAAATAAAAGTAGTTTTCCTGGAGACATCACTTACTATAACTCTGCGCTCACTATTAGAAGTATCAATATTAACAAAGGAAGTAGATGAATAAGGATATGAAAAAGAAGGAATCACCACCTTAAAAGTTGATGTGTCTTCAGAAATTTGAAATTGTTTTTGTTGCCCGGGCATTACATCGGGTGATGTCGCCGTGTAATAATCAATTATATTTTGCCATTCTTCATTTTTTAAAATTGGAAGGCGGGGATAGTAATTGGTATCGAGGGACCTATCATATTTAAGCGAAGGGTATGGTTTTAAATTATAAAAAAAAATTCCTAACCTTGGCCCCATATTAGGTAATACACCGTTTTCCCATGATGCAGAATTTACAAGGCTGGGGCCAGGAAGGAGGTGACAGGACTGGCAATATCTTGCAGCCAATTCTTCGCCCTTAGCAATACTTAAATAGGAAACATCAGCATGGCTTTTATTCCTGTAGTATTTTTTTTGGCAGGAAATGAAAAATATAATAACTAAAAATATAAGCGGTAAAAATCTCAAAATGAAAAATAAAAATTTACAAGAATTTATTTAGGGGTGCATTTCAAATTGTAGCATTGCCAAGACCAGTATTTTGCGGTTGAGACACCGCCCACATCGGACAATTCCGGTTGGTGTCCCCACCAACCAGAGACAATTTGAAATGCTTGCTTTTGTTTGAAATAATTTTCGCGTCCATTGTGATCACATTTTTATAGTGCGGGCATTCCCTTTTGAATCTTTGATGTCAATAGATGAAACGTTACTATCAATATTGAGAAACCGGCCTGATTGAGATAAAAAAGACGAGCCATAATTAATATTGACCATTCTTGTTTTACCATTTTTATAGTTCATTTTTGCACTTACATCAGTCGGTTGCAATGCAATTGTAGTAACTTTTTTTTCCAGTTTAAAAACTTTCAACGGCCCCTTG
>JBBSEV010000159.1:0-4395 GCA_038239385.1 Chitinophagales bacterium
AAACGCCACCCATAACTTGCTCTCACTATGTAAAGCCGGACAAACTTCGGAAAGAATTTTGTACAATTGTTTTGAATTTAATGCAAAAACAAGCGCAAAATCAATCTTTCGTGTTTTTAAAAGTGGCGTAACATTTTTGGAGAATGAAAGCTTCGAAAACTGTTTTTCGATTGTAGAAGGAAGGCCTTGTATTAAGAGATTCTTTTCATCCTCTAATTGCAATTTTTCAAACAATGTTTGAGACATAAGCGAAGCAATATTTTAAGATTAAAAATAAGTCTATAAAAACCACATCCGTCCTGTATTCATTGGGTTGGAAAGTAAATTTTCAGGAGCGTGGCAAAGACAGGTGTAAAATTACGAAAAATTATTGCTTAAACCATAATAATTTCATAAGAGAGCTTCTTGTGAAACTACTACGTATAATTAGTTCTTACTCTATTTTGAATTTACTGGCCTGTAATATTTGAGAGCTTCATTCATATAACCTTGTATTTTCGCAATTCTTTTTTCATCAAGAGGATGGTCGCTTAGTATTTCAGGATTTTTTGCACCATTGTTCAGACTGGCCATTCTTGTCCAGAAAGGAACAGCCTCCCGGGGATTATATCCAGCCATTGCTGCAAAAATAAGCCCATAATGGTCTGCTTCATATTCCTGGTTTCTTGAATTTGGGAGCAAAACACCTATCTGAGCCCCCGGAGCGTAAATACTTTTAAATACATTATTGGCTTGAGCATTTCCAGAGGTAAAGATATCTCCGGTAAGTCCAATTCCCTGTGCAAGCAATGCCTGGCTCATTCTCTCCTGCCCATGATGTGCCACAGCATGAGTAATTTCATGCCCCATCACTATTGCCAAGGCCGCTTCATTTTGTGCGACTGGCAAAAGACCAGTGTAGACAACTACCTTACCCCCTGGCATACACCATGCATTCACTTCTTTACTATCAATAAGGTTAAATTCCCAATTATATCCTGCAAGTTCGTTTGATAAACCTTTATCGCTATAGTATTTTGTTATTGCTGCAGCAATTCTGCTTCCAACACGCTTAACCATTTCAGCATCTTTACTTGCCCCGCTACTTACAACCTTATTTTGAGAAAGAAATGATTGGTATTGAGAAACAGCTTCTTGTTGAAGGGAGGATTCTGATACTAAAGAAAGCTGCTTACGACCTGTAATTGCATTTGTAGTACATCCAGATATAAAAAGACCAAAACTTATAATAAGTATGAATAGATTTTTCATGATAGTAACAATTTATAATAAAATGAATAATGATTACCTGGGTACTATGATAAACAATTGATGTACCAAGTTTAATTTCACTTATGTGAAGAAGATGTAAAAATATTAATAAAAGGTTGCAGAGAGTATATGATAGGAAAAGTGAAAACTGTTACTTTCTTCGAATTTTTTTTCTATCGCGGTATTTTAGGATGGGAACACGACTCTCACTTCCATTGAGAAGGCGGCTTATATTTTTTTGATGTGTCAATATAACAAGTGCAGCTACGGCCACCGCAAATACCCTATAGAATACTTCTTTCTCATTATAAATCCATAAAACACAAATAGGTAAGGCAACACCCGCAAGGATAGAACTTAGGGAAACATATCTGGTTAAAAATAAAACCAATAAAAAGACTCCAACACAACTAACTGCAACAATAGGTTGCATGGCGAGCAACATTCCAAATAACGTCGCAACTCCTTTCCCGCCCCTGAACTGCGCCCATATTGGGTAAATATGACCGACCACTGCAGCCAGGCCCAACCCGATCATTAGATTAGTGCGGTCAAGTTCATTTGTAAGATAATATGGCAAAAGATTGTACAAAGCCACTGCAAGAATGCCTTTTAACATATCGCCTGCCATTACTATAGTGCCGAATTTGGACCCCAACACCCTGAAGGTATTTGTTGCTCCCATATTACCGCTCCCATATTCACGAATATCAATATCAAAAAATGATTTACTGATAATTAATGCAGTTGGAATAGAACCAATAAGATAAGCTGTTATTATTAAAAAAAGTTCTTTCATTTATTATTGTATCGGGCAATTGACAAATATAATGATATAAAATTAATGCTATGCATCTATATTTTTTCTTAATTGTACTAATTTTTACTAACGAGTAACGACATCCAACCATTTTTTTTAATAATATTTTTTTTACCAAACCCAATATTATTAAATACCCCTAGAATTGTTTTTTCATCTTCACATAAAAAACCACTCATTAATAATAAAGTCCCAATTTGGGAAATTGAGCGAATATCATTTGCATTCTGTATAAGTACATTCAAATTAATATTTGCAAGGATAACATCTTGAATCATTGTGCCTCTAATATCATCTCTTTTTTCTAAATTTATTTGTTTACAGTTATTTGCCTTGATATTTTCCAATGTATTGGTTATGCTCCATTCATCATAATCTATTGCGAAAACACTTTTTGCCCCAAGTTTTTCCGCAAGGATGGCTAATATTCCTGTCCCGGTTCCAAAATCAAGTACTTTTTTATCTTCAAAATTGATTTTTTCCATTTGCTCAATCATTAGATAAGTTGTAGCATGATGCCCTGTTCCAAAACTCATTTTAGGAGTTATAATAACTTCATGCTTTATATTTTGTAAGGGCTGATGAAATGAGGCTCTAATTCCTGCAAATTTTTTTATACAAACAGGTTTAAACCCAAATTCCCATTCCTCGTTCCAATTTCTATTTTCTATGATTAATGACTTATAAGTTTCTTCCGGTGAAACTATTTCTTGAAAAATTAATGGATGAAAATTTTCCTCCTTTATATACGCTAACAAAACATTTTTATTTTGTTCAAAGGCATAAAAATCTATTTCCGAGAGCTGAGCAATTAATATTTCTAATCTTTCTTGTGAATTGGATTCGATTTCTATTTTTATAAATTTTTCCATAAAAAAAGCCTGCAGATCTCTACAAGCTTTGTTATTATTTGTGTTGTTATTTAGTTCTTATCTGAACGCTGCTGAGAAGGAGCAGCATTGGGCTCTGGTTTTGGAATCAATGCTTTTCGACTTAACTTAAATTTTCCTGATTTAGGATCTACGCCTACAAGCTTCACTTTTACTTTATCACCTTCATTCAAAACACCTTCCATACTTTCAAGCCTCTTCCACATTATCTCAGAAATATGAAGAAGCCCTTGCTTTCCTGGTAAAAATTCAACAAATGCTCCGAATTCTTTGATACCTTTTACCGTGCCTTCATAAACATCACCTACTTCCGGAACAGATACAATACTCTTGATCCATGCAACTGCCTGGTCGAGGCTTTCTTTATTAGCTGAGAAGATGCTTACCTCGCCTGTTTTCCCTACTTCAGTTATATTTACTGTTGCTCCTGTTGTTTTCTGTATTTCCTGGATGATTTTACCTCCTGGGCCAATTACAGCTCCTATAAACTCGGAATCAATTATCAACTTTTCCATACGTGGCGCATGTGGCTTCACATCGCTCCTATGTTCAGGAATGCAATTATACATTGCTTCTAATATGTGTAGTCTTCCCTGTTTTGCCTGTTCAAGCGCTTTTCGCATAATATCCATACTTAAGCCATCAACCTTTATATCCATTTGCACTCCGCATATTCCTTCCCGGGTACCTGTAACTTTAAAATCCATATCACCCAAGTGGTCTTCATCTCCAAGGATATCTGAAAGCACTGCAAATTTACCTTCCTTTGAAATTAAACCCATGGCTATCCCACTTACATGCTTTTTAAATGGTACGCCTGCATCCATTAATGCGAGCGAACCTGCGCATACTGTGGCCATAGATGAAGAGCCGTTACTTTCAAGAATATCACTTACAATTCTTACCGTATACGGGTATTCACTTCCGGGCATTATTTCCTTTAGTGATCTCATGGCAAGGTTTCCATGTCCCACTTCCCTGCGACCCACACCTCTCATCATCTTTACTTCACCAGTTGAAAAAGGAGGAAAATTATAATGTAGAATAAATTTAGAGTAGTCGCTGGTAGCAGCGCTTTCCACAAGTAGTTCATCAAGTGGCGTACCTAAGGTAACGGTTGTTAAAGATTGGGTTTCTCCCCTTGTAAATAAGGCAGAGCCATGTGGAGATGGAAGATAATCAACTTCCATACTTAAAGGTCTGATATCTTCAACACCTCTACCGTCGAGGCGTTTTTGATCATTCAATATCATATCTCTTATTACATTATACTGGAGCTCACCATAATAATGTTTTATCAAAGGCTTATCCTCTTCCGGAAGGCCTTCACCAAGAAATTCTTTTATTTCATCTGCAAGCTTACTAAAAGCTTCTGCCCTTTCATTTTTAGCCGAAGCAGATGAAGCTATCGCATACAATTTGTCTTTTGCAAAA
>JBBSEV010000160.1:0-4250 GCA_038239385.1 Chitinophagales bacterium
ACATTACAATTTAAAACTTGCCAGTTCTTTGCCTGTCTTATTATCATGTGCATGTACCGTACAAACCAAACAACTATCGAAAGAGCGTGCTACCAATCCTACTTCTACAGGATCATTTTCATCTTCAATCTGTAAACCCAACAAAGCCGATTCAATTGCACCGGAATTTCCCTTCTCATCCTTTGGCCCTACGTTCCATGTGGTAGGCGCTACGATCTGGTAGTTTTTGATAACGCCATCTTTAATATCAATCCAGTGAGCCAATGCACCACGAACAGCTTCTGTAGCACCAAACCCTTGTCCGTCCCGCTCTACAGGCTTAATGTAAAATTCATCATCTAATCTTATCTGTCCCAGCCATTCATTGAGATTGGTATATAGACGAGCCATCTCATGCATGCGGGCAAGGTTACGAACGAATACGCTTGGCCCTAGTTTTTGCATGATGTCGCCAAATAAAGGATCCTGTATCTGGTGTGGCATATTAGCCGGGTTGGCATTCATAATCACTCTTGCTAATGGACCTGCTTCTGCTGCCATACCCATATAACGTGGCGCTTTAGCCCAGCTATATTTTCCCGAAAAATCTGTTTTATCTAAAGCCGAAGATTTAGTAGGTATAGGAGCATCTTCTTTAAAAGGATGGGCTGCAGGAGCATCCTGGTACCAACTATGTTTTACATGTTCAATGATCTGGTTATGATCAAAAACATGGTAATCCTTACCATCATAGAAGCCACTGGATTGTATTAATGCCTGGTTGCGGCTTTCAATAGTTGGATTATTATACCGGTCTTTATGCAGATAAGTTCCGTAAGCGATGTATTTGCCAAGACCTTGCCCCATTTTATCCAAACCAAATTCCCTTCCTGCACGAAGGTATAGGCCAAGATCACTGTTTCTATGACTTTCATTTTCATCCAGCCACTCCATCATATCATCCCAACTTTTTATTTTCATGTAGCGGTCAATAGAACATCCAAACCAGATAGGTTCAAGCCAATCGTTTTTAAATTGATTTAAAATGGCGTGAGAACGGGTAATGTCTTTTAAAGTTGGCGCACACATTACACCACCCGGAACCATATAACTGCTATGCGGCCATTGCCCCCCGAAGATAGCATAGACTTCTACCGGTCTTCCACTGGCAGTTAACCCGATTTGAAATGAAGTACCCACATAAGCCGACCAACGTTTAGCAACTTCGGCATATAATGGTTTATTGGCGAATTTTTTATTAGCCATATCCGTAGCCATAATCGCATAAAACCATCGTGGATCACTTTGTAGACTTTCACTTGCCTGCCCAATCGAACGTAACAATAAGGCATTAGGGCTTAGTTGTGTTTTCCATGCAGTGTCCAATGCAGAAGAGGCGCAATATAAATGTGATCCCCCACATATGCCGCATGCCCTGGGAGTTACGATTAGACCTGCCTGCGGATCTTTCCCTCTTAAAATTATTTCGAAACCCCGAAACATTGACGCTTGCGTATTGGCACGGGTTACAACACCGTTCTCCATATAAACATTTACATCAAGATCGCCTTCTACACGACCTACGGGTGATATATTTAATTCTTTCGTTGCCATGGTATTTAGTTATGAATTATGAAATATGAGTTATTAATATGAAATATGAGATACGAAATACGAATGAAAATTTGATTATGATCTTAATGACCAATTTTACGTTTCATCATTCTTATTTCATATTTATCATCATTTTGTTGTTTTAAATATTTTTCCGGAAGTACCTAGCACTTTGCCTACGCCTGCCTTAAAATAGTATTGCAATTTGTTATCACCTTTAGGCACTTCTTTTGGCAAGAAACCCAAATAGTGCATAGTTTTAAAGATGCTTCCTTTTTTCAAATCATGATGTGGAAATCCTGGTTCCGTACAACCCAGGCATGGATGGTTGGCTCTTGTTTTTGAAGAATGCCTATTCCAAAGAATACGGTTACAACTTGCGTGTGTCATTGGCCCGCGGCAACCTACTTCATAAAATAAACAACCGCCACGCTGACCAAAGTGGCCGTCTATTTTCTCTGCGAACGCTCTTGCATTGGTACACCCTGTTTGAACAAAATCACTGAAGAAAGTGGTAGGACGATGAAAAGCATCAACCTGCACATCGCCAATACGGCCGGTTGCAATGGCCACTAATATTTGTGTAATCCAATCAGGATGTGCAGGGCACCCGGGGATGTTAATTACCGGCAATCCTCCTTTTGAAATATAATTTGCTCCAAGGTAACCTCCCTTTTGCTTTTTAAGAAATTGTAATCCGGTACTTTCACTCGGGTTTGGTGGTACTGCAGGAATTCCACCCCAGGTTGCACAATCTCCAATAGCAACAACATAAGCCGCAACTTTAGATAATTCCTTTACCCAATCTTTCATTGGGCGTTCGCAGAAATTATTCATCGTTCCCGTACCATCGGGGCCCTCAATAAGCGTTCCTTCAAATACCAAAATGTCAAGTTGAGTTTTACCGGAAATGCAATCTTTCATTAAATCGGCAACCTGGTGACCGATCTCGAGGCCACAAGTGGGATGCCAGAGAATATTTATTCCGAAATCTACGACCAACTCTACCACGGTTGGTTCTTCAGCATTTAAGAAGGACATAGTGTTGCCGCTGCAGGCACCACCTTGTAACCATAGTACATTAGCCATAACAATCGTTTTAGTTAGAAAATATTTTCTAAGTTACCATCTTTTTTTATAATTAGAAATTTTTTTCTATAATTATTTTTATAGTATAAAATGTATCTTATATGCCATGGTTTTGATTCATTAAAAAACTGATGTATCAAAAAATGTGGTAAAATAATTTAATTAATTACTGCAAAGATTGAGATCTTTAATTGATACAGTCAGTGTGCCCCTCCTGTCCATAGCAGCTTCCTTTTTTAGATAAAATGCTGCGGCCTTTGCCTTCTGTTCGCCAAAATATCTTGCTATATTTCTTACAATTAATTGCAGCGGGTTTTTATAATTTGCAAAAACGAGAGATACATCCCATGAGCCTTGCCTGCTGCTTATTACATCAATTACAGCAGCATCTTTTAGCCACGAACCATCTGCGATAAAGATCAAGTCCTCCTCTTGGGCTATTAGTTCTACATACTTTTGTTTGTCAAGAAAAGCATAAGTTTCCAATAAAACACGTTCGCTTATTTTGACCTTATTATCCATAGAATTCAAGTAACAAATTACTTTCCACAAATTATTCAATTTGTTTATTTTGCAACTGACGAAATTCCGGTATTCCCATATCAGTAAATAAAGTTGTTAGAATTGACCACAAGTCATTACAATAAGATGCTTCATCCGGTTTTGGGTTTCCATTAATATTTTGGTAACTGATCCAGTTATCCATTGTCATACAAAAAATATGCGCAAGGTGTTCAAACTGGCTTTTATATTGTGGTAGAATAAATGATCCTCTTGATGCATTAAACTCCATCATGAATTGAATTTGCTGACGCTGGAAACCGAGCAACTGCCTGTGTTTTTCTGCAATTTCGCCGAACGCTCTTAAAACTTCCAGCGTATCTAAATAAAAAAAAAGGTATTGCTGTTGCAACTGGTACATGCTGCGCAGCAGGAAATCAATATCTTCAAACAAAGGCAATACCCTGAATTCTGTAAGGAGCAATTCCTGTTTTTTCTTTAGCCTTTTGTATAAAGATGATACTATGTCTTCTTTATTTTTAAAATGATAAGCTAAATGTCCAACACTTACAAAAGCACTGTCAGCAATATGCTGGAGGCGTACATTCACAAAACCTTTTTCATTAAACAGAATAAGCGCTTTATCTAATATATATTGCTTGGTAGGTTTCATTATTTATAGATACTTGCTCTTGAGATTTATCTTCCAACTATTAAAAGCAAAAATGTGTCTAACATCTTTCAATAGCTGCTTTGTATTTTAGCCAATCTTCATTAATAATTTTTTTTTGCTGCACTACAAATCTATTAAAGTAAAGCCGGCTTTGTAAAGATAATAAGCTGTATAAGGGCTGTAATGTTACAATCTTTAAGAATGAAAATATAACTGTAAAGGGAAGTAAAAATAAGTAAGGATAACATTTCTGCAATCCTTACTTCAGAGGTCCCGAGCGGATTCGAACCGCTGTGGAAGCTTTTGCAGAGCTCTGCCTAGCCACTCGGCCACAGGACCTTTTTTGAGCGCACAAAAGTAGTGAAAATATTTTTAGAAAATTTCATTTACAAAG
>JBBSEV010000161.1:0-4239 GCA_038239385.1 Chitinophagales bacterium
ACCACTAACTGTTCCTGCATTCGCATTCTTCATAGCAATGCTTGCCCGTGCCAGGGGCTGGTTGTTGGAGGCATCATAAACTTTACCCGTAATTATTTTTTGGGACATTGTTATTACAGGCATTATGATGCTCAGGAATAAGATTATTTTTTTCATTGTACTTATTTAATTCTTTAGAAGGTTGTTGAAGGTTTAATAAACTTCTTTTAATAATTTTTTGTTTAGTGTGTTGTTGCCAAACAAATCTTTTGGAATTTGATTGGGCATAATTTTTTTATGTTTAGTCCATATTTTTGCTAAACTGCTATATCTTTTTGCATGCTGCTGCCATATCTTTTGCAGTAACTTTTCCTGCACCTGATTTATGTATATCCGGGAAAAAATCCTTTGGCCTGGTGTTGTACGGTCAATAATTGTTGCTACTTCGCTTATAACATTAGCAGGAAACCCACCTTGCTGTGTATATTCGAGGATCATTTCCTTATTTGGAGCAAGATAGATGCAGTAAAGTTTATCAGGCGTTACATAGCTTTGGACCCACTGAATTTGAGGCCCCATTTTATTTAATACACCACAGGAACCTTGTGAAATAGCTGACAATTCTTCGGCAGTTAATTTTCCTGCTCCGGGAATTTCTCTTTCAATTATATATTTAAGCATACATTTAATTTTTTACTCGTTTCACCTGTCTCCCGACAGGCAGGCTCTTCGGTTGCGGTCAGTTTTTAGGGTGATTGCCGGTCTCTATTTTTATATATCCATCTGTTTGCTTTTTGTTGGTTCTTTTAATATTATTCTGAAATAACCAACGGGTTCTTTTGATTTATTGTACCAGGTACAATCCATAATGGTTTGAATTTTTATCATAGTAATTCAGATCAATTCCATGTAAATTTTTAGGCACAAACAACTCAGCATCTGACTTGCAAAAACAATTGTATCGAAGCCTTGAGAACTACTCTAATTCCTGTTCGGATAAAATTTCCCGTAGAAGGTATTTTTATTATTCATTTAATTGAGTTGCTTAGGTTCATCATAAATAAAGTCATCCATTACTACTAAATCTTTTGTGCCGCCATTACTAATGTCTTTTACGCCTGTTGCCAAAAGCCCATTACCAGCAGTGATCTTTACCATGGTAACTTTCTCGTCGGGAAAACTTACCCCTACAAAAGAAAACCCTTGTGCCGCGGGTGTTGCCTTGTATATGCCCAAACTTTTTGGGCCATTAAAATATTCAACACTGGTAGATGAAGCGTCATCAACGTCACAAAAAATTACACCAAAGCCTTTTACAAAAGCATCTGTGGTAGTACCCGTAATTTTAAAAGTTACCTGTGTTACATTATTGCCCAGGTAAGCGAACAATCTTTTTTTACTAAAGATTTTAAATTGAGTTGCGTAACTACTTTCAATACCAGTAAAGTTGGTACTATCCACCCTAAAGCTGGTGCCTGTATTGGTAAGTATTAATCCGCGTTTGCGGCCATCGGGTAACATAGCATCTGATGCTCCAAAAAAATCAAACGGAAAATTATTTGCATTGGTAAATGTAGCGGGCACAGCATCCCAGTTTATTTCCCGGCGGCCAGAAATAGCGGCCGGTAAGGTGTTTAAAGGATCGCCTGCAAATGTCCTGAACTCATTTAATTTAGGTACGATTGCGGTGCTATCGCCTGCTGCAGACTTTATTATTGCATTGACATTAGGCGGGTTACTTCCATAGCTTCCATTTTTTTTACAACTGGTAAAAAAAGTTGCAACGGTTATCAGGGTAATTACTATTAAATTATTAGATATTTTTTTCATTACATTTTAAAATTTTAATTGTTAAAGAGCACAAGCTTACAATCACATGTATTGGTTATCGTTAGTAACATTTCTGATTAATCCGGAAGAATCCTTGATTTATTATTAGTGATAAAATCTTTGTGTTAGGTTTTGAGGAGGATAATTTATCGTTATGGCCGGCCTGTATTCTTCCGGCCATAACGATTAAATTTTTTTGTTAAGCCGCTACTGTTTCCATCATTTCAATGGTAACTTCTAATTCTTCAACACTGATTGTTTCCATCTTAACGCCATACGTAGCTGGAATTCCTTTGGCTAATTTGGATTCCCAAAATGCTGCCCTGGCATCTTTATTTTCAAATACATAAATGCCGCCAACGGTTTCGCTGTTCTCATCAGCAACATAATATTTCTGAATAAGCCCGGGCACATTTTTAAAGTCTTCAAGATGCTGGTGAAAGAGATCAGATAGTTCTTCAGAACTATAAGTAGATTTGAATCTTACGGATAATACCGCTTTTGAATTTTTCATTTTAAGTTGTTTAATTATGATTGTTTTTTAGTAAAAAATTTTTAAAACCCATAAGTTTATATGATCGACGGAGAGGTATTCCTACACCCTTTTTTGACATGACGCATCGCTGGAGATAAGAATTATAAATGCTGCACTTTTTTATTCTGTTTTATTTTACCATCACTGTCTATACCGATAAATAATTTTTCATATCTATTGAGTACGTCAAAATAAAACACGTGTCTATCATTTAACACTAATTCCTGTGAGCTCAATATTTTGCCATCAGCAAGTAATTTGTCTAAGGCTTTTTTTATTTTAGCTGGCAATGTTCTGGTTGACACAACTCTTGCGAAGCCAATAGTATCGCCATTTTCATAATAGTAAGCCACCAGTGATTGATTGTCGTGTATAAAACGAACGGAATAAATATTGTCATCTTCTAAAGTTTCCCATGTTGCATATAAAGCGCCGGGGTATTGTCTTTTAAAAGATTCTATTGCCTGCGGAGATACACGAAATAAATTTTCGGCAAACGCAGGGGAACAAAAGAGATTTATAAAAAGGATAAGGGTAATGATATTCTTTTTCATTTTATATAAGAATAGATGATGGATGTTGTAAAAAATTGTTCCGCAAAATTCCTAAGATATTAGCTGTGCTGCAATCCCATATTAATGTGGATTTTTGATTTCATGTATTTTTAATGCGGCCTAAGGTTCCCATAAATGTGGGGTTTTTGTTAGGTTGCTTTATGTAGATCAACATGGCATTAGTTACCCCAAATCTTTATGGGTTGATGTAACTCATTTGACCTGCAAAAGTTTGCTGAAATATTTTTTCATTCTTAATAATAAAAGTGTCTGTACCTAATGAAACTATGAGGCTTGGAGTATTTGCATGCCAAACAATAAATCCCAATTCATTTTTCACTACTATTTTGTCTAATTCAAATGTGCATTTCTGTTTGGGAAAATGGATCATCAGGTTTGTGAAAAATTCCCTTATCTCATTGATGCCGGTATATGTTGCATCTTGTGTTATGAAAACAGTGCTATCGGTGTAGTCCAACATCAAAGTGTCCAAATCGTTCTCAAGAAAGGAATTTAGATGTCTCGTTAAAACATTGGTTGAAACATCACTTTGGATCGTTTCTTTAATTTGATCAGTTATGTAATTCGTACTCATTTTTTGATGCGGTTATTTGAAAAAAAATCACTGATTAATGTGTTTTAATCATGCAACAAAATTAGATGCACGGCTAGGAAAGAGATGGGCTAATAAGTCTGATAAATCGACTGTAAGGGTTAAGCTTCGGTAACTGCTGTTTTCGCAAACTGTTGCCGGTATTGAAGCGGAGTAAGCTGATATTTTTCTTTAAAAACCCTTATAAAATGCGAAGTGTCTTCAAACCCACATTCAAGAGAAATTTGATTGATGCTTGTATCTGTAGCGAGCACATGCTGAAGAGCAAGATTGAGCTTTTTATTTTTAAGCCATACCGCGGGCGTCGTGTTGTAGTGTTTTTTAAAACATTTTTTAAATGTAGATAAGCTCATGTGACATAACCGGGCATAATTTTCAAGCTTCAAGTTATAAGCAAAGTTATCTTCCATAACCAGGCCCATTTGATGTTCCTGGTTTTGACAAAGCGAAATAAAATAATCAGTTAAGTGGTGATGATCTTTATTTGAAAAAAGGCTTAAAAGCAATTCTTCAAATTTCAACAAAAGCAATTGCTCATTTGGCTTTTGCGACAATGATAAATAAGATTGAATAGAGTGATAATATTGCTCCAGTAATTCATCAGGTTGCACGCGAAGCACTGCATCTTGTGCAGAAATATTCTTTTGTGAAGTACTTAATAAAGCGCTGTTTTTTTCCAGGAATGATTTTATAAAATCATCGGGAATAAACATAAAAATGGCACAAAA
>JBBSEV010000162.1:0-4182 GCA_038239385.1 Chitinophagales bacterium
AAATACATGAACGATTACATTGTGCCTGCGGTAAAAGATAGCTTTGGGATTACATTACAAATTAGTGCCGGGCAGGGCAACCAGATTGTTTCAATTTTAATGAGTGAGAAAGAAGCTAATAAAAATATAAGCGATATTGATATGTGCTGGATTAATGGGGAAACATTTTACCAGCTAAGGCAGATTGATGATTTGTTTGGCCCATTTGTGAATAAACTTCCTAATTCCAGGTATATTGACTTTGAAAATCCCTTTATTAAATATGATTTTCAGGAACCGGTAGATGGCATGGAATGCCCGTGGGGTAATGTACAGCTATGCATTATCTATAATAAAGATAAAGTTCCGGCTCCGCCAAAAAACAGGAACGAGCTCGAAGAATATGTGAAACAAAACCCTGAAAAATTTACCATTGGGACAGATTTTACTGGGCTTACTTTTTTAAAATCTTTACTCATTGACATCGCCGGAGGATCTGAAAGTTTAAAGGGAAAATTCGATGAATCCAAATACAAAGAATATTCTACGCAACTATGGGAATATATTAACCGCATTAAACCATATTTCTGGAAAAATGGAAAAACTTTTCCAAACTCGGTTTCGCAAATGCACCAGATGTTTGCACAGGGAGAATTGTATTTTACCATGAGTAACAATGATGGAGAAGTGGATAATAAAGTAGCCACGAATACATTCCCTAGGTATGCCGCATCATATGTTTTGGAGGGAGGCACTATACAAAATTCTCATTACTTAGGCATCACAAAATCAAGCGGCAATAAAGCTGCGGCCATGGTAGTTGCCAATTTTATGATTTCCCCTGCTGCGCAATTGAAAAAAAGTCTATCTTCTGTATGGGGCGATGGCACTGTTTTAAATATTAAAAAATTACCTGCTGATATTAAATCAAAATTCGACTCTGTACAAAACAGGGCTTACGGCCCAAAAAGATCCGACATTCAACCGAAAGCTTTAATGGAACTTGCACCGGAATATATGATCCGGCTGAATGATGATTTCAGAAAATATGTTATTGAACAATAAATTTATAAACAGGACTGGCTTACTATTTTTTTTGCTGGTGGTAATTATTCCATTTGCAGCTGGCCTTGTTTATTCGTTATTGTATTCCACAGGATTAACAGGCATATTCTCTTCTGGCTTTACGATACAACACCTGAAGGATGTAATATATGAGGGAGAATTTTTTTCTTCCATTGGTTACAGTTTTTACATTGCTTCGGCATCTATTTTTATTTCTTTGCTTATAGCAATACCGGGCGTCATTACTTTCAACAATGGCATAACAAAAAGCAGACATTCATTTTTTGTGTATATGCCTTTAGCCATACCTTCAATAGTTACCGCATTTATTTCTTTCCAGCTATTAGGTAAAACGGGCTTTTTATCAACTGCTGCCTGGCATGCCAAACTTATTAACGGGCTACAACAATTCCCTGACCTTATCAATGATCCTTTTGGTATCGGTATTATTGCGACGCATGTATTAATGGCGACCCCCTTTTTTCTTATCTTTTTTTCAAATTTATTTGCTTCAGAAAAATTGCATGATCTCTCGGGCGTAGCCGCTTCATTAGGCGCAACTAAAATGCAGCGTGTGCACCGTATCGTGATACCGGTGTTGTTTAAAAGAGGGTTCACTACGATACTGCTGTATTTTATTTTTGTCTTTGGCTCTTTTGAAATACCACTTATCCTTGGCCGGCAGTCACCACAAATGATTTCTGTGCTTATAGTAAGAAAAATGCAACGTTACAATTTGCTTGATATTCCGCAGGGATATTTTTTATCGCTTCTCTACACGCTCCTGATAATTATATTACTATCAGCTTTTTTGAAACCAGGAAAATTACATGAAGCATGAAGCCATTCAAAAAAATTATTGCTCTTACAGCTATTATTCTTTTTATTCTTCCGTTTGCGTACCTGCTATTATTGTCATTTGCCAATGAATGGCGATTTCCGGAATTGTTTCCGCAAAACACAAGTATAAAAAGATGGAAAGATGCTATTGGTGGGCACAACGGCATTATGTATGGATTTACACTTTCTTTCATCATTGCTTTTTTTGTCGCATTCTTTTCCACCCTGCCGGGCTTCCTCATAAGCAGGGCCTTTGCTCAAAACAAAAAAAGAAACCTGTTATTATTTTCATGCTACTTTCCATTGGCGCTGTCACCGGTTATTTATGCATTACTGGTTAATTATTTTTTTATACGAATTGGATTATCAGGTACTGTTGCAGGCATTATCATTGCACAACTTATGATCACCCTCCCATTTAGTATTTTGCTGCTGAATAGTTTCTGGAACCAACAGATAACCGGCCTCGAAGAAATCAGTAATACATTAGGTGCCAATTTTAAACAAACATTTTTTAAGGTACTGTTACCTGTAGCCAGGCCACAACTAATCGTTTGTTTTTTTCAAACCTTTCTTATTTCCTGGTTCGAATACGGCCTTACAACTATTATAGGCGTTGGAAAAATTCAAACACTTACCTTAAAGGTGTACCAATATATTGGAGAAGCGAATATCTATTATGCCGCTATAAGCAGTTGTATCATTATTTTTCCAATTGTTCTTTTATTATGGATCAACAAAAGATTTATTTATTCTAAATAAAATTGATGCTTTTAGCTGCGCAAAATATTAATAAGGCTTTTAAAAAAGAACGGGTATTGCAGGATGTGAATTTTTCCTTGCAGCAGCATCATACATTAAGTATATTGGGAAAATCCGGTTGCGGAAAAACCACCCTCTTAAAAATTATTGCGGGCATCGTACACCAGGACAGTGGCCATATTTTTCTGGAAGAAAAAAATATTAATGAAGTATCACCTGACCGGCGCAAAATCGTGTACATGAGCCAGGAGCCTTTATTATTTCCGCACCTGAGTGTATTTGAAAATATTGCTTTCGGGTTGCGGCTGCGCAAAGAAAAAAAAGAGATCATTGATAAAAAAGTTTCTGAATTAGTTGCTGAGCTTGGCTTACAGGATCACCGGTTTAAAATGCCTCATCAGCTATCAGGTGGCCAGAAACAGAGGGTAAATTTTGGGCGTTCACTTATTGTCAATCCACCTTTATTATTATTAGATGAACCATTTGGAAATTTAGATACGCAAACAAGAACTGAAATGCAATTACTTTTTAAAGAAATTGCAGCTGAATTTAGCATATCATCCATTTTTGTAACGCATGATATTAAAGAGGCTTTATTAATGGCGGATTCGATGGGCTATATGAAAGAAGGCAAACTAAAAATGTATGATAACAAGCAGGCATTCGTTTGCGACGATACCACAGGGGTTAAAGAAGAAATTGAATTCTGGAAATCTCTATAAAAAATTTGCAGGTTTTTTTAATGAAACCTTTTAGTATATAAACCCGTTTATTTGTAAGCGAATACAAATTGTTGCTCACGATAAAATGAATCTATAAACCTATTTAATGAATACCGATTTTAATCACTACGAAAGCATATACTGGGTATTTACCCAGCTATGTAATGACAAATGCGACCACTGCTACAATAGTTCGGGTCCGCAGGGAGCAAGGATTTCAGCGGAAGAATGCCTGATGATAATTGATAATCTCCCGGATACCGTTGATCGTCTTATCTTATCAGGAGGTGAACCTCTTGCAGAAAAAAAATTGTTATTCAAAATACTTGACTGGCTGAAAGAAAAATATAATGGCGCTACCCAAATTATGTTGCAGACAAATGGCGACCTGCTGAATGGTGAGATATTGGATACACTTGTTGAAAAAGGAGTAACAAGAATTGACCTTGCGAGTATTGATCGGTATCACAAAAATGCAGGAGCAAGGCTTGAAATATTAAAGCAACTGTTTTTTTCAAGAGGGTTTAGTGATGAAAATACAGCGCCTCTCATTGAAAAAGATACTTATCTTAAAAAAGATAAACTGAGTTTTGGTTATTGGGGTGCAACAGAAGATATGTGGCTTGGAGGTAACTGGGCAAGAGGCAGGGCGTTGGAAAAAAATATCTGGCTTAAAGACCCCAACCATAATTTTTGTAAAATACTTTCAGGGGCACGTGGTTTTTTAGGAGGAACAGAATTACCGATGGAAATTTCTATTCAGCTATGGAAAATAAACCCGTGCTGCCCCGGCACAAAGTACCCGATGGGCGAT
>JBBSEV010000163.1:0-4035 GCA_038239385.1 Chitinophagales bacterium
CAAGCCAGGTTAAAAAGATTTTATAAAGAAATACAAGAGCTGCCTGTTGAGAAATATGATATTATAATAAATGACTTTGAGCCTGTAGGCGCCTGGGCATGTAAATTAAAACATAAAGCATGTATTGGCCTTAGCCACCAGGCTGCGGTATTAAATAAAAAAAGCCCTCACCCTGAGGATTCAGATTTTGTAGGAAAAGCTATATTGAAGGAATATGCTCCGGTTACAGAAAAATATGGGTTTCATTTTAAAGCCTATGATAAAAAAATATTCACTCCTGTAATAAGGGACGAAATAAGAAATGCTTCTGCAAAAAAACTAAATCATTATACGGTTTATCTTCCTGCATACAATGATGAGAGAATTATAAAAGTATTAAAGGAAATTAAAAATATCGAATGGCAGGTATTTTCCAAACATTCAAAAAAAAAATACAACGAAAAGAATATTTATGTAAATCCAATTAGTAACGAAGCCTTTGTGAAAAGCCTTATTACATGCACCGGAGTACTGTGTGGTGCAGGTTTTGAAACACCTGCTGAAGCATTATTTCTTCAAAAAAAATTGATGGTTATCCCAATGAAGGGCCAATACGAACAGCAATGCAACGCCGCCGCTTTAAAAGAGATGGGTGTGCCCGTTTTAAAAAAATTAAAGGTTGAAAAGTTGGAAATTATAAAAGACTGGTTGTATAACATCCAGATAATTCCTGTCGATTTCCCGGAAATTACCGGGCAGATTTTAAACCAGATTTTTGAGAATCATATTCCTGTTAATCAAAATCTTTCTCCTGTTTCTATAGCATCTTCTTATCCTGATAAAAAAATAAGGAAGATAAGTTTAAGTAATGTTCTTCATCAAATTACCGGGTAGTATGTTGATAAAAAGAGAAGATTTTGGTGAAGATTTCGCATGGGGCGTTTCTACAGCTGCCTACCAGGTTGAAGGTGGCTATAATACACATGGTAAAGGCATTTCTATTTGGGATGTATTTGTAAAACGCAAAAATAAAATTTTCAGAAATCATCATGGCGACGTTGCCTGTGATTTTTATAACCGTTATGCAAGGGATATTAGCCTGATGGCAGATCTTCATATTCCTAATTATCGCTTTTCAATTTCCTGGAGCCGCATACTTCCAAAGGGCACAGGTGCAATAAATACAGCCGGCCTGGATTTCTATAACCGCGTTATAGATTTTTGTCTTGAGATCGGGATCACGCCGTGGATCACTTTATACCATTGGGACCTCCCGAATGAGCTTCAGAAAAAAGGAGGCTGGGTAAACAGGGATATCGTTTTATGGTTTGAAGAATTTGTAAAAATATGCGTTAAGAATTTTGGAGACCGTGTAAAAAACTGGATCGTATTAAACGAGCCGATGGTATTTACGGGTGCCGGTTATTTCTTTGGTGTGCATGCACCAGGTAAAAAAGGACTTGCAAATTTTTTAGCCGCCACTCATCATGCAGCTCTTTGCCAGTCGCATGCGGGGAAAATTATAAAGTCGTTGCAGCCCGCAAGCAATGTAGGGACTACGTTTTCCTGTTCATATATTGAATCTTACAGTAATAATGAGAAAGATTTTATCGCTGCAAAAAAAGTTGATGCATTACTCAATCGTCTTTTTATTGAGCCATTGCTTGGCATGGGATATCCTTTTGATGATTTAAAAATATTAAATCGTATAGAGAAATATATGAAGCAGGATGATGAAAAAGCCCTTGCCTTCCAAATGGATTTTATTGGCCTTCAAAATTATACCCGGGAGATGGTTATGCATTCTACATTTATGCCTTTCATAAATGCAAAGATCATTAAGGCCAATAAGCGCAACGTAGAAAGAACTCTTATGAATTGGGAAGTTTATCCTGAATCTATTTATAATATTTTAAAAAAATATGGCCGCTATTTAAACATGCCCCCTATCATCATTACTGAAAACGGTGCGGCATTTCCTGATATATATGTTGATGGAGAAGTTCACGATCCTAAAAGAGTAAAATATTTGCAGGATCATATTTCACAAGTGTTGAGAGCAAAGAGGGAAGGAATAAATGTAAATGGATATTTCGTATGGACGTTCCTTGATAATTTTGAATGGGCTGAAGGTTACTATCCCCGCTTCGGCCTGGTATACGTAGATTTTGAAACGCAGAGACGTATTGTAAAATCCTCCGGTCACTGGTATGCAAAATTTCTAAAGAGTAAAGTTTCTGAAGTAGCTAATCTTAGCAGGATAGTATGAGTTCGAACTTCCACCAAGATAGCCTCATTGGGAAAAAAATTCGTAACCGTAAAGGAACTTGAATGTAAATTTTAAGCATTTTTTGTAGCAATCTCCTTAAAGGATACTGCTCAGTGAGATTGCTTTGTCGCCGCAAGTTTTACTGTGATTAAAAATTTATGCTAGCTCCTCGCAAAGACGTGCCGGGTTAAATTCATATTGATCGAAGATTTGAAAATGAACTCTTCAGATAAGTTTTTGATTCTGTATAAAATTATATTTGCAATTCACATTACTATAAATATGGATACAAAAATCACGACAATAATTTTTGATTTGGGAGGTGTGCTTATTGACTGGAATCCACGGTATGTATATCGCAGTATTTTTAATGATGAAGAAAAGATAGATTGGTTTTTTGAAAATATATGCACAGCCGACTGGAATGAAAAGCAGGATGCGGGCAGGTCTCTCCGGGATGCTACCGAAGAACTTGTATTGAAACACCCGGAATATGAAAGTGAGGTGCGGGCATATTATGGAAGATGGGAAGAAATGCTGGGAGGGCCTATTGTAGAAACCGTAAAAATTTTGAAATCATTAAAAGAAACAAATAAATATAAAATCTATGCACTTACTAACTGGAGCGCCGAAACTTTCCCGGTTGCCCTTCAGCGTTACGATTTCCTAAAATGGTTTGACGGTATTGTAATGAGCGGTGAGGAGAAAACAAGAAAACCATTTTTAGATATTTATCATGTCCTCCTTAATCGGTTTACTATAAATCCTTCCGAAGCTGTGTTTATAGATGATAGCCTTCGTAATGTAAATGGAGCAGAGGAAGCAGGAATTACAGGAATTCATTTCCAATCACCGGAGCTATTATTACAAAATCTTAAGGAATTAAATATTATTCCGGCATCTGAAAGTTTATAAATGTTCCGCCATTTAAAAAATATAAAATCATAATATTCATGAGCGACTTATTACTTGGCAGAAATGTTTTTGGCGACTCAGCAAATAATGGAAATGTTATTACTAAGGAGGAAGCGGATGAGTTATTGAATAATTGGGTATTGAATGATAGGTTAAAACTGCACATGCGCCAGGTTGCTAAGCTTATGCAACGATGGGCTGTAGAAAAGGAAAGTCTTGATGAAAGTGGCGAGTCGCGTTGGGAGATGGCTGGCTTGCTGCATGATGCAGATTGGGATCAATGGCCTGGCCAACATTGCAGCAAGATTATTAAAGAACTGGAAGATAGAAATGTTGATCCTGAAATAATTCATGCAATTGCTTCTCATGGGCCTAATTATTTTGGAGTGCAACCGGAAACAAGAATGGATAAAATGCTGTATGCATTTGATGAATTATCGGGCTTAATTCATGCTTACTCTTTAATGCGCCCTGAAGGCTATAAAGGAATGGAATTGAAAGGTGTAAAAAAGAGGCTGAAAGAAAAATCATTTGCAGCTAATGTTTCCCGCGAAGAAATCCAGGATGCATGTAACAGAGCAGGCATTCCTATTGAAGAAATTGTTAATTTTATAATTGAACATCAGTCTTCTGTTGTGTAATTCATTCCGATCCATGATTACCTAAATATTGCTGAAGAAATAACAAGGATAGAAAGGGAAAAAATATTGATAACTTTTAAAAATCCAGGCTATGAGAAAGAATATTATTATCCTCTTAACGGTGCTTTTGTCTCCGTTGTTAGTATTAGCTCAGTCAGATTATAAAGTTGTATTTGATCTCACGAGTAACGATACCATGAATCACAAAGCCGTTATAAGATGGACTAATGA
>JBBSEV010000164.1:0-4029 GCA_038239385.1 Chitinophagales bacterium
GAAACCGGTAACCAGGAATTTGACCCGGGAAATTCTTTAAATAGGTTTGGCCTTGGCAGGCAATCTATTCAGCAGATTTCATTTGCAAATCCTGATTTAAAATGGGAGTCATCTAAAACAACAAATGCAGGCATTGACTTTAGTATACTCCATAACAAGCTGAGTGGTTCTGTTGACTATTTTTATAAGAAAACCATAGATGTGTTATTTGAGCAGGATTTAGTACGGCCAGGACCCTCAGGAAAATTTTTCATTAACCTGCCAGGCAGTGTAGTCAATGATGGAGTAGAAATTTCCTTGAATGCTGCTGTAATAAGCAAAAAAGATTTGAATTGGAATATCGGCGGAAATGCCTCATTTCTTCACAATAATGTTACTGGCATTCGGGGATTTTATGAAACTGGGCAATTACAGGGACAAGGTTTCTCTAATGTATTGGGTCAAAGAATTGTGTCCAACCAACCATTGAACGTATGGTATTTAAGACGGTTTGAGGGTCTTGATAAAGCTACGGGACAAAGTATCTATACTGATGGGGGAAATACACGGTATTATTCAGGAAGTCCTAATCCAAAAATGCTTTTGGGCTTATTTACAGATGTAACTTACAAGAAGTTCAGTGCGGCCATTAATATGAATGGTACATTTGGTCATTATTTGTATAACAATACTGCTGCATCTGTTTTGGGTATTGGTAACCTCGGCACCAGGAATATCGCAAAAGATATTTTAGGCGGATCCGTTCAGGAAGCCATATCGAATGCTCCTGCTCCTTCTACACGCAATCTCGAAAAAGGGAATTATCTGAAAATGGCTAACGCAAGCATTGGATACCGGGTTGGCAATATTGGAAAGGCCTTCAGAGATTTATATATCTCTGTGACCGGTCAAAACTTATTTGTAATAACCAAATACACTGGCTTTGATCCCGAAGTAAGTACAGAAGCGAGTTTTAATGGGATTCCTTCGATAGGGGTTGAATATGTACCTTATCCCTCAGCAAGGACATTTCAAATAGGTATAAATTTTTCTTTATAAGTTTTAAAAATTATCATTATGAAATATAAATTTTGGTTGGCATTATTTTTAACAGTTGTTTTCTTTTCATGTAAGCTCGATAAGGAAAAGTTTAGGAGCCAATTGGAAACAAACAATGCTGCAAATATCACCCCGGCGCAGTTACTAACGGGTGCATATAATACACTCTATGATTATACCATACAGGGAAATTTATGGAATAGCGCTGAAATTAGTTCTGATGAAGCTATTGCCCCAACCCGCGGGCCGGATTGGGATGATAACGGATTGTGGAGATCATTACATGCTCAAACATGGGATGCTGATCATAGCTACTTGTCCGGAGCGTTTAATAGTTTGCTACAGTCACAGTTTGCAGCTTCAAACGTGCTTCAGTTTAGCCCTTCCGTTCAGCAAGCTGCTGAGTCAAGGTTCATAAGGGCATTGTCTATGTATGAAGTATTAGATGGCTGGGATCAGGTACCTTACCGGGATAACTTTACTGATTTCAAGCTTATACCCAAGACTTTAAAAGGCGTTGAGGTAGTAGACTTTGTTACAAGTGAATTAAATGCGATCATAAATGATTTGCCTGCAACAGGACCTGCATATACGGCAAACCAAAATGCAGCAAGGGCATTGCTAATGAAAATTTACCTAAATAAGGGTGTCTATGCGAACAGGGCAGCCCCGACCTTTGCTGCGGCTGATATGGCACAAGTTGTTACTTTAGCTGATCAGATAACAGCTACTAATAAATACTCACTAAACACTAACTTTTTTGATAATTTCACTCCTAGTAATGATGTAAAGTCAACAGAAAATATCTTTACTTTATACAATCAGAATGGAGACAGGGGTGGAAATGTGGCTGCGAGCACTTTTGCTGTTAGCCATTACAATATGAATCCCGGAGGCTGGAATGGCTTCAGTACTTTGTCAGAATTTTATGACAAATTTGAGGCGACAGATCAAAGGAGGGGGATTTACTATCCATATCCCGAGGGTCTTCCAAATCCTGGCAAAAGACAAAATATTGGGTTTTTAATTGGTCAGCAATACAATCTCACCACTGATGCACTTTTGAATGACAGGAAAGGAAATCCACTAATCTTTACACCTACTGTTGCTTTAAGAGAAACGGGAAATAATCTTGAAGTAACAGGGATCCGTGTTATTAAATACCCTTATGACTACCCTCATAAAGATGCTCAACAGAACAATGATTATGTTATTTTCCGGTATGCAGACGTGTTGCTTATGAAAGCAGAAGCTTTATTTAGAAGCGGTGATGCACCTGGTGCATTAGTTGTTGTAAATGCCTTGCGTACAGTACGTGGCGCTACCCCTTTAGCTGTACTTGATGCGACTGCTTTATATGATGAAAGAGGCAGAGAATTGTATTGGGAAGGATGGAGACGCCAGGATCAGATTCGTTTTGGTACTTACATGGGAGTTTGGAATGGTAAAGCGGCAACTGATGCTACCAGGCTTTTATTCCCAATACCAAGTGATCAGTTAGCGGTTAATCCTAACTTAACACAAAATCCCGGATATTAATTATTAAAACTTAAATAAATTTAAAAGGTCATTTTAGAAAAATGGCCTTTTTTTGCTTTATATGTGTCCGAAAATTTTCCTGTCTCTGTATCTAATTTCTGTATTTTTTTTGTTCTCGTGTACTACAAAACAAAAAGCATCTTCTCTCTTTAATCTTGAAGAAAATACGGGCATTGATTTCTCAAATAATGTAAAGGATTCTAAAGAGTTTAATGTTCTTTTTTATCGCAATTTTTATAATGGAGCCGGTGTGGGCATTGGCGATATTAATAACGATGGCCTGGCAGATGTTTTTTTTACCTCCAATATGGGAGCAAATAAACTATACCTTAATAAAGGAAATTTTCAGTTTGAAGATATTACTGAAAAATCAGGTTTTATTAATAAAGGTAAATGGGCTACGGGAGTCGTATTGGCAGACGTTAATGGAGATGGCTTCCTGGACATTTACGTTTGTTATGCAGGTTATCAAAAGGGCATTGACCAGGAAAATGAACTATATATAAACAACCACAATCTAACTTTTACAGAATCGGCTAAACAATATGGATTGAATGATCCTGGATATACAACTCATGCCACATTTTTTGATTATGATATGGATGGAGATTTAGATTGCTTTATAATTAACAATAGTTTCATCCCGGTAAATACGTTGAATTATGCCAACAAGCGGGATCTACCCGCCAAAGACTGGCCCGTTGAAGATTTTCTTAAAGGAGGTGGCAACCGCCTATTAAGAAATGATAATGGGAAATTCGTTGATGTAACTCTTGAAACCGGTATACACAATAGTTTAATAAGTTTTGGATTGGGTGTGAATGTAGGTGACGTGAATGGAGATGGCTATCCTGATATATATGTTTCCAATGATTTTTTCGAGAGGGATTATTTGTATATCAATCAAAAAGATGGTACTTATAAAGACGAGCTTGAACAATATATGCAGCATACAAGCCTGGCCTCTATGGGAGCGGATATGGGCGATATTAATAATGATGGCTATCCTGATATTTTTACAACAGATATGCTTCCTGACGATGATTACCGTTTAAAAACTACTTCATTATTTGATAATATTGACGTTTATAGATTAAAAGAAAGACTTGGGTTTTACCACCAGTTCATGCAAAACTCTTTGCAGGTAAATAACAAAGATGGTAAGTTCATGGATGTTGCGGAATATAGTGGCGTTTCAGCATCAGACTGGAGCTGGGGTGCATTGATGTTTGATATGAATAACGATGGATTAAATGATCTCTATGTTTGTAATGGAATAAACCATGATGTAACCAACCAGGATTTTATTGATTTTTTTGCTAATAATGTTATCCAGAAAATGGCGCTTACAGGGAAAAAAGAAGAAATAGATGGGATCATAAAAAAGATGCCTTCTTATCCTTTATTGAACAAGGCTTTTTTGAACCGGGGTAATTTAAAATTTGCTGATAC
>JBBSEV010000165.1:0-4016 GCA_038239385.1 Chitinophagales bacterium
CAATATCGTTCCTGGAAAAAACTAAGAGCATGAAAGGAATGTTGATAAGGTTTGAAAAAACCGAAGGAATTTTTTTTGAAAAGCTTATCAATATTCCGGCTATCATGAAAAGCACTCAACAATATTTAATCACCAAAAAATAGTCAACCTATTTCAGGGTTAGAAAGCTCTATGCGAAAATTCATATTTACTATTTGGACACTTTTTATTGTGACACTTTCTTTCGGACAAAACGCTGAAGAACTTAACAAAAAATCGAAAGACTTTCTTTCACAAGGTGACACTAAAAATGCAGTACCACTTTTAAAGCAAGCTGCCGAACTTGGAAATGCAGAAGCTCAATACAACTTGGGTTATTGCTACCAAGAAGGTGTTGAAGTTTCAAAGAATGACAGTATAGCAAATACTTGGCTTTTGAAATCTGCAAATCAAGGATGGCTTAATGCACAATTTAAAATTGCCTATAGTTATTCAGTTGGACGAGGGACAACTAAAAATGATGGGCAAGCATTTTATTGGGCTTTGCAGTGTGCTAAACAAGGCGACCCAGAATGTATGTTTAACGTGGTTAGTTGCTATCAAGAAGGTATTGGTACGGACAAAAATATTGACAGTACGTTAGTTTGGGCAACCCGACTTGCAACACTTGAAAATCCAGAAGACTTACAATTAAGTGGAAAAATTACATCTGCAAGAGCAAACCTTGCTACAATGTATCGTGACGGGCAGAATGTTTTAAAGGACTTTGTGAAAAGTTATATGTGGTTTCTTATTTACAACGAAAGCAAACGTGACTTTTCAATTCTTGTTCAGCAACAAAATATTGACACTATAAAAGAAATTGAAAAACAATTGACACCTGCTGACAAGGAAAAAGCAAAAAACAATGCTGAAAAATTATTAAATCGCAAGTTGACGAACCTTGCTAATCTTTACAAACAGGATTTATAGGATAGAGAAAAACGGCTTACAACAATAGGTTTGGCAATAGGCTGGCTGACGGAATAACAATCAGCTGAAAATCAATATCAGCAGTAGTTCCAGCATGACATTATAAATTGGGCTTTAGTTGTTATCTTCATCATCAGTAACAATATTCGGCTTTGGTTCTGGGCTTGACAAGCAATGAATACCAGCCCATCGCCAAGCCTTACCGTTATGTGCCATTTTTTTGATGACTATTTATAAATAAAATGAAAAAATATTTTATACCTTTTTTCTTACTTATTCTATCTTTTAATGTAAACTCTCAAACGAGGAAGGAAATTATTACAGCAGATATTATTACTATAAATTCGAAAATATTAAAAGAAAAACGAACCGTTTGGGTTTACAATCCTAACAATATTGAAAGTAATAAAAAAAGGAAATGCCCCGTTATTTATGCATTAGATGGAGAGAATCATTTTAGTTCTATCGTTGCTATGGTTGAGTATTTAAGTGAAGCCAACATTATTCCTCCAATGATTGTTGTAGGGATTTTACATCCTAACAGGATGAAAGACCTGACACCAACAATTGAAGATTCTATTGGCGACAAACGTGGAGAAAATTCCGGCGGAGGTGAGAACTTTATATTATTTATAAAAAATGAACTGATTCCTGATATTGAATCAAAATATTCAATTGCACCTTACCGGATACTTACAGGTCATTCTTTAGGTGGGTTAACTGTAATCAATACATTAATACATCATAAGGAGCTATTTAATTCATACGTTTCTATAGATGCAAGTATGTGGTGGGACAAACAAAGACTTTTAAAAGAAAGTAAAATAGTTCTTGCTGCTGATAATTACTCCAATAAACGATTGTTTTTAGCAATTGCCAATCGCATGGAAAATGGGGTCGACACAACAGCTGTACAGACAGATACAACTGATTATACTGAATTGATAAGATTCAATTTGCAGTTAATTAATATCATAAAAAGTAATAAGCAGAATCAATTATATTTCAATCATAAATATTACGCAGAAGACAATCACTCCTCAGTGTCCTTTATTGCTGAATATGACGCCCTTCGTTTTATTTTTGATTATTATAAATTTGACCTTTATGATAGTTATTTAAACAATGAAAACATCAGGTTAGATTCTTTATTAGACGTTCATTATAAGTATATATCCAAACAGTTAGGCTACACTGTTAAACCTGGGGAAGAATTGGTTAATGGACTTGCTTACAATTCATTAAAAAAGAAACACTTTATTAAGGCAAAATATTTATTCATAATGAATGTTGCAAATTATCCTGAAAGTTCAAATGCGTTTGATTCTCTTGGCGATTTTTATAAGGAAACAAATGATAAAGAAAATGCTATAAAATGTTACAAAAAAGCATTAGAAATTACAGAGATACCGGAAACCAGAATAAAATTAAATCAACTACAGGGACAAAAATAAAAACGGCACATAACAAAAATCATGGGTCATTCTATTGCCTCACTTTAATGATTTAACCAACTGACAAAAAATGGCCGACAATACCGACGAAATACATTTAGACAATCTGGATAACACAGAATCGGAAAAAGCTTTAGAAAAAATTAAAATTGCTAAAGTTGAACAAACAATTACATCAAATCAAGAAGTTGAAAATATGGAAGTGCATCATCATCCAAAAGCAGAAAGGAAAAACTTCAAAGAATATTTTCTTGAATTCATAATGATATTTCTTGCTGTTACCATGGGTTTTATTGCAGAAAATGTTCGTGAAAGTATCAGCAATCATGAAAGAGAAAAACAATTAATGGAGATGATGTTGGAAGATTTAAAATCTAATTTGAGTAAGCTTGATTCAACAATTAAATTCAACAATATAAAGTTAAATAAGCTGGATACTTTTCGATTATTGATTTATGCTTCCGCCCGTAATATGCTTCCTGACACATCAGTTAAAAAAATGTATTACTTCTTTAGATATTATGGCGGAAATGTAAACAGTTATTCCCCTACACAAAGAACATTAAACCAGTTGGATAAGAATTATGGATTTAGTTTGATTCGGAAACAGGAAGTTTCTGATTCCATTGTTGATTATTTTAGTGCTGAAGCGGGTCTGCAAACCCAAATTGAGTCTTTTCAAAATTACCAGATTGATGCCCTGCACGTTGGAGAATCTATTTTTAACGCTGAATTGCTGGAGAATTTTAAAAGAAGAGAAAGTGCAGATACTTTCATGCTTTCAACACAAAATTTTCAATTAGTGTTACAAGACAAGCAAACACTTTTTCTGTATGCAAGTAAATTATACATAGCAAGAGCTGCCTTGCTTAATTACATTGTTCAATTGCAACGACAAGAAACAAGAGCCGAAAGGCTAAGTGAGTTAATCAAGCAAGAGTATAATTTAAAATAAGAGTGAAGGAAGCACGAACGCACAACAAAAGGTCACTGTTGCACGACCATGATTCTGCAAAAGGTTAGCTATAAGTCTTCATTAGGGCTAATGGAAGCTTACTTGCGGCTATTTAATTTTCTGTTCCCTCCGTTGTTGGTCTTGTGACCAACAACTTCTTTATTATCTTTAATAATGTCTTCTTATAACTTCCAGCATAGTCCCCAGTTTTTTACCGCTACTACACTGGAATGGAAACATTTATTAAAATCTGATGAGTACAAACAGATTATCATAGACAGCCTCTTATTTTTAAAAAAGGAAGGAAGTATAAAAGTAAATACTTTTGTAATAATGCCTAATCATATACACCTGATCTGGCACATACAAGATGGATATAAAAGAGAAAAAATACAACTGCGTTTTATGAAGTTTACAGCCCAGCAAATGAAGTTCCGGCTTACAGATACCAACAATCTTTTATTGCAAGACTACCTTGTAAATGCAGCAGACAGACAGTATCAGTTTTGGGAGCGAAACCCATTAAGTATTGATCTTTGGAGCAAAGATGTGCTGATTCAAAAGCTAATTTATATACATAACAATCCGTTAGCAGAACCATGGAATCTTGTTAGCTATCCGCAAGCGTATAAATATTCTTCTGCTACATTTTATGA
>JBBSEV010000166.1:0-3740 GCA_038239385.1 Chitinophagales bacterium
CAGGTATACTGCAATTTGAAACAATCAACCTGATTAACTATTGTCAGTCAACATTTGAAGACCTGGTTTTCAACGAAGAAAATGAAAGTAACAGATTTTTAAGGTATGCCATTATTGGGTGTATCAGTGAGTATTTAGAAAGTAACAAAGTGAGTATGAAAAATGTGAGTGATGAGTTACAACAGCCAGCAAAAACTACAGGATAATATTAACGCCATCCGTATTGCATTAGAATGGAAGCAAGGTCAAATTCTTTCCAATGAACATGTAGCCGGATTACGGCGCTATGCAGGATTTGGAGGATTAAAAGCTGTGTTGTATCCGAATACTTCAAAAGAAGAATGGATAAAATTAAAAGCCTCCAAAGAAGATTTAAAACTCTATCCAAACATCATTGAACTGCACCAATTATTACAGCAACATTTTAATGAGGCTGAATATAAGCAGGCAATTGATTCCATTAAGAACAGCATCCTCACTGCATTTTACACTCCTGAGATAATTCCACAGACGGTGTTGAATGTTTTGAAAGAACAAGGGATTGAACCAAAAAATATGTATGAGCCCAGCAGCGGTGCAGGTGTATTTATAACTGAGGCTACAAAAGCATTTCCTGCATTAAAAAATATTACTGCTGTTGAAAAAGATATTTTATCGGGACGGGTATTGACTGCTTTAGGTAGTTCGATACCCGTCCCTGTTTCTGTTCAAATAAAAGGATTTGAAGAAACATCAAATGAAGAAAATAGCAAATCAGATTTAATAATCAGCAATATTCCTTTTGGGAATTTCAGGGTATATGATGATTCTTTTAAAGATGAAGCAATAACCGGTAAAATTCACAACTACTTTTTTGCAAAAGGATTGGATAAATTAAGAGAAGGTGGTTTGCTTGCATTTATCACAACTGATGCTTTTCTAAACAGCCCTTCTAATGCAGCAGCCAGAGAGTATGTATTTCACAACTCCAATTTTATAAGCCTGAATGTGATGCCTGATAATCTGATGAAAGATACTGGCAATACAGAAGCTCCATCACATTTATTAATACTTCAAAAGAATAGCGACAAAAAAGATATAACAACCAATGAGCAATACCTTATTGAAACAGTAGAAAAGAAAAATGAGTTTGGAACATATTCACAAAATAAATACATAGACAGTTATCCAAAGGTAATCTTAGGTGATGAAATAAAAGCGGGTAAGAACCAATATGGCAGAGCCCATCAAACTATTTGGCAAAATGGGAATATAAATGACATATCAGTAAAACTTGCTGAATCCATTAACGAGGGTATCAACCAGCGGTTCAATAAAAATTATTTTGTTTTAAATCATGTAAAAGAAAAGGATACGCCGGGTAAAAGGTTTTCTTATCTGTCAATGCCCGAAAGTAAGCCAGATAACAGTTCTGTGCAATTGGGACTATTTGATATAGCCCCGGCAGCTAATATTAACAGGGCTTCCGCTTATATCAATAACCTGGATGCAACGGTTGTACAAAGGCAATCTGCAAGGATAGTCAATGTCATAAAAACTAAAGACAAGCCAGAACACGAGGCTATTGTAATGCTAACAGCAAAATCAATAGCATTTAAACAATACGCTTATAAACTGTATTCTAATGTTGATGAAATTAGTGTTCCTGCCAACTGGGTGAATGCTTCGGCATTGCAGTATGAATTGAAATCTTTATCAGAAAAGTTGCAGGAATATGACCACAAATTTTATAACGAAGGCGAAGCGCTTTATCATGTATCTCCTAATAAAAAAGATGAATTAGAGACAATTGAGAACCCAAATGCTTACCATAAAGACGGCACACTTATTATACATGACAGTCGTGTTGGTTTTCTTTCTTTTATTGCTGGTGAAAAGGAACAGCCCGTTTTTATCCCAAGCCTGCATGATAAAAAAGACCTTGCATTTTATCAGCAATACACAAGTGTAAGAGATACCTATTTGTCACTGGTTGATAAAGAAGCCGATGAAAATATTGAGCATTCTGGAATACGCGATCAACTGAATGAATCTTATGATGCGTTGATAAAAGGTTATGGTATTTTAAATTCCAGTATTAATCGTCAGCGGATTTTAAAAGATGGAGCGTTTGGTTTTCTGATACTGGCTTCATTGGAAAGAAAAGAGGGGGAGCAATTTCTTAAAGCGGATATACTTACTCAATCACTCATTCAAAAGCAGGAAGCATATCATACGGATAATCCTGTTGAGGCATTGGCAAGAAGCCTGAATGATAAAGGTTTTGTTGATATAGAATTTATTTCTGCGTCTACCGGCACTACAGAACCTGATGCAATAAAAGCTTTAGGCAATCATATTTATCTAAACCCTGCAAATGAACAATGGGAAACTGCAGACCAGCTATTGAGTGGCAATGTGGTTATCAAACTAAATATTGCAAAAGATGAAGTAGAGAAAAATCCTAACAATGCTCAGTTACAAAGAAGCATGGAGGCTTTGGAGAAAATACAGCCGGAGAAAATTCCATTTGAATTATTGGATTTTAATTTGGGTGAAAGATGGATTCCACAGGATTACTACAACCGATTTGCTACAAATCTTTTTGAACTGAATACTGAAGTAAATTACTTTTCATCGCTTGATACATTTAAAGTAAAAACACAAAGCAGTAATGCAAAGACAAACCAGGAATATGCTGTCACTACAAAAACCGGCAGTACAACTTATGGCCATACTTTACTTGAACATGCTTTAGAAAATACCTCACCATTTTATACGTATCCTGTTGATATTGGTGATAAGACAATCAGAGTGCCGGATAATGATGCCATACAATTGGCACATCAAAAAATTGAATCAATCCGTAATCATTTTACTGAGTGGTTAAAGGAACTGTCAGAATCTGACAAGAAATATTTAGAGAATTTGTACAACGACACTTTCAATTGTTATGTATTAAGGGAGTATAATGGAAGTCATTTGCAGTTTCCCGGGCTCGATTTAAAAAGATTAGGTATAGAAGGTTTGTACAGCTCACAAAAGAATTCTGCCTGGCGAATTATACAAAACCGTGGCGCATTGATTGACCATGAAGTTGGTTTAGGAAAGACATTGACAATGATAGTTGCGGCACATGAAATGAAACGTTTGGGTACAGTAAATAAACCAATGATTCTGGCATTAAAAGCCAACGTAAATCAAATTGCTGAAACATATCGTAAAGCATATCCCAATGCTAAAATATTATCACCGGGTGAGAATGATTTTACTCCTGCAAAAAGATTAAGACTGTTCCATGAAATAAAAAATAATAATTGGGATTGCATCATTTTAACCCACGACCAGTTTGGCAAAATCCCTCAAAGTCCGGAAATACAAAGGCAGATATTCCAGGCGGAGTTGGATAATGTAGAGAAAGACCTTTATACTTTAAAAGATATGGGTGGTGAAATATCAAGGCGGATGCTGAAGGGTTTGGAAATTAGAAAAACAAATCTCGGTGTAAAGCTTCAGGGGATCTTAAAGGACATAGAAGAAAAGAAAGATGCTGGTATCGATTTTAAAGACATCGGTATTGACCATTTATTTGTGGATGAATCACACAAGTTTAAGAATCTAACCTTTACTACAAGGCATGACAGGGTTGCTGGCTTAGGGAATATGGAAGGCAGCCAGAAAGCATTGAATATGCTTTTTGCTGTAAGGACTTTGCAGGAAAAATTCGACAGCGATTTATGTGTTACATTTTTATCCGGCAC
>JBBSEV010000167.1:0-3739 GCA_038239385.1 Chitinophagales bacterium
CATCAGCCCGAATTAAAAAATCTTGGCTCCTATATGATAGCAGTGAATAATGAATATGCGGATGATGATTATGTTCTTAATGAAAAGGATGAGGTAGCTGTTATTCCGCCTGTAAGTGGGGGTTAGATATCATGCTGGTTTGAATATTGATAATTATTTTCTTTCCATGCTTTTAAGCCCCCTTCCAAAGAATAAAAAATGTGTTGTTTAAAAATTTCTTTGGCACTTTTCATAGCTTGCTCACTACGTCTTCCAGTTTCACAATAAAATATAATTGGTTTATTCATACCAATTAAAGGCAGCATCTTTTCTATTTCAGAAAGTGGTATGTGTTTGCCGCCAATGTTAAATGCCTCTCTTTCCTCTTCACTTCTTACATCAATCATTTCGTACAAATTTTTATACAGGCTTTCTTTTAGACTGCCCACAGAGATGACGTTTACAATTTCCGTTTCAGGCAATTCAGTAATATTATTTTTTGCGACCTTTCCTATTTTGATTATTCTGCTTTGCAAAGATCTTGTATCAA
This sequence comes from Chitinophagales bacterium, assembly GCA_038239385.1. Classification (GTDB taxonomy): domain Bacteria; phylum Bacteroidota; class Bacteroidia; order Chitinophagales; family Chitinophagaceae; genus Ginsengibacter. The sequence continues at coordinate 530 of JBBSEV010000167.1, forward strand.
TCATAAATATTTTTCCTGCCAGCAAATCGCTAATTCCGGTTATCCATTTAATTACTTCATTTGCCTGTACACAACCAATAATCCCTGCAATTGTGGGTATTACACCTCCTTCCGCACAACCAGGGATTTGTGAGGCATTTACATTGGGAAATAAATCCCGGTAATTAGGCGACCTGGTGCCATCCGCGTTTAATACATTTAGTACCGACACCTGTCCCTCATATTGATAAATAGCCGCGTAAACCAAAGGCTTACCCGATAATACACAGGCATCATTCAATAAATATTTAGTTTCGAAATTATCAGTTCCATCTACCACAATATCATAATCTTTAATAAGCTGCATCACATTATTAGATGCAATTTTTTTTATAACCGGAATCAGCGTTATACCCGGGTTTTGAGTGTTTAATTTTTTACAGGCAATTTCTGATTTCAATAATCCCACTTCGGATGGTGAATACAAAATTTGACGATGAAGATTACTGATTGAAATGATATCGAAATCTGCGATACAAATTGTGCCGATACCTGAAGCAGTAAGATATTGTGCGGCAGAGCAACCCAGACCGCCCGCACCAATGATTAAAACTTTTGCTTGTTGTAGTTTAAGCTGGCTTTCTTTTCCGAAGCCGGGTAATGTTAGTTGGCAACTATATCGTAACCATTCATCCTGCATTATGCAATTCATGATTTTGAATAATGATTTGCTCAGCTTTTTTAAAATCTTCCGGTGTATTTACATTCATTAGTGCATTAGAATGTGGTGGCTGCAATATATGCACATCATCACTTTTTATCAAAACCTTCCTGGGACATGTATATCCGTTAGATAAATAAGAAAGCAACACTTCCTGGCTTTTAGATTCCCAAATTGTGATCAACGGCTCGGGCAACCCATCATGGGGACTTTGAAAAGTGGTAGCCATTGCATTCATATTCCTGTTTGTTAAAAGATATTTTAAAATATCAGCATCCAGCAATGGGAGATCGCAGGCAACTACAAGCCATGCGGCATCAGGCTGAAACCGGAATGCAGAAAGTATGGCGCCATATGGGCCGATGCCAGTGTAAGTATCAATAAGTGTCTTATAATTTCTATCTGTTTGCGCTTCCTGCCCCTGCCTATGCGATATGTAAACCTTGTTACAGAAAGGTTTTAATAAATCCGCCATATAATATTGCTGTTCTTTACCATGCCATTGTATAGAGCTTTTATCACGACCCATTCTCTTACTTTTACCACCAGCTAATACCAACCCGTTTAATATAGATTGAACTGTCTTCATTTTCTGTTATTTTCTTTCATAATCTTTTTTGCCTCCTGACTTTCTGATAAGTTTTGTTTCTTTAATTACAATATCATGGCTAAGCGCTTTGCACATATCATACACCGTTAGTGCTGCAATGGAAGCCCCTACCAATGCCTCCATTTCAACACCCGTTTTTGACTCAATACCTGCCGTGCAGGTAATTACTACTTCGTTTTCTTTATTCAATTTTATATCAATGGCACAATTATCCAAACCAAGAGAATGGCAAAGGGGTATTAACTCCCCGGTTTTTTTTGCAGCCATAATTCCTGCAATTATTGCTGTTTGAAACACAGCTCCTTTCTTAGTTTGTATATCGCTCACTATTAATTTATTCAGAACTACTTCAGGCAGAAATACAATGCTTTCTGCTGTTGCCTTACGTTGTGAAATTTTCTTTGCACTCACATCAACCATCACTGGCCTGCCGCTATTATCAATATGTGAAAAATCATCAACGCTCATAATTCATTTCTTTATAACAAACTTTTAAAGGCCCATATCCTGAAAGCCTCCCCTTTTTTAAAATCATTTTTTTCCAAAGGTAATTCCATAAAAGCATCTGTCTGGAGCAAATTAACAAAATCTCCCGAACCATTGCCTTCCAATGGCGTAGCGCATAATTCACCTTTTTCATTAGTCAACAACTTCACCTGTAAAAAATACTCTAAGGAAGCATTGAATGTAAAATCCTGAGTCAACATAGCAAAAGCCGTATTCGTTTCCACCTGTAGAGATTTTTTTAGCCACGGCAAAAAATAGCGTTGAAAGCATAAGAATGTTGATACTGGGTTTCCTGGAAAAGCGAAAACCAATGTTCCTGTTTCATGCATACCAAACCAAAAAGGTTTTCCCGGGCGTTGCCTCACTTTATGAAATAATTTCTTTACCAGTAATTTATCCAGCGAAGGAGGTACAAAATCAAATTTCCCCATGGAAACACCACCACTTAAAATTATTACATCGTATTCCATAATACAACTTCGCAATTGCTTTTCAATTATATCCGGATCATCAGGAAGATGTAACATTTCTGCATGCAAAGAATATTGCTTTAACACAGCCTGCAGGGTATAATTGTTTGAACGCCTTAACTGAAAAGGGGTTGGCGTTTTGTTTATTTCTACCAATTCATCGCCAGTAGAAACAATCACAGCTTTTGGTAATTTTTTTACCAGCAAATTTGTTTTTCCCACAGTTGCCAGAATGCTAATTACAGTTGGTGTAATTAATTGATTGGCTTCAACCAAAATTCCATGTTGCTTTTTATCCTTTCCTTTGAAATGAATGCTCTGATTTATTAATACTTTTTCTGTTATGATTTTTGCAATACCATTTTTTATTTCAATCTCCTCATAAGGAATCACAGTATCTGTGGTAGAAGGCAACACAGCTCCGGTCATTATTTCAATACATTCATCATCGTTATCTATATCAACTGGCTTATCTCCTGCTGATTGAGTGGCTTTGATTTTAAATGAACGATTTCCTTTTTTAAATGCTTCATGGTTGATAGCGATTCCATCCATTGTAACCCTGTTGAAAGGGGGAAAATCCCTGTCTGCATAAATATCTTCTGCAAGTACTCTTCCCAGGCAATTATCAAAAGAAATTATTTCTGTTCCATAATCCCTTGATTGATCCAAAATAATTTTTTCTGCTTCTTCAACAAGAATCATGAACTGGTTTTTATAATTGTTTAATAACCTCACCCCAAATCCCTCTTCAAAGGAAAGGGAACTTGTCACCTGTTTTCTTTCCATTGATAGGTTTCGTCTTCAAAAAATTCTTTCCCCCAAATTGGCAATTCTTTTTTTATTCTTTCTACCGTTTCTTCACAGGCGTCTATGGCTGCTTTGCGGTGCGCCGATGAAGTGAATACGAAGATGCAAATTTC
>JBBSEV010000168.1:0-3694 GCA_038239385.1 Chitinophagales bacterium
AGATCATATAACTCCTTTGGCTCTACCTTGCTCCAGTAATGTCTTGCCCTAAAACTGATACCTGATCTGCGATTAAAATTGTATTTAAATGAAAGAATATTTTCTATCGTTTTAAGATCACGGCGTGAGAAAATAATATCTTTTATTATATTGTTTTCATAATATTGGCTATAATAACCTGCATCATTGATGGTTGGATTGTAAAGGATCGATTGCGTTATAGAAAATTTATCATTAAACCTGTACCGCTGCGAAAGGTTGAGCCGGTAATTAGGACTGTTAAATAAACTGCGTAACGCAAAAAAATAATCAAAGGCCACAAAATATTTTTTTGCGCTATTGGTTTCTAAAGAGGGATTGAATTGAATTCTTTGCGGCGCCCTGAATGAATAACCAGTTACCCTGGGTTCATAAAAATCATTACCATGCGGAACATAGCCAATAAACATAGCGACAAGCCACAAATTTTTCAATTGCATATTAGCGTTCACGTTAGTAGTAAATACCTGGAACTTGCTATTAATTTTCTGATCAGTCACTTTACTGTACAGCCTGCTGTAGTAAGCATTGTAGTTTAGTTGTATCCTATTGTACCATGAGGTTGGCTTTTGCCACCGGTAACTCGTCCAGAAATAATGATCCAGGTAATTATTGTTGAAGAGAATGCCTAAATCATTTATATCATACTTTGCATCCGTCGCGTCTTCTGTTAATTGAAACCGCCAGTTGCCACCTGTTTTATTAAACCCAAGTATATGTGCCTTGCCAACCAATGTTTTTTGTGATGGGCCGTATATTTGGCTTATTGCAAGCTTACCATTCAGGTTGTAGGTATTTTTTTTATTATTAAAATCAAACAAGCCTGCTGTTACATTGGCATTATAATATTTGTCGTTCCGGGAAACATTGGTATTTATTAAAGACACTGCCGAATTATTTTTTAATGTCTGGTCCAGAACAAGAATATTATAATTTGTAAGTGGGTTCGTTTTAATATTTCTTTTTATTCCTGAATTATCTTCAACTTCAGCGTACATTGGCTTAGTAATGGCATTAAAAATTCCTATCCCAAGTCCTTTCTTTGTTCTGCCAGATATTTTTGTAGCATTGATCAATTTTGATTCCTGTGGATTTTTTAGAAAATGCTCATCGGCATGAATATGGTCTGCCGCACTGGAAGTATCTTGTACATCATAATAGCGAATGGGTTGGCTGCCGATTCTCCGGGAGTAGAAGAGATCGCCTTTATTAAATAGTTCGGTGCCTTCGGTAAAAAAAGAACGGTTCTCGTTATACTTGACTTCAAAAGGAGAAAGATTCAATACATGATTATCACTTTGTACCTGTCCGAAATCCGGAATCAAGGTCATGTCTAAAGTAAATCCTTCACTGATTCCATATTTTAAATCCATGCCACCATTTACAGAGGAAGTCCAATCTTTAACTCCCGAAGTTTTATTAGGATAATGATTGAGATATGAGGAAAAATACGGAGAAAATGATAGCCGTAGTGGCGCTTGTATCTTTTCGATTCCCGTCCACAAACCTTCCTGGTTAATGAAGCCGTTTATGTTTGGATCTACAGAGTTCCAAAAATATTGTTGCCCCGTTTTATTGCGACGCCGTGTAATGTTCAATCCCCACGTTTGGTTATCACGATTTGAAAAACGGAGGGCTGAATAGGGAATACGCATTTCAAAGCTCCATCCATCTGCATGAACTTTTGCAGCACTATTCCAAACTGCGTTCCAGGAAGGGTCTTCACCATTATTAGTGGAGTTAGAATATTTTGCGTCGAACTGCTCGCCATAAGGTGTTACATAAAATCCTGTTGCATTGATCTTGTCATTATAAGTATCAAAAATTACCCCCACAAAATCGCTCACGCCTAACACATCTCTTCCTACCAATTCTTTTGATATGCTGTCTTTAGTTCGTTCATAGCAGTAGCCTCCTATATACACTGAAGTATTATCATATAGTATGTATACAATAGTTTTTGTTTTAACATCTTCTGGTTTGCCAAAAGCAGGCCTGTATTCTATAAAATCTTTTGCTGGTAAAGCATTTTTCCAGGCTGTTTCGTCGAGGTTTCCATCAATTTTCACAACCGAGGTTGTACGCTGAGCCGGAAGTTCTTTTTTTGGAGATTGACCAAATAAATGTAGCGAAGCCACACATAAAAAAAGACATAGGCAAAAGGGGTTCATTCGTTTGGTTTTCGAAACGTGAACCTAATATATAAACAAGAAATCCCTTTCCCGTTCATAAAAAAAAAATTGATTTACAAAATCCTTAACAAATAAATAATAGCAAGAAGTATATAGGGAAATAAAGGAATTAATTCAATTAGAGGTAAAATTTATAAACTTACTTTAAATGTATTTTAAAATTAAAATAAATAAATAATCTGGACCCTCAATTCAGATTTTGTTTTTCCATTAATTAAATCCAGCCCGCTTCCAATAGTATTTTTATCAGGATAAATTGATTGTGAGAATTTTGCCCAAAGAGATAATTTCCTGGTGAGATCATAATTTATATTAAAATAATATCTATAGCCTTTGTCATAAAATACAGGTATGGAAAAATAGTATAACACATCATTTTCGTAAGCATATAACCGGCTATCATACCCATCAGTTTCAAAATATTGTAATCTTACATTTCCTGAAAAAGGTTTTAAAAGTGGCTTGTAAATTATATCGGTATAAAAAAGAAATCCATTCTGAGGTGCGTCTCCTCTTTTATCAAACCAGGATAGCTCAACTCTTGACCTGAATGTAAAAGTTGAATTAAGCTTATAACTAAATTGAGTTCTCAATCCCTGCTTTGGTTTTACTACCACAGGATTTAATGTAAGGCCATCAGGGTTATAATTAATTGCCTTTTTTTCTGCCCGATACCGTGCATATACTTCTACCTGTTTATTGGGTTTATAAGTTAACTGTATCATATACTCATTGCCGGAATTTGGGGCGTCTACCCGGAATTTGATCCACGGAAAATTGTAAAAATCTGCATAGGCATCTATCCGTAAATAATCAACTGGTGTTAAAGTTATACCCGAATAAAAGCCACTTTCATTCGTAGGGAAAGTGCTTTCAGTAAAAGCATTAGTATAAAGAGATTGATACCCACGTGAAATTTTTCGATATAAAAAACTCATATCAACATGGGAGTCTGCACTAATAAGGAATCCATTTATAAATGCTTTATCAAGGCCCTCATCGGTTGCAGCTTCTCCAAAAAAGTGCAGGTTCTTATAAGTGTAACTGTAATCAATACTGTAGTTTCCGCTGGCTTTACCTGAAAGTGCATACTTATTATATAACAATCCTGACTTAGTAATATTATGATCAAAATTATAATGCACAGCATTTACACCAAGGTGCAGGCGTTCATTTGTATAGCCAACATTGCCACCGAAGCTTAGCTGTCCCTGCGAGTGTTTATCTTCAATCTCACTATGTGTCCTGTGATAACCCGATGTCTGTAATGAGGAAACAAAATCCTCAAAATTTAAAGTATCGAGCACAAAATTTGCGTCAAGCTTTCGAAAGCTTGCAAAACCAGTAGCTTCCCAATTGTTCTTTTTTAAAGTAATTCCAATTCCTCTGTTAAATGCTATTTCCCCTGCAGAATTATAAGGTCTTAATATATCAGATTGGCGCTTGATGCTGGAAATATCGGG
>JBBSEV010000169.1:0-3528 GCA_038239385.1 Chitinophagales bacterium
AAAAGAAAACGGTAATAAAAAATCACGGCCAGGAAAAATGGGAGTCTATGATTGAGCAATTAAATGACCCTGATAAAATTAAGTGGACCTACTCGCATATACTTCCCAATTTTTTAAACATCGCTCTTCATAGCCTGGTGCCCGTAACGGTTTAGCTATACGCTTCGTTCATCCACACAACAGATTTACAATTTCAATTTGAACCAGGAGCTTTAAACTTTTAAGCCTCGAATAATTTATTAAATACGTTTCACATTCCAGTATTTCCTTACCTTACTTTATGAATAGTAAAAATAAAATAGCATGATACCGGAACTTAGAAGACAGTTCAATGAAAATTTTACTCAAAAAAAATATGAAGACTTTTTACATGACCTGAATAGTAAACATCCCGGCGACATTGTATTTCGCATAGCCGAAACTCCCATATTTATACCTAAAGATTTTACTGGTAAAATGCTTGACGCCTGCGAAGCAATTGTGGATTTTATTGTAAGGCCCGATTTTAAATATCTTACCCGTGACGCAATTCCTGAAGGTGAAAAAGTTCCTGCCGAAAATGATCATACAAACTTTATCGCATTCGACTTTGGAATATGTGAAAATGAAAATGGAGAGCTGGAGCCACAACTAATAGAGATGCAGGGGTTCCCTACTTTGTTTGCTTTTCAAATTATGTATCCTCAAATAGTTGAAAAGCATTTTGATATTCCAAAAAATTTTGATCACTACCTCAACGGTTATAATGCCGAAACGTACACGGCTCTTTTAAAAAAAATTATTCTGGGAAATCATAAGACGGAAAATGTAATACTGCTTGAAATAAAACCTCACGACCAAAAGACGAGAATTGACTTTTACTGTACACAGGATTATCTTGATATTCCCATAGTATGTCTTACCGAACTTGAGCAGGAAGGCAAAAAATTATTTTACAAAAAAGATGGGGGAAAAATTGAAGTAAAAAGAATTTACAATCGCATAATTTTTGATGAGCTATCTCATATAAAAAATGATCTGGGAAATATTGTAGATATTACCCAGCCATTTGATGTAGAATGGGTGCCGCATCCAAATTGGTTTTATCGCATAAGCAAGTTCACCATTCCTTTTATAAAGCACCCCCTCGTTCCTGAAACATTTTTTTTAAATGACATAAAGCAATTACCTGTCGATCTTGAAAATTTTGTGCTTAAGCCTTTATTTTCTTTTGCCGGGCAGGGAGTAATTATTGATGTTACCAAAGAAGATGTAGAGTCAGTTGAAAATCCTGAAAACTGGATATTGCAAAGAAAAGTGAAATATGCCGATGTGATAAAAACACCGAATGTTCCGGCCAAGGCTGAAATAAGAGTTTTTTATTTTTGGGAAGACGGGGCCGCAAGGCCATTAGCAGTTAATAACCTGGCCAGGCTTAGTAAAGGTAAAATGATTGGCGTAAGATATAACATGGATAAAGATTGGGTTGGAGGTACCGTATGTTATTTCGAAAAATGAAAAAAGTGTGTTCAAATTTCTATTTATATAAATAAAATCTATTAACTTTTTATAATGGCATGAATATTAATAACTTCAAATATTTATATCATCGGGAAAACTTATCTTTAATTTTCAACCTTACCAGAGAATTTTTGTTGATTCTATAAACAAACACTTGGCTGAAATAAAAAAATATACTGAAGAAGAACTTGTATATCTATTGAAAAGCAGGGATACCTCTGCTTTCGCGTATTTATATGACAACTATTCTTCAGCGCTTTTTGGAATTATTTATAAAATGCTTGAGCAAAGGGAACTTGCAGAAGATGTATTACAGGAGGCTTTTATAAAAATATGGAATAATTTCTCCAATTACGATAGTGCAAAGGGGCGGCTGTTTACATGGATGCTTAATATTACACGAAACTTAACTATAGATACTATACGAAGTAAAGGTTATAAAAAGCAGGCCAAAATCCATAATTCCGAGAACGCCGTAGATAACATTACAGACAATGCTAATACAACTGCCAGCTTTGATGCATTAGGAATTAGAAAACATTTAACCTTCCTTAAGAACGACCAAAAACAAATTATTGATCTTGCTTACTTTGGTGGATTCACCCAGGACGAGATATCTAAACATTTGGCTATACCCCTAGGCACCGTAAAAACAAGAATGAGGGCAGCGATTATTGAATTAAGAAAAATATTGCAAAATTAAAATTGAATATAAACGACATCATATCATCTGGTTTACTTGAGCTTTATGCCATGGGGCTTTCTTCGCCAGAAGAAGCCGCCCAGGTTGGCGCATGGGTTGTTCAATACCCGGAAGTAAAAAAGGAATTACTTGAAATTGAGATGTCGCTTGAATCCTATGCGCAGGCTCATTCAATGGAACCTTCTGCATCTGTAAAAGAAAAAATCATTTCAAAAATTACCCAGGAAGAAAAACCAAACTATTTATCTTTTACTAAAAGCGACGCAGCTAAAGCTGAACCGGTTATTTACAGAATTCCTTCCTTTTTTAAACTTGTTGCAGCCGCAATGCTTATTTTATTAATTGGAAGCGCTATACTTAATTATTCTTATTATAGTAAATATGAATCTGCAAATAATGATCTGCAGGTCGCACAACAAAAAATTGCAGAAAAGGATTCTATAAATCTTGCAATGAATAAGGATATTGATGTGATGACTGATAAAAATGCGCAACCGGTAGTTTTAAATGGAACTCCTCACTCACCGCAATCACTTGCTAGAATATTCTGGATGAAAAATACCGGGGAGGTATATATAGACCCCTCAAATTTACCGGCAGTTCCCGCCGGAAAACAATACCAGTTATGGGCAATTGTTGATGGTAAACCCATAAGTGGAGGCATGATATCTACAGAAAAAGGAATTTACCATATTCAAAAAATGAAATCTTTCGGTAAAGCCGATGCTTTTGCTATAACATTAGAAAAGGCTGGTGGCAGCCCTGCTCCTACTATGGATGCAATGATTGTTATTTCCAAAATTTAAGCAAGTACTTTTATTTCCTTTTATATTTTTTCTATCCAAACTAATAGTTATTTATATAAAGAGATTCTCCTTTTTATTTTATTATAATATTTTTTTAAAATTTTGGAGAAAAATTATTGGAGAAAATCAATCTTACTATACAAAAGAATCCAGCGATTTAAATCTTATCTATTTTCTTAAGAAAAAGCCGGCAATTGTCGCACATAAGAAATTCTTCTTTATACTGTTCCCTGTATTTTAAAATTACACGATACAAGTAATAAATCTCGTTTGCCCTCTAACGTTGCTTCTATTATTTTTTTTAAAAGGGAAACCATCTTCTTTGATAAAGCGTAAATGACCAAAATAAAAACTTAATTTAAAAATTAGAAAATGAAACAAATCAAATTATTAGCGATATGCTCTTTGGCAATATTTGCAGCCTGTACTTCAACAAATAAGATGAAGAAAATGGATGGAATGGACAGCATGAATAAAACAGTAATGGTAGGAGGAGCGGCAATGTATCCTACAAAAAAT
>JBBSEV010000170.1:0-3522 GCA_038239385.1 Chitinophagales bacterium
AAATAAAGAAAATATGCAGGAATACCAGGTAGACGGCAAAGTAGTAGTGCTTGCTGCAAGTGCGTGTGAAAGTGCAAGGTTACTTTTGAATTCAAAATCTCCGAGGCATTCAAACGGGCTTGCAAATTCAAGTAATGTGGTGGGCAAATATTTACATGATTCTACCGGGGCTGGGATGGGAGGAGTTCTACCACAATTATTTGGCAGAAAACGATATAACGAAGACGGAGTTGGCGGAATGCATGTGTACACACCCTGGTGGCTTGATAATAAAAAATTAGATTTTCCACGTGGTTACCATATTGAGTATGGAGGCGGTATGGATCAGCCGGGATATGGTATAGGCTTTGGAATAGAAAATGACAATGGGGCATACAAAATAAAAGGTAAGACAAAAGAGCCCGGAGGATATGGAGCATCTTTGAAAGATGATTACCGCTATTTCTACGGTGCCGGTGTAAATTTATCAGGCCGTGGAGAAGGTATTGCACTGGAATCAAATTATTGTGAAATTGATCCACAGGTTGTAGACAAATATGGCATTCCTGTTTTACGCTTCAATACAAAAAACAGCAGCTATGAAATAAACCAGGCTAAGCACATGAAAGAAACCTTCAAAGAGATAATGCATGCTATGGGAGCAGTTATTACTTATGGAGACGACGGTAAGGAAAATGATTATGGCTTGCAGGCTCCGGGAAATATTATTCATGAAGCAGGAACTGTTCGCATGGGCAGTGATCCAAAAACATCGCCACTTAATGGATGGAGCCAGGCATATGATTGTAAAAATTTATTTTGCGTTGACGGGGGCCAGTTTACTTCACAGGCCGATAAAAATATTACCTGGACTATATTGGCGCTTGCTATGAGAGCATCAGAACATATTGTTGATGAATTGAAAAAACGAAATATTTAAATAACCATACAACTCTTTCAAATACGGGTTGTAAAATTTAATTTTTATGGACAGACGTAAATCCATCAAAGCATTAATTATTGGAACCGCTTCTACCGGTGTACTTCTTGATGCTTGTAAAAGTATTGATGACAACAAGGAATCAAAAACTGCCGCACCTCCGGCAAAAGATGAAGACCAGCCAGGCGAACGTACCAAGGATGAAAAGACCCTGAATAAAAAGCTGAATGATGGAACATTTTTTACTCCGGGCGAAATGGCTACCATTACAATACTTTGCGATATCATTATTCCCAAAGATGAAATAAGCGGTAGCGCCTCAGATGCGAAGGTTGCTGACTTTATTGAGTTTATTGTAAAAGACCAGCCCGACTATAAAACACCCGTTCGTGGCGGATTGCGTTGGCTGGAAATACAATCCCTCAAGCGATTCAATAATTCTTTTGCCGATTTAAGTGACAAGCAGCGTATAGAAATAGTTGATGACATAGCCTATCCCCGTAAGGCAAAACCTGAAATGGCGCAGGGCGTTTCTTTTTTCAATACTATGCGCAACTTAACAGCGACAGGGTTTTTTACTTCTGAAATTGGTGTAAAAGATATTGGGTATATGGGGAATGTGCCGAATCAATGGAACGGTGTTCCGGACGATGTTTTAAAACAATATGGGCTTTCATATAGTGAAAAAGAATTGAAAGAATGTGTGAACTTTGATAAAGTGTAACATCTTAAAGTTTTTCACAGGCTTTATTTACTGAACTAATTTTTGAATAATATTTTTCAAAAAATTTTCTTATCATCTTTCTGTTACAATTTAAATTTTACAAATTTCTAAGATTGAAAAAGAAAATAATCTCTGCAGTTTTCATTTTGTTAATAATGGGAAGTGCAGGCCTGCTATTTGGGTGGGGAGCATGGGGACACAAGCATATAAACAGGGCGGCGGTTTTTTCCTTACCTGATGGCATGATTAAATTTTATTATAATCACCTGGATTTTATAACAGAAAGTGCTGTAGTACCGGATCTTCGGCGGGGGGCATTAAACGACAGAAATGAGCCACCGAGGCATTACATAGATATTGAAGATTTTGGAAATCTTCCCATTGATTCATTTCCCAAAACTACTAAAGAGGCCTATCTAAAATATGACAGCGCATTTCTTAATAAGACGGGATTTCTTCCCTGGTATATTCAAAACCTTACAGACAAACTAACGCAGGCGTTTCAAAAAAGAAATAAATCTGAAATAATTTTTATCTCTGCGGAATTAGGACATTATGTTGCAGATGCACACATGCCATTGCACACAGCCTCTAACTATGATGGACAACAGACAAATCAAAAGGGGGTACATGCACTTTGGGAATCAAGGTTGCCGGAGCTTTTTGGAAATGATTACAATTTTAAAACTGAAAAGGCAAAATTTATCCCGGATATCCCGGCCGAAACATGGAGGATTATTACGCAGGCGCATTCCCTGGAAACACCGTTATTGACTATTGAAAAACAAAACAGGGATCAATTCAACAAAGACAATCTTTATAAAAAAGATGCCTCCGGAAAAAATATTTTATTGTATAATCAGCCGGTTTTTTCTGATGAATACGCTAAACAATTTAATACAGCATTGAATGGAATGGTGGAACAGCAATTGCGCCTTTCGATCCAGGATATTGCCAACTACTGGTATAGTGCGTGGGTAAATGCAGGAAGCCCTGACATTATTTCTTTGGACGATGACCATCTTACAAATCAAAATGCAAAGAATTTTAAAACCGAATACAAAGCCTGGAATAAAGGGAAAATTCTTAATCTGTCAGTTGAAAAAGAATAATGTGTGAAAGCAAAAAAACTTTTGAACAAGCAAAAGTTTTTGTGGAGGAAATTAGAATAAAGCGGGTAGCATTAGATATACAATAATAGTGAAAAAAAAATTTATAAATGACTATTCAGGACAAAAAGATGCCTGTATAAATTAATTAAACCCTTCGCTCTTGCAAGTATCAAAATTTGAATGAGGTTTTATTTCAATCATTTTCAATGGAAAACAGTTTCCATAATATCGGTTGGGGCTATAAAGAGAATATAACCCTGCATAAATTTCGTTAGCGTTTTTATTACAAATCTTTATATGAGAACCCTTTTTACAAAGTTAAAACTTCGTACGTCATTGTGAGTCGCCTATCTGTCACGGGCATTATTTAAAAATCAACCACACAAATCACGTTCCTGTAAAAAATCAGTATATTGAAAAATATCAACTCATTCTAAAATATGAAAGTTCTTATTACCGGTGCCAGCAGGGGAATAGGAAAAGCTATTGCCCTAAAACTTCAGGACACCTATTCCCTGGTACTTCACGCTTCATGCGATGAAAATCTTGATACACTTTGGAATGAATTAAAGAATAATGAGCATCACGAAAAATTATGCGCTGACTTTGCTAACGGGGAAGAACTTAAAAACTTTTGCAGCGCTATAAAGAAAAATTATTCAAAAGATTTATACTGTATAATTAATAATGCAGGCATTACCCTTGACAAAGCATTAATGTATCAACCGGAAGATGAGATTGACAGGATGCTGCAATTAAATCTTAAA
>JBBSEV010000171.1:0-3518 GCA_038239385.1 Chitinophagales bacterium
CTACTTATTCCATCAATGTATGTATTTCCAGCTTCATCGTATAAAAGAGCTTTTTTGCCCTTTACAACAGGAATGGCAGGCAGCCTGTTTTTTTGGTGCGTATAAGGGTGCCAGATATAGCGCAAATCTTTTTCAGCTAAATTCATGATGTAAGTTTCCTTTTAAAAAAATGATTCATGCAACGTTATATAAAATTCGGTTGTCAAAGAACTTGCAATATTACACATGGATTATAATAAACTGGTAAGTGATGCCTTAAAATTGAAGCCTGAAGCTCAACGAAGGCTTTATGATCATTTTGCCCCAATTATGATGGGAGTGTGCTTTCGTTATACTAAAAGTGTAAGTGATGCTGAAGACGTATTGCAGGATGGATTCGTGAAAGTATTTAAATACCTGCATCAATATAAATCGGAGGGGGAACTGGGTGGATGGATTAGAAAAATAATGGTAAATACCGCGTTGAACTTTCTAAAGACAAATAAAAAGTATCAAAATGATTTGATATATAATGAAATGGCTCTCCATCCTGTTTCTACTGATGATCCGCAAATAGAATTACAGGCTAAAGAATTATCGGAATTAATAAGACAATTACCTACAGGATATCAAACCATTTTTAACCTGCACGCAGTTGAGGGTTATACACATGTAGAAATCGGTTCTATGCTGGGCATAACTGATGGTACATCAAGATCGCAATATTCCCGGGCCAGGTCATTAATTATAGAATGGATAAAAACAATTTCGTCACAAGAGCAACATGAGCACTATGGAAGAAAATAAATTTGAAAAACAGGTGCAGCAAAAGATGGATGAATTAAAATTAAATCCGTCTGATACAGTATGGGGAAACATACAAGCCCGCATTGAAAAAAGAAAAAAGCGAAGGGGGTTAATTTTGATTTTCTCTCTTCTTTTTATAGCATTATTTTCAGGAGGCTATTGGTTTCTAAATTCGCCGGGTCACCCTGAATCAAAAGGCAAGGAAGCTATAAATATTAATCCTCAAATCCAATATAAAGATTCAGCATTACAAAATACAGGGAACAGTAGTGAAGAGAAAACAGAAGCGGGACCGGTTACATTAAATCAAAAAAAATCTTCAAATCATATTTTCGAAAGGGATAACACTGATAACAATAGTTTCAAGGGATTTGAAAAAACTGTAAGTAAAAAAATAAGAAAAAGAAAATTCTTTGGAAAACAAAAAACAGGAAATTTGGTTGCGGTTTTAAATTCTTCACAAGTTGAGACAGTACCGGTAAACAAAAATGATAATGATGATGTAAAATCCCAAGAGTTCGATGGTGAAAATGATACCAATAATAAAAATGGTAAACTTTCACCTGATCTAAAAAATGATTTTAAAGAATCTAACAAAATTGAAAAAGGTATTGTAGCCATCCAAGATTCAACAATTGAATCAAAGATCCAACAAGATACATTGGCAAATACTATTCCGGTTAAAAGATCTGTAGATATTCCTTTAAAAAACAGATGGCATATCGGAATTTTTATAGCCGGTGGAGTTTCACATATAGGAAATCAATTCCTTGGCCTTGGAAATTCATCAAACGCGGATTATTTACAAAGCCCTGGAAATAGTAATACAGGGGGCGGGCCTTTGATCATAAATCCTTCTAAGGTTAAAAATTCACTGGGTTATACAGCAGGTATTTTTTTAGAAAAAAATATTTCCAAAAAAACAAAAGTTTCATTTGGGATAAATTATAAAGAGTTCAATACTTCAAATTTAGTTGGGAAAAAAAATGATACAACTGCAAGATATTATTATTCAAGTACTGCGAATGGCAGGCAGCGATACAAAAATAATTTCAGGTTTGTAGAACTGCCAATGCAATTACGGGTTCAATTAGGGATAAATAAAGTACTGCCATTATTTTGGAGCGGGGGTATTACATTATCTCAATTGGTAAGCAGTAATGCTTTACAATTCGATCCAAATACGGGAACTTATTATAAAAACAATTCTATTTTAAATAAAACTCAATTAGGTTTTAGCACAGGATTATCAACATCACTTTTTCAAAACTCAAAGCCCTTAATTTTATTTGGCCCGTATTTTTATTATGCAGCTTCTCAATTAGCCGGAAATGGATTGTATAATAAAAAGCATTTTGTTTTTATTGGATTACATACAGAAATCATTTTCAGCAAAAAATAATTTTAAACGCAACGTTTTTTAAATATAGGGTGTCAACCAACAAAAAAACAGCTGTTATGAAAAAATATATAATTCTATCTGCAAAGATTTTAACTGCACTATTCTTTTCATTTTTATTTGGCGGATGCATAAAAGATACCATTACTTGTAAGCATCCTTATTCTTACACTTATTACAAGCCTTTATACAAAACTACTGCAGAAGTGAGAGCAAATATTAAAAGTAATGCTCCCAGGGAAATACAAAATCCGGGTAAAATATTTATCCTCGGAAATTATATTTTTTTGAATGAAATAGATAAGGGAATTCACGTAATTGATAATTCAACACCATCTTCCCCTCATAACATTGCTTTTATAGATGTCCCTGGTAATGAAGATCTGGCGGTAAAAGGAAATACGTTATATGCCGATCTGTATACTGATCTTGTGACACTCGACATTAGTAATCCTTTGAACGTAACTGTAAAACAATACAATGACGGCGTATTTCCTTATCGTACTTATATCAATGGCTTTACCGGAGATAGTACCAAAGTCATTGCAGACTGGGAAGAAAGAGACACTACAGTAATTGAAGATTGCAGCGGATATCGCTGGTATGATAGAGGAGGAGGCATTTATTTTTCAGGGGCCCCGAATAGCTTAGGTTCTCAAAATTCAGGTTCAAAAAATATTTCAGCATCGCCTATTGGCCAGGGCGGTTCAACTGCCAGGTTTGCCATCGTGAATAATAAGATTTACACAGTTTCTAATGCTGACCTAAATGTATTTGATATATCTGTTCTAAATAAGCCGGCATTTTCTAATACTGTAAACATTGCAAGCTGGAATATTGAAACCATATTTCCATTCAAAAATAAATTGTTTATTGGCTCGCAAAGCGGAATGTTTGTTTACAATATCAACAATCCCGATCATCCTGATTTGGAGGGCCAATTCGGGCATGTGCAAAGTTGTGATCCTGTAATTGCTGATAATAATTATGCATATGTAACTCTTAGTTCGGGAAGCAGGTGCCAGGGATTTAATAATCAATTAGACATTTTGAGCCTGAATAATTTTACCAATCCCTCTTTAGTAAAATCGTATAGCTTAACCAATCCTCATGGCTTATCCAAAGATGGAAATCTCTTATTTATCTGCGATGGTGCGGATGGATTGAAAATTTATGACGCAAAAGATGTAAATAGTTTAAAACTTATTAAACAAATAGCTGGTCCGGAAACTTACGATGTAATAGCTTTTAACAACAAAGCATTGGTTGTTGCTACTGATGGTTTATATCAATATGATTATGCTGACATTAATAATATTCATTTATTGAGTAA
>JBBSEV010000172.1:0-3455 GCA_038239385.1 Chitinophagales bacterium
ATCATTCTAAAAATTTTAAATTTCTTTTTATTCCCGCAAACTTTGCCCTCTTCAATGGCGAGTCTTTAAAAATAATTTTGAATGATTCTTCAGTAATTTCTTCCCAATCATTTTTACTAAAATTTAAAATTTCTGGTATAGGAGTGAAATGGTTTTCATGATGTGGTTTTGAAAAACGATTCCATGGGCAAACATCCTGGCAGATATCACAGCCAAACATTTTATTCTGAAATTTTCCTTTCATTTCCTCAGGGATCAGTAAATCTTTTAACTCAATGGTAAAATAAGAGATACACTTGCTGCCATCAATTACTTTATCCGGGAGTATTGCTTCCGTGGGGCATTCATCAATACATCTTGTACAGGATCCGCAATAATCTTTTACAAATGGATCATCTGCATCCAGATCAAGATCAGTAATTAATGTTGCGATAAAAAAAAATGATCCGTTATTTTTTGTGATCAGATTTCCATTTTTTCCAATCCATCCCAACCCGCTTTTTTGTGCCCAGCTTTTTTCAAGAACAGGTGCGCTATCTGCAAAGCCTCTCCCATGAACGTCACCAATATTTTCCTTTATTAATTGAAGAAAAATTTTAAGCTTCTCTCTTATCACTTCATGATAATCTTTTCCATAAGCATATTTAGAAACTTGCGGTACTTCTGAATTTTGTTGTTCCGCAGGAAAATAATTCAACAATAAAGTGATAACTGATTTTGCCCCGGGGACTAATTTTGTTGGATCAATTCTCAGCTCAAAATAGTTTTGCATGTAATTCATACTCCCATGAAATCCTTTATTTAGCCATGTTTCCAGACGCCGTGCGTCATCATCCAATTTTTGCGCTCTGGCAATTCCGCAATAATCAAACCCTAAGTTCTTTGCTATTGATTTTATAAAAGCAGTATGTTTTTCTTTTACAGGCATTTACAGTAACAAAAGTACTTTACTTTTTTGCTGCTATTAATTCATATGTTTAATGCTTATCAATTTCACTATCAATGATAGACTTCAATTCTTTATAATTTTTGTTACGGCCTTTTTGTTTTAGGTTAAATACAAAAAGAAATCCTGCATACTTTCTTTCATTATCTACCCATGGAAAACTGCCAAACAAGCCCGGGCTTGTTACAGATGATGATCTGCCAGTTGTATCGTCCATTACCCATTCTCCAAACCCATATCCCCAATTACCGGCTTCTGCAGGTGAATAAGCAACCTTAGCGCCTTTCGCATAATTATATTGCATAAGTTCGACAGATCTTTTTGAAAGAACTTGTTTCCCGTTATACATTCCGTCTTGCAGAATCATTTGTAAAAAATGAATATAATCTTCTGGAGTACTGAATGCACCGCCTGCTGCTAACGGAACTTTCCTGTTTCCAAAATCAGTATTAATCATATTACATGGTATGGCAATTCTTTCATTGAATAAAGTTTTAAAATCATCTCCACTTATTTTTTCAATTACTGCCGCAGCAATTTGTAAACCAACGCTGCTGTAACGAAATACTTTTCCAGGCTCGCCTTCCATTGGCTGCTCCGCAATTTTTTTCATAACTGCATTCATAGTTTCACCTTCATTTATTATTTCACGGGATTCTTTTAAATTTCCCGGATTTATTGCCGTAAGGTGCGAAAGGCATTCCCATATTTTTATATTTCCTTTTTGATGATTAGTAAAAACCGGCAAAAATTTCCCGATTGTATCATTAAGATTAAGCTTGCCCTCATCAACAAACGACATTACAAGTGAAGCACTTAACCATTTACTGCAACTGGCAATACTTGCCCGGGATGTTCCTGAATAATCCCGCAAGAGTTCATTCGCATCTCTGTCTTGCCTTTTAGCAATAAATTTTCCCACTATTTTTTGCTTTCGGGAAAGGTCATTCTCTGCATTTTCGTAAACAATCTTGCCATTCTTTACTAGTATTAATACGGCACGGCCTCCAAGGTTATTGAGGTTATCTTTCATCCAATCACTTGTTTTACTAAAATTATTTTGGCCAAAAGATACCTGTAAATAAAGCATGAAAGGCAATATGAGACTGAATTTGAGGCAGCTTTGTTGAGATTTACAAGACATAATTACTGATTATCCCTATTTAGAGTATTGGTTTAGAATTTGATGGTATACTGATAAATTTATTATAAGAATAATTAGATAGATATGAATCCAAATAGTTTAACAATAAAATCGCAGGAGATTTTTCAGAAAGCGCAGCAAATGGCTTTTAATGAAAAGAATCCGAATATTGAAACAGAGCATATGCTTAAAGCATTACTTGCTGATGATGATAGCCCTGTTGATTATCTTCTTAAAAAGAATAATGTAAATGTAAATTTTGTTGAGAGTAAAATTGATGAGACCCTCAAAAAATTACCTAAAATGAGTGAAGGGGAACCGGCACAGATAATGAGCAGGGATCTTAATAACGTTTTACTGCGGGCATCCGCAACCTTAAAAACATTTAATGACGAGTTCGTGAGTGTAGAGCACTTTTTACTTGCTATAGTGCAGGGAAATGATAATGCGGCTAAAATTTTAAAAGATGCTGGTCTTACAGAAAAAGGATTGATCGCAGCCATTAAGGAACTAAAAAAGGGATCGACAGTTTCATCTCAAACTTCTGAAACGCAGTTTAATGCATTAAATAAATATGCTAAAAACCTTAATGAACTTGCCAGAAGCAACAAACTTGATCCTGTAATAGGAAGAGACGAAGAAATAAGAAGGACATTACATATTTTATCAAGAAGAACAAAAAATAATCCCATACTCGTAGGAGAACCTGGTGTTGGTAAAACCGCAATAGCCGAAGGCTTAGCACATCGCATTGTGAATGGAGACGTGCCTGAAAATTTAAAGTCAAAAATAATTTTTGCCCTCGATATGGGCTTGTTGATAGCGGGTGCGAAATATAAAGGTGAGTTTGAAGAAAGATTGAAATCTGTGATTAAAGAAGTGAGTGAAAGCGATGGAGAGATCGTTTTATTTATTGATGAAATACACACACTGGTTGGAGCCGGAGGCGGAGACGGAGCAATGGATGCAGCAAATATTTTGAAACCAGCTTTGGCCAGAGGTGAGTTGAGAGCAATTGGCGCTACCACATTAAACGAATATCAAAAATTCTTTGAAAAAGATAAAGCATTAGAAAGAAGATTTCAGAAAGTATTAGTAGATGAACCATCAGTGGAAGATGCCATTTCAATATTACGGGGAATAAAGGATAAATATGAAACACATCATCATGTAAGAATTAAAGATGAGGCTATTATCGCTGCTGTGGAATTATCACACAGGTACATCACTGATCGTTTTCTCCCGGATAAAGCCATTGATCTTATTGATGAAAGCGCTGCAAAACTCAGGCTGGAAATGAATTCAATGCCGGAAGAGTTGGATAAACTTGAGAGAGCGATAAGGCAACTCGAGATAGAAAGAGAG
>JBBSEV010000173.1:0-3405 GCA_038239385.1 Chitinophagales bacterium
ATAAATCAACGGAACAATATCGCCGCCATTCCTAAAAACAGTTAAGATATCTGTTTCCTCCTGGGAGAATAGACAATTTTTCATTTTGCCATCTGCAGTTAGTCTCATCCTGTTGCAACCGCTGCAAAAGGGCGCACTCATGGTACTTATTACGGCAAAAGTTCCTTTATGGTCTGGTACAGTATATTTTTTTGCTGTGTCATGTATATCATCTGTAAGACGGGATACAGGATATTTTTCTTCTATCACTTTCATGATTTCTTTCCAGGTAAAAACTTTATTACTCGTCCACCGGTTACTATCAAACGGCATGAATTCTATAAACCGCACATGCACATTCGTTTCTTTTGTCCACTCAATAAAATCATTTATTTCATTATCATTAATGCCTTTCATTACAACGGCATTAACTTTTACCTGGAAATTATTTTCAATGAGAAGATGGATGTTTTCAAATACCCTGTCAAATTGATTGCGCCTTGTAATTAGATTGAATTTCTCCGGTTGCAAAGTATCCAGACTAATATTCAGCGAATGTACATTAGCCTCTTTAAGCACATCAATAAAATCGTGAATCCTTGTTGCATTGGTAGTGAGTGTAAGCCTGGCGGGTAATTTTGACAAGCGTAATATAATATCTTCTGCACCTTTGCGCACTAAGGGTTCGCCGCCCGTGAGCCTTATTTTATTTACACCATGTGCTACAAATATTTTTGCGATGGCTTCAATCTCATCAACCTGCATTAATCCCGCAGGAGGCGTAAAAATATAATCTTCTTCGGGCATACAGTAAAAGCAGCGGAGGTTGCAATTGTCTGTCAAGGAAATCCGAAGGTAATCGTGAACCCTATTATAAGTATCCGTAATCATTAGGGTAATTTAGTTCATTTCTATAGGCTTGCATAATCTTCTATTTATCGAAGCGCTTATTTTTCAAAATAAAAACAAAGGGTTCTTCTGCCCCATATTGTCATTGTAATTCTTCACTAAAAATTAAAAAAATCAGTACAATGCTTGAGCCTAATTTCTTTCATGAATAGTTGATTCCCGCAGCTTTAAAAAGCCACCTTTTCTTTTAGAAAAAACTGCTCTTATTTCTGCCATTAATGATAAGGCGATTTCTTCCGGGGTTAATGCACCAATGTCGAGCCCTGCCGGTGCATAAATTCTTTTTATATTTTCTTCGGATAAAGGTGAATTTTCCTCTTCTAATTCGCGGAAAATTTTCTCTGAACGTGCTCTTGGCCCAAGCATTGCAATATATGGAGCGACCGTCTCTAAAGCTTTTGGTAAATTTCTTTTATCAGTTTTATAATCATGCGACATTAAGATGATCGCGGTGTAATCGTCAAATGGAATTTCTTTTAACTGTTCATCTGCTATAACCCGGTCAACAGTTTTTGCAAATGTTGGATTCACTTTAAATGGATTTGAAACGATAGTTACACGCCACCCCATTTCTTTCGTGAGTCTTGCAAGCGGATATATGTCGTATTGGTGTCCCATTAAAACCAAATGGATTTCGGGCAAAAGTATTTCGAAGAATAGAGATATTTTTTTTTCATCTTCTAATTCAAAATCAATTGGTGATGATTTGCTTTTTTCAGCTTGCTGATTTATTGTTTCATTTAACCTCCTTTCAAGTTCTTTATTCTTAAAAACCTGCAAACTATCAGCTCCGCTGAAATGTATTATTTCACCAGCCTGTAAATTTTTCCAGTCGCCTTCTGGCCCTGTAATGGTAATTAATATATTTGTTTGCCGGTTTGCTTCGATACATTTTTTTAAAATTTCAACCGGGTTATTTTTATTTTCAAAATCAAGTGGCGTGAACAAAACATCAATAATGCCATTGCAACCTAATCCTACCCCGATCTGGTGAGCATCTTCTTCTGTAGTATCATACGTTACCAATGAGGAAACTGATTTTGTTATGGCCATTCTTGCCCGCTTCAATGCATCACCTTCAAGGCACCCACCGCTTATTCCTCCGATCCAAACACCATTATCCAACACGAGCATTCTTGCGCCCGTGCGGCGGTACGAAGAACCTTCGACTCTCACTACGGTTACAAGTGCTGCTTTTGTGGTGGCTTTATCTATGTTGTCATAAGCTTGAATTATGGCTCTTATTTCTTTCATTGAAACAAAATTATGGGAAAAGCATCACCTCATCAGTTCATAATCCTGCTGCTGATTATATTTTATCCAAAGTTGTGCTTTAGATATAATTCCTGGTTCAAATTTTATTTGCATTCGCTAATTAACATTATAATAATTTTAATAGAAATTTCCATTCAAGTAAGCTTAAATAAATTTTAAAAATCGCTTTACTGATTCATGAAAAGTTACACAATCATTTTGCTTGCTGCCGGCTCTTCTTCACGTTTTGGCTCGCCGAAACAATTAGTTCAATTCAATGGGCTAAGTTTAATTCGCCATGCAATATTAGAATCACTCAAGGTAATACCTGGTGTGATAGTGGTACTGGGAGCAAACTTTGCAATTATAAAAAAAGAAATTGAAAATCTTTCTCTGCAAATAGAATATAATGAGGACTGGGAAAAAGGTATGGCATCCTCAATTCATTGTGGCATGAAAGCTTTAATAAATAAAAATCCTTACGTAGAAGCGGTAATTATTGTTGTGTGTGATCAGCCATTTTTATCTTCAACAATAATTTTTGAATTAATTAAAAAGTACGAAATGACAAAAAAAACAATTATAGCCTGTTCTTATGATGATGGAACTGCCGGTACCCCTGCTCTTTTTGATAAAACCTTCTTCAATGATTTACTAAGTTTAGAAGGACAATCAGGTGCAAAAAAAATTATTGCGCAAAACGAGAAGCTAGTTAAGACGATTTCTTTTCCATCGGGATCCATAGATATTGATACGAAAAAAGATTATGAAAATTTTAAAAACATGATTAAAAATTAAGGAATGGAACATTGGGAAATTGCCTTTTTCTTTTTAATTATAGCATTTACCTATGCTTCAGTAGGCTTTGGCGGAGGCTCTAGCTACCTGGCCATTCTTGCTATATATGCATTACCTTTTAAAGAAATACGCCTTATTGCACTGCTCTGTAATATTATTGTTGTTACCAGCGGTACAATAATTTTTATACGAAATAAGCAAACCGACTGGAAGAAAATTATTCCTGTAGCGATAATAAGCGTGCCACTTGCTTTTATGGGCGCAAGAATGAAAATAAGCCAGGATACTTTTTTCATCATTCTTGGCTGCAGCCTTTTAGTAGCCGGGGTTTTACTTTGGCTTAAAACAAACCCGAATGATGCAGAAACTGTAAATCCACAGGGCAAATATCATTATGTAAAAGATGGAATTCTTGGGGGTAGCATTGGGTTCCTGTCGGGTATGGTAGGTATCGGCGGAGGTATA
>JBBSEV010000174.1:0-3368 GCA_038239385.1 Chitinophagales bacterium
TCCGGCTCTGGAAATGGGCTTGGTACACAAATACAGGGAGCCACTTTACCTGATTTTGCAAACAGGACGCTTACATGGGAAAAGCTTCACACAACCAACATTGGTTTCGATGCAATCTTATTTAACAACAAAGTTTCTTTTACTGCCGAATATTATAACAAGCTTACCTACGGCGTTATCCAGCAGGTTTCACTTCCACCTAATACGGGTATTCAATCGCCAGCCGACCTAAACATAGGTAAAGTGCGCAATAAAGGATTTGAATTTCAACTCGGCTATAATAATGTCATTGGGCCAGTCCAGTTTAATATTAGTGGCAACCTTACAACGGTGGATAATAAAGTAGTTAAGTTATATAACGGTACTCCATTAGGTGATGAAGGCGGAAGAATAGAAGAAGGATACTCCCTGTTTTATTTATGGGGATACCAATCGGCTGGTATTTTTCAAACCCAGGCGCAGATTGATGCATGGAGAGCAGCCCATGCAGATGTAAACATCGGTCAGGTATTGGGCGATCCTTCAAAAGGATACGTTTATCAGCCCGGTGATGAGTATTTCCAGGATGTGTATGGAAATCCCTCACAGCCCAAAGAGCGCTACAGCAAAACACCTGATAGTATCGTAAATAGTAATGACCGTACGTTTCTTGGTAAAACTATACCTGGCTTTTATTATGGTTTGAATATAGGAGCCAACTGGAAAGGGTTTGATATAACGGCATTATTCCAGGGAGTAGGTGATGTAAAAAAATACAATTATTTACGGGCGGGTGGAGAAGGTATTGGCGGTCTCGCTAATCAATGGTCAACTGTTTTAAAAAGATGGACACCTCAAAACCCATCCAACGATATTCCAAGAGCTGTTTATAATAACCCATCTGATCCTTCAAGATTTTCCAATCGGTATGTTGAAAGCGCAGCTTACCTGAGATTGAGAAATCTTCAATTAGGATATAGCCTTAATTCAAATGTTCTGAATCGTGCTGGTTTCATTCAAAAGCTTAGATTTTATTTCACGGCTGTTAATCTTTTTACAGTTACCAAATGGACTGGCCTTGATCCTGAGAACGATGGCATACCACCAACGCGGCAATTTTTATTTGGAATAAACGCATCTTTTTAATTCAACATAATGATATATAAAATGAAAAAATTATTTTCCAAACTTATTATCATCTATCTCGCAACCGGCTGCTGCTTCATCATCAACGGATGCAGCAAGAGCAAGCTTGATTTGTTGCCACATGGCCCTACAGAGCAATCTTATTTTACCAAAGAAGATGATTTTACCAAAGCAGTTCTTGGTGTGTATGCAAAAATGACTGACTTCTTTTGGTACAATGGCGGTGGCCCCCCAATTCCTGCATTTCTATTGCCAGGCGACGATATCACTACTAATGATAATAACGAACCATTTGAAACTTTTGGATCTTTACAACCAAGCAATGGTACACTATCTACACTTTACTCAGCCCATTACCAAATGATCGCCAGGGCTAATGTTGTTTTGCAAAAAGTGAATGAAGTAGCAGCGGGAATTTATAAAACACCCAATCTTCAAAATTACCATAAAGGCGAGGCCTTATTTCTGAGAGGCTATGCCTTTTATAATTTGTGGAATTTCTTCGGCACATCTCCCCTGGTGATTGAGAGGGTGACAAGTGATAATCAATTTACTCCTCCCGGTACCACCGGCACGCAATTACTAGACCAGGCAATACAGGACTTCACAGATGCCTCAGGTTTATTGCCAACAAGCTGGGATGCAGCAAACCGGGGTAGGGTTACTGCAAATGGCGCCAATGGAATGCTGGGGAAATCTCTTGTAATCAGGGCTTCTGTAACAGGTGGTAGTGCTGCTGATTATACAGCAGCTATAGCAGCATTCAACAAAATATCAGGGGCGCAATTGCAACCTGACTTTGGTGATAATTTCGCTTTCGACACAGAAAATAATTCCGAATCGCTTTTTGAATTCCAGGCTTCACAGGCTTTTGGTTTTGACAATGTATGGCTTTCAAATGATTTTGATAATGCGGTAGGAGCATTATCTATCTTCTGGGGGTTTTATGATAATAGCTTTGCATTGTTTGGAAGATCACGTTTTTATGCTTCGTCAAAATTACTTGGCGCTTTCGATACTAACGATCCAAGGCTTCCGCTTACATTGGCTGATAGCGACAGGACGGTAACAAAATATGTTAGCAGAGATAAACTATCCCAGTCTGGTGTGGCTTCTGTAAATAATTATCGCATACTGCGACTTGCAGATGTTTTATTATTAAAAGCGGAAGCCGTATTGCAATCAGGAGGTTCCACGTCTGAAGCAATTGGATATATAAACCAGGTAAGAGGAAGAGCGAGAGCAATGGTTCCTGCAGGTACAGAGCCCGCCGACCGTTCTACTGTAGAGACTGATAAGACTAAAATAATGCAATGGATAATGGACGAACGACTGATTGAGCTGGCCGGCGAGGGGCAAAGATGGTTTGACATGAGGAGATGGCAAATACAGGGAATATTAACTATAGATAATTCAACATTCAGTTCCAATGTTTCGGCATATATGAATTTCCAGATCCCGAAGCATTTGTATTTCCCAATTCCAAACAGTGAAATAGATGTGAATCCTAATGTAAAACAGAATCCAGGTTATTAATTGAATCTGAACGTATTGATATATTGCATAAATTTTCTCTCATAGCAAGTAGTCGTTTAAACAAACTGAGCTCCCCGTTATTGGGGAGTTTCAGTTTAATCATTAATGTTTATGAGGTCATTATTTTTAAAAAATATTTTATTGAAAAAGAAACGTAGTAAAACTTACAATCTTTAATTAGATCGTTGTAACCAATAAAATCTTTCTATCGAAAATTTTTAAAAGCTTAGACAAAATTTTTAAACCAATGAATTATAAACATCTCATCTTAATAGTTTGTTGCGCTTTTACTTTTGCATGCGCAAAAAAAGGAAGTGGTAGTGGCGGAACTAATCACCGGCCACTTGCTTCCATAAAAGCCGAATTTATTTCAGCAAATCCTTTTAGTTTTAAATTTACCGTAACAGCTACCGATCAGGACCAGGATGCATTGAGCTATACATGGGATTTTGGTGAAGGGACCGTAAAATCAGGAACGTCGGTAGAAACTTTCAATTATGATCCTGGTAAAGATTATGTAGTAAAAGTAAAAGTAAGCGATGGGAAATCCACGCCGGTAGATGTTGCAGCAAGCATCAGTACAAAAACTACTGACGTAATAATAGACTTCAGTAAAATTTATCAAACCATGGATGGGTTTGGTGGATTTGGTGCTATGAAAGAATATTGGGCACAAGGGCCATTTGGCACTGATGCGTTTGTGAACA
>JBBSEV010000175.1:0-3325 GCA_038239385.1 Chitinophagales bacterium
ACCTTGCCATGGGCGGCGAATACAGGTAATTTAACCATACGGCCTTTTTCTGTTGTGCATTCACTTATTTATGATGAGCAAAAGCAAAAAGCAGTTGGTGTGAGAATAATTGATACCAACACGAAAGAGACTACTGATTATTTTGCGAGGATCATTTTTATGAATGCTTCTGCATTAAATACCAATCTTATTTTGATGAACTCAACATCAACGCGTTTCCCAAATGGTTTTGGAAATGATAATGGATTGCTTGGCAAATATGTTTGCTTTCAGAATTACCGTGGCTCCGTAGGCGGGGATGTAGAGGGATACCTTGATAAATATTATTATGGCCGCAGGCCTTCAGAAAGTATGATGGCCAACTTCAGGAATATTCATTCAAATGATATGGATTTTGTGGGGGGCTATATGGCATTTATGGGTTGCTATCGCAACCGCGATAATGGCGAGCAACTTCCTGAGCAAATAGGGGGTGCTTATAAAGATACGCTGGCACAAATGGGTGCCTGGGGAATGTATATGTACATGCAGGGCGAGACGGTTCCGAAAGAAACCAATCATGTGGCTTTGAGTAAAGATAAGAAAGACGAATGGGGAATTCCATTGCTGGTAACCAATGTGGACTATGATGATAATGATGAAAAGTTATTGAAGGATTTTTTGACACAGGGTAGTGAAATGTTTGATGCCATGGGTATAAAGAACATTACTCATCACGATAACCACTGGGCGCCCGGAAGGGATATTCATGAAATGGGTGGATGCAGGATGGGAAAGGATCCGAAAACATCTTTATTAAATGGATGGAACCAGTTTCACAATTGTAAAAATGTATTTGTAACTGATGGGGCCTGTATGACAAGCACAGCAAACCAGAGCCCGTCTATTTTTTATATGGCGCTTACTGCAAGAGCTACTAACTATGCCGTAGACGAAATGAAGAAAGGAAATTTATAATTTTTAAATAATGCGAAATGATTTCAATTTTAATTTCATGTAATAGAACAATATTTTTTATCGCCTTCATTATTTTGTGCGGAGGTTGCAAACTTGCTGATAAGAAATCCTCAGATGATGGAAAAACTGAAACTGTGGAGATTAAAAATGAATGGATACAATTATTAGATGGAACAACAACCATGGGTTGGCATACTTATGGAAAAGATAGTGTAGGAAGTGCATGGAATATTGATGACAGCGCTTTACACCTTAATGCTTCATCAAAAAGCGACTGGCAAACAAAAGATGGCGGTGATATAGTAACCAATGATGAATTTGAAAATTTTGATCTCCAGCTTGACTGGAAAATTTCGGAAGGAGGAAACAGCGGTATTATGTTTTATGTAAAAGAAGATACAGCAAAATATAAATATACCTGGTACACCGGCCCTGAAATGCAGGTAGCCGATAACGAAAAAAATGAAGATGGGAAAGTTTATAAGAGCCGGGCTGGAGATATTTATGAATTGTTCCCAACAACATCCGATAAGTATGTAAAACCTGCAGGTCAATGGAACCATGTAGAAATTAAATCAGATAAAGGCAAGCTTGATCTTTATATGAACGAGCAGCATGTTTTGGATACAACCATTTGGGATGAAGCCTGGGAAAAAAATATCGCCGGTACAAAATTTAAAGACATGCCTGGTTTTGGAACATTCAAAAAAGGAAAGATTGCATTACAGGATCATGGCGCCGATGTTTGGTATAGAAACATCAGGATAAAAAATCTATAATATAAATTTCTTTTCTATCTTTTATTCGAAGGGATTCCTAAGAAGAAGTGAGGCTTGAACTTTATGAAGATTGAATTAATAACTGGATAAAATTATCTGATATTTCTAATGCCGCCGCAATATCCTTAACCTCTACATTCTCCAACGGGTTATGGCTAATCCCTTTAAAACATTTCACAAAAAGCATAGAAACGGGGGCAACAGATGAGATTGAAATAGCATCATGGCCTGCACCACTTTCCAATTCTACTACTTCCATTTCTCTTTGTTTTATCGATTTTTTTAAAAGTTTACTAAGGCCTTCATCACAGGTAACAGAGTTGGTTTCCTGTATAAGATTCCATTCAAAATAGACTTTTCTTTTATTACAAATTTCTTCGCAGATTTCATTAATGTCTTCGTAAGCCTTTGCTAACTTTTTTTTATTTGCACTCCTGAGATCAAGACTGCATCTTACATGGGCCGGTATAACATTGCCGGCTGAATGTTCTATATCTAATTTACCAACTGTAGCCACAATATTGCTTTTTTTAGCAGAAGCAAATTCTTCCACTGCTAAAATAAATTCCGCAGCTGCACATAAAGCATCCGTCCGCATTTTCATTGGCACAGTACCTGCATGGCCAGCCACGCCGGTAAATTCAATACTGATTCTTTTTTGACCGGCAATACCGGTAACAATTCCTGCGGCAATATTACTCTTATATAATACTGGCCCCTGCTCAATGTGGATCTCATAATAGCCAAGCCATTCTTCCGGTTTTATAGCATCTTCTAAAAGTTTTGTACTATCATATTTTAGCTCTTGTAAAACCTTGCCCAATGAAATTCCATTATTATCTTTTGTTTCCAATAACTGTGATTGAAAATTACCTGTTACCATTTTACTTCCTAAACGGGAAATGTGAAAGCGAACACCTTCTTCATCGCTAAAAGCTATCAGCTCAATATTAAAAGGGATTTGAGTTTGTTGTATTATGAGATTTTCCAATAGATCAAGCCCAGCCAGTATACCCAGCGGCCCATCATATTTTCCTGCATTAATTACCGTATCAAAATGTGAAGCAATTACAAAAGTTTTTGTGCCTTCTTTTTCTGACAATAATTTTCCTCGTACGTTTCCAAAGTTGTCTATAGAGGTTTGCAGCCCTGCTTCCTTCATCCACGATTCAATTTTGTTTTGGCCATCAACAAATGCTTTTGTACCAAAAATTCTACTTAGGTATTCAGGATGATCACTGCATTGACCAAGCTCCTGGATTCTTGCTTCAATTTTTTCCGCTCTTAATTTATAATTTTTCATTTGCGTGTTATTCCCGGTTTACTGTTAAGTTTTTATTTCTTATGATAATAAATTCAATTTGTGTTGGTAAAAGAAATTCTCAATCGTTTTAGTTTATAACTACATTAAATCCTTCTTGATGAAATTGGAGATTCTCAATTTTTTCAAAATTTCTTGCTGCCAGGGATAAGCCTGTTCTGCAACATCTTCTTTTAGGTTATAAAAGCTGATTTTAAAAAACAAAATTAATGTTCTCATAATATTGGCTTAAAGATAAAGCTATATTCACTTTGTTTCTTTGTATTAT
>JBBSEV010000176.1:0-3325 GCA_038239385.1 Chitinophagales bacterium
CGAAAACCTTTTTTTAATCCATACCATCCACCTAAGGGATTTTTATCTGAGCGGCCCCATGCCTCAACGGTTCCTTCCTTTGCAGGCTTTTGTTCGTCCGCACTTCCAAGCTCCATCCAGTCGCCACGCTTTTTTAGCATCATATGTAAATCGTTTATACATTTTGCATCATAATGTAAAATTGTTTTGCCAACGGTGCATACGATAATTTCTTTCCCGTCTTTTACATCCTTATACATTTCATATTCCGAAGTGCCAGGTGGAGTTTTTAATTTCCAGGGATCTTCTTTAGTTCCTTTTGCCATTGAAATTTAATTTAGAATGTTTTAATTTTTCCTGATTACAGATTTTAATTGAAATAGTAATGAATTGAAAATGCACTATTAAATTACATTTTTAATTCCTGTATTTCTCTTACTTCAACAATACCATCTTCATACTCAAGCAAGGGGCAACCTTTGGAAATTTCCACAGCTTCCTCAAGTGTATTGGCCTTGCAAATAAGATAACCACCTACCATTTCTTTGCCTTCCATAAAAGGCCCGTCTGAAATAACTTTTTTATTACCAGTCACTGTCTTACCTTCTTTATTTAAAGGCTGCGCTCCTGCAAATTTTCCTTCTTTGCTAAGATTTCCCATCCAATCCATCCAGCGTTGCATGTGGGCTTGTGATTGCTCTGGCGATGAAGATTCCATCTCTTCTCTTCCACCACGGAATAATAATAAATACTCTTTCATTGAATTTGTTTTTTGTTTTTGTTTTTAATTGAATTTACTTTCGATTATGGATTTTAAAAGCTTTAAATCTTTTTGATTTGTATACCTCATTGCCATTGCCATAAAAGGTCCAAGCAATTTTGAAAACCCGGAAGGATTGCCCATATTTCTTAAAGTCATAGTGCAGGCTTGATCATTTACCGGTTCCCATTGATAGGTTGTCTCCATAGGGAATGGCCCCTGGGATGTGCACATAACAAGATAGTGCCCGGGAATATATTTTTTTATTTCGTAAATATAGCTGAGCTCCTTTCCCAAAAATTTCGCCTTAAAGGCTATCAGCGACCCAATCGCCAAAGGCCTGGGTGTTTTCCATTCGACAGATTTTATATTCCTATACCATTGAGGTGCATTATCAGGATTAGTAGCATAGGCTGATACTTTGTCATTGGGTGCAGCTATTACAATCTTTGTTGTAACATCAACCATTTTTAATTATTTATTTCAACCGCCAATATTAATTATAACTCATGGCTTCTTTGGTAAAGAATTTTTTTAATAACCCCAGTTGACCGATATCATAACTTTCATGCTGCGCCAAAAAAGCAATAGTACCACCATTTGTAAAATCACCAATAGGGCTTTTTAAAGGAGAATCGGATGTAAGGTGTTCTTCGGAAACTGATTCCAAAGCTTCATCCAATAAGGCCGAAACTTTTTTCCATTCATCCTTTATTTCAGAAAGTGAAGGATAATTGAGCGATGCATCATAAGCTTTAAAATTTTCAAACAAGCCATTGTAAGGATTAGCAGCAGGAGCCCCAAGAAACATTAATGTATTATATCTTGCCCATGTAGTATGTGTCGCTATCCAGTTTATTGGATTTATATCCCCGCTGATTCTTTCTTTCGCCTGCTCTTCACTTACACCCTGAAGTGTGTTCTGAAAAAGACGTTCATTCATTTTGAAAATAATTTTTGATTGATAAATTGAATTATTCATGTTTTAATTTTTCTTTGTTATTTAAATAAATTACAAGGTGTAACAATTTTAATGATTGATAAAATCTTGCGATTTTTCTTAAAAAAATTTATTAACGGATGTTCTCATTTTAAAGCATCTTTTCATCAAGGGCTTTAAACTAATTCGGAGCATGTAAGCCAACTTTATTCCCTTCTGTATCCACAAAGAAAGCCATATAACCAATCTCAGGGCTAATTTGTGTTTTGGGCATCAACACTTTGCCTTTTGCTTTTTCAATACGGTCAATCACTGTTTGAATTGTGGGATTTGCATTTAAATAAATTACGCAACCATCCATAGAAGGTTTGTGCTGTGGGCTCTGAACCAACGCACCACTTGCTTTACCACTTCCCATATCAGCAGGAAAGCCGCTCATTTTCATGCCCATCATTTCCTGCATCTGCTCCATCCTGACATCGAAAATTGTTTCATAAAATTTTGCAGCTCTTGCGATATCAAGAGCGGGAATCTCAAACCAGTTGAGTGAATTAGAATTTTTGTCCATGATTATTTTGTTTAAGAGTAAAAAATATTTTATACTCGTAAGACGATTGAACCAAACATATTTGGACAAACGAGAAAAATATTTTTTAAATAATATTTGCCGGGTTGCAGAAACCAAATGTAATCAGAGGGAAAAATAAAAAATAAATAAAGCTTTCCGGCTTAAAAAGGAAAATTCTAGCTTTGGTAAAATTCAGGCTTTATTTTCAGGAAGCCGGCTTTTAATCCCGGCAATTGATTCTTTAATAATCTGCTCAAGAATTTTCTGATCAATATCGCTTAATCTTTTTATGTACAGGCAACCAACCCCGGTTTTATGGTTCCCAAGTTTTTCGAGCAAACCTTTCATTTTATCCAAAGCCCCGCAGAGATACAAAGAAATATTTTGTTTTCTTGGAGAAAAACCAACGATGCACATATCGCCTTCGTGGCCACTTGAATATTTATAATGATAGTTCCCAAAACCAACAATACTTGTGCCCCACATTTTTGCTTCTTCATTAGTTGCTTTCTTCATCATTTCAGCGATAGCAAAAGAATCCTTGCGCTTCGTTTCGTCTTCGACAGTATTTAAAAATTGTTTCGCACTTGCGTTGTTTTCTTTGGTTTTTAATTCTGCCATAAAAAATATTTAAAAATGAAAAGAAAAAAATCGCCCTGTCATTTACCGTATACCTTTTATATAAGCCCAACCTTCCTTTTCTTTGGTAACAATCTCATAAATCCCGTCTGGTACGGTTTCGACTCCGGAGATTAACTGGCTTTTATCGACATTATGCGCTTTCATTGCAACAGAACAAACTTTAAAAGAGACGTTTTTGTTTGCCGCAAGTTTTGCAACATCATCTCCAACTACTGATTTGTCTTTTTGTACCATATCTAATGAATTCCCATAAAACACTACTTCTACCTGTGCATCTTTTGATGCTTTTAAAATTTCATTAGTCCATCTTATAACGGCTTTGTGATTCATGGTATCGTTACTCGTGAGATCAAATACAACTTTATAATCTGACTGAGCTAATACTAACAACGGAGACAAAAGCACCGTTAAGAGGATAATAATATTCTTTCTCATA
>JBBSEV010000177.1:0-3308 GCA_038239385.1 Chitinophagales bacterium
AGTGGAATCTCGTCGAAGATTATTTGGATTATTATTATTCATCTGCCAGATTTTATGATACAGGTGTAAATGAATTTGGGTTTTTAAATAACCTGTTTCATTAGTAGAAAACTGTTTCGTGTGCCACGAACCATTGCTTAGAGTAACTCTGATCTACCTTTCTACATACTTTTCAAAATAGCCGCATTCTTTAATCGCTTCTTTATAAAATTTTGTATTGGGATATTGTTTTAGAAACTGGAATTCTTTGATTGCACTCAATGGAATCAAAGAATTTTCAGCGAACTGATTATCTGTATTACTGTAGATATGTTTATTGTACCATTCGTTTCGCTGGCATTTGGCAAGCATGTAATGACACCTGGCTTTTTGTTCGTCATCTTTTGCAGCAGTCAGCGCTTTATGATACCAGGTTGCGGAAAGTTTCATATTAGTAAGCATGCCGACATAGATGCTGTCAATAACAAAAGGGCTATAATGCCCGGAGCCTAAAATCTTACATTCATAAAAAGCGCGGTCATTGCCATAATGCGAAATATTATAAAAAGCATTTGCCAAAAGCAGGGAATTTGTATAAACATCTGTGCCAATGTTAATCTTGTCTTTCAATTCATTTATCTTTTGCAAAAAGGAAAGCTTTGAATATTTTATCTTTTGCCGGGTTACCTGGTCGCAATCATGGCAGTCTTGTATGCCTCCGTTGAAAGGATTTGCCGGAAGAAGGAAAGTTGATGTAGAATCATTTTTGCTCATCAAATCGATAGCACTTTCAATGCTGTCCCTGAAGGCAAATTGAATCGCCTGGAATTCGTAAATGTCCTCAATCTTAATATCCGATAATTGTACGCACAACTTTTCAAAAGGAGTTTTAGAAGGCTTGTTGAGAAAGGCTTTCATTTCCTCTATGTTGGTTTTATCAGCGTAAAACAAATTGCTGCTGTAAAAGCATTCAGCTTTTACCACCTCCTTTTGTGATTTATATTTTGAAGATATCGTTTGCTTCACCCACGCCAATGCATCCGTATATCGAAGGCTGGATTGCGGTTTTGTTTTCAATCTATTAAGCCAATTCATATCACTCAAAATATCATTCTCCATTTTGCTGTTAATGTATTTGGCGCTACCAATTTTATTTAAAATTTCCAGCAATTTTAATTGCGCCT
Source organism: Chitinophagales bacterium (assembly GCA_038239385.1). Classification (GTDB taxonomy): domain Bacteria; phylum Bacteroidota; class Bacteroidia; order Chitinophagales; family Chitinophagaceae; genus Ginsengibacter. Next base: position 1,164 of record JBBSEV010000177.1, read on the forward strand.
GGTCAAGATTATTTGAAGGAATAGTTTTTTCAACTTTGGCATAATAATTATTAGCATTGGTATAAAGCGAATCCAAAAAATTTAAATAGCCTGCTGCCATATCCCACGCCCAGGGCTTATTCGTTTTCCCACCATCGGCCAGGCGGCTTATTAAATTTCTTATTGAAATACCTGGCACGGTATCGTTCATATAGCTCATAGATTCGCTACCAGTATAATTAAACTTTTGTTCATATAGGTTCACAGCCCTTGCCAGCAAAAGATCCAGCTTATCACTTTTGGGATCGAGGGTATAAATTTGTAAGATGGCTTCTTTTTCATCGCCATAATACACGCCGAGCATTTGCCAAAGAGTAGCTTGCTCGTTTACGTTTTTACACAAAGCCAATGTAGCTTTCCAATCTGCCTGCTCCTGCGGATGGAAGCTAAAATGCGCTGCCGTCTTCAATTCATCGCACTCATCATACACCCGGCTAAAATAGTAATTGGCTTTGCTGTAATCTTTCAATTGAGCATAAGCCCCGGCAGAGTAGGAGAGTGTGCGATAATAAATGGTATTATGCGGCATTTCTTTTTCATATTGATCAAAGAGATGAACGGCATCCTGAGGACTTTCATTGAAGTAAGACGACCTTACCAATTGAAACCAATATCTTTCTTTCATGAACATATCCTTTGATGCAGAAATGCCGTCCTGCAGGCTTTTATTGATATCTGCAGCATCAAACCTTTTCGTTTTCTTTTTTGCAGTATCATAATCCCATCGATCATAGATGTCAACTACGGCAAACTTTTCGCACCGCTTGGCAAGCGATAAATACCTGAGAAAGCTGTCTACCTTTTCGTCTCTTTTTAACTGAAATACTTTAAATGACTTCAGGCTATCCGGAAGCGACTTTCCTTTGTTATTATAAAACAAAAAGGCACTATCTACAGCATTGACCGATGCATTTTCCAGCAGGTAATGTAGCTGGGCAGTTGAAAGTTTTTGTACTAAATAAGCAAACCATTCTGTTACATTTACATCATTAAAACGGGTGTTCTGGTTATCATCGTACCCAATTTGATAATAGTAATTTTCTGAATAGAAGAAAGGGCTGTAAGCTTTATCAGCAAATATTTCAGGCGCAAAGTTAGAAACACCGTATTCCTCGCCCCAGCCACCGGAACAGGCGTAAGCCACCCCGGCAGAAATGCCACAACTAATTAAGGCGATCCACCACCTTTTTAAAAACGTTTTTATCATAGAGGTTCAGGTTTGATTCGTTAAGATCGTAAAAAATAATCTGGGTAATATTGCCTGCCGATTTCCGGTTCAGCTGATCAATTATATCCATCAGGTCTTCTTCGGTTACCTGCTCTATTTTCACTTCATCATTTTGTTTAAAATAATAGCCACCATGAAAATTGCTATATTTTACAGTAAAGCGGTTTTTATAAACTAAAACAAAATTGGTATCATTTATAAAATCAGCATCATTCATTCCGTTTAGCAGTTTCACTACCTTACCGCTACTTATCAATTGTCCCCAGGCGAATACAGGCAACGCTGCTTTTAATGGCAATGGATATTGTTGTATAAAAGAATTATAACCGTTGGCAATTGATTTTTCATAAATAGAGGATCTTTCGCCAGGGCCAATTTCACCCATATTGTAATACATCAGCACACCGTTATCTACGGGCGGAATGCCTGTAATCTTTGGATATTTAATTTGATGTAATCTTATAGTTGCTGATATTAATTGATTAGATATTTCTTTGTAATGACGAAGAAACCCGAAATATTTTTCTTTAGTGCTTACCGTCCAGTCGCAATCAAATTGCACTTCTTCCGGATTTTGATGGATGGATTGATTGATGGCATTTACCATTTTAAATACGTTAACGCAAAGTGCCGAAATGTTGGCACTATCAGTCTTTTGAAAAACGCGATTCTTAATATAAATAACGGGGATTACTTTAAAAAGAAGTTTCGCAGTATCGAACGTGATGGGTGCAACTGGCTTTGGCTGTGGATCTGCGTCTTCCCTGTCAATATCGAAATAGCGTACATACATGGTTGTTACGTCATTATTTTTTAGGGTGTTTTCTTCCTGCGACGTTAAATGCATTGAAGTTTTCCAGTAATAAAAAGAAATGGAC
>JBBSEV010000178.1:0-3300 GCA_038239385.1 Chitinophagales bacterium
ATTAAATGGCTTACTGTATTTTGCTGCTGATGATGGATCAGGAAATAAACTATGGGTTTCAGATGGCACTCCCGGAGGAACTTATCCTGTAAATAATAAAGATAATATTCTCCTCGGGTTAGATGGGGCGTTCGGAACTGATCCTTTTGGAATTGTAAATAATACTTTATACTTCCAGGGTAAATATTTTGATCCAGCAACTTCTACATCCACAGGGTACGAGCTTTGTAAATATAATACCTCGGGCACAGGGCAAAACGTAACATTAGTTAAAGACATTGCTACAGGCGATAGCAGTTCTTTGCCAAGGAATTTTACTAACGTGCGTGGCACTTTATTTTTTACAACCAATACCAACTTCAAAGGCTCTCAACTCTGGAAATCAGATGGCACAAATATGGGTACTCTATTAGTAAAGGATATTGATCCGGGTCAGCCAAATTATTTTTATGGCTTAAATAATATTGATGGCATTTTATATTTTTCCTATCACAACAATAGCATTGGCAGTGAACTTTGGAAAAGCGATGGAACAAATGCAGGTACGGTACTTATAAAAGACATTTACCCGGGAGCGTTAGGTTCCAACCCTGATTATTTATTACGTAAAATTGGGATAACTCTTTTCAGTGCCAATGGCCCTGGAGGTAATGAGTTATGGTCAACTGATGGCACAACAGCGGGCACCGTCATGGTAAAAGATATTAATACCATTACTACTTCCAGCTCAGATCCATATGGATTAACTGCCCTTGGTGATAAAGCAGTTTTTTCAGCTTATGACGGTGTCAGTATCTCGAATTTATACGTTAGCGATGGTTCGATTAAGGGAACTAAATCATTAGGATCTGCAGCTAATTTGCGCCACCTGTTTAATACACAAAATGATTTTACTGTATTTAAGAAAGAAGCTTACTTCATTGATCTTGATAATAGGTTATGGAAGACAAATGGCACACAGGCTGGTACAGGGTTGTTGCCACTGCCTGCACTGTTGAATGTTGATTCAGGATTTATAATGAACCTTGTTGCAACTCCGAAGCTATTATATATTATTACCTACGATTACCCTACCAATACATCTTCAGTGTGGCGTACAGATGGAACTCCCACAGGCACATATATCCTTAAATCCGGGATCAATTCTTCTTTCAATTTATTTCCAACCGCTGTTGGTAATACATTGTATTTTGCTGGTATTGATATTTATGCCGGCAGCCAGTTATGGAAAACTGATGGTAGCGTTTCAGGTACTGTTCTTGTAAAAACTATTGGCAGTCAAAACTATAATCCCCTCGCAAACCTTTACAGTTTTAAAGGAAAGCTTTATTTTAATGCCTACCCTAACGCTGGCGGTGGTCCTGCGCTTTGGACATCTGATGGTACATATACAGGCACAGTAATTCTTAAAAACCTGACTCTTTTACAACAACCATTTGCTCAGGCAAATGGCAAATTATTCTTTTACGCCTTTGATAATACGGTACCTCTCGGAAATGAATTATATACAACAGATGGTACAGATGCAGGTACACACATTGTAAAAGACATCAACCCAGGCTTTGCATCATCAAATGTTTACCTGTATCCTTCTTCTCTCATCAGCGGAGATAAAATATTATACTTTTTCGCAGATGATGGCATAAATGGGGCAGAGCCATGGAAATCAGATGGTACAAGTGCAGGAACAATTTTGGTAAAAGATGCTATGCCCGGCTATAATTTTAATTATATAACGGCAGCAGTGAATAGCCGCGATCAATTGTTCTTTGTAGAGAATAATAATATACTATGGCAAAGCGATGGTACAGCTGTGAACACTAACCCGATAAGTGATGCAAGCTTGAATGGCCTGAAACAGATATTCTACCTTTCAGCAATTGGTAGTAATGTCTTTTTTTCCGCATACAGTTATGCTGTAGGGCAGGAGCTTTATGCAGGAAACTCTGTTGTTAAATCCGGTTCTCCTCAAATAATTAACACCACTCTTTTCCCGGCAAAAAGTAATACTGATTTATCAGCCATACAATTAAAACTTAGCCCTGATCCTGCCCGCAATATCTTACAGGTTTATGTAAACGGGTTGAAACAAAATACTCCTGCAACGATATCAATATTTTCTTCTTCGGGTATTTTGATATCCAGCAAGCGCTCAAATAGTCTTGATCATGTTGTGCAATTAGATGTTGCATCTCTTGCGGGAGGAGTTTATATAGTAAAGGTGATGAGTGCAAATAAAATTTTATACAAACAGTTTATAAAACTTTAATAATAAGAACGGGTTACTACTTCCTGACGCAGTCTCCGGAAGCGGCCTCGCATTTAATGCTGAAGTAAACTACGTGCCGGTGGTTTGCGGTAAGCGTCTCTTTGGAGATAAATGTTTTTATATGGATGGTCTTTTTTCATCGTTCTGCCGGAAATGGGACAGGTTGCTTACGTCATTGAGAAAGTCTTCGGGCCAAGTGCCTATAACTTGAAGCAAGCTTTCTGAAAGCTTTGTAATAATCTACTGAAGTACGTGGTGCAGGGAGATTAGGGCAACGGCCATCCGTTAATTATTCTCCACCATTTCGTGAAGTTTGTCATGAATTTTTTGGATATCCAGATTTTCCTTCATTTCTTCCAGCTCTGCATCAACATTGCTACTGATACCCATCTTAATTTGAATTTCGTGCAGCATTTCAAGCATCTTTGTTATTTCATTTTCTGCACGCACATTTACTTCGAATTCTATTTGTTGTTGTAAGTTATTCTTTTTCCCCTCCCGGTTTTGGTTTATCAATACGGATATGGATAGAATAATTGCAAACAATGATACGATCATTGTGAGCATAAAAAAAGGATAAGGGTCAAATGGTTTTAAATAAGGTAACAACCCTAAATTCCAGGTAACCCAAACGACAAAAAGGAAAAGGCATATACAAAGAAATTTTATACTGCCAAAGGCACTGGTTACCCATGCGGCCAGCATGTGACTCAGGCTTCTGTGAAACTGTAGCGTTGATTTTATTTCCTTATTCTTGTATTTGATATTACAGCTTTTAGTTAATAATCTAAACGGATTTTAATAAAATAAATTTCCTGTTTGCAAAGATTATTATCACCAACCGGCTGAATAGTTTATAAACATCAATTTGTGCAAATATGGTTTCCACTTAAAAACTCTTTCCCAGGTAATTGGCCCCTTTTTATTGCAAGACAACAATTAATTCAGGAATGACGGTTTATACCCCGCAGGAAGCAGACTGAAATAAACAGCATCAAAAAACGTTAGCCAATTATATTATCACCTGATTC
>JBBSEV010000179.1:0-3300 GCA_038239385.1 Chitinophagales bacterium
ACAAACCTATTTTTGTAAAAAAATTATGAAAGTTGTTATTCTTGCGACCGAAGAACAAAAGCAGGAAATTACAATAAAAGAAAACGCGGGGAGTAAAACAGAGTTGATTTTTATTAAAAGTATTTTTGAAATAGAAAATCACGCACAGTTTGATGCATTTTTCTTGTTATCCGGCACACTATCCTCTTTTAAATTTGAGGATCTTTTTGGGAAGCCTGTAATTATTAATTCGGTTGTTAATACTTTGAAATCAGCAAAATTGCCTTCTAATTTTAGCAGAATAAATGGTTGGCCCGGATTTTTGAAACGTCAGGTGTGGGAGATTGCTTCTAATAGCAAAGCTATTACCGAAGAGGTTTTCAAAGCGCTTGGATGGGATATCTTGTTTGTCAAAGATGAACCGGGTTTGGTAAGTGCCAGGGTATTAAGCATGATCATTAATGAAGCTTATTTTGCCCTGGGAGAGAACGTAAGTACTAAACCTGAAATAGATCTTGCAATGAAGTTAGGTACTAACTATTCATTAGGCCCTTTTGAATGGCAGGATAAGATAGGAATAGAAAACATTTATTTGCTTTTGAAAAAGTTATCGGAAACGAGTAAACGATATTTGATAGCCCCACTCTTAGAAGAAAAATTTGTTTCAATCCAATCAGAATGACACCCTTTATTTTAAACATTCATACTGCAACAGAAACAGCAATTGTAAACTTGTCCCATGGGCCGAATACGCTTCATACCCGCATTAATATCGACACAAAGAAACATGCGGCTTTCCTGCACCCCGCTATCATTGATATTCTAGAAAATGAAGGAATGATAATGAAAGACTTGAGCGCTGTTAGTGTTACATCAGGTCCCGGTTCTTATACAGGAATGCGGGTGGGCATTGCAGCTGCAAAAGGTTTTTGTTATGCATTAAAAATCCCCCTCATAACCTACAATTCTCTTGAGTTGCTAGCTCTGTCGATGATCGATTTTACAAAAGACAGTGATTCTTTGTATTGCCCTATGATTGACGCACGGCGTATGGAAGTTTACACAGCTGTTTATGATTTTAATATGCGGGAAGTAGAGGCCCCATCTGCTAAAATTTTAACTGAAGATTCCTTTCAGGATTACTTGCATGTATCTAAAATGCTATTTTCTGGAAGTGGGAGTAAAAAATTTCAACCCGTTACAAAACAGCCCGGTTTCTGCTTTCATGATATTGAAATTTCTTCGCTTGTTCTGACCTCTTTTTCGTGGGCGAAATACCTTAAATCTGAGTATGCAAATATTTTGTCTGTACAGCCATTATATATAAAGCAATTTTGGAATCAATAACTAATAAGGGACAAGTACTACACAGCAGTAATTTTTCAAAACTTTACAATACCTATTAACTTTCTATATACCCTTATCAGAGGTTTTTATTTTATTTAATTTATATTTTTCTTTATACTTTAATTTAACATTCATATATTTGCTATGAAAAATAGTAAAATAATGGAAGAATTATCTGAAGATGATATTTTAAAAGGTCTGAAGAATAAATTGGCTAAATTAAGGAAGGAGGACAAAGAGGCTATTTATGTAAAGAACCAGCGGGATTCACAGATTGAAAGACTAACTAAAGCTATTGATGCTTTTATAATACCAGTACAAAAAACAACTTCCATTGACAGTGTTGCAGGAGATAACGGAGAATTTATTTATCCAAAAGAAGAATCTTGGAGTAAAAGAATTATTTCATTTATCAAATATCACAGTAAAGCTGTAACTATTTCAGAGTTGGTGGAAGGAATAAAGCCATATGAACGTACAATTTCAGAAGATAAATTACATGGGTCTATTTCTAATCGTATTTCAGATATGGTTAAAAAGAAGGATATTATAGCATATAAGCCGAAGAAAATGAAAGGATATTTTTATGCAAGTCCAATTTGGTTTGAAAATGGTGAAATAAAAGAAGAATATAAGCCAATAGAGAAAGAGGTTTCGCTATGGTAAAAAATAAAAAACCAACCCGAAGGTTGGAAATTTTTTGACAAAAGGAGAAAGGGTTCTTCTAAATGTAGGAAAACGAACTTTCAATTCGTTAATCGTAAGTGAAACTCTTACGCCTCTTGTTGCTCTGAAAGTCAAACAGATAAACACTTCTACAAGGTGGGGCTGCTTAAAGCAGCCCTTTCTGTTTTCAGGACAAATCTAATTTTAAAAAATGAATTATAAAAATATTTTTGCAATGCAACGTTATACACCGCATTGCATTGTTATGCTAATTAAATAAAATTGATATGTTTGTATCATGGCAAATGAAAAAAAGGAAATCAATCTTGTAGTACGAGTAACTATTCAGATGAAAACCGATTTGGAAGATATTGCTAAAAAGGAAAGAAGAAGTTTAAGCGACTTCCTTAGACTTGAATTCGAAAAAATAATTGAATCTAAAAAAGATGAGGTTAAGAAATAGTTTTATTTTTACTTCACTTGCTAATCCTTTATTTTCTTGTCCCTCTTTAGTTGTTATTGGCACAATTTTACACTACTTAAAATTAACTTTATTATCCAAAAAGACGTTTTTAAGCTATTTACTTTTTGTTTAATAAAATTTATCCTACTGATGTGTATCTTTGTACTAAAATAGCAGGAATATAAATTATTAAAATTTTCAATTATGACCTTCTCCGAGCCTGTTCGCCATGTGATTTCACAGGAGCAAGGCACAGAAAACCAGGAATTACTTAATGTTGATTATTATAATATTAAAAAAGCATCTTTAGTACTCAGATCGCTTAATCACAAACTTCGTCAACAGATAATTAAAACAATTTTCGAAACTCAAAAGCTTACCGTTACTCAACTCTATGTAAAATTAAGACTTGAACAATCAGTGGCTTCCCAGCACCTTGCTATATTAAGAAAAGCAGGGATTGTAAAAACAGAACGTGAAGGAAAATTTATTTTCTATTCAATCAATCCTGTGCGGATTGAATCAATAAATGACTTTGTGAAAAAACTTATTGGATAGTATACTTTAGTTGTATCTCCTATATTCATTATCCTCCTTTTATTTTATTTTTATCCTTGTAAAAGACCGGAAGTAAAAAAGTCTTTCATTAAAAATTCTTAAGCGAAATTTCGCGACGATAATTATTTAATTAATTTTTTTTATGTATTTACAGCAAATTTATACTGGTTGTCTTAGTGAAGCAGCCTATTTTGTGGAAAGCAACGGGGAAGCTGTTATTATAGATCCATTGAGGGATACTGATAAATATTTAAAACTTGCTAAGGAACATAACGCAGAGATTAAAT
>JBBSEV010000180.1:0-3299 GCA_038239385.1 Chitinophagales bacterium
AAATTTATGTTTATACCATTTCTTTATTTTCATCTTCTGGCACGCTTTTCATTTCAGCATTTTTCTTTAACTCAATTACTTCATCCCGGTTAGCTTGTCTTTCAAGGCTACCCATGCCAAAAAGAAGTATACCCGGAATAAGCAATAGCATAAAGCGGGAAGTTATAGGAAAAATTAAAGAAACAAAAAAGGAGAGAAGAAATATTATTGGAATAACAAGACTGCGATAAACGCCCAGTTTAATTCTTGCCGCAGAAATTTTTCGTGTAAGCAGGTCTCTCTTAGGGTTGCTGATGTATATCCACATCCAGGTATTCATAAAAGCAACAAAGCATATATTTAAAACATACGCTCCATAAGGAAGGTGCATGTTATAATGTGAACTGTATTCTCCAAGCATTGTTGAGCTGAAAGGCAGTAAAGCAACTGTTAACAAAAAACCTAAATTGATCCATAAAAGTGCGGTTGTATATTTTAAAGCATAACCATATATACGATGATGTACTGACCAATAATGCCCAACAATGCCATAGCTTATAAAAAACCCCAAAAACTTTAATCCCATTTTTGTAAGCTTCTCCCATAATAAATGATCGGACGGTATGAGTGGACCAGTTATTTCAGGAACTTTCAATTCAAAAACCATGATAGTTATAACGATGGCAAAGAAACCGTCGCTGAAAGTTATAAACCTCTCCACCTGGAAGTTCATCTTTGTTTCATCATGTTTTGGTTCCATCATAATTCAACTACATTTAAATTCTTTGCTGTGAAAGATTTTTAAAACACATTTACCATTTTGATTCAACGAAATACAAAACTGTGCCATCAGGATCTTTAAAATGAAGATAGGTTCCGGATTTCCCTTCATCAATTTTATAAACAATACTATTTGTATCAAGCAATTCTTTTCCTTCATTAATATTATCAAGCATAAAACCGATGGAGACACTTCCTGAATTGAGGTCAATTCTATCACCTGCGGGATGAATACCAATCGTTATTCCCGTTGTACCAATCATTGCATAATGATTTTCCCAGCGGTTTTGTACAGTAAGGCCTATGCTTTCGTAAAAACTTATAGAGGCATCCATGTCCTTTACCATAATGGTAACATTTGTTCCTGCAATATTTATCATTTCCAGGAAAATTTATTTACACAAAATACAAAAGTTTTTATGATATAATTACCCGTTTCAGGTCGGTACGCCCGTAGAAAAATCTAAACCGTTTAAAGGTTAGCGCATTGATTTTAAATTTAAAAGCTCTTCGTTTTGAATTTATAATTTCTAAGGGCACTAAATAAAAAACTACCGGCAATTTATTGAATAGATTTATAAAATGTATAGATTTTGGCCTCTTAAAGAGATTATTTAAGCCCGCGGTATCCTTTAACCTCTCACCAATCCAATTTCGCCATTAATCAAAGTTGTCTGAAAATACCATTAAATTCACGTTAGTTTTACTTATGCGGAAAACGACTCTACGTTATTGGATATGCCAGGTTCTAGGCTGGGGTGGGTGGACAATGCTTAGTATAGTTACTGTTTATTTGTTTGCCTCCGACATGTACCTGAAAACACCCGAAAAGAAGTTTCTATTTTTTGCAACTCTTTTTATTGAATTCTTTTGGTTAATAGCTGGGACACATTCCTTACGGTTTATCCTAAAGAAATTAAACTGGATGAGGCTTTCATCCAATAAAGTAATTTTACTTTTTATTGGAGGTGTTGCATTTACCGGGCTTATAAGTTTATCGGGAGCTAAGACCACCGCCCTGGCTACAGGCACTTCTTTGGTGGAATATGAAAAAAGAGAAAACCTTAAACTAGCCAGGGCAAAAGAAGAGCAGCTTAATCTTACCGGCATTCAATATTTTTTAGCCGATAAAAACAATCCAGGAGATGCTGATAATTATGTTGCTGCAGAAAATATTAAAAGAAGCACCGGTTGGTATAGAGATCATAAAGGAGTATGGCAATATGAGGAGCAACGGAAAGACAGATTTTGGTGGAATATAATTCTCACATGTATATTAATTTCATTGTGGCTCTTGATTTATATGGTTTGGCATTACCTGGAACGTAACCGCAAAGACGAACTGGATAAATTGAGCCTTGAAAAAACAGTAAAGGAATTGGAACTTAATACAATCAAATCTCATATAAATCCGCATTTCATTTTTAATTCTTTAAATAGCATTCGGGCTTTAGTTGATGAAAATCCCCAACGGGCACGATCTGCAATTACTGAACTTTCGAATATATTAAGAAGCAGTATGCAAGTTGAAAAAATGGAAACTGTTCCATTGCATAAAGAACTCGATATTGTAAAAGATTATCTTGCTCTTGAGCAAATGCGGTTTGAAGAAAGATTAAAAATTGAAATGGATATTGATGAGGATACACTCGAGCAACCTGTGCCGCCAATGATGCTACAAACTCTTGTTGAAAATGCCATCAAGCATGGGATTAGTAAAAAAATTGATGGCGGAACAGTAAGAGTAATATCGAGGTTTGTAAATGATCATTTCGAACTGGTAGTGCAGAACTCCGGGATACTGGAAGAAATAACATTTGATGAAGGATTTGGGCTGAAAAGTACACGTGACAGGCTTAAATTTTTATACAAAACAAATTCTGACTTCCAGATACAAAACATTAATGGAAATAAAGTGGAAGCCAAAATAAGTATGCCCGTTACGTATTGAATTATAAAACTAAATTGATCATTTAAAAGCAAATCAATAATTTGTTTGTTGAAATGATCTTTCTTAATTCATAAAACCTGGATGTATGCAAAAAGCAATCATTATAGATGATGAACGCCTTGCCCGCAATGAGCTTAAAAAATTACTGCAGGAATTTCCTGAAATTGAAGTAATTGGTGAAGCTGCAAATGCTAATGAAGGAATTGAAAAAATTGAAAGCCTTAATCCAGATCTTGTATTTCTTGATATACAAATGCCTGGAAAAACAGGTTTCGATATGCTTACGCAGCTGGAAAAGGCCCCACATGTAATTTTTGTAACTGCCTACGATGAATTTGCCTTAAAAGCCTTCGAAGTAAATGCTTTAGATTATTTAATGAAACCCGTGGAACCCAAACGGCTTGCTGATGCTTTATTAAAGCTCAGGCAAAAAGATGAAGAAGAATTACTTTCATACAACAATAGGGGCTTACTCCATGAGACTGACCAGGTATTTGTAAAAGATGGCGAAAGATGCTGGTTTGTAAAATTAGCTGATGTCCGCCTTTTTGAAAGTGTTGGTAACTATGCAAAGGTTTTTTTTGGAACT
>JBBSEV010000181.1:0-3285 GCA_038239385.1 Chitinophagales bacterium
CCATTAAATTTGCTTTATGCGTAAAACGCTTAATATTTTATCAAGTTCTTTCCGGCTTACCATGCAGGAGCTTATGGTAAATAAACTGCGTACTTCACTTTCTTTAATAGGAATTTCATTCGGTATATTTTGCATAATAGGGGTGCTGGCAACAGTTAACAGCCTTGAAATGAATATCCAAAATCAAATAAAAAGCCTTGGTAGCAATACGATTTATATCGATAAATTTGATTATGCTGGAGACCACGATACCTGGAATAAATATGTTAACCGGCCTGTTCCAAAATTTAATGAAGTTCATTTTATAAAAGAACGCAGCCAGCTGGCAACAAATGTTGCATTTTTTATTAGATCACAAGGTACAGTTCAATATGAAAATTTTGCTTTAGAAGGCGTGGATCTTTACGGAGTAAGTGAGGAAGAAAATAGTATTCAACCTGTAAAGATTGAATTTGGGAGATTTATTTCCGGAATTGAATTTACTTCAGGTAGTCCCGTAGTCGTTATGGGGCATGATAACGCAGAAAACTTATTTGGCAACCCATCACTGGCTTTAGGAAAGGAAATAAAGCTAAAAAATAAATCTGCAACAGTTGTTGGAATTATAAAAAAAGTGGGGCAAGGCATAGGATGGAATTATGATGCATCAGTTATGTTATCTTACCGCTTTGCAAGGCAGGTATTTGATGAAGACAACAGCCATCCGGCTATAATGGTAATGGGAAAAGAGAATATTACTTCCTTTGCCCTTGCTGATGAATTGGAAGGTGTGATGCGTTCCATAAGAAAACTTGGACCAAAACAAGAAGATAACTTTTCGCTTAACCAGGTAAGTAGTTGGAGTGATAAAGTGAGTTCACTATTTTCAAGTATAAATCTTGGTGGGTGGGCAATTGGTATACTTAGCCTTGTAGTAGGCGCATTTGGGATAGCAAATATTATGTTCGTTACAGTAAAAGAAAGAACCGCAATGATTGGATTAAAAAAAGCGATAGGTGCTAAAAAGAGAAGTATTCTTTCTGAATTTTTATTGGAAGCTGCCATCATTTGTATTATGGGTGGATTGATAGGATTACTGCTCGTTTATTTATTAACCATTATTCTTACTAATCTTTTTGATTTTCCTGTTTACATTTCAGCAGGCATTCTCACTCTTGCTATTTCTATATGCATTATCATTGGAATATTAGCAGGCATCATTCCTGCTTATATAGCTTCGAGGCTTGATCCGGTGGTTGCCATTCGCTCAAAGTAATATATAAATATTGTCATTGACTGTTCTAAAAAACCTTACACCGGCCTTACATAATTATTCATAAATAAATTCAGAAGTAAGGCTCAAATAAATATGATCAATATTCTTGCCATAGAATCCTCCTGCGATGAAACTGCAGCTTCTGTATGCAGGGATGGGTTTATACTAAGCAACGTTATTTTTAGTCAAAAAATTCACGAACAATATGGTGGTGTTGTGCCGGAACTTGCTTCCAGGGCTCATTTGCAGGCAATAATACCCGTTGTGGATGAAGCTTTAAAAAAAGGCGGGATAACACTTGAAGAAATAGATGCGTTTGCTTTTACTCAATCGCCAGGGTTGCTTGGCGCATTGCTGGTGGGTGCTGGTTTTGCCAAATCACTTGCGCTTTCCTTTAATAAACCATTAATAGGAGTTGATCATATGAAAGGGCATGTATTAGCAAATCTTATACAATCTACCTCATTGCAAAAAGCAAACCCTTCATTTCCATTTTTATGCCTTACAGTAAGCGGCGGTCACACCCAGATAGTATTATGCACCGATTATTTACAAATGAAGTTGATAGGACAAACCCGTGACGATGCTGCAGGTGAGGCATTTGACAAATCAGCAAAGATCATAGGCCTTCCCTACCCCGGTGGCCCATTAATAGATAAATATGCCAAAGGTGGTAATCCAGCTAAGTATGTTTTTCCGGAGCCCAAAATTGATGGTTTGGATTTTAGTTTCAGTGGTTTAAAAACAGCCATTCTCTATTTTATAAGAGATGAAAAATTGAAGAATGAAAACTTTTTAGAAGAAAACCTTGCTGATATTTGCGCTTCTATCCAATCCAGAATTGTTTCAATTTTATTAAATAAATTAAAGAAAGCTTCCCGGCAATATGGCATCAAAGAAATATGTATTGCCGGTGGGGTAAGTGCCAACAGTGAATTACGAAAGGCTTTTGAGAGAATGGGCAAAGAAGAGGGTTGGCAAACATTTATTCCGGCATTTGAATATTGTACAGATAATGCAGCTATGATTGCAATAACCGCTTATTATAAATTTTTAGCGGGGTCTTTTGAAGATTATTCAATTGTTCCATCTGCAAGAACTAATATAGAAACATGGAATGGATAAAAAATTTAATAGTGCAATCTTTCGATATTCCCTGAACTTAGTATAATCCAAAAACAATAAGCTCTTCATGAATATTTTATCGCCTTATTTTACTGCATTACTTTCTAAAGCCTGATATTTTTATTTATCATGAAGAGAGAAGACGTTATAGCAAAAATAAACGCAGAAAAAATTTGGGATGTTTTGGTAATTGGCGGGGGCGCCACAGGCCTGGGCATCGCCCTGGAATCCTGTACCCGTGGCTATTCCACACTCCTTGTGGAACAGTCAGATTTTGCAAAATCCACTTCATCAAAAAGTACAAAGCTGGTTCATGGTGGTGTAAGATATCTTGCCCAGGGCAATGTAAAACTTGTAAGAGAAGCCAGTGTTGAAAGAGGCTTGTTATATAAAAATGCTCCTCATCTTGTAAAGAACCTGAGATTTATTATCCCGGTATATACCAGGTGGAACAGGTTAAAATACACAATTGGTTTAAAATTATATGACTGGATCTCGGGTAGCTTAAGCCTCGGTTCTTCTGTTTTTATAAGCCGAAAAGAGGTAATAAAAAATCTTCCTACAATATATTCCAAAAAATTACGGGGCGGTGTTCTATATCACGACGGGCAATTTGACGATGCAAGACTGGCAATCAATATTGCTCAAACCATTTTTGATAATGGAGGATTTGCAATCAATTATATGCAGGTAAAAGGTCTGCTGAGGGAAGATGAAAAAGTAGCTGGTGCCATAATTTTAGATAAAGAATCTTCGAAAGAATTCATTATTAAAGCAAAAGCAATTGTAAATGCTACCGGCATTTTTGTTGATGATATCATTCATATGGATGATCCAAAAGCACAAAAAAATATCGCTGTGAGCCAGGGAACTCATATTGTTCTCGATAAAAAATTTTTACAAAG
>JBBSEV010000182.1:0-3284 GCA_038239385.1 Chitinophagales bacterium
GATGGTAACGACACCATTTCATTTAATAATAATGATGTTGTACTGGAGAGATATGTTATTAAAGGATTGATCTGGGGCAATGAATTGTTATGGACTGATGCAAAGGGAAAATTATACTGTCTTATAACAAATGATGCGGAAGGCGATAAGCAGGAGATGGTACTAGAGCCTTATGAATCCATATTGCCAACACTGATAACTAAAGCTGCCATGTATGGTATGAAGCTGTTTACTAACACAGCGAAACCTTCTTCACAAAAACATAGTATCATCGCAGTTAAAGGAGGTACATTAATAGATGTAGTTAATAATATAAGTGTTCCCAATTCCACTATACTTATTGAAAATGGAATCATTAAAAAAGTTGGAACTGAAGGCACTGTTGCTATACCTGCAAATGCATTTATTATTGATGGCCGCGGCAAAACAATCCTGCCTGGCTTATGGGATATGCATGCGCATTTTCAGCAGGCAGAATGGGGGCCCGCCTATCTTGCTGCAGGAGTTACCACTGTAAGAGATTGCGGTAATGAGTTTGATTATATCAATGCCATACAAAAAGCAATAGATGAAGGAAAGGGAATTGGCCCTCACATTTTGAAAGCAGGAATTATTGATGGCAAAGGCATGTTTGCCCTGGGTATTATAAATGCTGATACCAAAGAAGAAGCTATAGCCGCTGTGCAGCGTTATAAGGAAAATGGTTTTGTTCAAATAAAAATATATAGCTCTGTTAAGCCTGCCATTGTAAAAGTTATTTGTGATGAAGCACATCATTTAGGCCTCACCGTTACCGGCCATATTCCCAATGGCATGACGCTGCAGCAGGGAGTTGATTCAGGCATGGATATGGTAAATCATGTGCAATATATTTCGAGTATAATGAAAAAAAGTAAGACAAGCACACTCGATTTCAATGATTCTATAAATGTTGCCTTGTTTGATTTTATGAAATCACATCATGTGGTAATAGACCCGACATTGGGCGTATATGAATTATCCTACCGTGACTTAAAAGAAAATATTACTACCCTTGAACCCGCGTTTGCTACTTTGCCTGAGCCCATGAAACCCTTATTCACCAACACCGGTGTTTCATCTGAGAGTGATGTTGCCCATGGGAAAATAATTATGCAAAAGTTCAAATCAATTGTAAACACTTTATACCATGATAGCATTACAATTGTTGCCGGTACTGATATGGGTTTTCCTGGCTTTAGTTTGCCAAGGGAACTCGAACTATATGTTGAAGCTGGTTTAACACCTATGCAAGCCATACAAACCGCTACCATCACTCCTGCCAAAGTAATGAAGATGGGAGCCACTTCAGGCTCTGTTGAAGCCGGTAAAAAAGCCGACCTTATTATTGTTGACGGCGACCCATTACAGAACATTCGTAACATTCGCAAAGTAACCGTTGTAATGAAAGATGGAAATTTGTATAACCCGGTGGAACTGCATAAGATTGCTGGTTTTCAGTAGCGCCATTATGTAGAGATGACATGAT
Source organism: Chitinophagales bacterium (assembly GCA_038239385.1). Classification (GTDB taxonomy): domain Bacteria; phylum Bacteroidota; class Bacteroidia; order Chitinophagales; family Chitinophagaceae; genus Ginsengibacter. The sequence goes on from JBBSEV010000182.1 coordinate 1,508, forward strand.
ACAGGGCGATGATGAAGAGTAAAAAGAATTTGGTTACGGGCTGAGGCTCATTGGGCAGCCTAATTGTGTCACTCACTTGTACGGTTGGTTCTTAGGGGGGCTTTTATTGAAATAAATGAGGTTTTTACTTTCTGTAAATATAATTTGTCAGAAAAATTGAAAATCCTTTGTGATTATGAACTACAAATTATAACCATTTAAAGAAGTGGTAAATTTGTTTACGCTCGCTGAGTATAGGCCACCTTATTTTGTCCTAAGATCTATTTATCATGAATAAAGAATGTCTTGAATTCTATAGTCATATTTTTGAAATAATTACTCCAATTGTTTTATTTTTTTGGTTTTTGTATTCAAGACGTAGCAATTTTAAAAAAGAATATTTTAAAGAAATTACTGGATTTTACGGAGGCTTCATCTCCAACACAGTTAATAAGTCAGCAGGTAATATCAGATTTGACGGTGGAATTACCTTGGAAATTTTTGACATTGATGACAACGGATATTTTAGAGGGCAGTTTAATTATACAGAAGAGAAGGTTGTGATGGGAAATGGGCCAGCAACAACCAATCTTGCTACGGCATCAGTAAATTTTTTTACTGGAAGATTATTTTATCATTTAAACTTTGCTTTCTATAGAAAAAGAAATCCATTACTTTGGAATTCAAATAGAATTTATAACGGTGAAATGTACACTGTAATGCGGTTAGATTTTATGACAGATAATGAAGATAATGTTTTGAAAAGTGTTTACAAAATAGCCCATCATAGAGAAAGCAGAGTTATGGAGTTCAACGTAAATAAGATAAATAATCAACCTTCGGCTCTTCCAAAATCTTTTGTCCTTTTTAAAAGTTACAATCATATGATGGATCCTTATAAAAATGTGAAAGCAACTTTGGAAAATTATTAATACCTCTGTAGTGGTAAGGCCCCATCATTTAGCATAGACGCCCTCTTGTGACCGTTTTTAAAAGTATTTGTAGATTTAGTATTGGGTTGTGTATTTCAATTTAATTCACTAACAAAATTTATTATTAATGTATATTCTTCCAAGGCTAAGAAAAGCATTAATACTATTCTTCTCGTTTTTATTATTTTGTTTTAATTCTTTTGCACAAAGTATAGTTACTAACCCCATTGTTGGCGCAAGCGTCCGCTTGTGCCTTGTAATACTAACTATAACATAATTCAACTAATCCTTTCATCCCGGAGAAATCCCCATTGTTGGCGCAAGCGTCCGCTTGTGCCTTGTAATACTAACTATAACATAATTCAACTAATCCTTTCATCCCGGAGAAATCTCTTGCACTGCTATACTTCCAATCTTCAGGTCTGTTTACAAAACCAGCCTGCACAGGATTTTGATGTATGTATTCTAATGTCTTATCAAACATTTGCTGGTCTTTAATTGCGAGAGGTTTATTATGCTGTTGCCAAAATTGCCAGTCATTATTATTTCCGTTTTTCTTTCCGGCTCTTTCCATTAACCACATCATCCATCCCTTCCTGCTCTCGTGCGGATGGTCTTTAATAATTTTTTTTAATTGAGTTGATGTAAAGCTTTTCATTTCGCCAACAATTGCATCTAATTTTTTATCTGCTGTTCCTATGATCATGTGCACATGGCTCGTCATTAAACACCAACCATATATTTGCAGTCCTTTTTTTTCCTGGCAGTGTTTCCATGAATCGATAATGATTTGATTGTACTCTTCCCTAATAAATACATCTATCCAATACACCGTTGCGAAAGAGATGAAATAAATTTTATCGTTA
>JBBSEV010000183.1:0-3166 GCA_038239385.1 Chitinophagales bacterium
AAACTTAGTTTCAAGCATATTTTAAAAATTTGAGGGTAAAATAATATATTGTTTCAAGAAATATCATTTGTAGTTTTTACCAGGTATGAAATATTCTTTAGTACCTTATCTAAACATCCATCAATAATACCGGTTATCCTAAAAAAAATCTTTAGTAAAAAACTGGTCTTATTTTTGAACCAATAAACATAAATTTCTTTTACAATTAACCAAAAAAATAAACAATGAAAAAAATATTGAGTATCGCCCTTCTGGCTTCAGGTTTAATTACGACTGTGTCTTGTAAAGCCCAGGATGATGATAAAAGCAAAAGGCCCAGTCCTCCGGCTACAGTAAGCCAGAAGATAAGCAGTGGTGCTGCAATTACGATTGACTACAGTCAGCCATCAGTAAAAGGAAGAACAATTGGTAAAGACCTTGAGCCTATGGACGGACAGGTTTGGCGCACAGGCGCAAATGAAGCTACCGTTTTTGAAACTGATAAAAATGTAATGGTACAAGGTAAAGAATTACCTGCCGGCAAATATGCCATGTTCACATTATTTAAAGGCGATGATGCTACCGTTATTTTCAATAAAACATGGAAACAATGGGGTGCTTTCAAATACGTGGAAGCTGATGATGCTCTTCGCGTTAAAGCCACTACAAGCAAACTCTCATCACCTTCAGAAAAAATGACGTTTGCGATAAGCCCTGCCGGTAAGGTTGATCTTATGTGGGGTAATAGGAATGTTGAGTTTGCTGTTAAATAAAAACATTTTATAAAATTTTAGAAAGAGGCTATTCCACAGATAGCCTCTTTTTATGCAGTTACTGGATGTACTTTACGCAATTGTTTACTATTATTGTTGAGAACTTTAGTGACAAATAATGCCTCGTAAAAAAATCGTCTTGCCCATTTACAAATTTGCTACTTCAATTATTTTTTTGCTTCATGCTGTTGGCGCATATAGCCAGGTGAGTGGTTGTACTGATTCGCTCGCTAACAATTATGACGCCACAGCTACCATAAATAATGGAAGCTGTACCTACAATGCAGCAAGCTATACTCCTATAATTAAAGTCGACCCTATTGATAACATTTTAATTGAAAGCAGTGGTTTACAGATGGCAGGAAATTTTCTGTGGACCTTCAATGATGGTGGCGGCGCTGCAGCAATATATAGAATTGATACTATAACGAATTCTTTATTGCAAACAGTTACATTGTCGGGGGCTACTAATGTAGATTGGGAAGATATCACTTTCGACGGCACTTATTTTTATATTGGTGACTTTGGCAACAATGCAGATGGTGCAAGGACTGATTTAAAAATTTATAAATTTCCATTAAGCGCTATACCTGATTTTACCATAAATGCAAATGCGGTAATTCCTGCAGGGCAAATTCAAATTATTAATTTCACTTACAGCGACCAGCCACAACCACCTTCTCCGACAGCAAGCAATAATACTAAATACGATTGTGAAGCCATGATAATTGATGGCGGGTCAATTCATCTCTTTACAAAGGACTGGATAGGATTCACTACTACACATTATGTAATCAACTCGACGCTTCCCGGCAATTATGTTCTCACGCCATTAGAAACATTACCCGTTAATTTTTTAGTAACCGGCGCCGATGAATCACCCGGCGATGGAACAATCGCATTGATTGGGTATCAGAATTCCGGGTTTGGTAGTCATTATTTATATCTATTTTCTGATTATAACAGCGGTTATTTTTTTAATGGAAATAAAAGGAAAATAGATCTACCCAATGCAGCCGTTATGGGTCAGGCCGAAGGAATTACTTTTAGAAATAATACTTATGGGTATATAAGTAATGAAAAGTTTTATCGTGACCTTGGTTTTTTTGTAATTGATGTAAATCAAAAATTAAGAAGCTTCGATATCGGCAATTTTGTAAATGCTTCGAGGATTTATAGATTCACAGGAACTGGTAACTGGGATGTTCCTTCCAACTGGAGTAATAATACCATGCCACCTGTACAACTTTCACCAGGTAGCCAAATAATTATTGATCCGCTTCCAGGACAAGATTGCATACTTAATATTCCTTTTACTTTGCCAACTAATACTAAAATAACGGTAATAAGCGGTAAGAGTTTTTTGATACAAGGGAAATTAACTGTGCTATAATTTTAAAAGGCCATTCATTTTATTGTAATAAATATTTTTATCATTCTTTGTTTGAGAAGGAAGCTGTTTAAAAATGATTTCCAGGATTTTCTTATAAAAACAAAACTGGCCGGTGGGACTCCGGCCACGGTGATAGCTGCGGTTGGCGTCCCCACCAACCGCAAAATAAAAAGCTATCATTGAATATAATTTCACTTTCAAAAAAGAACATTATGAAGAAACTGTCCAGCATTATTTTTTTAATCGTTGCTCTTACTTCGCATGCTCAGAAAATTGATAAGCAATTACAAAAAAATATTTCAGCTATTATAGAAGGCTTTCATGGAAATGTAGGTGTTTATGTTTATGATCTTAAAAAAAACCGGGTAGCTGCGGTAAATGCAGACACTATTTATCCAACAGCAAGCATTGTAAAAATTCCTATCCTTATAGGAGTTATGCATAAAATTTATAGCGGTGAATTACAATATCACCAGGTTATGACCTATACCGATTCCTTATTTTATTCTGAAGGAGAAGATATTCTTGCTTCTTTTAAAAGTGGAGAAAAGATTACGATTAGTAAACTGTTGATGCTGATGGTGAGTACCAGTGACAATACTGCTAGTTTATGGCTGCAAGGTTTAAGTGGCACGGGTACATTAATCAATACTTATCTTGATAGCCTTGGGTTAAAATACACAAGAGTGAACAGCAGGACATCTGGCAGAGAAGCAGATCGCGAAAAATTTGGATGGGGACAAACGACGCCACGTGAAATGGCTACGCTGATGAAGATGGTTCTTGATAAAAAGATTATCAACGTACAAGTAAGCGAAAGGATGATACGGTTGATGGGCCGTCAATATTGGGATGAAGAAGCGATTTCGCAAGTTCCTCCTGAAGTATTTGTTGCTGATAAAAACGGAGCAGTTGATCAAAGCAGGAATGAGGTCATGTTTGTAAACGGAGCCCATCCTTATATTTTATCGATCTTCACTAAAAATAATAATGATTCCACATGGCAGGCCAACAATGAAGC
>JBBSEV010000184.1:0-3097 GCA_038239385.1 Chitinophagales bacterium
AGCCAGAGAAACTGCAGCACAAAGTTTTGTATTATTAAGAAATGAGAATAATATTTTGCCCCTTAAAAAGACCGGAACCATAGCTTTGATTGGTCCACTTGCTGATGCAACAGAAAACATGACCGGCACATGGAGTGTTGCTGCAGATTTTTCAAAATCAATATCAGTACTTTCAGGATTAAAAAATGCCGCAGGAAGTAATGTAAAAATAATTTATGCATTAGGTGCCAATCTCTCACAGGATAGCATGTTTCAAGTTAACGCAGGAATGTTTGGAAAATCTTTTAAGAGAGATAGCCGTCCTGCCCAGGTTATTATTGATGAAGCAGTAGTAGCAGCGAATCAAAGTGATGTGGTTATTGCAGCCCTCGGTGAATCTGCTGAAATGACCGGCGAAGCCAGCAGTATGAGTAATATTGAAATTCAACAATCACAAAAGGATTTATTGAAAGCTTTGGTAAAAACAGGAAAGCCATTGGTACTTGTTTTATTTACCGGGCGCCCATTGGCATTGAAATGGGAAAATGAAAATGTCCCTGCCATTCTTAATGTATGGTTTGGTGGCTCAGAAGCAGGGAGCGCCATTGCTGATGTATTATTTGGAGATGTTAACCCTTCGGGAAAATTGAGCACCACCTTCCCGCAAAATGTCGGGCAAGTGCCACTGTATTATAGCCACAAAAATACGGGCCGCCCATTGGATGAAGGAAAGTGGTTTTCAAAATTCCGGTCTAATTATTTAGATGTTTCCAACGACCCGGTTTACCCATTTGGCTTTGGACTTAGTTATACCACATTTTCTTACAGCGACATAAAACTCAGCAGCGCTTCGATAAAAGAAAATCAGGTACTAACGGCCACGGTTACAGTAACCAACAGTGGTGCCATGGCAGGAAAAGAAGTCGTCCAAATGTATATACGCGATTTGGTTGGCAGCACCACAAGGCCCGTAAAAGAATTAAAGGGATTTCAAAAAATTGATTTAAAAGCGGGAGAATCAAAAACAATAACCTTTAAGATTACAAATGATGATCTCAAATTTTACAATTACGATTTGAAATACGCATCAGAGCCGGGAGACTTCAAATTATTCATTGGCGGCAACAGCCGCGATACGAAGGAAGCGGATTTTAAATTACTTTGATACCTAAAGATAAAGTAGTAGAATGATAAAAAATAAAACAGGTATAGCCATAACAGTTTTGCTGGTATTTGTTTTGTCTTCATCATGTTCAAAAAAAATATCAGGAAGCAACAGATCAACTAATCACCGCAATGAGGCTTCAAATGATATGAATTTGTGGTTAACAAAAGCAGATCAATCAGTTTTATTCCAGAGGCAGGGAGGTATGCTTTCTTTTGGAACAGCAACAAATATCAACCCTACTATTAATGTTGACACAACTCAAACTTTTCAAACAATTGATGGTTTCGGTTATTCATTAACAGGCGGAAGCGCATATGTTATAAATCGGTTACCCCTGCCCGTTAAAAGCGATTTATTAAAAGAGCTTTTTGGAAAAGATAGTAATTCAATCAGTATAAGTTATCTGCGAATCAGCATTGGCGCATCCGATCTTGATGCTACTGTTTTCAGCTATGATGATATGCCTGCAGGGGAAGCAGATATTAATCTTGATCACTTTTCTCTCAATCATGATAAGGCTGATGTGATACCATTATTAAAGGAAATTCTTGCTGTTAATCCTGCAATTAAAATTTTGGGCTCACCCTGGAGCCCGCCTGTTTGGATGAAAGACAATGGTAGTTCAAAGGGAGGCAGTTTATTACCTCTATATTATGATGCGTACGCAAAGTATTTTGTAAAATATGTTCAGATGATGAAAGCGGAAGGAATAACCATTGACGCAATCACGCCCCAAAACGAGCCATTGCATCCGGGTAATAACCCAAGCATGTTGATGGTGGCAACCCAGGAGAGAGACTTTATTAAAAACAATCTTGGGCCTTCTTTCAAGGCAGCAGGTATCAGCACAAAAATTATTACTTACGATCACAATTGTGACCGCCCTGATTACCCGCTTACTATTTTGAATGACGCAGCAGCGAAGCCTTTTGTAAATGGATCAGCATTTCATTTATATGGAGGCGACATTAGTGCATTATCACAGGTGCATGATGCGCATCCTGATAAGGCTGTTTATTTTACAGAGCAGTGGACTGGCTCCAAAGAAGATTTCAAAGACAATCTTAAATGGCATTTGAAAAATGTGATCATAGGTTCTATGCGCAACTGGAGCCGCATTGCATTGGAATGGAATCTTGCCAGCGATCAAAATTATAATCCACACACACCCGGGGGATGTGATGAATGTAAAGGAGCATTAATTATTGATGGCTCTGTACGCAGAATGGTTAGTTACTATATAGTAGCACATGCCGCAAAGTTTGTTCCTCCTGGTTCTATACGCATTGCAAGCAATATTACTGGTAGTTTATACAATGTGGCATTTAAAACTCCGTCAGGCCAAAAAGTTTTGATTGTTGAAAATGATGGAACAAGAGCGACAGATTTTAATATTGGCTTTAATGGTAAACGGGTAAATACATCTTTGCCGGCCGAAAGTGTAGGAACTTATGTTTGGTAAATATATAGCCGGTATCAATAAACAATGGGCTGTTCCGATCTCTAAATTCTGTTTAGGGCAAAGATATTTTGGCAACACTTAAATTTCCTGTTGGACATTTCAATTTTTCTTATGAGAATCCTGCTTGCCTTAATGTTATTTTGTTCTTTGCCGCGTCTTTTATTTGCAGGTAAAGAAATTATTGTTCAATCGCCGGACGGGAAAATAGAAGTTTCCATTGATCTTACAAATAAGCTCAGCTATCAGGTAAGATATAATGGTAAAAATATAATTCAGCCATCTGCCATTGATTTTATATTAAACAATGGTGAGCGTCTCTCGGATGATTTAGAGGTGACTAAAAAAAATACAAAAGCCATTAACGAAATAATTATTTCTCCCGTTCCTGAAAAAAGAAGAGCGATCAGCAATAATTATAATGAACTTACTATTCAATTCAGGCATCCATATAGTTTATTATTCAGGGTGTATAATGATGGCGTAGCTTA
>JBBSEV010000185.1:0-3047 GCA_038239385.1 Chitinophagales bacterium
CGGGTGTATCCACCAGGCCGTGATGATGTTTTTACACTTATTACATCAAACAATTCTTTCACAGCATCTTTATCCTGTAAATGGCTGAAAACAATTCTTCGCTGGTGAGTGGTATTTTCTTTTGCTTTGGTAATTAAGGGTTCCACATATGGGCGAAGCGCTTTTGCCTTGGCAAGTGTAGTAACTATTTTTTTGTGTTGAAATAACTGGCTTGCCAGGTTACCCAGCAATGCCTTTCTGTGGCTGGCTGTTCTGCTTAAGTTTTTGTTTTTATTTCCGTGGCGCATGACTGTTGTTTTATAGATTATACCGTGTCAGGAATTATAACCTTTGTTGAATAAAAAATGTTGAATTAGTTACAATTCAACATTTAAGATTTTAAATATTATTCGTCGTCAAGTTTTAACTTGCTAAGATCCATTCCAAAACCCAGCCCCCTTTCGTTAAGTACCTGTTCAATTTCGCTTAAGGATTTTTGGCCAAAGTTCCTGAACTTCATCAGGTCTTCCTGTTCGTATTGTACCAATTCGCTCAATGAATTAATCTTAGCCGCTTTCAGGCAATTGAATGCTCTCACTGAAAGATCAAGATCTTCCAATGGTGTTTTAAGAACTTTGCGAAGCTGTAATGTTTGTTCATCTACCAGGTCTTCTTTCTTTTCTTCTTTATTATCAAAAGTAATGTTCTCATCTGTTATGATCATCAGGTGCTGGATCAATATTCTTGATGCTTGCTTTACTGCTTCTTCGGGATGAATGGTACCGTCGGTTGTAACGTCCATTACCAGTTTTTCAAAGTCTGTTCTTTGTTCAACCCTTGTATTTTCAATACTGTATTTTACATTTTTAATAGGTGTGTAAATTGCATCAACTGGTATGTAACCAAAATGGGAGCTTTTTTCTTTGCTTTCCTCAGCAGGAACATAACCACGCCCTTTACCAATGGTGATCTCAATATCCAGCTTAGCAGAATTGTCCATAGTACAAATAAGCAATTCAGGATTCATCACTTCGTATGAGGGAGATGCATCACCAATCATACCCGCTGTAAATTCTGACTTATTTTTTAATGAAAGCGTTATCTTTTCAGTGCCCGCATCCTGATCAGTTTTCTTTTTAAAACGAACCTGCTTAAGATTTAGAATTATTTCTGTAACGTCTTCAGTTATTCCCTTGATTGTAGCAAACTCATGATCCGCTCCGGCAATGCTGATACCTATTATAGCATAACCCTCCAGGGAATTAAGCAATACCCTACGCAAAGCATTGCCAATGGTTACACCATAACCTGGTTCCAACGGACGAAACTCGAATTGTGCTTCAAAGTCAGTGCTTTTCTGAAGAACGATTTTGTCTGGCTGTACAAAATTTAAAATGGCCATTTTTTATTTTGTTTTGATTTTGATTTAAAAATTATTGTGTTAATGTATTCTTTTCCTCTATTATCATCCGCTACTTACTGTATAGTTCAACAATAAGTTGTTCCTTGATATTCTCAGGAACACTTTCTCTTTCAGGATATGCAATAAAAGTGCCCTGCATATTTCCTTCACTCCATTCAATCCAGTTAAACTTTGGATTTTTTGGCCTGAGGTTGCCAGTAATAGAAGCATTGCCTGCTGTCTTTTCTTTTAACCCGATTGTATCTCCCGGCTTTAAAGAGTAAGATGGAATATTCACTACATCATCATTTACAGTTATATGCTTGTGAGAAACCAGTTGCCTCGCAGCCTGGCGGCTAGGGGCAATTCCCATACGAAAAACTGTATTATCAAGACGAGCCTCCAAAAGCTTGATCAGGTTTTCGCCGGTAACACCTTTGCGGCGTGATGCTTCAGTAAATGTATTGCGGAATTGTTTTTCTAATACACCATACGTGTATTTTGCTTTTTGCTTTTCGCGAAGTTGCAATGCATATTCACCAAGACTTTTACGCTTGCGTGCTGCACCATGCATTCCCGGGGGATTGCTATTCTTAGTTAACCATTTTCCGTTTCCGGTAATGGGTTCGCCAAAAATTCTGGAAATTTTTGTTTTTGGTCCTGTGTAACGAGCCATATTTATACTTGATTTTTTAGTGTCGGTGTATTATCATTAAAAATCAAAAATTAATAATACACCCGGTTATTAAAAATTGACAATAAACAAGTGCATTTGCCTGTTGCTTATTGTCTATTACTTATTAAATTAAACTCTTCTCTTTTTTGGAGGCCTGCAGCCATTGTGTGGCAAAGGAGTCACATCTTTGATCATTACCACCTCGATACCCGACTGGGATAAAGATCTTATAGCACCTTCCCTGCCAGAACCAGGACCCTTTACAAATACATCAACGCGTTTCAAACCTGCATCTAAGGCAACCTTAGCTGCGTCAGAAGCCGCCATCTGTGCAGCATATGGAGTATTCTTTTTAGAACCTCTGAAGCCCATCTTACCAGCAGATGACCACGCGATAACCTGGCCTTGTTTATTGGTTAAACTAATAATAATGTTGTTGAAACTTGCAACGATATGTGCATCTCCGTAATTCTCAACTTTTACAACTCTTTTTTTTGACGATGCTTTTGCACCTGCTGCTTTTTGATTGGTAGCTTTTGCCATAATTGAACTGATAGGTAATCTTTAAAAATTTACCCCGATTTTTATCGGGACTGAATCAACCCTCCTTTCGACTTGCAAAATATCTGGTGTTGATTCAATTATTAATAAACAAGTCTATTATCCACTTACCCTTTTACGGATAAGAATTATTATTTATTTCTTAGGTGCCTTCTTTTTACCGGCAACTGTTTTACGCTTTCCCTTACGCGTACGGCTGTTGGTACGGGTACGTTGACCGCGAAGAGGTAACCCTTTACGATGCCTTAACCCACGATAACAAGCGATATCAAGTAACCGCTTAATGTTAGTTTGCGTTTCACTACGTAAAGCACCCTCTGTTTTAAATTCTCCGCTTATAACATTTCTTATGGATGTTTGCTCTTCATCATTCCATTCATTTACCTTCTTATCATAACTTACGTTTGATTTGTCTAATATATACCTGGC
>JBBSEV010000186.1:0-3032 GCA_038239385.1 Chitinophagales bacterium
GTGGTCCATTCTTCCAGCCCGGCAAACCAAACATGTGTATTTTTATTTACAGGCCTGCATTTTAATTGTTCTATAGTGAGTGGTCCAATTTCAGTATTCCCATCTTTTAAAAAATAATAAATCATGGTGTTTTAGTGGTTCTGGTAATCATCCGTATAGAACGCAAATGGAAGAATATTATTTTCTTTAAAGCATGTGTTTATTATTTTTAAGCCGTCTTTCTTTTTTAAATAATTATAAATACATAATGAGAAAATGTGATAATATTTTAAAGATTACTTGAACAAAATTGATTCCATATCGTTAGTTTCTTCTTTATATTTTTACACTAGAATTAAAACCAAAAAAATGAATACTAAATTAATTATTACCAGTTCGATTGTTCTTTTTTTAGCTGCGACATCATGTAATAACCAGGATAGTAACGCTACTAAAGATTCTACAACTACGGTACAGGATTCAACAAGTACTGCAGTAGATACTCCAATTAATATAAAGGAGGATTCCGTAACATACACTCTGAATGGAAAAAATTATATCGGGTTTATAGACTATGATTTAAATAAACAAGGAAAACGGCCTGCAATATTGGTAGTGCATGAATGGTGGGGATTGAATAATTATTCAAGAGGCAGGGCGAAGCAACTTGCAGAGCTTGGCTACATTGCAATGGCTGTAGATATGTACGGCGATGGTAAAACAGGTAATGATCCTAAAACAGCACAAGATTTGGCTACTCCTTTTTATAAAGACCCGACACTGGCTAAAACCAGGCTTGATGCTGCTATCAGCAAACTAAAAACCTATCCACAGGCAGATACGTCTGAAATGGCTGCCATAGGATATTGTTATGGAGGATATGTAGTTTTAAACGCTGCAAAACTAGGCGCTAATTTGAAAGGTGTGGTAAGTTTTCATGGAGACCTTTCAGGTGTTCCTATAAATAAGGATTTGTTGAAAGCAAAGATTCTGGTTTGCCATGGCGAAGCAGATCAATTTGTAAATCCTGAGGTTCCGGGTTTTAAGAAGTCTATGGATTCAGCAGGGGTGGATTATACTTTTAAATCTTATGCAAATGCTACTCATGCCTTCACAAATCCTGAAGCTACAGAAAATGGTAAAAAATTTAATATGCCCATTGCATACAATGCAGCAGCAGATTCAGCATCATGGAAGGATATGAAAGATTTTTTCAAAAAAATATTTTAATATTAATAGTTAACAACCTAACCAATAAAGAAAGAAGCCGCCCCTTTGAATAGAGGCGGCTTCTTTTAATTTGAATAATTATTTATTTATATGTGTAGGTAACGCCATTTTTGACAGATTGCTTTACTCCAAATCCATCATTTTTATCTGAAGTTAATAGGATAAATGGTGCGCCTGCTTCAGCTGCAGCCTCTTTAATTTTTCTTGCTGCCTTTTTATCAGCAGAACCCGCCGAATTATAACTCAACATTCCTGAAGTCTTTCCCCGTACTTCTTCACCTTTTTTAAGCCCAACCACCTGGGTCATATCAGTAAGTACTTGTACTTTTTCCCATTCATCTTTTCCTGAGACGGTAATCTTATCACTGATATCTTCATTTCGGCCACTGCTATAAGTTATTTTAGCAACAGCCAGTTTGCCTATTACCTGCTCTGCATCCTCGCCGGGATACTTATAGGTTACTGTAAATTCGCCAACCTTAATAATTTTTACATCAAGTACTTCACCTGAATGCTTGTACATCTTATCTGCTGCAGTATTAGTCTGCGCATAAGTACAAATTAAAAGAAGTATTGTAACCAGTGACAAAATTGTTTTTTTCATAAAGTAATTTTAATAAAATTGAGTTTTGATTTAAAATAAATATTTATTGTTTTTATTAATAGTGAAACTTATTTAAAGTCGCTATTTTAGAAGCAGCAAAATAGTTGAAAGATTTGGAAATTCAAAACCTGATAAACTATTACTTGTTTTTAGCCCAGGGTTACATTGGCGTTAGGTGGCTGAAAAATGGGATTCTTTTGGAAAAGAAAATTGAATTATATACTAGAATTTATAAAAAAGAGTAGGAAAACTTATGTTGATATCAATGATTATACTAAATTGCGCCAGCTTTTAGGAAAGTCTTTGGAATAAATGATGGATGACAAGCGAAACCATTTACACTTAAAATAAAACCTGCTACATAGATTTACCTGCCATTTATAATTGCTTGTATAGAAGCCGCCTTATAAGGTGGCTTTTTTTATTCTTCGCCTTTCAAAAGTTTTCTAAAAGTTTGTATCATCTCAATAAAATCCAAGCTGCCCATTTATAAGGTTCGGTTCTATATTTATTTTTCATGTCAGTTTGTGCATGATAAAAAGCATCACTGATAGATTGTTTTGCAAATAGATTTTTATAAAATAATTGCATAAACTCTGAAGTCTCTGCATCGGGAACTTTCCAAAAACTCATTACAAGATTCTTTACGCCTGCAATTTTGAAAGCTCGCGGCAATCCGTATATTCCTTCAGGGCCTAACCTTGTATTCGCAACCTTCCTATTCACCAATCAATTCAAACCCTGCCCATACAGCAGGATCCGGATATTTTTTTTTCATTGTCAATTGTGACTTTCGCAAAGCTTGATAATAAGAATCTCCATTGAAAATATGTGTATAAAAAAGATTCATCAATTCTTTGGTTTCTTTATCAGGTATCTGCCAAAGTGTAATAAGCATTTCTTTTACACCAGCAATTTTAAATGCACGTTGTAAACCATAAACTCCTTCATTATTATTAATATCACCTAAAGCAGTTTGGCAAGCAGATAGCGTCAAGAGTCTTGTATTATTGAAATTGAGATTTGAAATTTCCTGGGCAGTTACAATGCCGTCTTCATCGTCAATTAACGAAGTATCATTGTTCCGGTAGATATTTGCGCCGCTTAAAACAAAACCACTTCTCAACAAGGGAAATTCAACTTTGTTCTTATTCATCTCTGCATTTATACCCGGTATATTTAATGGTGGCCGATAAAAGCCATGGGTTGCTATGTGCAA
>JBBSEV010000187.1:0-3030 GCA_038239385.1 Chitinophagales bacterium
AGTGCCTGTTAATAATGCAAGTGTAATCAATACGACATGAATATTAAATCTTGCTAAAACAGAAACAAACGCAATAAAATTTATATAACCGAGCAAAACGCCAAAAGCTAATAAAACAAAGGGGAAAGAGCCAATCTTTATGGAAAATGGGATAGAAAAAATGGTAGCAAAATATATAACAGCTGCAATAAAAGCAATAACAGAAAACGTTCTGAAGTAGACTCTATCTTCTTTATCAAATACCAAAAGTTTTATTTGCTTGTAAAATGAAAGATGCTGATCCGCATAATTTAATTTCGCTTGTGTTAATGATTTATCTTCTGCCTGAATTAATTTTCGCCGGATTATTAATAGAAAAACAATACATATTTGCCAACAAATAAGCATTATAATGAGTCCATAAAATTTTTGTAAAAGGATTACTGCAAGGGTTATAAAAAACAGAAAGAGATAAACAATGAACCTTATTTTTTTTAAAGCAATTACTTCTTTTGACTTGTTATTTTTCAAATTTTTGTAAAGCTTATCGCCAAGAAATATGATAACGAAATAAAAGACAAAACTGGCAACAAATAAAAATGTTGCTAGCCCGCTGCTTATTTTAAAAGAATAGGGAAGTTGTAAATAAGCAAGAATAATAATTGTAAAGCATGTGAATCCAAGCAGCCTGGGAAATTGCATTAAAATGGCAGCCCAAATATGATTTTCATCAGGATGTTTAAACTGCTTTGCTTTTGCAACAAGCCGGGATGAATACCAGGTTACATATGTCCAGAATATTAAAGCTATGAGGCAATAACCAAAAACATATTTATTCTCAAGTGAGATCACCATTACATCCTTTGCCGGGCCCAGTGTCCAGAATGCCAGGTAGGAAAACGTCAAAAATATAATTGCCGGAAAAAAAAGAAAAATTGCTTTTGAGAGATAGCGCCAAAAATCGGGTGTGATAACATCTGAAAAAGCAATAGGCTTCTTTAAAGTCAATGATGACATAAGAGTTAGTTTCCCTGTTGAAAATAAAATGCTACCAGTATATTATCTGTTACTTCAAAGGTTTTGCTAACGGTATTATCAAAGTCTATATTAGATTTCAGCCATTAGTTATTGGAATAGCCAAATTCAGTTTTGAAATATTAAATTAAAAACCAGAACCTGAAACACTATACCTCGCCGTTTTACTTCCCTTCGGTGCATTGGCTTTAAACTTAAAAGAAACTATTTCACCACCACGAATCACCCCACTCTGAGCAAATTGTTTCGTGCCTAAACTTGCACCATCATCATTTAGGAACTGAACAACAACTATTACATTTCGAAACGATATATTGTCATTTGGATTTTGAATCTTGCCTTCCATTACCGCTTCAAAAAGCAGGTTTTTGCGAAAGCTGCCGGTAATTGTCAAATTTTTTGTTTTCACAGAAGCTACTTCGTGAGTTTCATTATTTACATTGGTGTTTTTCTCAGGTTTTTTTTCTTGAGGTTCTATAATATCTTTTTTTTCTTTCTTTTTGGTAGTATTCTTTTCGGGTTCTTTATTTTTTTTAACAGGAATTCCTCCCATGGTAAAGCCGGCTTCGCTTGTCGTCCCTTTGTCTTTATTGACGGCGCTTGTATCAGTACTCATCCAATTTGATAATGTATCAAGAATTATTTTTTTTGTGGTATCCTTATTTACTATTTCTTTTTTAAGTGAGGAGTCGCTTGTTGCGGCAATCACCTTTTCTTTATTTGCATCAATTGGTTTGTTATTACTTCTATTAAAATAAAAATAAGCTGCCGCTGCAACAACTAAGAGTATAACCGGAATTATAATCAGCATATTTTTATTTCCTTTTGCGGGAACAGCAGCCGGAACTGTTTTTGAGCTAACATCCTTTGCCGGTTCTTTAAGCACAGGAGGGACAATAGTTTTATTAATACTATCCTTTTCTGTGTCCTTCTCCACAAAAGGAGGAGGAGCAGGTATAAATAAAACATTTAACTCCGGCAGGTCACCGGCCTTTACCCAATCTGATAGCTCTTCACGCCATATAGAAGTTTCTTTAGTAATACTTTTGGACTTTAATTCTTCAAGCGTGTAAGGCCCTGTTTGCCCTGATACTGTATGGATGAAATATACTTTCATTATTAAACAACTTATATTTTACAGGAAACAAATATCAATAAATTTTCAACAAAAGTTTAGTGTTTTATTGTGTGAGCTTTAATTTTTTTTATAGACTGAACCTTCAATTTAAAATATTTGGATATTATACTATGCAAAAGTTTTTCAACGGGACTGGCGGATAAATATTTGAAAAAAAAAATTCAATTAAAATAAACTCATTCTGCCTCTTGTTGTTTGTATTAAAGTCAATCATACATTTATAATAACTTTTAAACATAAATTTGCCCTCACATTTAGAAAACTCATTCGTTTTGATATTAATTTTTGTAATTGAAACACCTGCATGAAAAAACTTACATTTTTATTTTTTTTGAATTTGATGTTCGCAGCCCCTGCAACTTTTTCACAGGCGAGAATAACTGGCCAGGTAACTGATGCAAATTCTCACATTTTAGCCGGTATTTCTATTCATCTTTTAAATACAAATTATGGCGCTGTTTCAAATAGTGAAGGGAATTATGTATTTAGTAAAATTCTTCCCGGAAGATATATTCTCATATTTTCATCAATAGGTTATACAAGTAAAACTGAAGAAATAAATGTTGGCAAAAATGATTTGAATATTAATGCCATACTTGAAAAAACAGGTAAAAGCCTTGATGAAGTCTTGGTTACTGCCCAGAAAAAGGAGGAACTGCTACAACATCTTCCTTTGAGCATTACGGCAATTTCTGCTCAGCGGATTAGAGATTCACGGATATGGGACAATAAAGATATAACCGCTATTGTTCCGAATTTATATGCTGCAGATCCCGGTGATAAAAGAAATATTACATCAATTCGTGGTATTACCAGTTCTTCTTATGATCCTGCTGTTGCAACTTATATTGATGGCGTTAATCAATTTAGTTTAGATA
>JBBSEV010000188.1:0-2884 GCA_038239385.1 Chitinophagales bacterium
AAATATCCATTTCAAAGTCAACAAGCGAAGGGTCAGTATTATCAAGTAAAACCTGCTCACCTATTAAGCCAGAATCTCTTTGATGAAAGGGCTGATCATGATTATGGTAGGCAAATCGTAATCCCGCTTTTTTACAAACAGTACCTTTTTCATTAAATAAATCAGCTGCTTTTTTGTAGCCGTCTTTATCCATTCCGCCTTCATTATTTAATGCAGCGCATATAAGATATTTCATTCCAATTGCTGCCGCTTCATCAGCTTTTTTTTCAAAATCCTGGAAAATGTTACAATGCGTTGATACCATTTTCAATCCAATCTCATCTGTATATTTTTTAAATTCAAGGTTAGACATCCCCCAGTAAATTCCCATTTTCCCATCTTCGTATCCTTCAATTTGCTTGTATCCCATATCAGCAACCTGTTTTAAAATTCCCCTGGGATCGCTTGCCATTATATCACGCAGCGTGTAAAGTTGTAAACCAAATTCATTTAGGTTTCCTGGGTTGCCTGCTTTTGAAGATGCAGAGCAACCAATTATATCTCCGGATATTGCAGCGATAGCGATTCCTGCTGCTGCCGTCTTTATAAAATTCCTTCTTTTATAATTTATTAATGACATTAATGAATTTTAAATTATGCCCATGCTTTATCACCTTTTTTATAAGGTACGCAACCGTCATACCTTCCCGGTGTTTCAATATAACGCAGCGCTTGCTTGCATCCAATTTCAGAAGTAAAATATCCGAGCAGGGTAAGCTCTTTCATCATACGGAAATAATGGGAGCGGTCTGTCTCCTTTTTATTTTTCATGTAATCTTTTTGTTCATTATCAAGAGCTACTAAAAATTCATGCCTTTGTGCAGGACTAAGTTCTACAAATAATTTGCTGTATTTTTTATCAGCAGCGTCATTTAATTTTTTAATACCCTCGTGAAACACTTTTTGATCCTCTTCATCATAACAATCATTAATCATTACCGTCATAAACTTACCAACCCCTGCTGCTTTTGCACCAGGCGTTTTTGTAGGTGGTAATATGGTATCGGATATCTCATCTAATAATACCACATCTTCATCCATAAATTCCTTATGAACTTTTGTTTCGGTTTTACAACCACTTAAGAAAAAAGTGGAACCTACAATTGTACCACCTAATAAGAGCGAAATGTGTTGAACTGCTTCTCTTCTGTTCATAGTTATTAGTATTAAATTTTATTTATGCTTTTAAACTGTAGCCTGTACGATATTCGCGTTTTACATATTGATTTACCTCATCAAAATTGCTAACCTTCATATTTTTGTTATCCCATAATAATTCAATGTAACGGCCCGGGTAATTAAACCCATTGCCTTTGGATATACGAATGTCATTTGCTCTTATAGCCAAATTTGCCATCAACAATGCTTCTGTTAAAGGGCCCGCAATTTCAAACGGAGAACTCAATTGTTTTTTTCCATATCCTGCAATTGCTCCTTCCACCCACTGAGCATAATGGCCGTCATCACCTCCCGGAACACGGGCTATCTTTTGAGGTACTGATACTTCTTTATTACGGGAAAGAGGTAAAAGCCTCGGATCAGCTCCATAGGTTCCGCACATCATTTTGCCTTTGGTTCCAATAAACAATGTACCATTGCCTCCATCTCCAAATAATTCATTAGGCCCCAATTCTTCAGGGCGTTTCGGCTGAATTCCTCCATCCATCCAATGTACTTCTACAGCCCCCTTTGTTTTTTGGGTTTTAGGAAATTTAATGGTTACGTGGCTTGATGGCGGGCAGCTTTCAGGAAAATAACCTCTTTTAAATTCATCGACATATACACTACCTACGCTTGCCTGTACCGAATCTATATATTGAAGATCGAGCACTCTAAATGCCGGCTCAACAATGTGACAGCCCATATCACCTAAAGCACCGGTTCCATAATCCCACCACCCACGCCAGTTGAAAGGAACAAGTTTTTCAATATAATCTTTATAAGGTGCGGTGCCAAGCCATAAATCCCAGCTTAATCCGGCAGGTACAGGCGCTGAATTTGAAGGCCATGGAATTCCTTGTGGCCATACGGGCCTGTCAGTCCAGCAATATACTGTATGCACATCTCCAATTGTGTCAGCATCGTACCACTCCATTAGTTGCCTTACGCCATCTCCCGAGGAGCCCTGGTTACCCATTTGGGTAACAACTTTATAGCGTTTAACCGCATCAGTTAGAGCCCTTGCTTCATATACATCATGAGTTAATGGTTTTTGTACATATACATGTTTTCCGAGTTGCATAGCTGCAATTGCGGCTACCGCATGTGTATGATCTGGAGTGGAAACTGAAACTGCATCAATGTTTTTTGACTCTTTGTCCAGTAGTTCTCTCCAGTCTTTATAATATTTTGCTTTGGGGAAATTTTTAACTGATGTAGCAGCCCTGCGGTCATCTACATCACAAAGAAAAGCAATATCCGCTTTGCCGCTTTTGTAGAAATTGGCAATATCGCTTTCCCCTTTTCCACCTGCTCCAATACCTGCAATGCTAAGCCTGTCACTGGGAGCCAGGAAGCCTTTCCCACCTAATACATGCCGCGGTACTATCATAAACCCGGCAGCCGTTATTGCTGTGTTTTTTAGAAAGCCTCTTCTTGAATTATTTACAGATATTTTAATTTCTTTTTCTTCCATGAATATTTGAATAATTAATTAAATATTGAAAATAAATTTTAAATATTTAGCTTTTTTAATTCGCTTACCGCATGGTCAGCGGCTCTTGCCGTCATGGCCATATATGTGAGTGAAGGATTCACGCAGTTTGCAGATGCCATAAAAGACCCATCTGTTACAAACACGTTCGGTGCATCCCATACCTGGTTCCATTTATTTAGCACCGATGTT
>JBBSEV010000189.1:0-2809 GCA_038239385.1 Chitinophagales bacterium
GCGTATGTGAGACCTTCCTTTGATAATTCCCAGGCTAAAGCCCGCTGATAGATTACTTCCTGAAAACCATTGCCCAGAAATTTATGAACTTCAAAAGAAGCTCCTATAATTTTTTCAGTAGTATCCTTATATTTTAAGTCATTTGCCATATTTTATTTCCGTGAAATCTTTTAATCCAATTAATCCGTGATTCAGATAACAGGTAACTGAATAATAAATTCAGAACCTTCTCCTTCCTTTGTTTCCACTTTCAACTCACCTCCATGTGCTTTTATAATATCATAACTTAAACTCAATCCTAGTCCTGTGCCCTGCCCCGTTGGTTTCGTGGTAAAGAAGGGTTGAAAAATTTTATCTACTATATTTTTTGCAATTCCGTTGCCGTTATCACTTACTTTTATTTCAATCTTATCATTTAATTTTTTTGTTTGAACTGTGACTGTTGGCTCGTAGTTAAAACCAAGAAGGTTTTGAAAACCTTCTTGGTTTATTGAACCCTTTTTTTCATTCACTGAACTTCGGCTTCGCTCAGCACAGGCATAAAATGCATTGTTGTACAGGTTGAGCAATACTCTTCCTATATCTTGCGGAATGATATTTATTTTACCAATATTTTCATCAAAATCTGTTTTAATTATTGCATTGAAGTCTTTGTCCTTTGCACGCATACCATGATAGCTCAGTCTTAAATATTCATCAGCTAAGGCGTTGATATTTGCTGGCTCTTTTAAGCCTTTACTTTGCTGTGAATGCTGCATCATTCCTTTTACTATAGCATCAGCACGCTGGCCATGATGATTTATTTTTTCCTGGTTGCTTATTAAATCATCTGCAATAGATTTTACTTCATTGATATTTCCCTTGTCAATTTCATCTTTCATTTCAAGAAGTAATTCCTTATTCACTTCAGAAAAATTGTTTACGAAGTTTAACGGGTTTTGAATTTCATGGGCAATGCCTGCGGTGAGTTCTCCCAGCGAAGCCATTTTTTCGGATTGGATAAGTTGCGCTTGCGTAGATTTCAATTCTTCTAATGTGGTTTCAACTTTTTGTTTTTGCTGTATAATAACAAGGTTTGCTTTTTGTTTTTGTTTGTTGTTTCTAAATTGGATTAGTGCAACAGTTAAGATTGCTAACACAAGTATACCAAGACCTGCAATGATAAAATATTGTTGGTTTCTATATCGTTTTTGTTCTGCATCTTTTCTATCCTGCTCTGCTTTATCAACGGCCTCTTTTTTTTCAGCTTCATATTGGAACTTAGTCAATAAAGATTTCCTGGTGGTCTCCTCGTTGATAAGGCTGTCACGATGTAAGATATATAACTTGTAGTGTTCATACGCCCGACCAAAATTACTTTCTGCGCTATCTATGCTTGCCTGTAATAAGTTACTTTTCCCAAGGCCATCATTTGTATGTATTTGATTTGCCACGAAGAATGATGAGTCGGCATATATTTGAGCTTCTTTAAACTGATGCAATCTTATGTAAATTTCTGATACGTGTTGGTAACTTTCGGTGATGCCACCAATATCTCTTGAATCTTTAAAATCATTTAATGCATTGAGGTAATTTTTCAGAGCTTCTCTTAGAGACGATTTTTGTTCATTTTTTGTTTTATTAAGTTGGCTTGAATTAATTTTTGAGGACAGTATATCCCCCATAGTTATATATGCGTTTGCGGCAGCATGTTTAAGGCCTTTGACAAGAGATATTTTTAATCCAAGAGAATCATACTTCAATGCTTCATCATAATTGGCCTGTATTCTGTAAATGTTTGCTATATAAATATAACAGATGGCTCTATAGAAGTTATCAACACCAATTTGATTATAGATTTTTAAAGCGTCAAAGAAAGCATTAAGCCCCTGGTTGTAACCTTCAGAAGCATAATAATTAAAACCTATTGTACTAAGACAGTCAGCGCTTCGGTTTTTATCTCCTAATTCCTCGAATAATTTCAAGGCACTGTATAAATATCTAAGAGATTCAGGAATGTTTTCATTATTTGTAAAACACATTGCCAATACTTGGTAAGATTGAGCAAGACTACGTTTTGATTTTATTTTTTTGGCCAAGCCCAAGGCTTTATTAGCAAATTCCAGTGCTTTTAAATGATCGCTATTGTAACTTAGTTCCGCACTAAGCGCATTTAAAGTATTTACTTTATTAGTATCTTCTTTTTGAATTTGTAAAACCTTCTTAAGCGAGTCAATTTTTATCGAATCAGGTGCATTCATTTGCCCATTTGCCTCGTACATAAATACAATAAGAAATAAAGGCAGGCTTATTTTGCAAAAAAATATTTTCATTATAATAACAATTGAATTATAAATGTTGTGCCTTCTCCTTCCTTCGTTTCAACTTTTATTTCTCCTCCATGTGCTTTAATAATATCATAGCTTGTCTGAATCACGGATTTAAATGGATTTACGGATTGCACTGATTTCATCATAACACAAGTCTTTTAAATGTTAAGCTTTTACTGCCAAAATTGATTAACAAAGCAACTTCAAGCCGGTAAGCTTTAAGATAATTTAATACCTGCGCAAGATGAACATCTTCGAGTTGTATTATTGCCTTTAACTCAACCAGAACTTTTCCTTCTACAATGAAATCTGCCCTTCTCGTTCCAACTGGTTCAGAAAGTTCTTTGTAATAAATGTCTTGCTCAATTTCTCTTGCGTATGTGAGACCTTCCTTTGATAATTCCCAGGCTAAAGCCCGCTGATAGATTACTTCCTGAAAACCATTGCCCAGAAATTTATGAACTTCAAAAGAAGCTCCTATAATTTTTTCAGTAGTATCC
>JBBSEV010000190.1:0-2795 GCA_038239385.1 Chitinophagales bacterium
AAGTCGCTTCATGAATATTGTACTTCACACACCAATACAAAAGAGAATTTTAAAAGCCTATTATAATGGAGCAACCGTAGCAGGCACGAGTGCCGGCGCAGCCATGATGAGCAGCCACATGATAACAGGCAACCATCTTATTGGAGATACCGCCTACTCTGAAACATTCGATGAACTACGCAATGATAATATTGAAATACAGGATGGGCTTGGGCTTTTAACTACAGCGATTGTTGACCAGCATTTTATTGTGCGTAGTCGTTACAACCGTTTATTATCAGCAATGGCAAAATATCCCGGCTTACCTTGTATTGGTATTAATGAAGCAACAGCAATAATTGTGCATGGCGCAAATGTAAAAGTGACAGGAGAAAGCCAGGTAATTCTTTTTTCGCACCCTAAAAATTTAAGGAAAGATCCGCAAGGCTATATTAAATTTGATGATGTGCACATGAGTATCTTTACTGCAGGTGATAGCTTTCAACTCAATAAATAAAGAGGTGGGCGATTTTGTTTTTCCTGAAATAAGAAATGGAATGCAATTAAATTAATTTTAAATTCAAATAGTAAGTCATGGCATTACCAGATATTTTTAGCCAGCAAGTATCGGATGAGATAATTCAAAGAATCAATAATCTCATACCTTCAACTCAACCAAAATGGGGAAAGATGAGCGTTGCTCAAATGTTAGCTCACTGTAATGTAAGCTATGAAATGACCTATGAAAATCTTCACAAAAAACCAAATGGTTTCATGAAATTTATCTTAAAAAACTTAGTTAAGGATAAAGTAGTTGGTGAAACGCCCTATAAGAAAAATAATAGAACGGCACCCCAGTTTATCATAAAAGAAACAAAGGATTTTGAAGTTGAAAAGCAACGCCTGATTAATTATATTGTAAAGACTCACCAACTTGGCGAAAATTATTTTGATAATAAAGAATCTCATTCTTTTGGAAAATTAAGCAAGATTGAATGGAATAATATGTTTTACAAACATCTAAACCACCACCTTACTCAATTTGGGGCTTGATTATAATACCTCTACAAAACTTAATCAAGCGCAAAGCAAAAAAAAGCCTTTCAAATATTCTGAAAGGCTTTCAACAATATTTCAGTTTCCATTTTACAACACAAATCTTCACGCTTTCCTTTAGCCGTAATAGCTAGGATTAGAAAATTTTGCCCGGAAAATAAAAACTATTAGTTTGATAATCCCAATGTAGCTTTCACCTGGTTATAATCATTCCAATCGACGTTTTTTCGGATACCACCGGCGACACCTCCGGGGATAAGTACATAGCGGTATTGAAAGGCTTTTTCACCTTGACTGGTAAAAGAGCTGGCATTATCAGTAGCGTAAAGGTTAATAGTATTTAGTGTAAAATAACAATTCACATTCAATAAGCCTGTTAGAGCAAACAAGTCTGTTATCGGTAAAGGAAAAACTGCCTTAACCGTTGGAGTGCCAGCATTTAAAAAAACTTTCACTATACCTGTATTTAAAATACTATCTGATAAACTGGGCGCAGGAATAGTAGCAATCCAGGCAAGGGTATCTCCGGTAGTTGAGTCTTTAACTGGTGTATAGGCTACATCCAGCCATTGAGAATAAATTACATTGGCAACGCCTGTATCTCCCTTGGGGCCCTGTGGCCCGCTGGCACCATTAGCACCATTTGCACCGGTCGCACCTGCTGCACCGGCAGGCCCGGTATCACCTTTTTTACAATTTGCAAATACGATAGTAATTAAAAATAGAAGCCCGAAAATTTTGGAAAAGTTTTGTTTCATACATTTTGTTTTTGGCAATTAAAAATAGAGTATCTAATTAAAGCAGATCAATAAATCCTTTAAATAAAAATTTATTGAAAATTATGAATCTATATCAAATCTATATTATAACTCTTGTAGTGAAAAAAATTTCTTTAAAATGAGGAATTAAATCGATTGGTACACTCCTACTGTGCATTCAATTTTGCCAAAAAAACTGAATCTGTATTACAGTTATCTTTCCAATAACCATTTTAGGAAATAAGGTAGCAAATTGATATCTCAGGCAAAGACAATTAACCTGCAAAATATAGGAATTAACTGCATAAAAAAAGCCCTTCGAAATATCGAAGGGCTTTTAAATAAATATGGCAGCTACCTACTCTCCCACATTGTTGTGTAGTACCATCGGCCATGAGGGGCTTAACTGCTCTGTTCGGTATGGGAAGAGGTGAACACCCTCGGCAAAACCACCATAAAGAGTTATGCTGAATTAAAAATGCTGAACGTTAAATGGAATCTCCAGGCAACTGGCATTTAAAACCCAACAAATGATTTTGTTGAGAATGAATATTGAAACATGTTCAATATTCAATAATAAATTAACATAAAGGGAAAGCTGTAATATGAAATAAAAAAGATAAAGCTTACGGGCAATTAGTACTACTCGGCTTTGATGTTACCACCTTTATACCTGTAGCCTATCAACGTCATAGTCTCTGACGACCCTTAAAAGAAAACTCATCTTGAGGTTGGTTTCACGCTTAGATGCTTTCAGCGTTTATCCTGTCCGTACATAGCTACTCTGCATTGCACCTGGCGGCACAACAGATACACCAGCGGTACGTACGACCCGGTCCTCTCGTACTAAGGTCATGTCCTCTCAATTTTCTTGCGCCCATCACAGATAGGGACCGAACTGTCTTGCGACGTTCTGAACCCAGTTCACGTGCCACTTTAATCGGCGAACAGCCGAACCCTTGGGACCTTCTCCAGCCCCAGGATGTGACGAACCGACATCGA
>JBBSEV010000191.1:0-2709 GCA_038239385.1 Chitinophagales bacterium
GAGCAGTTTGTTCCTCATACAAAATACTATCGTGATGAATTTGTAAAAGCGGGCCATGATATTTCAACCCTACAATTATGCATTAACTCTCATGCATATATCGCAGATAATTCCCAACAGGCTGCCGATGAATTTTTTCCAATCTATGCATATGTAATGAGTAAAATAGGCCGGGAACGAGGCTGGCCGCCTACCACACGTGAGCAGTTTGAATTTATGCGAAGTCCTACAGGTGCCCTGTTAGTAGGAAGTCCGCAGCAGGTGATTGACAAAATATTATATGAGCATGAATTGTTTGGAAACACACGTTTTATGGTACAGTTCAGTGTAGGAACTTTGCTCCATAAGCAAATGATGCATGCAATAGAATTATTTGGAAATATAGTAGCACCGGCAGTGCGTAAAGCATTACAACATTCATCGCTGACGGCGTGAGAATAAAAGTTTACTCATAGAAAAAATTCTGCGAAAACTCCATAAATTTCTTTTCTATGCGGTAAAATTCTTGCGTGGAAATTTTATTAACTCTTTTTCTTCCGATAAAGGGAACTATGCTTTAGCAATCTGCATTAACTTTCTTTCTCAAAAATAAATTATATGCACTTTATAGATGAATTTGCCCGAAGGGCAAAACATTACCTGGCTCAAGCTAACAGCGATCCCGTATATCCGAAAGCTTCTTCTATAAATGATATTAAAAAATTTGATGCACCCTTGCAGGAAAATACTATTGATTCACTAGAAGTGCTGGCCTTATTGGATGATATTGGTTCGCCTGCAACGGTTAAAACTACCGGCGGCCGTTATTATGGTTTTGTAAATGGAGGTTGCCTGCCTGCGGCTATGGCCGCTAAATTAATGGCAACTGTGTGGGATCAGAATGCAGCGCTTACCATAATGTCTCCTATAGCATCAAAGCTGGAAGACATAGCTGGTAAATGGATGTTAGAAATATTTGGGTTACCTCCTGATTGCGGTTTTGGTTTTGTAACCGGCGACACAATGGCCAACTTCACTGCACTTGCAGCAGCCAGGCACCATCTTTTAAAAAACGAAGGCTGGGATGTGGAAGCAAATGGTTTATTCAACAGCCCCGAGGTAACTGTTATTGTGGGAGAAGAAGTGCATGTGAGTGTATTAAAAGCCTTGAGCATGTTGGGCTTTGGAAGAGACCGGGTAGTGCGTATTCCGGTAGATAAAGAGGGCAGGATAATAGCCGATAAAATTCCTGAAATAAAAGGGCGGGCCATCATATGTGTGCAGGCAGGCAATGTAAACACCGGTTCGTTTGACCCAGTTGCAGAAATCTGTAATAAAGCAGGCAGCAATAATGTATGGGTTCATGTAGATGGTGCATTTGGCTTATGGGCTGCAGCTTCTCCTCAAAAGAAATATTTAGCACAAGGATTTGAACTTGCAGATTCATGGGCAACGGATGCGCACAAATGGCTTAATGTTCCTTATGATAGTGGCGTTGTTTTTGTTCGTAAGAAAGAGGCGCTTTTTGCAGCTATGTCGGCAACTGCCGCTTACTTACCTACAAATGCTTTGCGTGAGCCTTTTAATTATGTGCCCGAAATGTCCCGAAGTGCCAGGGGTATACCTGTATGGGCTGCATTAAAATCGCTTGGAACAAAGGGCCTTGCTGAAATGATTGAAAACAATTGCGTTTATGCGTTACAGTTTGCTAAAGCACTCACTGCTGCAGGTTATATAATTTTAAATGAGGTAGCCCTTAACCAGGTATTAGTAAGTTTTGGTAATGCATCAATAACCAATCAGGTAATAAAAAATGTACAGGAAGAAGGAGTTTGCTGGTGCGGTGGAACGATATGGCAGGGGTGTACGGCAATGCGAATCAGCGTGAGTAGTTGGATTACCAGTGAAGCTGATGTACAGCGTTCTTTGGAGTCTATAATTAAGCATGCTAAAAATATCCTTCACGACTGAGAATGGGGGAAGTAGTTTTCTAAAGTTATAAAAGTCATCATAATTCAAAAAGAAACCTTCTTAAAATATTAATCACTGGGGAATTTTGAAATACCAGTAAGGCAGAATTCAAACAGTAGTCATTATTATTTATTTATCCCATATTGTTTTTTCTGTTCAGGCGATAGTTTCTCAATGTTATCACTTTTAAGAAACTCATTTAATGATATGGATACCTCCCATAAGCGGGCTACTTTATCAAGAGAACCGGTCAAAATTGTTTTTCCGTCGGGTGAAAAAGCAACAGAATTGATCCAGGAAGAAAATCCTTTAAATTCCTGAAGTGTGCGTCCTTTAAAGTCCCACAGGCGGGCTGTATTATCGATGGATCCAGTAAGAATTGATTTTCCATCCGGCGAAAAAGATATGGCAGAAACTGGTGCTGTATGGCCTTTCATTTCCTGTATAGTATTTCCGGTTATATTCCATAAACGGACAATGCCATCTTCTGACCCCATTATAATTGTTTTTCCATCTGACGAAAAAGCAACAGAATTAACTACTTCAGGTCCTTTAAATTCATTGGTAATAGTATCTGCCTTCAAGTCCAACAAACGGGTAACACCATCAGAAGAGCCGGTAACAATCGTTTTTCCATCAGGAGAAAAAGCTACTGATTTAATTGCAAAACCTTCCGGCGAAGCATCTTTAAATTCTTTAATAATATTTCCATGCAAGTCCCACAAACGCAAAGTGTCATCGTCTGAACCACTGGCGATA
>JBBSEV010000192.1:0-2707 GCA_038239385.1 Chitinophagales bacterium
ATATTGGGTGGCCTGGTAGCCTTGATAACTTTTATTCTTTATTGGGTGAAAGTAAATGAATATAAAAACCTGATGATTGCGAATAAAGACAATCATTTGCTTGACGCAGAAAAAAATATTTTTTACGGTGACAAGGTTTAGAAAGGAAATGACGTGTTTAGTAGTGGAAGAAAACTAACTTATTTCTTCTCCATAAAAAATTACCCAGGTTGCAAAATCTTCAGAGAAATTTATAAACCGGTGTTCCATTTTTGCAGGAACAAATAGCACATCGCCTTTTTTGCATTTTACAATCGCATTGTTTCTATAAAAATCAGAAGAGCCTTCTATAATTATATAAAGCTCATCCTGTTTATGTGGAGATTGAGTATCTGTTTCCTGCGGAGCAAAATATTCAACACTCATAGTTCCGTTTTGTAGCACTTTCACGAATTTGTTCTTTTCTTTTTGTAAAAGATTGAAAGCTTCTGTTATTGAAATATGAAAAATATTTTTGTCCATCAGGCTAAATTTAAAGTAGAATTTTTACAAAAAAATTTAAAAAAGCACATAAAAAAAGCAGGGAAATTATTAATTTTTCTCTGCTTTAGAATTAAAAGACTCAATACTAATGGTAATTTATTTTCGTGTTTCACCCGTGATAAAATCACCTGTTCTTGTATAATATTTTTTGTACCTGTTATTGATTTCAGCACTTTGTTTCACTCCATTAATATATAGCCAGCTATTAGCAACTTCAACTGAGTAGGTCGAATTATTAATCAGGTTATCTTGTTCCATTTCATCAATCATTCTTTTTACATCTCTTTGAACAGCCACCTGGTTATTGGGGTTTCTGGTTTGTAAAGTCCATACATTTCCTGGCTGTGAGTTATTACCAGCATTTGTTTCGTTTTGCAACATCATCAGGTTTTCCATTTTCAGGTTCCTGTTCTTTTCAATTTTTGCATGATGTATCCTTGCAAGGGTAGGGGCTATTACCAAAGAAATAATACTCATAAGCTTGATCAATATATTCATGCTTGGCCCTGAAGTATCCTTAAATGGATCTCCCACAGTATCACCTGTTACTGATGCTTTGTGTGGTTCCGAACCTTTATAGAATGTTTCATTATTTATGACAGCGCCTTTTTCAAAAGATTTTTTTGCATTGTCCCATGCACCACCGGCATTGTTCTGAAACATTCCCATCAATACGCCACTTACAGTAGCACCAGCTAAAAAACCTCCCAAAACTTCCGGGCCAAAAACAAACCCGATTATTAAAGGAGAAATTAAGGCGATAGCTCCGGGCATCATCATTTTTTTAATCGATGCATCGGTGGATATGGCAACGCATTTTTCATATTCAGGTTTTCCTGTACCTTCCATAATTCCCGGGATAGTACGAAACTGCCTGCGTACTTCTTCCACCATTGCCATAGCGGCTTCGCCAACCGCACGTATTGCTAATGATGAAAATATAAACGGAATCATGGCACCAACAAATAAACCTGCTAATACATCCGCACGATAGATATCAATGCCGTCAATTTTTGCAATACCAACAAAAGCGGCAAACAAAGCCAGCGCAGTTAAAGCTGCCGATGCAATCGCAAAGCCTTTACCCGTAGCCGCCGTTGTATTTCCTACCGCATCAAGTATATCCGTTTTTTCCCGAACTTCTTTTGGCAATTCACACATTTCAGCAATTCCCCCCGCATTATCCGCAATAGGCCCAAATGCATCAATGGCAAGTTGCATAGCAGTTGTGGCCATCATACCTGCAGCAGCAATGGCAACACCATATAAACCTGCACAGTAGTAACTCATATATATTCCGGAAGCAAGCACCAATATCGGTAACAGCGTGCTTTCCATTCCTACGGCAAGCCCACCAATTATGTTAGTTGCATGCCCTGTTGAAGATTGACGCACAATAGTCATCACCGGGCGTTTACCCATAGCTGTATAGAATTCGGTAATTATACTCATGAGTGTTCCAACAACCAGGCCTACTATAATAGCTCCGAATACTCCATATTTTGTGAAATGATAATTTCTTAAAATCATATCCGTATCTGGTAATAACCACATCACCAGGAAATAAGAAGCGATCGCTGTTAATACAATTGAGCCCCAGTTTCCAAGATTCAAAGCTTTTTGAACAACAGCTGTATGCAATCCGGCGCTATCAGAAATTTTTACAAAAAATGTTCCCAGGATAGAAAAAAGAATACCCATAGATGCAATAAGCATTGGCAATAAAATAGGAGCCATTCCTCCATAAGCATCATTTGAAAAAGTTTCTCTTCCTAATACCATGGTTGCTAAAACTGTGGCAACATATGATCCAAAAAGATCTGCACCCATACCTGCGACATCCCCAACATTATCTCCCACATTATCAGCAATTGTCGCGGGGTTTCGCGGATCATCTTCCGGAATTCCAGCTTCTACCTTTCCCACAAGATCAGCACCCACATCAGCTGCTTTAGTATAGATACCACCACCAACACGGGCAAACAATGCGATACTCTCAGCGCCAAGACTAAAACCTGTAAGTATTTCAATAGCCTTTTCAAGTGCTAATTTATACTCTGGTGAACCATTAGGTATTCCTGAAACAAAACTTAGATATAAAATAATAAATAATCCACCTAATCCAAGCACCGCAAGGCCTGCAACCCCAAGGCCCATAACACTACCACCGGTAAACGAAACCTTA
>JBBSEV010000193.1:0-2678 GCA_038239385.1 Chitinophagales bacterium
AAGTGAAATCAGGTTTCCTTCAAAAAAAGTTATCAGGGAAATTTACCGGGCTCTGATAAACTATTTTCAACTTCCATCGGGTAGCGGTGAAGGAGTTTCTTTCGATTTTGATATAAATGACTTTGTAAAAAAATTCAAACTCGATGCTTTTATAGTCAATAATGTTTTAAAAATATTGGAGCAGGAAGAATTAATAAATTATAGTGACCAGTTTTTCTCACCTTCAACTGTTGTCTTCTGCTCTGAAAAATCGCAAATCGAAGAGTTTGAAAAGAGCCATCAACATCTTGAATCTGTCATTAAGGGGTTACTTAGGTCATACGATGGTATTTTTGATTATCCGACAGCCATAAGGGAAACCGAGCTTGCCAAATTTTTGTCTCTTAAAAAAGACGTGCTTATCTCATACTTAAAGGAGATTAGCAAATTCAGTATCATCGAGTATATTTTCCAAACAGAAATCCCCCAGATTACTTTCCTTGAAAATCGGGTGCATACCGATGATCTCTTTATTAATGAAAAAAATATTTTAAAAAGAAAACAGGCCTTTGAAAAGCGCTTAATAGCCATTATCGAATATATAAATCAAACTTATCGCTGTAGAAGCAAAATGATTGCGACATATTTTGATGACAAAAATTTAAGACAATGCGGAATTTGTGATAACTGCCTTCGAAATAAAAAAATTATCATAACGAATGAAGAATTTATAAGCCTTAGTGATGGAATAAAAAATATAATTGCCAAAGCAGAAGTCGATACTGAGCAGCTTTTAAGAAAACTTCCTGGATTCAATCAAAATAAAATAAAAAAAATATTGAATTTCCTTCTTGAAGAAAATCTCCTAAAAGTTACACCTGAAGGAACACTTAAGAATAGATGATAGAAGACAGAAGTAGCATAAATAAAAAGGGACCAAGATAAAAATCTAGTCCCGCTTTAAAATCCAATATCCTATGAAAAACCGAAACGAAATTATGGAAAAATATCAAAATCCACAAGAAAAGATTAGGATGTTAATTTAAGAAGGAACTAAAATCGTGGAAATTAAAAGAGAGGGCAAAAAAAAGGGACCCAGATAGAAATCTAGTCCCGCTTTAAAATCCAATATCCTATGAAAAACCGAGACGAAGATAATAGGGAAATTACTATTTTACAAGACTTTTTATAAGATTTTATAAATAAGGGTGTTTATACCCTCTTTAATTTATTTAATGGTTATTATTGTTGATTAAAAGGCTTTAATTTAAAGAGTAGCTCACTTTTCAAGATATATTTTCTCAAATGAAATATTGAATTGATACTAAGATAAACACGAAAAGGATTGACTTAAAACCATCTTTTGGTTGTACTTCGGCTTTTGCCACCAAGGCCAAGAGATCCTAATATACTACGTACAATAGTAGTCCCTGCCGTTCTCATCATGCTTTTTACAATCGTATTGTCTGTAACTTTTTCAAGCATAGATGGTTCAGGTTTCTGATTCTTAGCCAAGGGAGTGGTAACCGTATTTTCAGAAGCCTGCTTTAATTTTTCGGTTAGGATTTCACAAGCACTTTCCCGATCAATTACCTGGTTATATTTATAAATAATTTTTGATTGCCCAACAATGCCATCTATTTCAGATGGTGTAAGTACATCCATTCTGCTTTGGGGCGTGAGCATCATGGTATGGGCAAGAGGTGTAGGAATTCCTTTTTCATTAAGAATGGTAACCAATGCTTCACCAATTCCCATTTGAGTAATGAGATCTTCCGTTTTATAAAAACTTGTTTCAGGATAGTTTTCTGCAGTTTGTTTTATTACTTTTCTATCCGCTGCGGTGAAAGCTCTTAAAGCATGTTGGATTTTGAGACCAAGCTGCCCTAATACCGAAGCAGGAACATCCATTGGATTTTGTGTACAAAAATAAATTCCTACTCCTTTTGAACGTATTAGTTTAATGATTGTTTCTATTTGTTCAAGCAAAGACTGAGTTGCCTCCTGGAAGATAAGATGTGCCTCATCTATAAAAATTATAAGCTTTGGCTTGTCAAGGTCGCCTGCTTCAGGCATTGTTGCGTAAATCTCGGCAAGCATTTGAAGCATAAACGTAGAGAAAAGCTTAGGCTTGTCCTGTAAATCAGTAACTCTTAAAACACTTATCATTCCCCGGCCATCGTCACTCATTCGCATAAGATCATCAACTTCAAAACTTTTTTCTCCAAAAAAAGTATCGGCTCCCTGTTGTTGCAACTCTATAACTTTTCTAAGAATTGTTCCTGTAGAAGTAGTAGAAATATTTCCGTATGTGTTTTGTAATTCCTGTTTTCCTTCGTTACCTGCATATTGCAGCACTTTAATAAAATCTTTAAGATCAAGCAAAGGCAATTGTTTATCATCGCAATATTTAAAAATCATAGCAACTACCCCACCCTGTGTATCATTTAGCCCAAGTATTTTTGTGAAAAGAATTGGCCCAAACTCTGAGACTGTTGCCCGTAGCTTTACTCCTTTTTCATTGCTTAAGGATAAAAATTCTGTTGGGAAACTATCAGGTTTCCAGGTTATATTCATCTTCTGGTAACGTTCAGTTATTTTATCATTCAATGCTCCCTTAGCAGCAATGCCGCTTAGGTCTCCTTTTATATCCATCAAAAGAACTGGAACACTCGCATTACTTAATCCTTCCGCAATCA
>JBBSEV010000194.1:0-2578 GCA_038239385.1 Chitinophagales bacterium
ATACGCAACGATTGTATTTAGGAGGACTTTCGATGGGCGGTATGGGCACTTACGAGCTTGTGAACCGGATGCCAAAAACATTTGCAGCAGCTTTTGTTATGTGCGGAGCTGGTGATACTGATAATGCAAAAAACTTAAAAGAAACCGCGTGGTGGATATTTCACGGCCAAAAAGATTCTACCATTTATGTAGGCTATGGTGAAAGTATGGCATCAGCTTTAAAAAAAGCAGGGGCAGAAGTAAAGATTACCGTGTATCCCCAGGACGGGCACAACTGCTGGGATGATGCATTCAAAGAGCCGGGTCTTTTTGAATGGATGTTTAGTCAAAAATTAAAAAAATGAATTTTCATCTTTAATTGAAACTAAGTTTGATATTTCTTAGTTATTCACAAAATAAAAATTTTAAATCATGGAACACTTTCAAGTATCTGGTCAGCAAAAATCTTCTTATGAAAGAGATGGTTATGTAATCGTCAAAAATTTTTTGAAAAAAGAAGAAGTCAGC
Source organism: Chitinophagales bacterium (assembly GCA_038239385.1). Classification (GTDB taxonomy): domain Bacteria; phylum Bacteroidota; class Bacteroidia; order Chitinophagales; family Chitinophagaceae; genus Ginsengibacter. The sequence continues at coordinate 508 of JBBSEV010000194.1, forward strand.
AAGCTATATTCAATTGCAACGGGAGATGATACTTTGCAAAAATATGCCTTTGATTTAAACGATCAATCAGGAAAAAAAACAAAGCTCACTTTATGGTATACTCCCGGTAATGATGCTTATGGCTTGCTTACTAAAAGTAAACGCATAGTCAATTCAGTTAATGAGCTAATGGAAGGAGATAGCGCAGTTTGCCATTTTCATAGCAAGCTTATGCAAAAGGAACCGAAGGTAGGCGGTGCATGGGAGTGGCACCAGGATTATGGTTACTGGTATAAGAATGAATTTTTGTTGCCTGATCAAATGATGTCCGTTATGATAGCAATTACAAATGCAAATAAAGAAAATGGCTGCCTGCAGGTAATAAAAGGTTCACATAAAATGGGGCGTATTGAGCATGGCTTTGCAGGCGAACAGGTTGGTGCATCGCAGCATTATGTTGACCTTGCATTAAAAACTATGGAACTGGTTTATGTGGAAATAAATGCCGGCGATGCTTTATTTTTTCACAGCAATCTATTGCATCGTTCCGAAGCAAATTTATCTGATACAGCCCGCTGGTCGCTTATCTCTGTTTATAGCAGGAGCGAAAATATTCCTTACAATGAGCCATCAAAATCAAGTACTGTTCCTTTAAGCGCTGTACCTGACGAGGCATTGATGGAATGGGAAACAGAAGGTATTGGAGCAGAAGCGCATTTTTTAGAAAAAGAAAAAGATGAAGCCTTGAAGTAAGCTATGAGAAAAATTTTTTCAACATCACCGGTATGGCAAAATGAGGCATTAGCTGTGTTAAGAATTATAACAGGTATTTTTCTTATTTACCACGGGCGTGAAGTATTTAATCCGGGTAGAATCGAAGAATATTCCAAATGGGATGTTATTCAAAAAATGCCTTTCCCTTTGTTCATGGCATATCTTGGTAAAGCGATGGAACTAATTACAGGTATGCTACTTACTCTTGGATTGTTCACCAGGGTGGCATCTTTATCTATGGTCATTACAATGTTGATTATTACTTTCTGGATAGGCACGGGTAAATTTTATGAACAGGACCAGCATCCTTTTCTATTCGCATTATTGGGATTTCTTTTCTTTTTTACCGGCCCTGCTAAATGGAGTGTTGATCAACAGTTGTTCAAAGAAAATATATCCAAATGAAGAATTTTTTTTTGTTAGTTGTGGTTGTTTGTATTTCCTTTGAATTATATGCGCAGCAAACCACCTATTGCAACCCTATCAATATTGATTATGGTTATACACCCATTCCAAACTTCAGCGAATGGGGCAGGCACAGGGCTACTGCCGATCCTGTTATTGTAAATTATAAAAATGATTTCTATTTATTTTCGACTAACCAGTGGGGTTATTGGTGGAGCCATGATATGTTGAATTGGAAATTCATTTCAAAAAAATTTCTTCGCCCGTGGAATGGGGGTGTATATGATGAATTGTGCGCCCCGGCAGTTGGAATCATTGGCGATACTATGATTGTTTTTGGCTCAACATACACCAGCAAATTTACTATTTGGATGAGTACCAATCCGAAAGCAAATGAATGGAAACCACTTGTTGATTCATTTGATATTGGCGGCTGGGATCCTGCTTTTTTTACTGATGATGATGGTAAGTTATATATGTACAATGGAAGCAGTAACAAGTATCCCCTGTACGGAGTAGAACTCAACCGCAAAACGATGCAGCCCTATGGAACAAGAAAGGAAATGTATTTACTGGAGCCTGACAGGTACGGCTGGCAAAGGTTTGGAGAGTACATGGATAATACTTTTCTCGATCCTTTTATAGAAGGTGCATGGATGACAAAACATAACGGCAAATATTATCTACAATATGGTGCCCCTGGAACTGAGTTCAGCGGTTATGCAGATGGAGTAGTCGTTGGTAAATCTCCTTTGGGGTTTTTTATTCCACAGTCAGATCCGTTAAGTTTTAAGCCGGGAGGATTTGCAAGAGGTGCAGGGCATGGAAGTACTTTTCAGGATAATCAAAATAATTACTGGCACATAAGCACAATTGCAATTGGCGTAAAAAATAATTTTGAAAGGAGATTAGG
>JBBSEV010000195.1:0-2534 GCA_038239385.1 Chitinophagales bacterium
GACATTTTTGAAATAGAAAGAAACTTTCCTGCTTTGTATGAATTGCTTCAACCTATTTTTAATAAAGTAAAACTCCAGATCGAAAGGCATTTAAATCTTTGCCTGCAACAACGTTTATTACAGAAAGAAGCTAATATTAAAAATATTGCTTCTAATGTATGGCTATTATTATTCTTTATGCCTGCAGAAGGGCAGCTAAATGGGAAAAAAACTATTTCTGAAAACCAGTTACGGCAAAGATTGTGGGAGTATGTAAATATCTATCTCACCCCAAAAGGGAGCGCTGAATACAGTTCTTTAATTGAACCTGAATTCAAGAGTAAGTAATTTGGATGATGGTCAAATAATCTGTTATTCTTATGATGCTTTTTTAATCAGGCTTGAAGTATATTTTAATAAATCTGTGCATTTGCTATGGCAAATATTTTATGGTTACAAGGTGGTGCATGTAGTGGCAATACAATGTCTTTCTTAAATGCCCAGGAACCTACTGTTGTAGAACTGGTTACAGACTTTGGTATAAATATTATCTGGCATCCTTCAATGGCATTGGAGATCGGTCAGCAGGTCACCGATATATTAAACGATTGCATTTCCGGCAAAATACATATTGATATTTTTGTTTTTGAAGGAACGGTGATACAAGGCCCGAAAGGAAAAGGAACCATGAATTACTTTTGTGAACGCCCGATGCAACAATGGGTAAAAGAATTGGCTGATGTGGCTGAATATGTAATAGCTATAGGTGATTGTGCCACGTGGGGTGGCATTCCGGCAGTACCGCCAAACCCCACTGATAGTACGGGATTACAATTTCATAAAAAGGAAAAAGGTGGTTATTTGGGAGCTGATTTTATTTCAAAAGGTGGTATGCCTGTAATAAATATTCCGGGTTGCCCGGCGCATCCTGATTGGATCACACAAATTTTGGTTGCTGTTTCAACAGGAAGAATTAAAGATGTGTTGATAGACAATTTTCACAGACCCACAACTTTCTTTAGTGATTTTGTACAAACAGGTTGTACTAATGCAAGGGCTTTCAGTGAAAAAATTAGTGGCGGTTTTGGTAAACGTGGAGGATGTTTGTTCTATGAAGTAGGCTGTCGTGGTGCGATGACAAATGCAAGCTGTAACAGAATTCTCTGGAACAGGCACTCTTCTAAAACAAGAGCGAATCATCCTTGCCTGGGCTGTACTGAGCCTGGTTTCCCGCATCACAACCTGGCCAAAGGGAGTATATTTAAAACATTTAAGTACTTAGGATTTCTGCCAAAAGAAGTAGCTGCCGGCGAGAATAAATTAAGCCACTATTTTAAATCAGGAATTGGTAAAGTAATAGGAACGAATAAAAAAATATTTGAAACGTCTAAATGATAAAATACCACGTATATTAAAAATAAAATGGTTACCAGGGAATTGAACATATCACCAGTTGGCCGTGTAGAAGGTGACCTTGATGTAAATGTATACATGGAAAATGGTGTGGTAACACGTGCTCATACACAGGCATCCATGTTTCGGGGGTTTGAAAAAATATTGCAAGGCAAGGATCCGATGTCGGGCCTGTTGGTTACACCCCGTGTGTGCGGCATTTGTGGCGGATCACATTTGTATTGTGCTTCTTCAGCATTGGATACAGTTTGGAAAACAACACTTCCTCCTAATGCATTATTACTAAGGGCCATTGGCCAGGCAAGTGAAAGTTTACAAAGTGACCCACGTTGGTTCTATGCAATTTTCGCAACAGATCTTGCCAATAAAAAATTTTCTAATAAACCTTTGTATGATGAAGTGGTTCGGCGCTGGTCTGCTTTTGTAGGTACGTCTTTCCAGGTTGGCTTATCAGCTAGCAGCAAGCCGGTAGAAATTTATGCAATTTTTGGAGGACAGTGGCCACACAGCAGTTATATGGTTCCCGGTGGAGTAATGTGTGCGCCAACTTTAAAAGATATTACCCGGGCTCATGCTATTTTAAATCAGTTTAAAAATGATTGGCTGGAACCTGTGTGGCTTGGATGTTCTATCGAGCGTTATATGCAGATACAAAGCTGGGATGAACTAATGGTTTGGCTTGATGAAAATGAAAGTCATCGCAATAGTGATCTTGGTTTGTTCCTTCGTGTAAGTATGGAATTCGGACTTGATAAATTTGGGCAGGGCATTGGAAAGTATATTACATTCGGAACTTTTTTACATAAGGATAAATACAATCATCCAACCATTGAAGGCCGCAATGAAGCACTCATTTGCCCGAGCGGTTTTTATGATGGAAAAAATTACCAGGTTTTTGATCACATGAAAATAAGAGAACACGTAACACATAGCTGGTATGAAGATTATCCTGCAACACATCCGTGGAATGAACCCATGCCCGAACCTTTGGAATCGCAACATTTGAATAACACAGATTTTAATTCAAAATATACCTGGTCAAAAGCGCCGCGTTATATGGAACATAACGCCGAAGCAGGAACGCTTGCAAGAGCTATGATGAATGCCAATCCTGCTAACTTATCTCATCAATATCGTGACCC
>JBBSEV010000196.1:0-2518 GCA_038239385.1 Chitinophagales bacterium
ATAAAGATTGGCTCTTTCCCCTTTGTTTTATTAGCTTTTGGCGTTTTGCTCGGTTATATAAATTTTATTGCGTTTGTTTCTGTTTTAGCAAGATTTAATATTCATGTCGTATTGATTACACTTGCATTATTAACAGGCACTATTTCAGAACCACATTATGCAAAACTTATCAATAAAGACCATCCGGAAATTTCCTATAAAAAAAGGCAACATCTTAATGAATATTTTAAAAACTGGATTAATGATTCTGCAAGAAATAAATTACTCAACAATGATTCAGTAAAGGATTACCCCGTCTATTTTATATTAGCCAATGGTGGAGGCGCCCGATCTGCTTATTGGGTCGCATCGGTTTTATCAAAATTTGAGGATAGTACAAAGGGAGTATTTTCAAAACATTTGCTTTGTTTATCTGGTGCATCCGGGGGTACATGGGGCAATGCCGTTTTCTTTAACTCTCTTTATAAAAATAAAATTTTACCCGGGCCGCTGCCTGCAAACTCTTTTCCAAATACAGCCGAAAGTTATCTTAAAGGGGATTTCCTTACCTATACGGTGGCAAGGATGTTAGGTCCGGATATTTTTCGCTATATCTTCCCTCTCTTAAATCCTTATGACAGGGATGCAGCACTGGCAAATGCCATGGAGAGAGTTCCCGGAGAAAAAAACTTTATGTATAATGATTTTGCTATCGGTTTCTCTTCTCTTATTACACAAAGAGGACAACCTGCTTATTTGCTTCCTTTATTTTGTATAAATACTACACGCATGCAGGATGCTGAACCAGGTGTAATCAGCAATATTGATTTAAGTGATTCCTATTTTAACAGAAGGCTTGAAGTATTGAATATGGTGGATGAACAAAAGGATGTTCAATTGAGCACTGCAGTCGTAATGGGAGGTAGCTCCCCATATATCAATTCTGCACAAAGGATAGATGAAAAAACTATCAACGCTGAAACGGGTAAAGAGCAGATCATACCTCAATATTTTGTTGATGGTGGATATTTTGATAATTCAGGAGCTGGGGTTACCAATGAAATGATCATTGAACTACTTCGTGAGTTGAATACAGATACCACATTGATAAAATATAAAAATAAACTTTCATTTTATGTAATGAACATTACTAACGATCCTGTAGACAAAACAGATGTAGGTTCAGTAAGCCCGTTGGTTAACGACCTGCTATCTCCGATTAAAACGCTTGCAGGTTCTTACGGCAGCCAAACCTCGGTAAATGATTTTCGGTTAAAAAATTATATGCAAAATGTTTACCATAATGATGAACATTATTCGACAATTGATTTATATAAACAGAATGATCCAATGACTTATCCGGTTAGCTGGGTTATTTCCCGGCATGTTAGGGATTCTATCGACAATAGAATAGCCACTTATGAAAAAATTCCAGTAATAATTCAGCAAATGAAAATCGCTTTTAGTTTGAAGTAGTCCTATTTGAACTACAATTGATCGTGCAATATTGTGAATCATTTCCAAATGAAAATCGCAATAAATAAAAATACCGGGCAGGCAGGAAAAATATATTTATATAATCAATTTGAGTTATTGAAATTACCGATATATTTATCTATTTTGCTGTCTCTGCTTTTCCAATATCATTTTTAGATTGAACCTTTCTTTGTTTTTAACCCTCCGGAACTATTTATTTATTATTAAAAACTCAGCTTATGAATGTTATCTTTTCCAACGTAAAGAAAAAAAAGAATGTCTTACCGCTGCTACTGGTTTTAGCAGGCCTTCTCATGTCATTCCACAGGCCAATTTTAGCATTGATATCTCCTGCAAAACTGGATCTTCAAATTCAGCATGCGCCTGTTATTATGCCGGCTGTGTATAAAGTATACGCCAATGACAATGCCATGCAGGGAAAATACAGCCTTTTTAAAATGCTGGTAACTAATAACAGTAACAATACTGCCCGTAATGTTGATGTATCCTTCGAGATTCCAAATTATATTACCTTGAACTCTATTACAAAATTCCCTGTTATTCTTCCCGGCCAATCAGTAGTGGTAAATTGTTATCCATCGTTTGATCAAAAAATTGTAGAAAAAACCACTTCTTCAAAGGAGAAAGTAAATATAAAAGTGACCGGAAGTAATATTGATGAAACAGAGCAAAGCTTTCCAATTGATATAAAAGGTCGAAATGAATTTATGTATACTTTTATCCCAACAGATGAAATAAGAACTCCCGGAGAATATTTTGACAATGCAAGCTTGCTTACATGCCTGGTCACACCGGAAGATCCTATTATTAAATATTATACTCAGAAAATACAGGAAAAAGTTTTAAAAGGCGAAGCTGCTTCAGTAGATAAAAAGGATGCAGAAGGTGTGAGGTTTCTTACCGGAATTTATTATGCCACTTTAGTAAGCCATATGGTGTATAGCGGTACAAGCGGTGTTCCGGCTAAGATAGAAGATATTTCTTCAGGTGTGCAAAGTATACGGTTGCCAAGAGAAGTTGTAACCGGGAAAACAGGTTTATG
>JBBSEV010000197.1:0-2475 GCA_038239385.1 Chitinophagales bacterium
GAGAAACCGATGATGCCGATTTTGTTTTTGTCGATACCATATTCAGCCGCATGATTGCGCACATAAGCGATTGCATTTCTTCCATCAGCAATTTCAAGAGGAACTACGGCTTTATTTTCATTATCAAATTCTGGTTTCCCCCATTTCGCCATTACTTCGGCTACGGGATCCGTGGTGAGGCTGTGTGCAAGCCTATACTTTAATACAAAGCAGGTAACCCCTTTTTTTACAAGCCATTGAGCAACTTCATTTCCTTCGCTATTAATTGACAGTGCATGAAATGCGCCTCCTGGGCAAATGATAATTGCCGTTCCTGTTGATAACATTGAGTCGGGCGCAAACACGGTGAGAGTAGGGTGTGACACGTTGTACACTACTTTTGTTTTCCACAAGTTGCTATCGTTTTCGGCTTCGTTCCAGTTCCAGTTTTCAGACCCGGGGGCTGCACCATTATACAGTTGAATAACTTTTTGCTGTGCATGTATTACGCAAATAGAAAATAAAATTCCCGGCAGCAACAGAAATAAACGTTTAATCATGATTATGTTTTTATTAAGAATGAATATAAAAAATATTTTTACTATTATAGGAATAGTTTTTTCAATTGCTTATAGACTGATGGCTGTCATGGTGTTTACATCCAATGTGTACTTATAAATTATTTACAACTAAATAATCCTGTAAGTGTAGCAAAAATTGTTTTAAAAAAAGCAGTGGAAAAGTAACTATTAATGTAACTGTTTAACCAACTTTAATAAAAATCCTCCACCTGGCGCCATCTTAATTTTCAATGACTCATATTTTTTTAGTACAAATTTCTTAATAACATAATCTGTTGCATACGTTTCCGCGTTCACTCCATCTATACATAATTCAGCATCATAAATTCCATCATCAAGAAAATCAAATGACAAATTAAATTCACGACTCGTCCAATCAGTCATGCCACCAATGTACCAGGCACTATCTTTTTTTCTTGCGGTAATTATAAAATCTGAAACTTTGGCTTCTATTATTTTTGTTTCATTCCACGTAGTAGGAATGCTTCCCAGTAATTCCATGAAAGCTGGCTCTAACAGGCCCTGGGAAGGATTGCCGGAAAAGATTTGCATTGGATTATCATACACAACAAACATGGCCAGCTGGTGGCAGCGTGTACCCTGGCTCATTACTCTTTGAAAACCTGCAGGTTTAAAACTTTCTTTTGTTGCATTGTCTAAAATACCCGGCTCGTAATCCATCGGGCCGCCGAGCATTCGGGTAAACGGTAATGTTACATCATGCTCCGGTGATGCCTTGTCACTCCAAATATTATATTCAGAACCCAGCACACCTTCACGGGTTATAGCATTTGGCCACGTACGATTGAATCCCTTTGGAGGATAAGCGCCATGAAACATAATCATGATTTTATGATCGGCACAGGCCCTGGCAATTCTTGTATAGAAGTTTACCATTTTTTGATCGTCCCTATCCATAAAATCTGTCATGATAAAATCTACGCCCCATTTATTAAACTGGTCAAGTGCACTGTCCAGTTGCCTGTCGAGAGTTGAGCAGAGCGTCCACATGCTTAACATTACATTATTTGCCTTTGCATAAGCAGCCAATGTATCCATATTAATGTTAGGAGAAATATCAAAAAGGTTTTTGTAATTGCTCCAGCCGGCATCCATCATTATTCTTTGAAAACCGAATCTCTTTGCAAAGTCGAGATAATATTTATAGCTCGCTGTATTTACGCCACTCTTAAAAGGCACATTAAATAAATTGATCCCGATTATCCACTCATCGGTTCCTTTACCGGGATGAATCCATGATACATCTTTTAATTTTGACGGCGAGGCAAGGCGGTACACGAGATCATTCGATGGCAGGTTTTTATCTTCTGCGGCAATCATTAATACCCGCCATGGAAAACTTCGACTGCCTTTGGTCTTGGCGATATAATTTGCTCTTTGTATTACTATAGCTTGAGGGAATTCTCCGCCGGACATTTTTTCCTGCAACGGATATGGTGCAAATACTCCTTCAAGGGTATTTGAATTTGTTCCGCCTAAAAACATTCCGGGATAATCTTCGAGGTCTGATTCTGTGATGGCAATTTTTATTTCATCACCGGTTCCAACGAGTACGGGCGAATATGCAAGATTGTTAGCTGATAAGCTATCAATAAATTTCAGCTGATACAATTGTTCAAAGCTGGTGTGATAACGGTCAGCATCGCTTCTTTGATCAATCAGTGGCAGCAAAACTTTTTTTCCTTCATCAAAACTGAAAGTAGCCACTTCATTTTTTATAATGATGGAATCTTTGAAGCGTGTAACAAACCTGTAAGCTACGCCATCATTATACACCCTGAATAATAAACTATATGGATGCCTGAATTGAATAGTAAGTTCATTATAATTATTGCTGATCGCTCTTCTTTTTTCAGGAACGGGAGAAATAATTATTTCGTTAATGGCTTTTGTA
>JBBSEV010000198.1:0-2465 GCA_038239385.1 Chitinophagales bacterium
AAAGTTCTGTAAGCAAAAAAACTTCAGCCAACATGCTTTATCGTAACGATATATGATATGAAAGAAAGGAGAAATTTGCAGTTTTGAAAAATCAATCAAAGCACTTTATTGAGGCGCTTTAAAATCAGGATTATTATACATGGATTGATTGTATAAATAATATTTTCCGTCTTTATAATTTTTCCAGTAGCGATGGCCCAATACATCATAATATAACCTGCCATCCACGCTTTTGTGCGCAGCATTGTCATCTACGGTAATGACTTTTGCTGTAGGTACTTTTGGCTTGCGTCGTATTACTGGTTTTGTTATCACCGATGAATCAGGTTTTACACTGCTTGCTGAAGTATTATTTTCAATAGTTGATCCGGAAGTTTTAGAAGGATAATTTTTTTTATGACAACTGTTAAGTGATAAACCAATTAACAGTACAGCAATAATGAGTTTTATTTTAAACATTCAATTTTATTTTGCGATTAACCTTTCAAGAACTTTACCAGAAATTGTTAAACAGAAAGCAGGGTAAGTCATTTTATAATTATTAATCCCTCAATTCTCAATTTTAAAAAGAAAACTTACATCTTTAATCCATACAATTTATTATTATTTACAAATAAAATCTCAATAGGAAAAATACCAGAAGCTACTTTGGTTGAAAACCAATTTCGTTTTTCCGCTACTGCGATAAACAATCCTTCATTATTTCCTATAGCCCTGAAATGTGCCAATGGCGGTTGTTTTGAAAAATACGGTAGCTGGTATTTATTTAAAAGGCCAGTTATATTCTTATTAAAAACTTCTTCCGGGAATACCAGTCCTATCTCACTGATGTTTAAAAATTGCTTTGATGAAAAAGATTCTTGAACAATAGTATTCAAATCAAATCGTGCAATAAGCTCAAGGATATTTCCTGCGGGATCAAGGAAGTAAACGGATTTTGCATTCCAGTTTATAAAGTCCGCTATATAGCTTTTATACTCATCAAGCCACAACAATTCCACTCTTTTTTGCAGCCACTGAAATGCTTCAATGAATTTATGCGAAGGAATATTAAAAGCGAAATGATAAAATGGATCCGGGGTATCGTTAGTTTGGGTAAAAATTAAATGAGATTGGCCCGCAATAATAGAAATGCTTTTTTCATCTGAATTTATTACAGGAAGTTCCAACACTTCATTATAAAAAGTATATAGTGCGGAAATATGTTTTGTGTATAACCTTATTTCTTTTAAAAACATGGTTGGTTTTATAATAATAAAAAAATTTTCTTAAGTCGAAAAGCTCGTAGTAAGTTTCAAATATTTTCACACTGAATTATTTATTAATTTTTTTTCATAATACGGCTGCAAAGAATGTATATTGCTCATAATTTTTATAGTAACTATTATACGAAAATATGAGACATGCATTTCTGCATTTTGACAGATGAATGTAAATTATTATTCTTCAGCTAATGCTTTTTATATTGTATATGATTTTTTGACATTAAAATAAATATTATCAATGGGAGACCACTTACAGATCAAGAAAAAACAAAAACAATATGATGCAATTATTGTGGGGTCGGGAGCTGGAGGCGGCATGGCAGCATATGTGCTTGCTCATGCAGGATTAAAAGTTTGTCTGTTGGAGGCAGGCCCTGATTATGATCCGAAAAAAAATTCATTACAATTGAAAAACCCGTGGGAATCGCCCCGGCGTGGTGCAAGTACCAGGTTTCGGCCGTTCGGGGATTTTGATGGTTGTTATTGGGGCTGGGAAATTGATGGCGAACCTTACACACATGTCGAGGGTACGAAGTGGGAATGGTGGCGTGCAAGAATGGTTGGCGGAAGAACCAATCATTGGGGAAGAATATCATTACGGTTTGGCCCCAAAGATTTTAAAAGAAGAAGTATTGATGGCCTTGGCGCTGACTGGCCGATAGGTTATGAAGATGTAAAACCTTATTACGATAAAATAGATAAGCTAATTGGTGTGTTTGGCAGCAATGAAGGTTTGCCAAACGATCCCGACGGAATATTTCTGCCACCGCCACGGCCAAGGCTACATGAAATGTTTATAAAAAAAGGAGCCGCAAGTGTAGGCGTGCCGGTTATACCATCAAGGCTGTCTATTCTTACAAAGCAAATAAATAAAGAAAGAGGCTCTTGCTTTTTTTGCGCACAATGTGGCCGCAGTTGCAAAGTATATGCAGATTTTTCTTCATCATCCGTATTAATAAAGCCTGCCCTTGCTACAGGAAATGTCGATCTTTTAACGAATTCGATGGTACGTGAAGTTCTTACAAATAAAGATGGGCTTGCTACCGGTGTTTCTTTTGTAAATAAAGAAAATATGCAGGAATACCAGGTAGACGGCAAAGTAGTAGTGCTTGCTGCAAGTGCGTGTGAAAGTGCAAGGTTACTTTTGAATTCAAAATCTCCGAGGCATTCAAACGGGCTTGCAAATTCAAGTAATGTGGT
>JBBSEV010000199.1:0-2451 GCA_038239385.1 Chitinophagales bacterium
ATAGGCAGAGGGATGGCAACAGCACAATAAACCTCTCGCAATTAAAGACCAGCAAATGTTTGATAAGACATTAGAATACATACATCAAAATCCTGTGCAGGCTGGTTTTGTAAACAGACCTGAAGATTGGAAGTATAGCAGCGCAAGAGATTTCTGCAGGATGAAAGGATTGGTTGAATTATGTTACAGTTAGTGTTACATGGCACAAGCGGACGCTTGCCAACAGCGGGCTAAATAATTTTATCTACTTCCAATATTATTAGATGCTCATAAAATTATTTGTTATTTTGTGACAATAACCCCTTCCCTGTAAGAGCTGCGTTCACGTTCAAATAAAGTCTTTTTTCAAATTTCAAAAATACAATGCTATGGCTGCACTTTCCATAATTGCAAACCTCATTAATTTGCTTGTTAATGTTATAGAGCGCATAAAAAAGGATACACCCTTTTTACAAATTATTATGTTTTGTTTTATAATAGCAGGTACTGTTGTTTTCATTTTTCTTTTTCTCAAATACAAAACTGCTTTAGGTGCTGGCTTAAGCAGTACACTTTTAGGAATTGGCTGCTCTATGTTTACTACAAGCGTTATCAGTTACCTGTTTCAGATAAGAAAAAATAATAATCGCATATCCACATTAAGCAGTATGAACGAGCAAATTAAAATGGTGGAAGAAGCACACGATGAAGAATCAACTAAAACGGTGAATGATATTTACAAAACAGTTTTCGGGAAATTAATTATTGACAATTTAAATTAATTAATATGAGTTACGAAAACGAAATAGTTATGCAAGGCCGTTCCTCAACTTCTTTATTAATAAGAGGATTATTAATTGCCGCCCCTTTTGTATTTTTTTTAATGTACGTAGGCGCAACTGGTTCTACTATAAAAAAACTTAAAGACGATATAAGTCAGCAAAGTGATGCAACCTCTTCTGTGGAAAGATTGAGAGATGAAAATTCATCATTAAAACAACAAATTTCAGAATTAGAAGATGTGGCAAAATCACCTGATAAAAAACCGGTTACAAAAAACCAGGTTGAAGTTAGAAATTTAGAAATTGAAAAGACAAAACTAACGGCAAAGATCAGTGATTTACAAAATCAATTGCAAGATGCAAGTGGTAAAAACCAGGGAACAGACGCACAAACCGGCACGTTGCAAACAGAGATACAAAATTTACATTATAAACTTAACCAATTAACTAATGACAATAATGCTTTAACTGAAGAGAATAAAAGATATCAAACTCAACTGCAAAACAAAACGAATGGCAGCGGAGCTTATGTACAGCAGTTACAAACTAATTTAGTTGACTGCAAAAACCAAATACAGAACTGTGAAACTGAAAATAACAGGCTAAATGATATAATAAAGAATAATAATTCTGGTTCAAGTGATTGTCAAAATCAATTAACGCAATTACGGACTCAGCTTACTACCTGGAAGAAAAACTATGATGATGCGGCAAACCAATATAACCAATGTGCAAACCAGGTTGCAACCTGGAAGAAAAATTACGACGATATACTAAATCTATATAACAGATGTAAAGCGGTTAAGTAAATTTTTTTTGCCTCTTCCCACCATTGGCGCCAGCGTCGGCTGATAATTAAATAAATGACCGTATACCCATCGCTTTTTTTTTGATTTGAGCGATATAAAAAACGTTACAAAGGTTGTATTATGAGGAGTTTGGTAAATATATATTCTTACTTCCCCACTATGGCAAGCGTCTGTGCATGTTGCACAACTTAACTTCCCAGCAGGGGTTTTCATTTTCATAAGAATTCACGAATAAAAAATAAGTATTCGAAAATGAAACCCCGATGCTTGCTGAGAGCTGAAATTATGGTAATGTACTGAAAAATAGTTGGTGATTTTTTCAGAATAAATTCTTTTATTAGCGATGTTAATCTGAAGAGGAAGCAGGCTCTGCTGGAGAGCAACCTGTGAGCAATAAGATTAATGCAAGACAATAGTAAATAGCAGTCATTTTTTGGCTGCTATTTTTATTTATTATTGGATTGCTCTATGGTCTTAAAAACTTACATATTGGATTTATTCCTGAAGTAGATATACCATTTTATAAAATTGATCCTATTATTTTTTGTCAATCCTCTGTGCAAGTCAAGATGATTTTTTAAATGACCAAAATAAGACTCGATGCCATTGGTAGTTTTGGGAATATTACTGTTATCTAAATAATGAAACATGTTGGGCAATGCTCTTTTTATCGTGAAAAAAGAACCCACTTCTGGCGCAAGCATACATCAACAATAGCGGAGGTCTGGCGCAAGCGTCCGCTTGTGCTCGAATTGAAAAGAGGCTTACATTAGCTCTATGAGCAGAAAATATAAATTCCATGATAACGATAAAATTTATTTCATCTCTTTCGCAACGGTGTATTGGATAGATGTATTTATTAGGGAAGAGTACAATCAAAT
>JBBSEV010000200.1:0-2376 GCA_038239385.1 Chitinophagales bacterium
ACCAGTTTTTTAAATGCATCCAGCCCACCGGCAGATGCACCTATGCCTACAACGGGGAAAAGGTTTTTGGAAAGTATTTTTGGATCTTCGGTATCAGCTTTAGGCATGCGTATTTTTTCTTTATAGTTAACTTAAGCAGGTGCGAATTTAAGGGAAGAAAAAAACTTTGATTCTAAATAATATTCAAGGTAAAGATTTTTTACGGCTAAATAATATTTTGAGGGTGGTTAAAGTATTAGGTTTGGGAATACATACCCCAAATGTTTCCATTCTAAAATATGCCCGGACATTAAATTTTTGCAAAAGACGAACAGACAATAAATATCTTTGCAATTGGGATAACCAAAAACTACTGGTAATAAAAATTATTTCAAAATGAAAAAGAAAGCATTATTAATTCTTGGAATTGCAGTAATATTTTCCTTATGTATCGCCCCCAAAATCCAGGCGCAATCACAGGAAATTGACCGTTCAATGAATCATTATGACCATCTGGTTTTAAAAGGATCTTATGATTCGATTGCTAATATGTTTACTGCAGATGCAGAGCTTAAAGGTGAAAATCAAACCCCAATTGTTGGGAGAGAACAAATCCGGAAGTTATTGAGATCATTTAAGGACGCTAATGTTTTAAAATATGAAACCTATCCCCGGCATACTTTATTTGGAGGAGATTCAGCAATTCAGTCAGGATCCTACATGCAGGTTGTTAGAATTGAAAATGGTGATACCCTCGAACTTGCCGGTCAATATGAAGCTACATGGATTAAAGAAAACGGGAAGGACTGGATGCTAAAAAAAATGTACACCCACCATTACAGGAATCTGAAAGAGGAAAATTATATTAATACCCTGCCAGATAACAGTATTGCCAAACAATTTGGAAAAACAATATTAAAAAAAGGATCAAAACAAGCCTCAGCACTATTAACTCAATTGATAAAGGATACAGCTACAAATTACCTCAAAGAAGCTGAATTTAATCGCATTGGCTATAGTTTCCTAAACATGGATAAGAAAGAAGAAGCACTTCGGATCTTTGAAGTAAACACTCAGCTATTTCCAACAAGTTGGAACGCTTTTGACAGCTATGGAGAAGCTTTGTTGAAATACGGTTATAAAGAGCAGGCAATTAAAATATATCAGAAATCAGTGGCACTTAATCCAAATAATGAAAACGGAAAGAAGGTTTTACAACAATTAAGGTGATAACAAAATTGCTGATACAAGTTTTGATATGCATTAAGATTTTATCACCGGCGATTGCGGGTTCGTTCGGATTTATTTCTTTATAGTTAACTTAAGCAGGTGCGGATATAAAGAGAGCGGGTGTTCTTCTATTCTAAATAATACTCAAGGTAAAGAGTTTTGAACCTAAATCTTACAAAATTAAAAGCGAACCTAAAATTAAAGAACGGCCTCTGAGGTTTGTGAAATATTAAAGCTGCTTAGTATTAAGAAAAACTGGATAAATATTTGATAAGGTTGTGGTATGGCCAAAGTTCTTGTTGTAGATGATGATTTGGAAATGTTAACTGCGGTAAACTTCCTGCTTACTAACTCCGGATATAAAGTAAAAACTGAATATAGTGGGGAAAATACATTTCGGAAAATTAAAGCTTTTAAACCTGATGTGGTCTTGCTGGACATAAAGCTTGGCAATGCGGATGGCAGAAATATTACCAATCGCATAAAATCGAATGTTACCACCAGGCATATTCCTGTTATTTTATTTTCGGCAATTAACGGCATAGATAAAAACTTAGCTGAGTGCCTGAATGATGATTTTATTCCCAAGCCATTTGATGTAAATGAACTTATAAATAAAATACAGTTTCAAATTCAATCTGTTTCGGTTGCAAAAAATACTATTGATGACCAGCAACTAATGCGAATGTTTTCTTATAAACCAACTGAGGCTTCAAGCTTTTTTTATGATAAATACGCAGCCGTACTATTTGGGTATATTTTATCAATTACCAAAAACGAAAAACAAAGCGGGGTTATTTTACAAAAGGTTTTTTTAGGTATCTGCCAACACAATAAAGAGTATGATTCAAAAAAACAAAGCCTGTTGGTTTGGAGTATCGGGTTTGCAAACAGGGAGATTCGTGACAGTCATAAAACAGAAAGAAAATTAATGGCAGATGAGGTTTTGAAATTCAGGCCTTTGAGGTTTTGAAATTGGTGATGATTGGTATTAACGAAACATGTATCAACTAATAATCCTCAGCATAACGATTATCGTAGATGCGCCTGAATTTTTTTAGTTGTTTAACCTTATATTATAATACGCCTGAAAAACTTACTAAAGACAGTAACAAAAAAAATGCTTGCCCAACTGCAAAATGCAAGGGCAATTGAACTATCCAAAAC
>JBBSEV010000201.1:0-2369 GCA_038239385.1 Chitinophagales bacterium
ATATTTTTCCATTTTTTCTGCGGCTACAAAAATTGCTTTTGCTCTTTTGCCAAGCATAATGTTGCTTTTTCCAGGCAAAGAATTGCTCTCATGAATGAATGTTGGTATTTTACGCGTTTGAGCAATTCTAAGTACCGGAAAACTTGAATAGCCTCCAACCCCAATAACCGCATTTGGTTTAAAGCTTTTCAGAATAGTTGTAACCTCAAAAAAACTTTTAACCAACTTAAATGGCAAAGCAATATTTTTCATCAAAGAACTTCTGTTGTAACCTGCGATTGTAAGACCGACAATTTTGTAGCCAGCTTCAGGAATTTTTTCCATTTCCATTTTTCCTTTAGCTCCGACAAATAATATTTCAATCCCTGGTTCTTTTTTTTTTAATGCGTTTGCAACCGCCAATGCCGGAAAAATATGACCACCTGTTCCACCCCCTGCAATAATTATTCTTATACTTCCCTTTGTAACAGAAAATACATTTTCTATTTTATCAATTGCCCTCTTCTTATCCATTTACATTGTTCAATCGTTATTAAATTATTCCGCTTCTATTTGCTCAGTTACCAGCTCAGATTCCCTTCCTTCCATTTGTTCAACATTCCTTGCCACACTTAAAATAATACCAATAGCAAAGCAGGTGAACCAAAGACTACTTCCACCCATGCTTATTAGTGGCAAAGTAACACCTGTAGTAGGAAAAATATCTACAGTTACCGCCATATTTACCATAGCTTGAATTACCAGTGTGAAGCTTAACGCTATTGCAAGAAAGGCTCCGAATGCAAAGGGGCATCGCTGAAAAATGCGGATGCTTCGAAATAAAAACAATAAATAAATTAAAACAATTACGGCTCCGCCAAGAAGCCCGTATTCTTCAATAATTATCGCATAAATAAAATCGCTGTAAGGATGTGGTAAAAAATTTCTTTGCTCACTTTTACCCGGCCCTTTACCAAGCCAGCCACCTTTTGCAATCGCAATTTTAGATTGTTGAATCTGGTAAGTTTCATTTTCTTTTCCCGCATAAATAAAATTCTGAACACGCTTTACCCATGTTGACATTCTACCCAAAGTGAATATAGAAGGAAGATCTTTTGAAGTATGTTCTTCCTTATTATAATAATGTGTAGCAACAAGAATCAGCAATAAAATAGGTACTAAAGCAGATCCGACTACAATCATAATATGCCTTACTCTTACTCTGCCTATGAACATCATCATGAGTGCAATGCCTCCTATCAATAATGCAGTAGATAGATTCGCAGGGGCTATCAATAAACATATAATTATAACGGGAATGATCAGCGGCAAAAAACCCTTCTTAAAATTCTTAATTACCTCCTGCTTTTTACTTAGCTGCCTGCTCATATACATGAAGAGTGCAAGTTTTGCAAGATCTGATGTTTGAAAGGTAAGATTGATCACAGGTAACTTTATCCACCTGTTGGCTTCATTAATATTGCTTCCATACTTAAGCGTGTAAATCAACAGCGGTATTGATATCAGAAATAAAATGGTAGCAACCCTCGAGTAAATTGTATAATTAACCCTGTGTGCAAAATAAATAATCACAACACCCAGGGCTATAAATCCTGTTTGTTTGAACAGGTAACTTTCTGTGCTTTTATTCATTCTATAGGCAAGTGAACCAATACTACTATAAACGACCAGGATACTTATCATAGTAAGAAGTATTACAATGGCCCATATCACTTTATCACCTTTCGTGCGGTTTAGAATGTTGCCGGTAACCGCATGTGCGGATGAAAATTTTCCTGGTAATATTTGTTTTGAATCGCTCATTTGTTTTACACCTCACCTCAACTCCTCCAAAGGAAAAGGATAATTTCCTGTGAAAGATTTCGTCATTTTTAATTTTTAATTATCCATTTTTAATTTATTATAAATCTTTTACTGCCTCTTTAAATTGCCTGCCCCGGTCTTCATAATTTTTGAAAAGATCGAAACTTGCACAGGCAGGAGACAATAAAACAACATCACCTTTATCAGCGAAATGAAAAGCAGACTGAACTGCATCTTTGGCATTATCCGTGTTAATTATCAGTTCTACATCATTGCCGAAAGCTTCATGTATTTTCCTGTTATCTATACCCATGCATACAATAGCCTTTACTTTTTCTTTTACTATTTCTTTCATGAAAGAATAATCATTGCCTTTATCTACTCCACCAAGGATAAGGATGGTGGGCTTTGTCATGCTCTCAAGCGCATACCAGGTGCTGTTGGTATTTGTCGCTTTACTGTCATTTATAAATTCAACACCTTTTATGGTTGCAACGGGTTCCATTCGATGCTCGAGACTTTCAAAAGTTTGCACGGCATCCCTTATTTTTTCTTTTCTAATATCC
>JBBSEV010000202.1:0-2333 GCA_038239385.1 Chitinophagales bacterium
AGTAGCCGTACTTGAATATGCAAAAAAACAAAAATGGTTTTCTTCTTTCTATAATGCACTGCCGGAAATCAATGGTATTAAAATGAAAAGCGGTTCCATTGGCGGAGTTATATCTTACACAGGTTTTATTAAAAGTAAAGCCGGCGATGCTTACACATTCGCATTTATTGTTAACAATTATGATGGGGATGCAAATACCATAAGAAAAAAAATGTGGCGCCTGCTGGATGTATTAAAATAAGATATTGGCTACTTTCGTTATAAATTAATAATCATCATATGCAAAATCAAAATCTTAAAAATCATAGCCGTATACTTCCAGTGTATCATATACTGTTATATTCAGTAGTGATCCTTTGCTTTATAGGTGGATTGTGGAGACTGTACATTTCGTATAGACAACATTCCGGCAGAGTGACAGCTGCTGTAATAGTTGGTTTGTGTTATGCTGTATTGTTACTCACGTGGTATGCAAGAAGCTTTGCATTAGTAGCGCAGGACCGGGCCATTCGTGCCGAAGAAAATCTCCGACATCTGGCACTTACCGGGAAATTGCCCGATCCAAAACTTACTACCCGGCAGATGATTGCACTTCGATTTGCTGATGATACAGAATTTGTTCTTCTTGCTGAACGTGCGGCTAAAGAAAAAATGAAGCCTGCAGATATAAAGAAAGCCATTGTAAACTGGAAGGCTGATAATTACAGGGTATAAATTACTTTATGTTATTACTCTCCACGGTTTGCTTAAAAAATTTTTTGTCAGTAAAATGCAAAACCCAAATGGAGATTACAAGCCAAACCATACTTAAGCAAAAGCCTGCAATTACATCACTTGGATAATGAACTCTTAAATAAACGCGGCTAAAAGCGATGGTAGTTGCAAAGAGAAACAATGCTATTATTACTATTACTTTCCATGCTTTATGTATGCCGGATAGCCAAACCAGGTATACGATCATTCCACAAAATGTAAAGGATGAAAATGAATGGCCACTGGGGAAACTGAATCCAGTAACGTGTCTTATCAATGGATCAAGGGGACGCTGCCTTTTAAAAACATCTTTCAAAAAATATAGCAATAAAGTACTTGTAATACCTATTGAGGTCACATCCAATGCACGCTTCCAATTTTTTTTAAATAAAAAAATTATAACAAGTAGTAAATAGGCAGGAAGTAAAAACGTGGAAGAACCAAAAAAGGTAAACGCCACAAATATTTTTGTCGCTAAAGGAGATTGGAGAGATAGGATTGCATTCGAAATTGAGTTGTCAAATCCACTTTCATGTTCCAGTACTATCTCATCTGCAATAGTTACAAACACAAAAAGTGAAAGAATAAATAACAGGATAGCAAATATTAAACGCAGGCTAATCCATTTTGCAATTCTTTGTTTAAACCCTGAATTTTCCAATTTAAAAAATTTAATACCCTTAATAGTACGAAGAAATTATTTAAGTCCTTCTTATACTTTCATTAGTTTCCACTTCCTCCATTTATCCTTCTAAATAAAAGTATTGAAATGTATGATAAATACGTTGATGAAGTGAAGTTTATTATATGAATTGCACAATATAATAATCTAAATCCCGGATGGCGAAGCATTACATTATCTAAAGCGAAACAAATTTTGGAAGAACTGTTATGCAACCTTATTTTTGCGTAGGAGAGATGGCAGAGCGGTCTAATGCGGCGGTCTTGTCCAAATGGATCCCTTGGGAAAAACCCTGAGGGTTACACCTCCGGGGGTTCGAATCCCTCTCTCTGTCTAAAGTTATAAAGCCTCTATAAATTTTAAAATTTTTTTTATTTTTCCCTTTAATTTTTATATGCCATATCATGCCTATATTCTTTAAAGCATAAGAACAGGCCGTAAATATTATGGCAGTTGCGCAAATCTTGAGAAGAGAATTTCGCAACATAATAGTGGGAAAGTAAAATCGACTAAGGCATATTTACCTTACAGGTTATTATATTCAGAGAATTATACCACAAGAAGCGAAGCCTTCACTAGAGAGAAGTTTTTTAAAACTTTGGACGGTTATAATTATTTAAAAGGGTTAAATATAATTTGAGAAATATCGGAATACACTGGCGAAAAAAGTTGCAATATCTGCATTTCTTATTTTCTAAAACATACTCGGAAAATTATTCTTTCAGCACAAACAAATTTTGGAAGAACTGTTATGCAACCTTATTTTTGCGCCGGAGAGATGGCAGAGCGGTCTAATGCGGCGGTCTTGAAAACCGTTGAGGGTTACACCTCCGGGGGTTCGAATCCCTCTCTCTCCGCTGAAATCAGTTTTGTAATGTAAGGCGGAAAAGAAAATCCA
>JBBSEV010000203.1:0-2332 GCA_038239385.1 Chitinophagales bacterium
ATCCGGAATACATATTTCAAAAATTTTGACCGTACGATAACTTCACCGCAAAACAACAATCTATCTGTAAAAATTATTTATTATCTCGATTATCTTGATTTTAAGAAATTGAAAAGAAATAATTAATTGTAAAATGCATTAACTATAAACTTTTATCAGGTTCAGTATATTTTTTCAGACTATTTGTGTACTAAACTAATCACTTCAACATACTGATTTTACCTTCCCCTATTCATAGAACTTATTGATACAACTACTGACAACTGTATGCTACAATGCAATGCGAACCTGCGTTTTTTGCACTGAAATTTGTTATTTTATCGTACTTGATTTTTTAGTTTCAAAAACATATAAGTTAAATAAACAATTTTTTCATTGGTTAGTACTTGTGTATTTCCATATTAAAGACCTTTAGATTTATTTTTAGACTTTGAGCAGCAGTTTTACGTCTTAGTTTGTCATAATTACGGTGTTAATGTGAATTTTCATCAATTAACAAATTTTTGGGTCACTCTTTTTTGAATCCTATATTTGCAACTTTTAAAACTAAATAAAAACACATGAGAAAATTTCTTACGCTCTTTATGATGCTTATGCTCAGTGGAGTATTGGCATTTGCACAAACACGATCTGTTTCAGGAACAGTGAAGGATGATGCAGGGGCACCAGTTCCTTTTGCTACTATTACCGAAACAGGAACCAGGAATGCAACTACTGCAGATGGAAATGGTAATTTTATTATTAAAATGAAAGGCACTGGAGGCTTATCTTTTACCGCGGTTGGTTTCACTACTACTACTATTTCACCTGAAGGGACTACCGCAAATGTTTCTTTAAAAAAGAATAACACAGAGTTAGTTGGAGTTACTGTTGTGACAGCATTTGGTATTAAAAGGCAAGCCAGGGAATTGGGCTATTCTACTGCAACTGTTTCTGGTAATGATGTCAATCAGACGAAGGTTGTTAATCCTGTAACTGGCTTAACTGGTAAAGTTTCAGGATTAAATATTCAATTAACTGATAATAGTGTAAATCCACAAGTAAGGGTAACATTAAGAGGTAACAGATCTATTCTTGGAAATAATCAGGCTTTAGTAATTGTGGATGGTATACAAGTAGATAATACTTATTTGGCAAGGCTTAATCCAAATGATATTGAGTCATTTAATATTTTAAAGGGTGCCTCTGCATCAGCAATTTATGGATCTAATGCATCCAATGGTGTGTTGGTAGTTACTACAAAAAGAGGTACAAGAGGAAAGCCCCGGGTCAACTTCAGCAGCACAGTACAACTGGAAACATTGTCATATTTACCGGATCTTCAAACGAGATTTGGAAGTTATGGAGGTGAGGGATATGGTTCATTGTTAGCTGTTCATTTTCCAAATGATCCTGTAAAGGAATATTATCCTTACGAAAATCAAAGTTACGGACCTGAATTTAATGGCCAGCTGGTGCCTTTGGGAGGTCCTGTTCGAATTTACCGTGCTGATGGAACTTTTTTTGATTCTACCAGACTGGTTAAATATTCTGCTTTTAAAGATGCTAAACGTAAATTTTTTGATCACGGTGTCACCTACCAGAATAATGTTTCATTTTCTTCAGGTGATGACAATAGTTTGTTGTATTTAAGCTTTCAAAACGTCAACGTTCACGGTGTAGTTCCAAAAGATAACTCAGATCGAAATAATATTCGATTGAACGGCATGAAAAAATATGGCAGATTCGAGGTTGACTACAGTACTTCGTATTCTATAGAGAAAATTAACCAGGTAGGTAATAGTGGAAATTACGATGGTGGAGGTTATCCTCTTTATTGGGAAGTACTAAATCAACCACAACACGTAGACTTGAGGCAATTTAAAAATTGGCAAACTGATCCATTTGCTAATCCTAATGGATATTATAATGCTTATTATGGAAATCCATGGTGGTATATTGATCAAAACAGAGATCTCACAAAGAACAATAATTTTATTGGAGATGTAGCATTATCCTTCCAAATAACAAGCTGGTTAAAAGCTTCTTATACTTTAGGCTATTCAAGAAATGACGCGGTTTTTAAAAACACGGTAGCAGGTTTTAATTTTGATCCTTTTGCTATTACAGATCCTTGGCAGGCAGGTGCGATCCCCTATAGTGTAAAGGTTTTGCAGCCATCTGTCACAGATGTAAATGGGTATACAAGCAGAATCAGTGGGGATGCTTTACTAACTGCTAGTAAAAACTTTGGTGATTTTTCGACTAAGCTTATTTTAGGAAATTCTATCTATAAAAGACAGGGTGGATTTATATCTGATAATTCAACCAGCCTTGTGGTACCAGGAGTTTA
>JBBSEV010000204.1:0-2311 GCA_038239385.1 Chitinophagales bacterium
CACATTTATTAATTAGACTTTATCTTCGCGAATAAATTTTTCTATGAATTTACATGAATACCAGGCCAAAGAATTGTTGAAAAAATATAATGTTCCGGTACAGGAAGGCTTAGCATGCAGCACAGTTTCAGAAGCAGAGGATGCTTACCGATATATCAATAGCCAATACGGAAGCAGGTTTGCGGTGATTAAAGCACAAATACATGCCGGCGGACGCGGTAAAGGAACTATTATTGGCACAGAACAGCGAGGTGTTGCCGTGGCTAAAAATGCTGATGATGTAAAACGAATTGCAAAGAATATTCTTGGAGGCACATTGGTAACTGTTCAAACAGGGGAAGCAGGCAAACTGGTAAATAAGATACTCGTAGCACAGGATGTATACTATGACGGCCCGGAGGAAGTAAAGGAAATTTATCTTTCTATTTTACTTGACAGGGCGAAAGGAAAAAATGTAATAATGTACAGTACTGAAGGTGGTGTGAATATAGAAGATGTTGCCCACGATACTCCTGAGAAAATATTTAAGGAATGGGTGCATCCCGGTGGCGCCCTGCCTTCTTTCCAGGCAAGAAAAATCGGATTTAATCTTGGGCTTAAAGGAGATGCTTTTAAGAACTGTATAAAGTTTGTAACTAATTTATACAATGCGTATGTTGGCCTTGACTGCAGCATGCTTGAGATAAATCCATTATTCAAAACAAGCGATAATAAAATAATTGCGGTTGATTGTAAAATGAATATTGATGATAATGCATTGATGCGCCATCCGGATATCGCTGTACTTAGAGATATAAGTGAAGAGGATCCCACAGAAGTTGAAGCAGCAAAATTCAATCTAAACTTTGTAAAGCTGGATGGTAATGTTGGTTGTATGGTGAATGGTGCAGGGCTTGCTATGGCAACTATGGATATGATAAAGCTAAGCGGTGGTGAACCTGCTAACTTCCTTGATGTTGGAGGTACTGCAAATGCTCAAACCGTAGAAGCTGGGTTTAGAATTATATTAAAAGATCCTAAAGTAAAGGCGATATTAATAAATATTTTTGGCGGTATTGTTCGCTGCGATCGTGTAGCCCAAGGTGTTATAGATGCTTACCAGTCAATTGGAAATATTGAAATACCAATAATTGTTCGCCTTCAGGGAACCAACGCTGAAGTTGCGAAAGACCTTATTGACAAAAGCGGTTTGAAAGTGCAATCAGCAATTTTATTAAGTGAGGCGGCAAGCCTGGTGAATAAAGCAGTGGCGTAAGAATTATTTTTTAGCAGGATTCCTCCTGTAAAATTTAAAACCACCTTCCTGTTTTAATAACGCACATTCTTTGCAAGTGCTGTCGAAGTTAGCATTGTTGATTTTTACGACAAAAAATGCAGGCTTTTTAATAGCTCCTTTTAATAAGAATTTTTCATCTGCTTCGCCATATACAGGAAATGCGGGTTTTTTTGCATAGAAGTATTGGGCATAACTTTTAAAGCCTACTGGCCACACGTACACATCTTTGCCTCGTATACTTTCATAGAAATCAATTGCCGGCCCCTGGGAGTAACGTTCAATTTTGGGAACTACCGCCAATAAATAAATAAAAAGACAAATGGCTGTAGAATAAAAAAGAAATAAAATTCCTCTCACATATTGCATTTTGGAAAGCATTATTACTGAAGATAATACCGTAATAAAATATACGATACCGATAAAACTTTCGTAACCTGTCCAATTTACTTTCACATTTAGGCTTGCTGCTGCAAAGGGGTCTTTTAAATAAGGCAGCAATAGATTTTGATGTGTAGCAACAAAAGGTATTGCTGATAATAAAAATGAAAAAACAAATCCCATAAGAGCAATCAATACAAGGATATATTTTTTTGTTTTTTCATAATTCACAATCAGCTTATCAAGATAAACAGTTGCAAGAAATGCAAGCGGCATGTATGTGAGTGAAGAATAATGAACGATTTTGGTAGTAGTGATACTGAAGAGAATCATTACAACCCAAAAAAGTATTTTCATCAGCAATGAAAAATCATTTTTCCAATATGAATTTTTTCCAAACAGAACAGGGAGCGCAATTATTGAAATAGGGAAGCAGCCAATAAAAACAACTACGAAATGATAGTAGAATGGCTCCCCATGTGCCGCAACAGGGTTTAAAAAAAGATCTACCTGGTATGATAAAAATTCTTTTAAAAACCAAAATCCATTATTAATTACTTCTGTACCAAACCATAAAAAACATATAGCTGTAAAACACAAAACAAAAATTAATATTTTCTTTATCCCGGGAAAGTTTTTAAACCGGGTAAAAATGAA
>JBBSEV010000205.1:0-2301 GCA_038239385.1 Chitinophagales bacterium
CCTGCCTTACTTTCAAATTTATTAACATTACGGGTAGTTATTAACACCCCTTTGGAAACCCCATTATAATAGTAGTAATAATCTTAAGAATGTAAGGAAATAAAGTCCAAAGGATGGGCTGGAAATTTATAATGTCAAGGCCGAACTGTTGCCCAATAGAACTACAAAAGATGAAGATAACAACAAAAGCCGATTAAAGAAAGTTGCGCTGGAACTATTGCTGATATTGATTTGTAGCTGATTGTTATTCCGTCTGCCAGCCTATTGCCAAGCCTTTTGTTGGCGGTTCGTGTTTGTCCACCGAAAACCAGAAATAATATGCAATTAGTAAATCTCAACTAATATATCTACCAATTTTTCCGGCATTGAAAAAAATGGCGAATGACTACTGGGAAGTTTGTAAACTTTTTCACAACGAACATTGGATACAATACTGCTTTTATCTAAATCTTTCGCTTGGGTACAAAGAATGTAATACTTTTTGATGATGCCATAACGATTGTCCGTTACATGCACTGGGGTGGCAAGAGTTGAAACAGATTGCCATGAAAGATGAGCCTTAGCGAATGATATGTCTTCGGGTAAACAATCATGATAAAAAAGTTGTTCAACTAGTTTTGGATTCCATTTACAAGATTTTTTGTCTTCTGAAAAAATTAGCAACTCAGGCTCCGGAGCATCAATTTTTGAGACGGAAGATACCTTATTGCTTTCCCGTATTTTTCCTACCAAAGAAAATACGGACTCGCCGTTTTGAGGTAAGAAAGCATCCAGATATATTAATTTGTCAATCTTTTCTGGACCTAAAAGTTCGGCTGACTGTGAAATAACGACGCCTCCGCTTGAATGTCCAACCAGAATCACTTTTCCTTCTATACCACTGGCTATATCTGCTACTTTTTTCACGTCATCGTCAAGCGTAATGTTTTCAAGTTGTGTCGTGTCATCTCCCCGACTGGGTAAATCAAGGGATATTACTTTATATCCTTTAGCTTTTAAAAGTGGAATTACTTTTTTCCAACACCATGCGCCATGACCGGCTCCATGCACTAAAATGTAGGTTTTGTTTGATGATTGCGAAAAAGTATTGGCTGCCATAAATAAGAATATTATTATTAAAAGGAAAATACGTTTCATAACAACAAATTGTACCATCAAAATTGAAACGTATTTGGTATTGAGAGGTGGTAAAAAAAGGACATTTTTAGAATGATGGCATTTCTAACCTGATGCGGCTTCGATAAAGTTCATCTGAAAGCCCAAGTCTCCTTTCGGGTGAATTGTTTTCAAGTAAATGAAATTCATTTGGAGTTAATCCGGTAAAATCTTTATAATCTTTTACCAGGTGTTGGTAATCAAAATAGTCACATTGAATAGCTATTCTCAACCAATCCCAATTTGGATAGGCGTTTTTTGTATTAAAGGCTTTAGTAAATCGTATAATTCTTGCGTATGTTTTAGGATTAACACCCACTCTTTCATTAAATTTCCTTTTAAACTGTTTTGTGCAAAGACAGGATTCTTTCGCTAACCAATCAAGAGGAATGTTACCATCACGTTGCATCATCAACTTACTTACTGAATCTAACGGATGAACATCTTTTCGTGCATTGCTAACCAAGGTAGCCACAAACTTATCAGCTATTAAAAGCATCTCGCTATAACTTTTGGCATGTTGTAATTGTTCGTGAATAAACCGAATATTTTTTGAAAAAATATTTTCTGAATCAAAATATTGATTAGTCAATTCAAAAGAAGGAATGCCTGTTAGTCGGAATAAACCCGTAGGTTGAAAAACGATTTGGAAATTTAAAAAAACGCTTCCAAAAAAATATCGCTTGTTAATTGAAGTTTGTTGTCCAAATAATACAATAGGTAAATCAAGATTTTTTTTACCGCAGTTCATAAATTCAATCTCAATACTACCCTTAAAAATAAAATAAACACATTCTTCCGGTTTTGGTGGGTAAGCCTTTACGGAGGTTTCGGTGGTTTTATCAAATTCAAAATGACAAATCCTGTAACATTGTATATACTCCCTGAATGCAGGGTTAGGTAAAAAATCTTTTAAAATCATTTGTAAGATTTTAAATTTAGCAAGCTTGCGGAAATAATCCTCCCGAAATCTGTCTGTCTAACATTCTGACTAACGTTTTAGAGTCTTGCTATTAATCAGGCTGTTACAAACCCAACGTCTTCAGGTTTGATTTCAAATTTAGCAATGTTTCTTTTGATATTTTGAACCAGCCTGAGTTTTCTTTTTTGGTCAAGGAATAGATATTCAGTAGGTGCTTTGTATTC
>JBBSEV010000206.1:0-2282 GCA_038239385.1 Chitinophagales bacterium
GTGCTTACCAAATTATTAAAAGACAACGGCGCTACCACAGCAAATTTTTTCACCAATGCTATAGATACAAAATCAAAAGGTTTAGAAGCAGTAGTGAGTT
Organism: Chitinophagales bacterium; assembly: GCA_038239385.1. Classification (GTDB taxonomy): domain Bacteria; phylum Bacteroidota; class Bacteroidia; order Chitinophagales; family Chitinophagaceae; genus Ginsengibacter. The sequence continues at coordinate 101 of JBBSEV010000206.1, forward strand.
ATCACACCAGTTTTGCAAACCACGCTACATTAAAATTTTCACTGGCAACCACGTTCATAAAAAATGAAGTTAAGAAAGGAGCAGATGGAAAACCGATTATTAAAGCCTCTGATATTTTAATCAACTCCGGCCAGCTTGGAAATTATTTTAACCGGGAAGACCAAAGCCGGATAGAAGTAGCCAGTCCGCATTCAAAAGAAAATTTTACCATCAATTATAATCATAAAAAGCTTGGAGCTATGTTGCGGCTTGCCTGGTTTGGAAAAGTAATTTATCTCGATCCAACTATCAACCCAGCCAATCCTGCCGCCTTTCCCTTGAATACTTTTACCGGCCAAAAAGAAACGTTGGATCAGGAGTTTAATGCTAAAGCAGTTACCGATGCATCACTTAGTTACGACTTGAATAAAAACTTTACGTTAACCGCTGGCGCAAATAATGTTTTTGATATCTATCCGGATAAACATCTTCATAGTGGTAATGTATCATCGGGACGTTTTATATATAGCCGCCGCGTACAGCAAATGGGGTTTAACGGAAGATATGTATTTGCAAGGGTTTCGTTCAATCTAACTACAAATAAATAAACCGGGTTTCTATAAATATCAATTGACGGTGCATGCAAAAGAATAATAGTTTTGATATAACAGAAGCCATACAGGAAGGGATGAATGAATTTCATAAAAGTTGTGGTTACAAAATCACTGATGTTCCTAGATGTATTAATCAGGTGCAGCCATCTGATAAACCCTGGCTAAATATTCCATTAAAATACATTATAAATATTTTAATCTTTCTTAGAAAATAAATCATTTGTATTAGGAAAATTGGGGAAGAATATACTTCGGTCCCTCAACGCCTTCTTTCAAATGTAACCGATAAATTCATTTTAAATATGTTACTGATAGATAGAAGTAAGCCGATATTGACAAGCATGCCAATAAAAAAAATTGTAAGAAATCGCATTGAATCAATTGATCTTTTAAGAGGTGTGGTAATGATTATCATGGCACTTGATCATGTACGGGATTATTTTCACAACAGCGCTTTTTTAAATAGCCCGACAGACTTGTCTCAAACCACTATTCCTATCTTTTTTACAAGATGGATTACGCATTTCTGTGCACCTGTCTTTGTATTTCTTGCGGGCATCTCTGCTTATTTGTATGGCGCTAAAAGGAGCAGGAAACAATTGTCTTTTTTTCTTTTTACAAGGGGAATATGGTTGGTAGCAGCAGAACTATTTATCGTAACACTTGGTTGGACATTCAATCCATCCTATCCTTTTTTTAATTTACAGGTAATATGGGCAACCGGTATCAGCATGATTATTTTATCTGCTATTATTTATATGAATAAGTATATCATTTTTATAACGGGTATTGTATTAATTGTCGCCCACAATCTTTTAGATAATGTACATCTGCCAGGTAATGGTATTGCATCTTTTCTATGGTCATTGCTGCATGAACCAGGATATTTCACTTTCGGAAGTTTTTCTTTTTCGGTTCGTTACCCTGTGTTGCCATGGATCGGTATAATGGCTATAGGATACTCATTCGGACGTTTATACACTTCAGCTTATGACCCGAAAAAACGACAAAAAATATTACTGTTATTGGGGGGTGTGGCAATTATACTCTTTATCATTTTACGGGCTGGTAATTTTTATGGAGATGCAGCAAATTGGTCAATGCAAAAAAATACAGCTTTCAGTTTACTGTCGTTTTTAAATGTTACCAAGTACCCGCCATCTCTTCTTTATATTTTAATGACATTAGGGCCTGCACTAATTTTTCTATCCCTTTCTGAAAAACCTTTGAATGCATTGACTTCAAAGATTACCATTTTCGGAAGAGTGCCAATGTTCTATTATTTATTGCATATTTTTTTGATACACTTATTTGCCATGATTGGCGCTATGGTATCAGGTTATAAATGGTCGGATATGATTTTATCAACAAGGGTAAATGCATCGCCTGAATTAAAAGGCTATGGTTTTAATTTAATAACTGTTTACATAATATGGATTGGCCTCGTAATTATTTTATACCCGTTTTGTAAATGGTTTGATAAATATAAAAGGCGCAATCAATCTATAAAATGGTGGCTGAGTTATTTGTAAATTGTCAATTTAGCGGTGAGGTGAGTTGTTGTCATAGAGTTGGCTACTATTTTAAAA
>JBBSEV010000207.1:0-2262 GCA_038239385.1 Chitinophagales bacterium
AATCAGTGGGGATGCTTTACTAACTGCTAGTAAAAACTTTGGTGATTTTTCGACTAAGCTTATTTTAGGAAATTCTATCTATAAAAGACAGGGTGGATTTATATCTGATAATTCAACCAGCCTTGTGGTACCAGGAGTTTATAATATAAATTATCGCCAGGGAGAAGCTAATGTTAATCAGCAATACGGATCTGAAGGATTAATCGGAGCATTTGCTGATTTGACAATAGGATTTAAAAATTTTCTTTTCCTTCATGGCAGCGGAAGAAACGACTGGAATTCAAAATTAGCTAAAAGTAACAGGTCTTTCTTTTATCCAGGAGGTGATATATCATTTGTGTTTACAGATGCGATCCCAGGTTTAAAAGGTAATAAGACATTAAATTTTGGGAAAATTAGCGGCGCTTACACAAAAGTAGGACAGGTTAGTGTAAATCCTTATGCATTAGATAACATTGTGACCTCAGGTCCAGGATTTCCGTATGGTTCGCAGGCTGGATTTACTCTTAGTGATAATTTCGCAAATGCAGGTTTAAAACCTGAGTTCACTACAGAAAAACAGGTGAGTTTAGATTTAGGCTTTTTAAATAGCAGAATAAATTTTACAGCAGCATACTTTAATACTAAGACTACTAACCAAACTATTCCTTCTCAAATATCTGCAGCCACAGGTTATACCAGCGCTACTATTAATCTTGGCAGCATGACAAATAAAGGGATAGAATTAGATTTGAGATTAACTCCTCTTTTAAATCTAGGTCCGGTAAAATGGAATTTTAGTGCCAATTTTGCTTATATCCAAAATAAAGTTGGTCAGGATTTAGGTGGAGAAATTTCTTTAGGAAATAGTGTTTACGCCATTCCGGGAAAGCCTTATCCTTACATTAAAGTTTCTGATTGGGTACGTGATTCAGTAACGAACAAAATAATCGTAAGTAAAAACACGGGGTATCCATCTAAGGCTGGTCCGCTTACTGCAGTTGGTACATCTTTAGCACCATACAAAGTTGGTTTAACCACGTCATTTAGTTATGAAGGTTTTACTTTAAGTGCGGTAGCTGATGCACAATTTGGTGGTTTAATTAATAACAGCATTGGTTCATCTCTTGATTTTACTGGTATATCTGCGACATCTGCTTATGCTGGTCGTCAACCTTTTGTAATTCCAAATACGGTTGTTAGTGATGGAAGTGGAAAATATGTTCCTAATACTTCTACTGCTACTATAGATGGTAACTGGCTTTTTTGGGCAAATACCTGGAACAGAACTGATATAACATACATCAATAGCTCAGATTTTTGGAAAATCAGAGAAATTGCACTTACCTACGATTTTAATAAACTTATAAAAAAATGGAAAGCAATACAAGGTATGTCGTTAACTATTTCTGGAAGGAACTTATTCATGTTCCGGGCTAAGGATAATGTATGGACAGATCCTGAATTTAGCACCGGTGGAACTGGGAATGCTATAGGTAAAACAGATTACTACCAAACACCTCCGACTCGTGTGTATGGAGCTACATTCAATATTACATTTTAATAAAAAAGTAAATGCAAAACAATATGAAACTATATATCAAACAATTTCTAACCCTTTCTTTTATTGCACTGGCCTTTGGTTCGTGCAAAAAGCAATTGTTAGACATCAACGTTGATCCTAACAACCCTACCACAGCTTCAGCAAGCGCAGGTCTTGTATTACCAAATGCTTTAGAAGTTACGGCTTCTATTTATAACAATCCGGTTATAGGTAATAACGGGTTTGTATTTGCGGGATTATGGCTTGGTCAGGTTTCTTATAGCGGAAATTACGCTATACAAACTGAAAATATCTCTTATGGTATTACGAGTAATTTCGGAGCCGGAGTATTTACCGAGTTATATGATAATATAAATGACTACGATTTTATTGAAAAAAATGGTATTACGCAGGGTAATATTTTTTACCAGGGAATAGGCGTGTTAATGAAGGCATATAACTATCAGACACTTGTTGATCTGTATAATAATGTCCCGTATACTGAATCTCTGCAGGGAACTGCTAATACAAAGCCGAAGTATGATGATGGAAAAGCAATCTATTTAGATCTTAATACTAAAATTGATACTGCCATTGCCCTATTTACAACTGCTTCCGGGGGTGGCAATAGCATTACAGGAGATGTTATGTTTGGTGGGGATGCAAGTTTATGGCTGGCATTTGCCAATACTGTAAAATTAAGATTGCTTTTAAGACAGACCGAAGTACCTACCCAGCAA
>JBBSEV010000208.1:0-2253 GCA_038239385.1 Chitinophagales bacterium
TGAAAATTTTAATGTAGCGTGGTTTGCAAAACTGGTGTGATAACTCACTACTGCTTCTAAACCTTTTGATTTTGTATCTATAGCATTGGTGAAAAAATTTGCTGTGGTAGCGCCGTTGTCTTTTAATAATTTGGTAAGCACAGTATCTGTTCCGCCATTAAAATTATTGGTGAGTACTATTCTGTTTTTGATGTTGATGAAGTAACCATCTACTGTTATTTCCAAACCTTTTACCGGTGTGGCCGTAAAGCCTACCGAATAATTTTGCGAAGTTTCTTCTTTTAATTTAGGAATGCCTAATATTTGTGCAGGCTTACTGTCATTTGCAAAAGTGCCGCTTTCTGTGGGTACCAATCCTGCTGGCGTGGAAACAAAAAGGGTATTTGTTTTAGCATAAAATTGTTGTTGCATAGAAGGCGCCCTGAAACCGCTTGATACTGCCGCTCTGATTGTGAGATTGTCACCAAGTTTATATCGGGTAGCTCCTTTATAATTTAATGTACCTCCAAAATCAGAATAATTTTCATAACGCATGGCAAACTCTACAAGCAACTGTTTTGTAAATTCCTGCTCAAGATCAAAATATGCAGCCACATTATTTCGTGAATGTCTTTTTGCATAAGCCGGAACGAAACCTGCAAAAACCTGCGCTCCTGATGCTGCGCCGGAACTTGTATTAAAGTTTTTATAAGAAGCCTCCTCACCGGCATGTTGTGCATATTGATCTATCCTGAACTCCGCGCCATACGCCACGTTAAGGCCTTGCAGCATACCGAAGTTTCTTGTTACATCTGCATTGATGGTATTCTGTAAAAATTGCAAACCCCCTTCATTAAATTTTGTTTGTGGGTTTTGCGTTACCGCAAATTGTGTAAAGTTTAATGAATGATCAACCGTAAAATCAAAATTATTTACGCCGAATGTATTAAATAAACCCGCATTCCAATTTCCAATTTTTCCATCAACGCCAACTGAAAAAGAATAATCTTTTATATCCGTTTTTATTAATGGTAAAAATCCATTGGGATATAATTGAAGTGCCTGCGTTGCATAAATACCTGCACCGGAACTTATGGAAGAAGGATAACGAAAAAAACCTGCGGCCTCGCCGTTCTTTTTATTGAAGCCACCAAAAAATTTCAGGTTCCATTTTTCATTTAATGCATAGCCTGCATTTACAATTACACCACCACTTGTAATTTTTGAGTTGCCTATGCGCATGTCAAAATTATTTCTGTTTAATCCTTTTGCATTTAGAATAGAATCATCCCGGTTAACACCATTTACATTTGCATACACAGCTCCGGTATAAGTTCCTGCTCTATTAGATGCTTGTCTTTCCGAATATTCGCCTGTGATATTCAGATAACCTTTTTTATTAAGATCAAATCCATAATTTAACCCTGCCTGGAAGCTGCCTCCGTCCTGCACACTAACATCTTTTACATTAGTGTTGCCAAGCTTGCCCAACGCATAATCTTTCTGATACTCTGTAACATTTTCTCCGTAAGAAACATTGCCGCTTAATACATTCGTTGACTTTTTTAATACAATATTTATTACACCGGCGATAGCGTCTGATCCATATTGTGCGGCTGCACCATCTCTTAATACTTCTACTCTTTCAATTGCTGATACTGGAATAGTATTAAGGTCAGTTCCTACCTGCCCGCGATTTACGGTGCCATTCACATTTACCAATGCAGACTGGTGCCGCCTTTTTCCATTCACTAATACCAATACCTGGTCACTGCCGAGGCCACGCAATTGTGCCGGGTCTATATGGTCTGTTCCATCAGCAACGGTCTGCCTGCTCGATTGAAATGATGGTGCTGCATAAGTAAGCAACTGGTTAAGGTCAATCTGCCCCACTTCGTTTGCTATTTTTGCCACAGGAATTATATCAACCGGTACTGGTGTTTGCACTTTTGTTCTTGATAAGTTTCTTGAACCGATCACAACAATCTCCTGTTGATTTTGCAATGGCTGAAGGCCAATAGAATATTCAGTTGTTGATGTGTTAATAGAGACAGTAACACTTTGATAACCGACATAACTTGCAGTAATTGTTTTTATACTTTCAGGAATCGTGAGGATAAATTTTCCATCGTTACCACTAACTGTTCCTGCATTCGCATTCTTCATAGCAATGCTTGCCCGTGCCAGGGGCTGGTTGTTGGAGGCATCATAAACTTTACCCGTAATTATTTTTTGGGACATTGTTATTACAGGCATTATGATGCTCAGGAATAA
>JBBSEV010000209.1:0-2234 GCA_038239385.1 Chitinophagales bacterium
ACCAACAAAAAAATACATCCTTATATTAGTGTATGATTCGTTTTGGCCACCATACTCAATTTATAACCATAACTAATTTAAATTGGTTACCCGTTTTACAAAATGATCATCATAAAGAAATATTAATAGAAGCTTTGCAACACAGGGTTAAGTTAAAGCAGGTAAGCATATATGCATTTGTAATCATGCCTAATCATTTTCATGCAATATGGCAATTGAATGATGGTATTGATAAAGCGGCATTCCAGAGAGACTTGCTGAAATTCACTGCACGGAGTATTTTAAAATTTATGCTGATGAATGACAACCCGTTGTTACAAAAATTGAAAGTTAAAGCTGCCGACAGGGAATACCAGGTGTGGGAAAGAAATTCGTTAAGCATTGACATCTACACCCAATCTTTCTTTATTCAAAAAATGGAATATATTCATAACAATCCAATACAGGATAAATGGAAACTTGCTGCAACTTCGGAAGGATACATTTATAGCAGCGCTTCGTTTTATGAAACTGGAAAAAATCCTTTTGGTATAATTGAGCATTATGCGGATTGAATAAATAATAATTGTTGGTCAGCGACCAACAAGGGCAAGGATGATAAATAATATAGGATAAATGCAAAAGGAAACAAGGTATTGCTGATGGGCGGACGTCAACTATATATCTGTTATGTTGGTTCCATCGGTAGGAAATATAAATTAATACCCTGCGGCCATGCCATCTTTACGAGGATCGGAAGCGCCATGATACACGTGTTGCTTTGCATCGAATTGTATGCATTGATAGCCACCAAAATTTCCGGGTATCCCTGGGGCGACTTTATATCCCATTTGCTGTAAAGTATTGATTACTTCAGAAGAAAAACCCGACTCAAGATTGATAGTGCCTACTCCTTCACTTGCTTTACCGGTTGGCTCTGAAGAGCCTTCGTGGTCTATTCTTGGAGCATCACCTGCTTCCTGTATGTTCATACCAAAATCAATTATGTTCATCAAAATCTCTACCTGTCCTTCAGGCTGAAAGCCGCCGCCCATTACGCCAAAGCTCATGTAAGGCATGTCATCTTTTGTTACAAAAGCAGGAATGATGGTATGGAATGGACGTTTATGTGGAGCATATGTATTGTTCTGTCCTTGCTGTAATGAAAATAAATAGCCACGGTTTTGTAAAAAGAAGCCAAGACTATCCGGTACCATACCAGAACCAAATGCAGCGAAGTTGCTTTGAATAAGTGAGACCATATTTCCTTCATCATCGGCAACAGTTAAATAAACGGTCTCACCACCTTTCAGCGCCTTATCATCACCGGCAGTAAAGTTGGGTGAAACTTTCAGCGTGTCAATTAACCCGAATCTTTTCTTCCCATAACTTTTTGAGATAAGTTCATCTACAGGAATTTTGGCAAAATCAGGATCGGCAAAAAACTTTGCACGGTCTTCATAAGCCAGTCTTTTTGCTTCTGTAAAAAGATGGAGATGCGCTGTACTGCCAAATTTTATTTTACTAAAATCAACATTCTCCAGTATGTTCAGCATCTGCAATACGGTAATTCCCTGGCCGTTTGGCGGCAGTTCCCACACACGATAGCCGCGATAAGTTGTTGACACAGGCTCCACCCAATTTGATTGGTGATCAGCAAGGTCTTTATAAGAAAGATATCCCCCGTTCTTTTTCATAAAAGCATCAATGCTTTTTGCGATATCACCTTTGTAAAAAACATCTCTTCCCCCTTCGGCGATCTTCTCTAGTGAATTTGCAAGCTGTGGATTTTTAAAAACATCTCCTCTTTTTGGCGCAGAACCATTTGGCATAAATACGGTTTGAACATTAGGGCTGCTACCATATTTGTGTTTTAGCTGGTCATAATAAAAAGCGGCTTCATCTGCTACAGCAAAACCATTGCGTGCATAATTAATGGCATATGAAAGAATACCCGTCATTGGCAGCTTTCCAAATTTTTCATGTAACTGAAACCATCCATCCACACACCCTGGAACAGAAACAGGCAATGGCCCGCTTAGAGGAATAAATTGATTTTTATTTTGCTTTAATATATCCAATGTTAGGTTATAAGGTGATCTGCCTGATGCATTAAGCCCATATAATTTTTTAGTTTTTGCATCATATACAATGGCAAAAAGATCACCACCAATACCATTCATTTCTGGATCGGTGACACCGAGAACAGCATTGGCCGCAATAGCTGCATCAATAGCATTACCACCTTTTTTCAA
>JBBSEV010000210.1:0-2193 GCA_038239385.1 Chitinophagales bacterium
AAAAGATTCAGAAAATTAATAGCCTCTGTAATGAATGAAGATCGAATGATATTTATTTCCACGCACCAGATCAGGGATCTTGATAATATGATAGACCAGGTGATTATTATTGATGATGGTGATTTATTAATTAATACTTCAGTGACTGAAATTGGTGAAAAATTATGTTTCAAAACGGTGGATGAATTGACACCCGATATTCCTGTTTTATATGAAGAAGATTCTTTGAAAGGAAAATCAATAGTTATTGAAAATACTGGCCACGAAAGTTCAAAAGTAAATCTTGAGCATCTTTTTAATGCGGTGTCTGAAAATCCTTCATTAGCAAAAGCTATTTTCAACAAATAAAATATTTATAATGAACAACATTTTCAGCAACAAACGATTTGGTTGGTTTTTTAAAAAAACAATAATGGAAAGGCCTGTTCAATTGGTCGGGTTTGTAGTTCTTACTTTAGCACTGGATCTGTTGATATATGCTTTTGCTAAATTCACCGGTGGTTTTGAAGTGGCACAAACTTCTTCATTTATTCTTGGGCTTGTAGGCGGAGGATGCCTGTTGGCTTCATTTGTTTATGGCCATTTTTCATCCAATGCAAGTGGATCTTCATTCCTTACGTTGCCTGCATCACAATTAGAAAAATGGCTTTGCGGGATTTTAATTACAGGTATTTTATATGTTGTCATATTCCTTTTATTTTATCGGACGATGGATTTAATTTTTATATTAATCTATCATAATAGCCTCGATCCAAAGGGTCCTTTTTACAAAGAAATGTATGATGCAGTCCAGATTTTTCCATTTAATGGTTTTGTGGCCGGTAAGGCCTTTGAGATGTTTTTAAATTTTGGCGGGGGAATGTTAGTCGGTTCATTATACTTTAATAAGGCTTCTTTTATAAAAGTTGCTTTAATAGCATGCGGATTCTGTTTCGGCGCTTTCCTCTTAAATCTCTTTATAGCAAATTTATTTTTTAAAAACGTGGAGAATGCTTTCCCATATTATCTTGTATGGATTACTGTGGGCAAAGACAGGGGGCGTCTGGAGTTGCCTGGCAATGCACTATCTACAGTAGGAATAACTTTTCAATACATTATTCCCTTTATTTTATGGGGACTGGCTTTTCTAAGATTACGGGAAAAAGAATTTTAAATATTAAATGAATGGAGTTTAGAGATCACCCGGCAATTTATATCCAGATCGCTGAGTATGTATGTGAACAGATTCTTTTAAAAAAATGGAAGCTGGGAGATAAAATAATAAGTATAAGAGAGCTTGCGGTTGCCATAGAAGTAAACCCTAATACAGTGCAAAGGGCTTATGATATTTTACAACAAAATAATATTATAACCAACAAACGCGGCGTGGGTTACTTTACTGAAGATGATGCCATGGAAAGCATTTTATCTTTCAGGCGGGAGCAGTTTATGGAAAATGAGTTACCTGTTTTTCTGCGCAACCTATACCTGTTAAAAATTGATATCAAAGAAATAAAAGCACAATACGACCAATTCGTAAAAGATAATTTTTCAAAATAAATTCATTATGAAACTTACTACAAAAATTCTGCTAATAATGTTATTGGTATTTACATTGGGATTATTCGCCTCTAACATGATTTTAAAAAATGAATATAATAAAACAGATAAAAATGATACTTACTGGACGTATGAAAAAATACTTGAGCAACCTTTTAAATATCTGAATATTGAAGGAGGCAATGTTACCAGCATTGCTTACGAACAAAGCAAAACTCCATCAGTAAGGGTATTTAAAGATTGGGATGGATATAAAGCGGGGAAAGTAAAGGCTCATGTAAAAAATGACACACTCTTTATTACCTTTCCCAATACCTACAAAGACCAATATGAAAAACGGTGGCTCGGATGGAATACTTTGGTCCGCATTTTTTCACCGGAATTACTTGCCGTGAATGGTGTTGATACAAAACTCGAAATGTTTAAGCTAAAGCAAAAAAATCTTAACGTAAGCATGGCAGGGAAGTCTTCTTTTGAAGTTGAAAGCATGGATACCAATTTTGATTCACTTACTATCTCGGGGAAAGATTCTTCACAAATTGTGTTTGAAATGTCACCTGATTATCTAACCACGGAATCATTTCATATTAAATCAGTAACTGCAAATATGGAGGGTTATTCAATTTTAGATATAGGCCATGCCCAGGTTGATGC
>JBBSEV010000211.1:0-2192 GCA_038239385.1 Chitinophagales bacterium
AAACCATTGATGGGCTAATTCATGTGACATAAGACTTTCCTGGGGCTTTACTATAAAGGTTGATGTTTGATGCTCCTGGCCACCGCCCCAGCCGAACTGCACGTGGCCATACTTTTCTTTTATAAAAGGATAATCGCCAAATACTGAGCTATAGTATTGCATTGTGGCTAATATAAGGGGTGTATTTGCCTGGAATGCAGCAAGAGATTCAGGATAACAAAATGTTTGCATCGGCAAATTAACATCGCCTATTTGCACTGAATCATTAAACTCATCATAATTAGTAACAGCCATACAGATAAGATAGGTCGCTATAGGATACCTGTGTTTCCAATGCGTGATTTTATTTACACCATCTGTTGAAATACTTTGGCGCAATCCGTTTGAAGCTGCTGTATAAGAAAGAGGAGTGGTTATAATTACATCTATTGAATCTGCTTTATCATCAAGCCCATTTTTGCATGGCCACCAATCCCGGCTTCCATAAGGCTCACTTAACGTCCATATAACCGGCGTGCCTGAGTGAGATGTTGTTATAAAAGATCCAAAGCCTGTATTAGGTGGTACACCCTGGTAATATATGGTCACTGAATCAAAAGTGCCGGCAGATTTCTGTGAGCTAAAATTTATTTTTACAGCATTATTTGCATGCTGAAAAGAAAGTAAAATATTATTTTGTTTCACGCTATCTACGACTAAATTATCCATCAGGTCGTATGAAATTGTATCGCTTGCCACTGTGATTATAAAGTAAGAAGTGATTTTCCCCGAAATATAACGCAATGCCGGATCTACGTTCCATTCGCATTTGTAATAAGTAACATCAAAATTTTCAGAAGCAGTTGTAGTATTATTTGATACCGATACCCTTGTATATGCCTTGCTTTCTGCCAGCGCAATGTTATCAATCTCCTTACAGTAATTCTTTACTTCCTGTCCATAAGCGTTTGAAATAAAAACAATTAGAAAAAGGGTAAGAATTTTCATAAAATTTCTTTAACTGTGTTTTAATCGGGAAGCTTGCATTTTAATGTTTTGGGCATTACATTTGCAATCATCGGAAAAATTAATAAAATATAATTACAGAGATAAACGCATTTTATCTCTTATTATTAAAAACTTTTTTCAATTCGTGAGAATTTTCCGATTAGTCACCATATTCTCACTCATAATCCAACAAAATATTTCGTTCCAATTCCTATTAAAAGGCTAACGATATTTTATCAAAACTAAAATCTGTCTAATGGCAGTCACCTGCAAATTCAATAATTGAAGGTGATCATATTAAAACAATTAATAGTTATGAAAATTATTCGATCAAAGAGCTTTTTAACATTACTGGTTATTTTATTTATTATTGGCTTCACCACTTCTGCAAGAACTTTCATAGGATTTGCTTCAAATGAACCAGGAGAAACGAATCCTCTTTTTACAACCTATCCTGTATGTTTAAAAGAACACAGACAAAAAACAAAAGATTACGTAAAAGCTTACAGTGAAAAGAACCGTGATTTTATCATTCATATTTTCAATAAAGGAAAAAAGTTTTTCCCAAAAGCTATAAGCATATTGAATAAATATGATGTACCGGTTGAATTGCAGATGCTTCCTGTTCTGGAATCAGAATTTAATGGAAACGCTGTTTCGCATGCAGGTGCCGTTGGTTACTGGCAATTCATGAATGAGCTTGCAAAAGATTATGGCCTACGTATCGGCGGTAAATACGATGAAAGAAAAAACTTTTCAAAGGCAACTGTAGCTGCAGCGAAATTTTTACGCGACCAACTTAATTATTTTAATGATGATGTTCTTTTAGCAGTAGCTTCTTATAATTGCGGGCCGGGCCGTGTAAGATTATCCATTAAAAAAAGTGGAAAAACTGATGCTAACTTCTGGGATATAAAAAAATATTTGCCATCGGAAACCAGGAAATTTGTAATGAATTTTATAGCACTGAATGTGATCGCAGCTAACTACGATAAATTTATTGATAGAAACCTAAATTTTAATGAGGCCCCTTTTGTTCAATTTGCAACAGTAGACTCAATTAGTATTAAAGACTCAATACCAGTTAAGATTGTATTATAAGGCTCCGGCCTTTTTAGCTGGTATTTACATACTACCTTCGTATGCTACATGCCGAAAGTAAATTATAATGACACTATTAATTTTCTACGCAAACTCACTCTGCG
>JBBSEV010000212.1:0-2183 GCA_038239385.1 Chitinophagales bacterium
ACAATTGGCCCCTGGTCAATGGCAAGATATCTTGGGAGGTACCAACTTGCGCTTTCACTGAATGCATCATAGAAACCATAAGTCCCCCACAACTTATCTTTCATATCGAAATAGAAATGCTTCATTGCAGCCATTGATTGAACGGGCGTATATGGAAATGATGATAATGCTGCCGTAGGGCTTATAACCCCTAAATCATTTTTCATACCGGGAGCGTGTGCGGCGTAACCTATCATAGAATAACTGGCGGTAAGGCCCCAGCTATCTTCCCCATAGCCTTTATACTTCTTTGGATTTTTTACACACCATGTATAATTAATCAGGGCCTGGCTAATTACTTCCTTTTCGTAATCTCCATACTTATCTTTTAGCCCATGTGGGTCTAAACCAAGGTAAGAATAATGTGACCAGAACAATGGCCCACCATAAGGATTGCGGCCCTGGTAAAAGAACTGTACAGGATAGCCAAACTCTTCGTGTGGAACATCTATTTTACCATTTTGCGCCCAGCCTTCATGATAGGTTGATGCAGGAATAGAATGCGTTGGTGAGGAGGCAGCTAATACATAAGCAATTAAAGTTTCGTTATAGCCATGAATAGCAAAATTCATTTTCCATTGTTTGTCCGGACTCCAGTGCCAATACAAAACATTCTTACTATTTTGATACCAGTCAAACTCTACTTCTTTCCATAATTTATCTATCCGTTGTGCCAGCGATTTTTCTGCAGCAGTTCCATCTTTAAAATATTGTCGCACACAAAGCAGGCCCTGTATCATGTAAGAAGTTTCCACTATGTCGCCGCCATCATCATCTTTACCAAATGGATGCACCTTGCCGGTTTCGCCATACCACCAATGCGGCCATGCACCATGAAAGCGCTCAGCAGTTTCTAAAAAGTGAAGTCCTTTTTCCAATCTTTGTCTTCCTTCATCGCGGGTAATAAAGCCTCTTTCAATCCCAACCAAAATTGCCATTACTCCAAAGCCGCTGCCACCGCTTGTTACAGTAGTGGTATCATTTTCCAGGTAAATATTGTCGGCATGAAAGCGCTCTCTTGCCAGCCCACTCGTTGGCTCGGCGCCATCCCAGAAATAATTGAAAGTTTGTTTTTGTACTAATGTAAATAAAGCTGAATCGGTGATCCGTTCAATTTTATTAAGAGTATCACTTTTTGAAATTTCAGTTGTTGTTTTTTCTTTTACAGATGAATTGCATGAAGCAACTACAATAAGGAACAGACAGAAATATTTTCGCATAAAAGAAGCAATCATTTATGCTATAAAATTACAATAGTATTAGGTAAGGCAGACTATAAATTGGATGGGTCGTTCCGGTGGGGTTGTCACTTAAATTGTGAAACCAGTCCCTGTTTAAAAAAACAAGGACTGGTGATGAAATCAATTATTAGTTAAACCTACATCGAAAAGAAAAATTCTTCAGAAATAATTTTGCCATTCTTTACTTCATACACACAAATTTCGCTCATCATCATTCTTTCACGCCCTTTCATCTTTGCATCCATATCCCATGAAATGGAAAAGAAATTACCGCCAACCACAGGATCAGAGATGGTTGCACCATGAAATTCCTCAAGCATGGAGTTAAACATTTCTCCTTTCTTTTTTATGGCATCCAGCCCTTTGGTTTCTTTTGGGCCCATGGATTCGTTCGGTTCAATGCTCACGGCATCATTTGAAAATAATTCATTTTGAGCATCTTCAATTTTTCCCTGGCGGCAAATTTCAACCAGGCGTTTTGCTACTTCTTTTGTTGTCATTGTTTTTATTTTTTAAGTTTTAAAATGAATATGATAAGATTTTCTATTATTTTATTTCCAGGTTAGATAACCTCTGCGATCACCAAATATAAGATCGCTACAAATTATTGTGGAAGTTGAGGGGTAGCAAAAAAGTGTTATTATATCATTAGTGACACAACAACATATTTACAAATTTATAGAGCCTTTGCCAACTTTTAAAATTGAGTTCTTTAAATTTGAGTTAAGCCAACAGATATTACTAATTTTTTTTATTTTAGATATAATCACTATTGATCTTTTCAAATAATTATCATGAAGTATTTTTTTCTATTGCTGGCCATTACCATTACCATAAAAACTAGTGCACAGGTTACAGTGAAAGATAAAGTTGTATTATCACCGGCAGCAAAAATTGTTTTTG
>JBBSEV010000213.1:0-2148 GCA_038239385.1 Chitinophagales bacterium
AAAGCCTTACTTCCACATATTCCATTTTTACTTATGCCTTGCACTTCTATCAAATATTTTCCGGGAAGATCAGATGTGTAAAAATTAATTTCTGATGATGATCCGGGAGCAATCTTAATATTCGGAGACCATTGTAAAAGACTCCTGAAATCCGGAAGGTGGCTTGAAAGCTGGTCTTCATTTTCATACACTGGTGAATAAAATTCCCTTTCAGCCTGTAGCCCCTCAAAATCAATTATTGTAGCATGCGGACCGGGGTCATAATCCGCCAAATCACCTTTGTAAGAAGTCCAGTTCAATACACCATTGAATACCGATTGGCCGAGAAAATACCTCCTGTTAAGCACTTCAAGCTTATATAATTTTAAGGGATCTAATTCCATAAATTTATTGAAATCGAATACGGGCACACCATCCAATAACACAAATGGATCAGCATTTAGCATTTGGTTGTTGGATAAGTCAAGAAGATTATAATGAAAATCACCGTCTCTTTTTTTGACATTCACAAAAGAAACATATTCTCTAAGTACTTCTTCAATGGTTGTAAAACGGGTATAATTATCAAGAAGATATTTTGCATCAGTATTGGTATAAAAAGTACCTGAGTCAACAACAGCAGGCCCGATGAAATGCCTGAGTTTTTTTCCTGAATAAATATTTTGCACCTGCATACTTATACTTTGCTTACGCAGTGCATCTGCAATAGATTGTTGCAAACTAAATGCTGGTAAAACAGTTGAGGAAAAGTTACTGCTAAATGGATCGTTTATTTCAATATGATAAATACTATCCCTTACAGTATTAGGTTGCAGAATGATCTCTGATGAACCATAAAAGTTTTTCATTTCAAATTTTGAATTGCTTTCTTTATCACTTACTGCGCTATTAAATTCCGACTGTAAGCCGGGGATGGAAATGTAAGTTTCAACATTAGCGGCAGGGCCTCTCGTTATCGTATTAGTTACCTTTCCTGAAATGATCATACCATTATATTCCGGAGCATAGCCGAAATATGGTTTTGTGTTTTTTAAAATTTCTTCCCACTTAAATCTTCTCCATCCGTTTGTAAGCATCAGGTTATCCAATGCTGCGTTGGTTTCTGCATTGTTATTTGAAAAATAATAGTCAGGGTCTTCTATATAACCACTAAGATCGGAAGTAAGAAGGAGGTAAGTATTAATATTGGTAGTATTAAAAGATTGAAGAGAATCCAGGCGAATGACAGACATTGAAAGGCTGGTGGTATCATTTTTTATTTCAGTATTTATGGACTGAATATTAAGACTTACTTTTTTTCTCGTTGTGTATAACTTCTGGTCTGTATTTAATTTTATTTGTAATTGATCTGCTGGTTTTTTAAAATATAATCTTTCACATACCGGTTGTTTTTGATCATTGAAAATTGTGATATGTGAAATACCGTCGCCAAGTATTGCTTTATCAAAAACAAAAACAGCTTTCCTGTTTTGTAAATAATTACTTGCTGAAACTTTTACTATTTCTCTTGTATGTGCAAATAAATATACTATGTGCTCCTGCGAAATATCGGAGTGTACAGCTACTATGATCTTATCAGCCGAGTCAGTAAGATTCATAACATAGCCACTATTAAATGCCGGGTCCAAATCTTTTATAATATTTTGGCCAGAATCAGCTTTTAGAAAAGCTCTATACGGATGATTGTATAAAGGGGTAAATACAAAAAACCCCATGCCTGCGTGGTTTGGCTTAAACATGAGTACTGTGTCATTATTATCAAGAAGAAATCCCTGGAAATTAATTCCTTTTCCATATTGATCTGTTGCTTTGAAAGCAATTTTACACGGAATATCGTTAACCATATTGCCGCCTTCCGGAAAAAGATCGAGCTTGATTTTCACTGAAGATTTTATTGGAGGAACGTCTAATCTTTTTTGAACATTAACTATGGTAATATTTTTCTCAAAAAAATAATCAACATCAAAATTCTTCATCCAGCTGGTATAAGCACGTAATTTGTAATTACCCGAATTAAGATTTACAGGCAAATAAAAAGAGCCGTTGCCTTCAGCATTATCCAAAGCTATTTTTGCTCGCAGCAAGGATTTGTTTAATGAATCTGAAATTTCTACATAGGCAACTTTACTTAATTGTAAAGGCTTGTGG
>JBBSEV010000214.1:0-2132 GCA_038239385.1 Chitinophagales bacterium
ATAACAGATGAGAACATTACTTTTGATAATAAAGAAGAAAAGAAAGAAGACCTGGTAGATGAACAAACATTACAGCTTCGCAAAGTTCTTAAAACACCATTGGAAGATCTTGATCTTTCAGTGCGAGCATTCAATTGCCTGAAAGCAGCTAAGATTAATTCATTGAGCGAATTGGTACAATACGAACAGGAAGACCTGATGAAGTTCAGGAACTTTGGCCAAAAATCCTTAAGTGAAATTGAACAGGTACTTAACGAAAGGGGCCTGGGTTTTGGAATGGATCTTAGCAAGTTAAAACTTGACGATGAATAATATTTAAAATCTTAAATGTTGAATTGTAAATAATTCAACATTTTTTATTCAACAAAGGTTATAATTCCTGACTCGGTATAACCTATAAAACAACAGTCATGCGCCACGGAAATAAAAACAAAAACTTAAGCAGAACAGCCAGCCACAGAAAGGCATTGCTGGGTAACCTGGCAAGCCAGTTATTTCAACACAAAAAAATAGTTACCACACTGGCCAAGGCAAAAGCGCTTCGCCCCTATGTGGAACCTTTAATTACGAAAGCAAAAGAAAATACCACTCACCAGCGAAGAATTGTTTTCAGCCATTTACAGGATAAAGATGCTGTGAAAGAATTGTTTGATGTAATAAGTGTAAAAACATCATCACGGCCTGGTGGATACACCCGCGTTATCAAGCTGGGTAAAAGAGTAGGGGATAATGCAGAGCTAGCAATGATTGAGTTGGTTGATTATAATGAAATTTACGGAAAGGGAATTGGAGAAGTGGCTACACCTGCGAAGAGAACAAGAAGAGCGGGCGGGCGCAAAAAAACATCCACTTATCAGGAAACTGAAGTGACATCGCCCAAAGCAGAAACACCGGTAAAGGATAAAATAACAAAGGGAAAAACAGCAGCCCAAGACCAAGATGATCTTACTAAAATTGAAGGAATCGGCCCAAAGGCGGCGGAAGTTCTGATAGAAGCAGGTATTAAAACATTTGAACTATTATCTAAAAGCACACCGGAAGAAATTAAAGAAATTCTTGAAAAGTCTGGTGGTCACTTTAATACAATGGATCCGGCTACATGGCCTCAGCAAGCGGCATTGGCTGCGGACAATAAATGGGATGAGCTAAAAGAATTGCAGGATAAATTGAAGGGTGGCAAAGAAGTTTAATGAATCTTTTTTAAAACATACTTTAATGTCCCGCTCTAACGGGACATTTTTTTTATATTAATGGGACTTTATTGTTAGCAAATAATTACTCTAGATAAATTTTTTTAATCACATTTACTTTTCTTTGCAAAACCTTTTAAATGTCTGATACAAATTCCCAGCTTCCTGCTATATTAATTTTAGAAGATGGAAATATTTTCCAAGGAAAAGCTTTTGGGAAAAAAGGAACTACCACCGGTGAAATATGTTTTAATACCGGGATGACCGGTTACCAGGAAGTTTTTACGGATCCAAGTTATTATGGCCAGGTTGTTATCATGAACAGTGTTCACGTAGGAAATTATGGGGTAAACAAAGAGGATGTAGAAAGTGATTCAGTAAAGGTAAAGGGAATAATAGGAAGGAATTTGGAACAACAATACTCGCGCTTTGCTGCTGATAATTCGCTTCAGGAATATTTTGAGAAACAAAATATTGTGGCTATTGATGGCATTGATACAAGAGCATTGGTTACACATGTAAGAAGCGATGGTGCTATGAATTGTATTATTTCTTCTGAAATAAGTAACGAAAAAGAACTTAAGAAAATATTGGCTGGTGTGCCTTCAATGAAAGGGCTTGAACTTGCTTCAAAAGTTTCAACCCAGAGTAATTATGTTTTAGGCGAAGAGAGTAGTGACATAAGAATAGCTGTTCTGGATTATGGAATTAAAAACAATATTTTAAATTGCTTTCTTGAAAGAGGTGCGTATGTAAAAGTGTTCAAAGCTCAAACCGAATTTAATGAGTTGGAAGAATTTAAACCTCATGGATATTTTATAAGCAATGGCCCTGGAGATCCACAGCCAATGAAGTATGCAGTAAAAACTATCAAAAAAATTCTCGATTCAAAAAGGCCTTTCTTTGGAATTTGCCTGGGTCAGCAACTACTCGCTTTAGCTA
>JBBSEV010000215.1:0-2125 GCA_038239385.1 Chitinophagales bacterium
AACAATTTTATTTAGTTCCATGCTTCCTGACAGCAGCCAGCCTTGCAATGCCGTTACCATTTTAAAGTAAGAAGCATGCAGCGAGTCTGTGTTTTGATGTTTACTAAAATACCAAAGCATAGATAAAAAAAGATCCCGTTGAGAGAGGTGATTGTCCAGGTAAATTTGTTTTTCCCTTTCTCCAAAAGAAAGCAATAAATGCAACGTGCTACTTTTCCAAATGTCAATCGTTGAGTCAAGTATACGAGCCCATTGCACCGGTTTATCGGCTGCATAATATAAGTTAAGCAGATTACATTTACTTTCTGCATAAGCCGGGTGATCTTCCCCCCATGCAGCCAATCTTATTTTTGATGATCTCTTAAAATAATCTTCAGCATTTGCAAACTCCTTTTTTTCTATAGAGATCAACCCAAGATTATTAAGAGTTTCGGCATATACAGGTGCGGTAGTCCCAAAAATATTTTTTCTTATCTCTAATACTTTATTAAAATATTTTTTTGCAGAATCAGATTTCCCTTTACTCTGATATGTTAATGCAATAACATTTAAATTGGTTGCATATTCAGGATGACTATCTGAGAGTTCTTTCAAAAGAATTTCAGAAGCATCTTTCAAAAAATACAGGGCAGAATCATATTCACCGGAAGCGTTATAATCGTTGGCCAGTAAGCCAAGTGTTGTTGCGTAATCAACTATTTTTTTATGAAATTTATCAAGTATGTGGGCAAGAACTTGTTTATGTATGATTTCAGCAGATTTATAATTGCTCATATCAAAATACAAAGAGGCAAGGTTGTTTTTAATATTCCAGTATTCATTTATCCCTTTTCCACCACAACAGCTATCAATCAACGTTATGGCCTCTTTATATTTTGACTCGGCAGAAGAGTAATTCCCTGTTTTTTGAATTACTAACCCTAAAGTATTAAGTGTTTGTATATAACTGAACCCCTTGATTTTTTTATGAATAGTTAATGATTGTTCAAGATATGTTTTTGCAGAATCATAAATTTCAACTTTTCTATAAAAGTTGCCCAGGTTGTTCAGGCTCTCCGCATAGATGTCGCTTTCTCCGAAAATAGTTTTACGTATCGACGCAGATTCTTTATACAGCGGCTCGGCAGCAGAATAGTTTCCCAGGTTATCATATAGTATAGCGAGATTATTGGTAAAGGCGGCATAATCAGAGTCGTTTTTCCCTGCATATTTTTCAAGCGCTGCCAGCGCTTTTTTAATGTATACACTTTCATTATTGTAATCAAAATTCTGCCCGTAAAGATATCCGAGGTTATTTAGGCTAACTGCATATTCGCGACTATTGCCGTATAGGTTGTATGTAAGTAAAACCACCTCGTTGGCATAGAGGATGGCACTATCAAATTTTTGGCTATCATTATATTGATACATAAGGTCAGTGAGGCTATCAAGTCGTAAAGAATCATTAACACCTGACTGCTGACCAAATGAACTTGCACAAAAGGTTACTATTAAAAAGCATGAAAATAAGAATCTGCCCATTGTGTATGCAAAAGATTTACTATGAAACCCGGACAATTATTCTTTCAGGAATTTAAGATTTTTTGTTAGCCCTTTATTTGTGACGCGTATTATGTACAATCCCGCAGATAGATTATGCGTATTGAAATTCAGCACTTCGTTACCTGATGCATTTACTTGTTGCCTGCTTAACTTTCTACCCGCCAAATCAATGAGTAGCACGTCTGTATTTCCGTATAGATTATCCAATCGAACTTTCAATAAGTCTTTGACCGGGTTTTGATTAACTGATAAATTCCATCCAAATTTCTTAATGTCAATTGAAATAATATTGCTTTGAGCCGTTGCTCCGTCTACATCGGTTTCTTTTAAACGGTAATAAACAGTGCCGGCATTAAGGCTCACAACATTGCTATCATTATACAAATAGTTTTGAAGGGTACTGCTGTTTCCCGATGCTTTTATTTTGCCAATAGTATTAAAACTTATTCCATTAATACTGCGTTGGATGCTAAAATAAGATGAATTAAATTCCGAAGCAGTTTGCCATGTAAGTTCGGCATTGTCGCCATTTAATTGTCCCTTCAAATTCAAAATTGTTACAGGCAGCGGGTTACTCACTATG
>JBBSEV010000216.1:0-2115 GCA_038239385.1 Chitinophagales bacterium
CATGAATAAAACAGTAATGGTAGGAGGAGCGGCAATGTATCCTACAAAAAATATTGTTGAAAATGCAGTTAATTCCAAAGATCATACAACTTTAGTTGCAGCAGTGAAAGCAGCAGGTCTCGTAGAAACATTATCAGGTACAGGGCCCTTTACTGTATTTGCCCCAACAAATATGGCATTTGATGCATTGCCTGCAGGTACAGTTGAAACACTTTTAAAGCCAGAAAATAAAGCAAAGCTTACTTCTGTTTTAACCTATCATGTAGTTTCGGGTAAGTTGAATTCATGGGACCTTGCAAAAATGATTAAAGAAGGAAACGGTTCGGCAAAATTAACTACCGTTCAGGGTGAAGTGCTTACTGTGAAGTCAAATGGTAATGCAATTATGATTACTGATGAAAATGGTGGAACTGCAAATGTAACAATCGCAGATGTTAATCAAAGCAATGGTGTTATTCACGTAGTTGATAAAGTATTACTTCCAAAATAAATACGGGTTTTAATTAAATGTGGCTATTTATACCGGCAGAAATGCCGGTATTTTTTTTGACAAAAATTATACTGTTTACCCTGCTAAGGTTACTTTTGCAGCATTTCAAAAAACCAGGATTAATAATCCCTGATAATGTAAACTGGCTCCAATAAAATGTATCAGAATAAAAAAGTTGTAGTCGTATTACCTGCATATAATGCTGCACTTACAATGGGAAAGACAATCCTGGAAATTCCAATGGATGTAGTGGATGAGATAGTAATGGTAGATGATAACAGCACGGACAACACAATGGAAATTGCGAAAGAGCTTGGCATCAAGCACATAATTCACCATCCTGAAAACAAAGGCTATGGCGGTAACCAAAAGAGCTGCTATAATAAAGCTATTGAGCTTAATGCCGATATAATCATAATGCTTCACCCGGATTATCAATACACTCCAAAATTATTGCTGGCAATGATTTCAGTAATTGGCAATGATCTTTATAAAGTTGTTTTTGGTAGCCGCATCCTGGGCAAGGGTGCATTAAAAGGAGGCATGCCACTATATAAATATATTGCTAACCGCTTTCTTACCTTCTTCCAAAATTTTTTTATGAATCAAAAACTTTCAGAGTATCATACTGGCTACAGGGCTTACCACAGGGATGTACTTGAAAAAATAAATTATAGTGGAAATTCCGATGACTTCATTTTTGACAACCAGGTAATCGCACAAATTTTTTATAACAATTTTGAAATCGCTGAAATTACCTGCCCTACTAAATATTTTGAAGAAGCCTCTTCCATAAATTTAAAAAGAAGTATAATCTATGGGCTGGGCGTTATGAAAGTTTCGCTGCTTTATTTTCTTACAAAGCTCAATATATATAAATGGAAATTGCTCACCAGCTGAATAAAAATCAAAGCAGGATTTACCTTATTGTTATTATTTTATCAGGTATCATTTTTTTTATTCCATTTCTTGGCAAGGTGCATCTTTTTGATTGGGATGAAATAAATTTTGCAGAGTCAGCAAGGGAAATGATTGTTACCGGCAATTACCACCGCGTACAAATAAATTTTCAGCCGTTTTGGGAAAAGCCGCCACTTTTTTTTTGGCTGCAGGCCGCATGCATGCAGGTTTTTGGAGTAAATGAATTTTCTGCCAGGCTTCCAAATGCTTTGTTTGGAGTTGTTACTCTCGTAACGCTTTTTCTGATAGGCAAGAAACATAAAAGCCCGCAATTTGGTTTCATATGGGCGATAGCTTACCTGGGAACTTTTTTACCGCATTTATATTTTAAATCAGCAATAATCGACCCTGTTTTTAATTATTTTATCTTTCTTGGCATCTATTTTATGTACATGGATATTTCTATATCTTTTTATAAGTACAAATATTTTTATTCATCGCTGGCAGGTATATTTATTGGCCTTGCAACATTAACAAAGGGACCGGTTGGTTTGCTTGTTTTCCTTATTACTTTCTTTGTATATTTCATTTTTACCCGGTTTAAAAACTTTCCCGGGATAAAGAAAATATTAATTTTTGTTTTGTGTTTTACAGCTATATGTTTTTTATGGTTTGGTACAGAAGTAATTAATAATGGATTTTGGTTTTTAAAAGAATTTTTATCA
>JBBSEV010000217.1:0-2102 GCA_038239385.1 Chitinophagales bacterium
CTCATCCATAATTTATCTGCATCTATTGTTCTTATTTCAGTAATAAAAAGATGAGGCCCAATTTGTTTTCCCATTTTTTGAATGGCAAGAATCGCATCCACAGCATTACTAATAGGAACAAAATATTCTGACTGTAATTCTTTGCCACTGCTTGGTGTGAAGCCCATTTTAAAATGCGGCAACCTTTCGTACCAAGGACCTGGCACGCCCATTTGTTCCGTGCAGTTTTCTGCAGAGAGTTCTGCAATCGGGTGAAGATTTTTCGTTGCCGCTTTTGCACCAAAAAAATCAGCAGGAAAATTATAAGTTTTCCCTTGTTCAATTTTTGTCTTGATCCAAACTTCGTTTATACTTTCTTTTTGCCAATCAGTGAAGAGGCTAACGCTGTAACCACTTTCTTCAATTTGGTTAAAGTGCTTTTTTAATTCTTTCAACGGTAACTTTTCATATACATCCTGCCGCACCATAAAAGTTGGCAGAATCTCGAGCGTTACTTTTGTTACAATTCCAAATGCGCCTAGATTAACTACCGCAGCAAGAAATTTTTCTCCATCCTTTTCCCTGGTTAATGTAATTACATCACCAGATGCTGTAACAATTTCCAGCGCAGATACTGCTGATGAAAGATTGCCATTTTTTATTCCTGAACCATGCGTAGCAGTTGCTATTGCACCTGCTACAGAAATATGAGGAAGTGAGGCCAGGTTGTGCAAAGCATAACCTTTGCTATGGAGATAAGGGCTAAGCTCACCGTACTTTACACCGCCATTTACTGTTACGGTATGTGCAATTTCATCTAACGAAATATCACCGCCCATTTCCTTTAAAGAAACAAGATTGTGTTTGCTATCCGCAATCCTGTTAAAGCAATGCTTCGTTCCAAGCGCTTTTATTTTAGGATATTTTTTTATCAGATCCTGCAATTCTGTAAGAGAGTGAGGATAATATAAATTGTTAGTACTATAAATAAAATTTCCTGCCCAGTTGGTTATTTGTTTTTCCTGGTAAAAAGTTGTACCGGGCTTTAATAAGGTTCCCGTCATTGTTACTGAAGATAATTTGATAAATGTTTTTCTATCCATAAGAGTAAAATTTATCCGTGAATTATACTAAAATAAAGATAGAATGATTTTCTGCAGAAACGAATTTTATAAAAGGTCAACTACAGATATCTGTCAGATTTATGGCTGCATAATAATGAGATATAGCAAACTCAATTTAATAATGCAAGAATTTTATATTGTAGCATTTTTCGTTCTTTGTGAGAATGCGTAAGCCGGATGGCCTTTTCAAAATGTTTTTTAGCTTCCGCAAGATTATTTAATCGTGAATATATTTCGCCAAACAGGCTGTAGTATAAATAATACGATTCTAATTTCTTTTTGTCTTTAATAGTTTCCAACTGTTCAAGAGCAAGTGCCGGACCACTTAATTCCAATATCGCAACTGTTTTATTTAATTCATTTATAGGTGATGGATCAATTTTGCAAAGCCACTCATAATATCGGAGAATCTTTTTCCAGTCAGTCTCTTTAAAAAATTTTGCAGTACAATGTTCATAGGCAATGGCTGCTTCTATGTGATACGTGCTTACTGTATCTCCGAATGCTGCTTTGTTCATGTATTCATTTCCCTCTTCAATTAATGCAACGTTCCATTTTTTACGATCCTGCAAAGGCAGCAAGATGATTTCACCTTCAGCAGTTAAACGGCTTTCACTGCGTGATGAATGAAAGCACATTAACGCCATCAAAGCAAATACCTCCGGTTGTTGTGTGTGATCATTTTCGGTTAGCATTTTGCAAAGCATCATGGCTTCTTCAATTACATCTTTGCGAATTAATTCTTCAGAATTAGTGGAACTATATCCTTCATTAAAAAGCAGGTAAATAGTGTTCAATACAGAGTCAGTCCTGTTTTTAATTTCATCTATTGAAGGTATGATTAGCTTAATTTTATGTTGCCTGAAAAATTCTTTAGTCCTGTAAAGTCTTTTTGAAACAGTGTCTTCACTGGTGAGAAAGGCTTTGGCAATTTCCATTGTGCTAAAACCACAAAGTGTTTTTAGCATCAGGGTAATTTGATTTTCCTTTGATATTCCC
>JBBSEV010000218.1:0-2044 GCA_038239385.1 Chitinophagales bacterium
GGTAATGGCGGCTTGAATTTTTTTGGAGAAAGACAAATCCAATCCCATGATCCTGTTAACTGATGTGAGCCGGAAGTTTCTATGTTAGTAGAAAAGCCTTCGAGTTTCAAAGCGCTTGTAAGATTGTCAAGATTATACATGGTAGGTTCTCCGCCTGTAATTACTGTCAACCGGCATGGATTATTTGTTGCACCTTCAACAATTTGTTCTATACTTTGCTTCGGATGTAAATCTTTGTCCCAGCTTTCTTTTACATCGCACCATACACAGCCAACATCACAACCAGCGAGCCTTATAAAATAGGCTGCCTTGCCCTGGTGAAATCCTTCACCCTGCAATGTATAAAACGATTCCATTACAGGAAGAAGTGTTGTAGTATTTATAAGTTTCTCAGAAATCATAACAGATAGTCAATGATCAGTATTCATTGTTAATTATTCATTGTTTGCCTCTCCATACAAGCCTTATATGTATTCATTAATAATGCAGCAATTGTCATTAAACCTACGCCACCCGGAACTGGGCTGATATAACCCGCTTTTGCAGAAACATTTTTAAAATCTACATCACCTGCAAGTGCAAATCCGCTTTTTTTTGTTTCATCTTTTATTCGATTGATGCCTACATCAATTACTACTGCACCATCTTTTACCATATCTTCAGTTACAAAGAAAGGCATACCAATTGCAGCGATTATTATATCAGCCTCTTTACAAAGTTCTTTAATATTTTTTGTACGTGAATGACATAATGTGACCGTTGCATTGCCGGTATCATTATTCCTGGATAATAAAATACTTATTGGAGTACCTACAATATTACTTCGGCCAATTACAACCACACCTTTACCACTAGTTTCAATTTTATAATGTTCCAGAATTAACAGAATTCCATAAGGTGTTGCTGAAATAAAAGATGGAAAACCCAGTACCATCTTCCCAACATTTACCGGGTGAAAACCATCTACATCTTTTTCCGGAGAAATCGCATAAATCACTTTTTCTTCAGATATATGTTTAGGTAAGGGAAGCTGTACCAATATCCCGTCAATATTACTATCGTCATTTAATTTTTTAATGCTGGTAAGAAGTTCATCTTCTGAAATGGTACCTTCAAATCTTATTAAAGTAGAAGTAATCCCCACTTCCCTGCAATTCTTTACTTTGGAAGCAACATAAGTTTCACTTGCAGGATTGTTACCAATCAATACAGCTACAAGATGAGGTAACTTCTTTTTAAGGTCCTTTAATTCAGAAATTTTATTTTTAAGATTATCCTTTATGGCCTGTGATGCCAGCTTTCCATCCAATATTTGCATGGCGCAAAATTAAACCCGTCTATTCATTTATTATTATTTTTTGCAGAAGCGGCAGAAATTTAATTTTAATCTATATATTTATTTGCACACTAAATTCCTGCTTTTGAGAAAAATTTTCCTTTTCTTTTTATTGGTATTCTTTGATACTTTCTTACATGCACAAGCGCTTCGGAGGCCTCTGGCTGCGCCATACATTGGGTTAGGAGCCTATAGTATTAATCATGTAGATGCATTTTCGTTTACTTCTAACCAGGCCGCTCTTGCTCAACTAAAAAGCACTGCTATTGGTGTTTATGGAGAAAGAAGATTTCTACTTGCTGAAACAAATATGTATTCAGCAGTAGGAGTGCTGCCTACTAAACAAGGAAATTTTGGTTTCCAGGCAGATTACTTTGGATTTAAAAATTACAATGAATCCCAGTTAGGAATTGCTTATGCCCGGTCTCTCGGGAGTAAACTTGATATCGGCGTTAAGTTCAATTATTATTCTTACAGGATACCCAGTTATCAAAATTCCTCTGCAGTGAATTTTGAAATAGGGGCAATTGCGCATCTTACCGAGCAGTTACATGCAGGTATTCATTTTTATAACCCGGTGGGTGGAACATTGAGTAAAACAAACAATGAAAAACTTGGTTCAATTTACAAATTTGGATTAGGGTACGAGCCCTCAGAAAACTTTTTAGTAAGCATGGAAATTGTAAAGCAGGAGGATTTGCCGGTCAA
>JBBSEV010000219.1:0-1950 GCA_038239385.1 Chitinophagales bacterium
GAGAAACAGGGAAGAAACTGGAGATGGAAGATATTAGCAATAATTCTTTTATGCCTAAAAGCTGCATGGAAGGGGATGTTGAGAATTTTTATAATGAAATGGAAAAAGAGGAAGCCCATTTTGCCAAATTAGTTGCAGAAGTAAAAGATGTAGGGAAAAAATTAAAATTTGTGGCTAAATATGAAAATGGAAACGCATCTGTAGGGTTGCAACATATTGATCCGCAGCATGACTTTTATCATTTGTATGGAAAGGATAATGCCGTGCTTTTTTACACCAACCGCTACACTGAGCAACCTCTTGTTGTAAAAGGTGCGGGTGCCGGGGCAGAAGTAACTGCGTCCGGTGTTTTTGCGGATATTATAAGAGCTGCAGGTCCGTATAATTAAATTTATAAAAACTGTTAAAATGAAACCATTCCATGGATAATGAACAGGTGAAAAAAAGCAAAGCGCCTGCTGCGAAAAAAAACAAAGGCACATGGGTTGAAGTGCTTGCACCTGCTACAATTGCTAACCTGGTTTGTGGTTTTGATGTATTAGGGCTTGCATTGAAGGACCCGAATGATATAATGAAAGTTGGAATAAGTGATGATCCAGGAATTCGTATTCGGCATATTGATAGTTATAATCTGCCAGTGATTCCTGAAGAAAATGTTGCAGGGGTTGCGCTCCTGGATATGATGCAGGAACTTGATCAAAAGTATGGCTTCGAAATAATTATTGAGAAACAGATAAAACCTGGCAGTGGGCTTGGTTCAAGCGCTGCAAGTGCAGCCGGAGTTGTTGTGGCTGTTAATCATTTATTGGGTAATATTTTTTCCAGAGAAGACCTTGTGCGATTTGCTATGGCCGGAGAAAAGCTGGCATCAGGTGTTAAGCATGCTGATAACATTTCTCCGGGTATTTATGGTGGCGTTACACTTATACGTTCTATTTTCCCTTTGGATATAATTTCATTGCCTGCTCCACCAATGTTCGTCTCGGTGGTTCATCCCCAGATAGAAGTAAAAACTTCTGATGCCCGGGAAATTCTGCGTAAAGAAGTATTGTTGAAAGATGCCATAAAACAATGGGGCAATATCGCAGGCCTGGTCGCCGGCTTTATGAAAAATGATTATGGCCTTATAAGCCGCTCACTGGAAGATGTGATCATTGAACCGGTACGTAGCATGCTTATTCCGGGCTTTGATGAAGTTAAGAAAAGAAGCGTTGATGCGGGAGCGTTAGGTGGTGGTATTTCCGGTTCCGGCCCATCCATTTTCATGTTATGTGAGAAAGAAAGTATTGCCAAAAAAGTGGAAAAAATAATGAAAGACATTTATGATAACATAGGTCTTGCCTATTATACTTATGTAACCACGATTAATAATGATGGGATATTAATAAATGATAAGTTTCCCGACACCTGATACCTGCCATGCTATACTTCAGTACCAATAATAATTCTCCTAAAGCAAATTTTAAGCAAGCAACTATTAAAGGGCTTGCCCCCGATAAAGGATTGTATTTCCCTGAAATAATTCCTTCCTTAGATAAAAAATTTATTGATAATATTGAGCAATTCACAGAAGAGGAAATCGCTTTCAAAATTATTCAACCGTATGTTGGCGATGTAATTCCAGATGAGGAATTAAAAAAAATTGTTTCCAATACAATCAATTTTGATTTTCCATTAGTGAAGATTGATGAAAATATATTCTCACTGGAATTATATCATGGCCCCACCCTGGCTTTTAAAGATGTTGGCGCAAGATTTATGAGCAGGTGCCTCGGGTATTTTGTAAAAAATGAAAACAAAAAAATTACTGTGCTTGTTGCAACTTCGGGCGATACCGGTGGTGCAGTTGCCAATGGATTTTATAAAGTAGATGGAGTGGATGTGGTGATCCTTTATCCTTCAGGGAAAGTAAGCAGCGTGCAGGAATTGCAATTGACTACATTAGGCGAA
>JBBSEV010000220.1:0-1925 GCA_038239385.1 Chitinophagales bacterium
CGCATTTCATTTCCTGAATCGAGTTTGATAAGAACATCATCTCTGCGCTTTGCAATTGCGAGAAACAGAGCCAATAAAAAAATCATTATTGTAAGCCATTCACTCAAACCTATTCTCGCTATAACAGCGCCTGCTTTTACTCTCAATACAAATCCAATTGCGATAATTAAAATATCCAGAATTGCGATTTTTTTAAGCCCCAGGGAATATGCTAAGTTCAACAGAAAGTAAATAGAAAGTACAAAGAAAAATTTATCACGTATAAATAGTGCCCATGTTAATCCGATTATCAAAAACAAAATAGACTTCGCAAGAGCAACGTTTTTATTCACTGCGCCTGAAGCGAGTGCTCTTTTTGATTTTACCGGATGAAGTTTGTCTTCTTCAATATCTCTATAATCATTGATAATATAAATACTGCTTGCCACAAGGCAAAAGCATGCAAAACCTTCCAATACCTTTAGCAAAATTTCGCTATTGAAAACAAGTCCGCCAAAAAAAACAGGTATATAAAGAAAAAGATTTTTTGCCCAATCTTTAGGCCGAAGAAGATTAATATAATTCTTCATGATTCTTGATTTTTATTTGTAGCTGTAACTCCTAACCTCTCAATTATTTCACTTTCGCTAAGCCATAAAATCATTGGCATAAAAATTAATATTATAGGTACCATGAACAGTCTGGTTTGATAAGTTACCACACTTATATAATGAACTGCAAACCATATAGGAACAAGAAACAAGAACCATTTTTTTAAAAGGTGAGGAAACACTTTGAACTTATACAAAATAATAAATGGAATTACACCGAAAGTACCAATTAATTCAAAATAAGATTTTACAGCTACTGCGCTAAATAGATTGAGTTTTAGCATTCCAAATCCTGCATGTATCTTCCATAATTGTTGGGGCCTGTAACCATAATAAGATCGAATGGCAAAAAAAATAGTTAAAAATATTATGTAAAGCGTTATTGTATTTATCCAAACTTTTTTTGGAGGGTAAATTATTTTTATAAGATTTTTTTTCTTAAAGGAAAAATTCGTGAAATCTGTTTCTGATACAAAATAAAGCGCCGGAATAAGTAAGGATGTTTCCCTGTTAAATGCGGCCAATGGAACGATGAGGTAGAGCCATGATTTATTTTTATTATAAACTATAAGGTTAGCAGTAAGAAGATAGAATATTATATCAAGATAAGTATTGAAGGAGAGATCTGCAGCTGTAACTGCATTGCCAAGCCCAAGCGCCAAAAAATTTATTCCGAAAAAAATAAGCCATTTACTCTTTACAAAATAATTCCAGAGACGCCAGGCAAGATAAAAAATAAACAGGTGTTCAGTAAACCTGAATAGAATAAAAATAATCATGTACTTCATAACACCTTTTGTTCTCATAAGATGTACAAATTCATCTGTTCCTGAGCTGGTTCCTGAAGTGCTTTCTATGTTGAACTTGACTTTTTCTTCAATAGGGAAAATTTTATCAATAGTATTATTGTAAATCCACATGATGCCCTCAATTGCCAGGGGAGATAATATTCTATATTGCCAGGGGTTATAAAATTCTGAACGGCCCTGTATTACAGCAACATGCCGCTCGTATGTTAACAAACCATTGCTGTAATAAAAATTTCTGTAAACAGGATACATAGATAAAAGCGCAAAACAAAAACTCAGGAATAAGATCCTGGTTCTATCTTTTTTGGGCCACAAGAGTGTAGTGGGGGTAAACATACATCAGTCTTTTTTCTTGTTCTATAATATCAAATCCATTCTTCTCTAATAAGTCCAATGCTTTACTAATTGAAATTTCATTTCCTATTTCACCAGAAAAAACCAGGTCATGTATTTTATTAAAAATAACAAACGGGCTGGAACGATCAATGTCTTTTAATACCAGCCTGCTACCCGATTTTATTCTTCC
>JBBSEV010000221.1:0-1903 GCA_038239385.1 Chitinophagales bacterium
CTGAGGCCATATTACAAGGGTGGAGAATTTGATTACCTGTTGAACGCAAGCGAAAATCTTGATTTGTTACAACAGCGGTTTATTGTTTTTGAATTGGATAATATTAAGGACCACCCGATATTATTTCCGGTGGTAACCATTATCATCATGGAAGTATTCATTAGTAAGATGAGAAAATTGAAAGGTATACGAAAAATGATACTGATTGAAGAAGCCTGGAAAGCTATTGCAAAAGAAGGTATGGCAGAATACATCAAGTATTTGTTTAAAACAGTGAGGAAGTTCTTTGGTGAAGCGATTGTGGTAACGCAGGAAGTAGAAGATATTATCAGTTCACCAATAGTAAAGCAAGCCATCATCAACAACAGCGATTGCAAAATATTATTAGACCAAAGTAAATACCAGAACAAGTTTGATTTGATTCAGGAATTTTTAGGATTGACAGAAAAAGAAAAGGCATTAGTATTAAGCATCAACAAAGCTAATGATCCAACTAAAAAGTATAAAGAAGTATTTATTTCTCTCGGTGGCGTATTGAGTAAAGTCTATAGAACTGAAGTATCCCCGGAAGAATACCTGGCTTATACAACAGAGGAAAAAGAGAAGGTGAAGGTGCAGGCTGCCGCATTAAAATTTGGCAGTATTGAAAAAGGAATTGCATCATTAACATCTAAATAAAAATTTATGAAGTACACAATCATTTGTATGTTAGTCTTTACTGCCGCCTGCAACAGTTACCAGCCTAAAGATGATTTGAGTGGGGTTTACACTGCTTCCTACGAGCATGAATTTGGCAAAACAGATGATACGCTTACTGTAACCAAAACAAACAATACTGATAAGATGTATCAAATAGAAAGGCACTCAGGATTAATTAAAAAATTGGATGGTAAAGAATTTCCAAAGGAGTTGGTTACTGCAACGTGGACTTTAGAATACAATGCAGACAAACAGACTTTGTTTGAACAGAAGGAAGGCCGGACTTTAATTTGGAATAGTGGGACTCGAAGCCTGCAATCGGGAAGCACAACATACAAGAAAATAGCTGGTCAGTAGTACTGGTTGACTATTTGGGTAATTGAAATAATTGTGAAAGTGAAAACGTGAAGTATGAAAAAATTATTAACCATCACAGGCATATCCCTGCTGATAAGCCTTGCACCTGTGCAGCATACCGAAGCACAGATTCCTATTTATGATATAATAAAAGCGGCAGTAATAAAAGTTATCAAAGCAGTTGATTTAAAAATTCAACGCTTGCAGAATAAAACAATATGGCTACAGAATGCCCAGAAGACATTGGAGAACCAAATGTCAAAATTAAAGCTGAAGGAAATTGGCGATTGGGCAAATAAACAAAAAGAACTCTACGCTAAATATTTTGATGAACTATCAAAAGTTAAAAATGCCATCGGTACTTACCAGGCTGTTAAAGACATTATCAGCAAGCAGGTACAAATAGTAAAAGAGTATTCAACGGCCTTCAATTTATCCAGGCAGGATAAAAATTATACCCAGCAGGAAATTGATTATATGCAACAGGTGTATAGTGGAATACTTGATGAAAGCCTTAAAAGTATTGAACAGGTGCAAATGGTAATTACCGCTTTTGCCACCCAAATGACAGATGCCAAAAGATTGGTAATTATTCATTCAGCATCTGATAACATCGAACAGAACCTTACTGATCTAAGGCAATTTAACCAGCAGAATATCCGGGTAAGTTTACAGCGGTCGAAAGAAAGAAATGATATTGATGTAGTGAAGAAGTTATACGGCATCAATTAATAATTATTTGTGAAAGAGAAAATGTGGAGTATGAAAAAAATAATAGCGATAGCGTTATTGCTGTCATTTGCAAAATCTATATCTGCACAAACCTTTGCTGAATGGTCTAATCAAA
>JBBSEV010000222.1:0-1858 GCA_038239385.1 Chitinophagales bacterium
AAAAAACCCTCATTTTTAAAAGACCTCCAGTTTTTATTGATAGGCCCTATGTGGTTAATGAGTTTTGTATACAAGAAGATGGGCGTTAAATATTAAATCTCATTTATCATTATTAAAATGGCTTAATATAATATTTGCTTTGGATATTCCAACAGCTTCAGTAAGTTCCTCTACGGAAAGTTCTTTAATTTTTTTTACTGATTTAAAGTTCTTTAAAAGGGTATCTGCAGTATTTTTTCCAATTCCTTTTATAGTTTCAAGTTCGTTTACAAAAGTGCCCCGGCTTCGCTGGTTGCGATGAAAATTAATTCCAAATCGGTGCACCTCATCTCTTATTCTTCTTATAAGTTTAAGGCTTTCGCTATCCCATGGTAATTTGATTGATTGCATATCCCTGGGAAAGAAAATCTCTTCCTCATTTTTTGCGAGCCCAACTATTGTCGTTTTCCCCAAAAGGTCCAATTCCATTAATCCTTCAACTGCGGCATTGAGTTGTCCCTTTCCGCCATCAATGATTATAAGTTCTGGAAGTGGCGTTTTTTCCAGCACAAGGCGTTTATACCTTCTTGATACAATCTCCTTCATGCTGGCAAAATCATTAATGCCACTCACAGTTTTGATATTAAACTTTCTATACTGGCTTTTATCAGGTAATCCATTTCGAAAGTATACCATGGCGGCCACCGGGTAGCTCCCCTGGAAATTTGAATTGTCAAAGCATTCTATATGTTCAGGTAAAGCAGGTAAATGAAGATCGCTTTGAAGTTGTTCCAATACTTTCTGTTTTTCTTTATCAGATTTTCCTTCAAGCTGCAACATTTTCTTTCTTCTTAATTCCTCAATGAAATAATTCACATTTTTTTCAGAAAGTTCTAGTAACTTTTTTTTGTCACCTGCTTTAGGTACAATAACATTAACCTCGCCAGGGTATTCAATCTCAAAAGGAACAATTATTTCCCGGGCGTCGCTTAGGAATGTATTGCGAAGTTGTGCAATAGCAAATAACAAAACTTCATCAGCCATTTCATCAAGTTTTTGCTCAAGCACAATCGTTTTAGTAAGTATGATAGTGCCTTCGCTTACCATTAAATAATTGACATAAGCAATGTCACCTTCTTTCAATATTGAAAACACATCTACATTGCCTACATGTTCATTCACCACTTTTGATTTTGCCTTATAGTTTTGAAGATGATCAATTTTTTTTCTTAATAGTTCGGCTTTTTCAAATTGCATCCCACCCGAATATTGCTCCATTTCACTTTTAAAATGATTAATAACCGGGTTCAGGTTTCCCTTCATAAGATTTTTTAACTGAGACAGGCCTTCTGCATAGTCTGCAGCGCTTTGTAAACCTTCACAGGGTCCTTTACAATTACCGAGATGATATTCCAGGCAAACTTTAAACTTTTTCCTTTTTATATTTTCTTCAGTTAAATTAAGCTTGCAGGTGCGTAATTGAATATTTTGTTTTACAAAAATCAACAACTCTCTTACTCTACCTACCGATGTAAATGGCCCAAGATATTGTGATCCATCATTGATCTTTGATCGTGTTAAAAAAACCCGGGGAAAAGGCTCATTTTTAATAACCATGTAAGGATATGACTTATCATCCTTTAGGTTAATATTAAATTTTGGCTGAAACTGTTTTATCAGGGAGTTTTCTAATAAGAATGCGTCTTGCTCATTATCCACAATAGTAAACTCTATCTTTTTTATGCGTCTTACAAGCTCATGCGTTTTATACCCGGTAAATGTTTTAGTAAAATAAGAACTTACTCTTTTGCGTATGCTCTTGGCTTTCCCTACATAAAGGAGATCATTTTTATCATCAAAGTATTTATAAATTCCTGGT
>JBBSEV010000223.1:0-1841 GCA_038239385.1 Chitinophagales bacterium
GATGCTACTTCGCCAATAGATATTATGCCTTTGTATGTAAAGGCCGGCTCAATCGTTCCTATGGGACCTTTAATCGAATATGCTACTGAAAAACCTGCTGACCCAATCGAGTTGAGAATATACCCCGGGGCTGACGGGACTTTTCATTTTTATGAAGATGCCAATGATAATTACAATTATGAGAAAGGGGAATATGCAACTTTTAATTTTACCTGGAATGATAAAAGGAAAGAACTAAATATATCTGCAAGAAAAGGTTCATTTCCCGGAATGCTCCAAAAAAGAACCGTAAACATTGTAATTGTAAAAGAAAATAGCGGAACCGGGGAAGAAGAAACAAAACGGTTTGATAAAGTAGTGAAATATGATGGAAGCGCTGTGAAGGTAAATTTGTTTTAGGCTTCCATAATTATTCCGGTAAAGGCGTGTTTAATTTTATGCTAACGCTATAGGTTACCTGAATTACTTTATCTCTTTTATAAACAAGCTTTTTACATCTAAAATAGTATGTTTATCACCATGGCAAAGCTGGAAGCCAATTGCTCCATCTTCAAACCCTGCATTGTGAATAGTATCAATTGTTTTTACGCCATTTAACCAGGCTTGTATATGATGGCCCTGGGCGATAACATAATAATGATTCCAGTCTTCTTTTTTTACAAGTATATCTGCAAGATGATCAGGAAATTTTTGAACCATCCCTGCACGTTTTTCTTCCCAGAGACATCCCCAATACCCAACTCCCATGTCTACCTGGTAACCCGGGGCATTATCTGCATCTATCGGATTGAGCCTGATGCATATTCCGGAGTTAGCGTCTTTTCCATCTAATTTTACAAGAGCCTGCAACTCAAAATCTTTATAAATTTTCTTTGTCCAGCAATAATCATGAAATTTTCCACCGTAATAATCTCCGTGCAGCAATCCATCTTTTAGTTTATAAGCTGTTGTATCCATGTTCCATTCATCAATGGAAGAGAGTAAGTTTTTCCAGTGTTTTCCAATTGGTTTACCCTTAATTAAACGGCCCTTTTCAGGCAAAGTTATTTTTAAAGAATCATTATCTCCAAAGCTTTTGAAATATTGGGTACTCATTTTTTTACTGCTAAATCCCATCAATAGTATCAGTGAAACTGAGACGATAAAAGGTAAAGACAGATAGTTTCTTCCCAGGAGATGTGTTACTCGTTTCATCAGTTATTGTTTTAGTATCACGATGAAGAATTTAAAATCCTAATTTTCTTTAAAAGCACTTGGCGTTACCCCAAATTTAGATTTAAAAACGGTTGCAAAATATGCCGAAGAAGAAAACCCGGATTTAAAAGCAACTTCCGAAATGCTCAGGCTTTCATGTTGCATATAATATTTCGCTTTTTGTAATCTTGTAGTTATGATATAATCATTCACATTGCAATTTAATAATGACTTTACTTTTCTGTAAAGTTGTACCCTGGAAATTCCTATTTCACTACAGATATCATTAACCCCAAATTTATCATTGCTAATATTACTTTCAACAATTGCCGTGAATTCTATTATGAATTTCCTGTCTTCCTTTTTTGATACATGCGATTTTTCTTCGGAATATATTTCGCCGGAATAATGTTCCTTTATTTTTTCACGATTCTTAAGAAGGCTCTTAATGGTTTTTTGCAAAAACAATAAATTGAACGGCTTGGTAATATATGCATCAGCCTGGTTTTCCATACCTTCAATTTTTTGATTTTCCTGGTCTTTGGCGGTTAATAAAACCACCGGAATATGAGATGTACGTACATCGCTTTTAAAAATCTTAGTTAGCTCAAGACCATTCTTGCCGGGAATAACAATATCGCAAAGAA
>JBBSEV010000224.1:0-1816 GCA_038239385.1 Chitinophagales bacterium
CATCAGCAATACTTTGTTTCCTTTTGCATTTATCCTATAGTATTTATCATCCTCAATAAGTAAAGCTTCTGATTTTCCTTCTGCATGATGAACATCAGTATTTAATAACTTCCCGTTATACCAAATACTTATAGTATCTGCAACTATGGTGTGGCCGGTGACAATATGCCTGACTCCAAATTGTGAAAGGGCGCTATCAATTTGCAAAGGGATGGCCGGATTATTTTTAACGTAATAGCCGCGATACCAGAAAGGGCCGGGGTCTCCCATAATAGGATTTAATCTTGGATCGGTATATTTAAAAACAGTATCCGCATAATATGGGCGTGCTAATTTATTAATATCGGCAACAGAAATGTTCATACGGCTGATGTCACCTGATATACCACCGTGAGCAAACACGATGTCACCAATTTTTTCCACTATGTTTTTTGTACGAATCCACCTTCCTAATTCTGAATTCTCATCATAAAGCGTTACATATTTTTCATGTAAAAGAGCTGCATTGTCCAAGTACTTTTGAGGAGTATACCGTAGGTCATCGGTTAGGTTCATTATTTCATGATTACCTAAAACAAAATGGACATAACCTCCTGCTGCTTTTGCTTTTTCTTCCAGATAATAAATAAACCAAAGTACTTCTGTAACCTGCTCCCCACGATCGAAAAAATCACCAACCAATACCAGTTGGCCATCACCAAAAGTCCAGTTGAAATTATCATCTATCACTTTACCGGCCTGTAATAATTTTCTAAAAGCTGAGAAGTTACCTTCAATATCCGAGAGCGCCAACAACTTATTTACTTTGGGGAATTCACTCTTTTCAATTTGCAGATCTTTTTTTAGTTGCACATGAAATAATTTCCCGGGAATATCTGTAAGTACATTCAGCGATAAGTTGTCCTTTTGCTGCAATGACATGCTATCCGTTCTTACTATTTTCTGGCCGTTAGCTTCCATGATATAATTTACAAAAATCTCATCGCCCCGATAGCGAACATAGGGCCCATCGTATTGCTCATTAGATATTTCAGGCAACATTTGATTTATATTTTTACTATCAACAGGCGTTAGAATATTAAAAATAAAAAGAGAAATAAAAACAAGCAATAATTTTTCCATATAGAGAAAGATTTTGTACCAATATTATATTACCAACAAGCGAACCATATTTTCGTATTATCTCACAATTTTAATTTACACATTTTTATTCTAATTCAATTTTCGCATAGAAGAAAAGCATTCGCATAATCTTCATTACTCAAGTTTCCCGGGGGTGGAATGTTCGTTGGTGTAAAACTATGTTTGAAGGATGAATGCAACATTAATCATTATTATATATATGTGGGAATAGAGTACATTTATTAAGGCTAACAGGAAAGCATTCTACAAAAAATTTAAATTTCAAAGCCTACCTAAAGTTTAAACTATGCTTAAAAGATTCCTGTTCTGCATGCTACTTTCCCCAATGCTTTCTTTTGGGCAGGCAACCATTGGTACAACAGGTAGTAATCTTTCTCCTGAAGATGCACAGGCTGTTTTGGATCATCATAATAAAATAAGAAATGATCTTGGCATACCTCCTTTAACGTGGAGTGAGGAAGTTGCAGCGTATGCGCAAGCCTGGGCAGACACTTTGGCCAACTCCAATGATTGTAATCTTATACACCACGAGAATAGTGACAAGGGATATGGGGAGAATTTATTCGGAGGGAGTTCTGCAGAATCATTTAAGGCCATTGATGCTTCGCTCGCCTGGTATAGTGAAAAGGAAAAGTATACCTATTCAAAAGTGGGCGACGGCAACTGGATTGAA
>JBBSEV010000225.1:0-1805 GCA_038239385.1 Chitinophagales bacterium
CCGGAAGGGATAAGTTATTTTAATTCAACCGGAAATGCAGGAATGGCAACTGCCGGTTCCGGCGATGTACTTACAGGAATTATTACTTCATTGCTTGCTCAACATTATCCTCCATTAAATGCCTGCATACTTGGAGTTTACCTGCATGGGCTTGCCGGTGATTTTGCAGCAAAAGCATTATCAAAGGAGGCGATGATTGCCGGAGATATCATTGATTTTTTAGGAGAGGGGTTTTTACAATTAGAAAGCATAATTTCTTCTGTGTAGATGCTTATCTAAAAATCTATTTTATACGTATAGAAAAATTTTGTTTGTAGTATAAAATGATTAATTTTGTTTTTAAAAGAAGGGAATGGACAACAAAATAACATTAAGCTTTGATGAAAGTGTAATTTCAAAAGCAAAGAAATATGCGGAGAACAATAATATTAGCCTTTCACGATTAATAGAATACTTATTAAAAAAAGTTACTGCTAACAATTATTCTTCCCTCGAAGATTTTCCCATTTCAGATTGGGTGCAGCAGGTTGCAGAAGGAGATGCAGTTTATGAAACCAAAGCAAGCAGGTCCCGCAAAGCAGCTAAAGATGAATATTTTAAATCAAGAAAATGAGAATTTTTCTTGATGCCAATATTATTGTATCAGTTCTAAACAAAGAATATCCATTATTTACTTACACATCTAGAATTGTAAGCCTGGCAGATAATTCAAAATTTACTGTATTCACCTCTCCTGTTTGCCTGGCCATTGCTTTTTATTTCGCAGAGAAAAAATATAATACTGCTTCGGCCAAAAAAAGAATTGAAATTTTATGTAATCATGTAAGGATCGCCGCCACCGATAAAA
This sequence comes from Chitinophagales bacterium, assembly GCA_038239385.1. Lineage (GTDB taxonomy): Bacteria > Bacteroidota > Bacteroidia > Chitinophagales > Chitinophagaceae > Ginsengibacter. Next base: position 848 of record JBBSEV010000225.1, read on the forward strand.
ATATTGTAATGCAATCATTGAAAAATCCCGCTGTTAATGATTTTGAAGATGGCCTTGAATATTATTCAGCACTGGAAAATAAATGTGATTGTATCATCACTGAAGATATTGGAGATTTTTATTTTTCAAAAATTGAAGTATTAGGTAGCGAAGTTTTTTTTGAAAAGTATCTTGCGAAAAAGAAAGGCTAAATAAAGAGCGTGTTTCTTCATGCTTGCAATGGGATTGAAACGGAGGCCGGGAAAGAGCGAAGCGAATGAGGACTTGCAGTGAAAAGCGCGATGACTTGCGTGGCTTGCCGGATTGCCTAATTCTTTTTAAATTTCATTTTTATAAACTTAAAGAGTATACCCCTTTTTTCAAATTAGATCATTTTCGGAAAGCACTATTATCTTACTACATTTTCCCCTATTTTTGCCACCCGAAAAATTAACTAAATAACGAATATGGATAATTTGATTTATGTAATTCCTGCAATGGGTATTGTGGGCTTATTATACACGTTTGTGAAATTTGCATGGGTTAATAAGCAGGATGCAGGCAACGAGAGGATGAAGGAAATAAGCACTTACATTGCTGACGGAGCTATGGCTTTTTTGAAAGCTGAATATAAAATTCTATCCTACTTTGTTATTGTTGCAGCTTTACTGCTGGGTGTTATGGGTTTCACCAGCGCTAACAGCCACTGGAGTATTGCTTTAGCATTCATAACAGGGGCAATCATGAGTGCGCTGGCAGGTTTTATCGGTATGCGTGTGGCTACTAAAGCTAACGTGCGTACCGCCCAGGCCGCAAGAACAAGTCTTGCACAGGCGCTTAAGGTTTCGTTTACCGGTGGTAGTGTTATGGGCCTTGGGGTTGCAGGCCTTGCGGTGCTTGGATTAGGTGGATTATTTATTATTTTATATCTAAGTTTTGTTTCAGGAATACCTAATGGTTCACCAGAGTATAAATTAGC
>JBBSEV010000226.1:0-1748 GCA_038239385.1 Chitinophagales bacterium
TATTACGAATATTATTTTGAAACAAAATATATCGCAGGACTGGTTTTAACAGGAACTGAAATAAAATCACTACGTACAGGTAAAGCCAGCTTTAATGATAGCTATTGTATTTTTTATAAAGGTGAATTATTTGTAAAAAGCTTTCACATTTCTGAATATAGCTTTGGAACCATTCACAATCACGAACCATTACAGGAACGTAAATTATTGCTCCATAAAAAAGAATTGCGTAAGCTTGAAAATAAAATCAAAGAAAAAGGATATTCAATTATTCCATTGAAAATTTTTATTTCGCAAAACGGTTTTGCCAAAATGGAAATTGGTTTGGGAAAGGGAAAGAAAATTTACGATAAAAGAGAAACTATTAAGGAAAGAGAAACTGACAGAGATATTAAGAGAAAGTACGGAGTTTAAGGTTGATATAATACTTATCATAAATCTACTCCCTGAACCAGGATCATTTTTGTTTTTGCTGCTTTTTGTCTTATATCTTTAGCTTTTGCATACACTGATGATGCCCACCATTCTTTAGCTCTTTCTATGGATGGAAATTCTAACACAACAATTCTCTCAGGATTCCAATTACCTTCAAGGCATTCAGTTTTTGCGCCACGAACAATAAATTTTCCATCATAAGCCTGGATAGCGGCGGGAGTTAATTTTTTATATTCTTCATAAGCATCTTTGTCTTTAATTTCCACTTCAACAATTACATATGCGGGCATAAAATATTGTTTTAAAAAGAATTACTATTAAAGAAATGATTGATGTAAATAAAAACGATATAAAATATTTTTTATTCAGTTTGGTAACTATTTGAAGCTTTCTTTCAAAGTTACTGTCCTATTAAAAACAAGTGCGCCTGGTTTTGAATCAGTATCTAAAAAAAAATAGCCATTGCGAATAAATTGATAGTGGGTGCCTGCATTAGCATTTTGCAGGTTTGGCTCGATAAACGCTTTTTCAATTACCTCTAAAGAATGGGGATTAATATAATCTTTAAAATCACCTTCTTCCGATGTGGGGTTTTCTACTTTAAATAATCGTTCATACAATCTTACTTCAGTCGTAGCAGCATGCTGTACACTCACCCAATGTATAGTACCTTTCACTTTTAGGCCGCTTGTATCATTACCGCTTTTACTTTCAGGTATGTAGGTGCAATGTATTTCGATAACATTTCCATGTTCATCTTTTTTGAAACTATCGCACCTTATTATGTAGGCGCTTTTTAATCTTACCATTTGCCCGGGCGTAAGCCGGAACCATTTTTTCACAGGCACTTCCATAAAATCCTCGCTTTCAATCCACAATTCTTTCGAGAAAGAAATTGACCTTGTATTAGCAGGATCATTGGGTAAGTTTTCCGCAATTACTTGTTCAGCTTGATTTTCTTCATAATTATCAATAATCAATTTAACAGGATGCAATACTGCCATCACTCTATGTGCAGTTTCATTCAATTCTTCTCTTAAACAGAATTCGAGAAGGCTTATGTCAATTAAGTTGTCCCGCTTTGCAACGCCAATCTTATCGCAAAAAGTTCTAATACTGGAAGGTGTAAACCCCTTCCTTCTGAATGCAGATATTGAGGGCATACGCGGATCGTCCCAGCCATTTACGTATCCTTCATTTACAAGCTGTAGCAGTCTTCGTTTACTCATAACCGTATAAGTCATATTCAACCGTGCAAATTCATATTGTCGTGATGGAAAAATTTCCAGCTTTTCAATAAACCAGTCATACAA
>JBBSEV010000227.1:0-1742 GCA_038239385.1 Chitinophagales bacterium
CCAAAGTCTTTGTCAATCTTATCTATAGTAAGTTTTAGCGCTTTTAATTTCTCTGAATTTTTTTCAATTGCTTTCTCTGAAGCTTTATCGGTAGTTGCCATAATATTTTTTAAAAGTTGCTATAATTTTGTAAAGTTATGAGAAGCGTAAATATAGATATTTTAAGTTATCAACACTCAAATACTACACTTCATTTGAACTCAAATCGCTGAAGAATCACCACTATATTTATCTTAAACCAAATTAATTAACTGCGCATTTAATTTATTGGTAACTGAATAATAAACTCACTTCCTTCACTTTCTTTCGTTTCCACATTTATCTCCCCACCATGCGCTTTAATAATATCATAACTTAAACTTAAACCCAAACCCGTTCCTTGCCCTGTTGGTTTTGTTGTAAAGAATGGTTGAAAGATTTTATCAACTACTTTTTGAGGAATGCCATTACCATTATCTTTTACCCTGATCTCAACTTTATCATTTAATCTTTTGGTGGTAACTGTAATGGTGGGTGCGTATTGCTGTCTTGCTGAGCTTGTCGAAGCATTTTTTTCAGCTAATGCATAAAATGCGTTGTTGTATAAGTTCAATAACACTCTTCCTATATCCTGAGGAACGATATTGATATTACCAATATTTTCATCAAAATCTGTTTTAAAATCTGCATTGAAAGATTTGTCTTTTGCACGCAAGCCATGATAGCTCAATCGCAAATATTCATCAGCCAAAGAATTAATATCTGTTAGTTGTTTTTGCCCTGAAGATGTTCTTGAATGTTGCAGCATTCCTTTTACAATCGCATCGGCACGTTTGCCATGTTGATTTATTTTCTCTTGGTTATCTATTAAATCATTTGCAATTGATTTTACTTCATTAATATTTCCTTTATCAATTTCATCTTTCATCTCAAGTAATAATTCCCTGTTCACTTCACTAAAATTATTCACGAAGTTTAAAGGGTTTTGTATTTCATGTGCAATGCCTGCGGTGAGTTCACCAAGGCTTGCCATTTTTTCTGATTGGATGAGTTGGCTTTGAGTGGCTTTTAAATTGGATAGTGTTGTTTCTAAAATCTTATTCGCTTTTTGTTTTTGCCGGTTATTGCGGTAAAGTAATAATGCAATAAAGAGAAATATTCCTAATGCAGCCAGCATAGCATAGTTCCTGGTTTTATTTTTTGATTGAATTTTTTCCTGTTCCAGTTCCTGTAAACGTTGTTGTTCTTTAAAAGATAACTTCTGTAACTCCGATAAATTCTTAATACCGGCTTTATACAAACTGTCTTTGGCAATTATTGCAAGGCCCTGGTATTTGTAAGCGCTGTCAATCTTGTTATTCAATTGATAACTCTTATACAAATTTGAATAGGCTTCACTCAAATCGTTTGTACCCATGGATTGTAAAAGTTCCAGGTTTCTTTTTGAATAATACAAACTTGAATCTTTATTTTTCCCATTAGTAAAATATTCTATCAATGCATCATAAGTGTAGCTTAAAACTGCAAGGTTATTCTGTTCACTTGCTGATTGAATACTTTTATGATAATTTTCCACTGCCAATACCTTATTATTTTTTTTAAGATAAATATCTCCCATTCGAAGATTAACGTAACTGAGGTATTTTAAAAAACTTATTTTCCTGAATATTTGTTCTGCGATTTTTTCAAATACTAATGCAGAATCATACTTATGTAATTCAAAATATACTGACCCCAGGTTCATGTGTACAAGACCCAGCAAG
>JBBSEV010000228.1:0-1739 GCA_038239385.1 Chitinophagales bacterium
AATAAAAGTTATCAAGGCTACCAGGCCACCCAATATGGGAATAAATGACATAAGATTACAGATATTCCAGGTCAACCCGGTATTGTAAGTCGGTTTATTTTCAGTAACGGATATATTCAATTTTATGCATTCTTCTGTAATGGACTCTGCAATTTTATTTACCATTATAAATTGCCAAACTAAATTAAATATTGGGATCAACATAAGCCACACATTTCCGGGTGGCATTTTCCTGTTTTCTTCAGAAATACATTGCATTGTTTTTTGTAGGTTAAGTAGAAATAATATTAGCGGAACTAAAGCAATAACTATAAAAAGTAAGCCTACAATAAGTGCTGTACTTTCCGATATAGGTGTTTCCATAATACAATTTAGTTTATCAATGACACATCGTTTTTCTTATTTTATCAATATTTGAAATAGCTCTTTCATTCCTTCGGTAGCAGATTTCGTTATAACATGAAAATTGTGATGAAGTGAAACGTAAGGAGGTTTCTTATCAATAATATATTTGGGAATTCCATTTGGCAAATAGTCAATAAGTCCTGATGCGGGATAAACTTGTAATGATGTACCGGCAAGGATGAAAACATCGGCTTGCGACATAATTGTTTTAGCTTCTAAAATCATTGGCACCTGCTCATTAAACCATACTACATGTGGCCTCAACTGTGAACGATCAGGGGCCAGGTCGCCATAGTTAATGTCACCGGATATATCATAATAAGTATTTTCATCTTTTTCACTTCGCATTTTAAAAATCTCTCCATGAAGGTGTACAACATTTTTTGATCCCGCTCTCTCATGAAGATCATCAATGTTTTGTGTTATTACCGTGACATTAAAATTTTCCTGCAAAGCCGCCAATGCCTCATGTGCAATATTTGGTTTAGCTATTGCCACCTCCTTCCTTCTCATGTTATAAAAATCAAGTACGAGCTTAGGATCTTTTTTCCAACCTTCAGGTGTTGCTACTGCATATACATCATGCCCCATCCAAAGTCCGTCAGTATCGCGAAATGTTTGCAATCCGCTTTCTGCGCTTATTCCAGCGCCGGTAAGAACTACCAATCTTTTTTTCATTTATAAATTATTTTGTATAAATAATATTTTCGATCCCTAATATTTTTAAAAAAATATTAATGTTGACGGATAGATTATAAACCTCTTTTCAAAATAAACTGTAATCCAAGATCATAAATTATCCAAACATATTTACAATTTTCGTTACATTGATTTCTTTTACTATTCAAATGCAAAAGAAACGAAACCTTCTTTCTCCTCTTACCATCCTGATGATCGTAATAATTATTGCGGCTGTAGCTACGTGGGTAGTTCCTGCGGGAAAATATAACACTGTTACTTACATTGAGAACAGCTTTGTAGTAAATAATGATAGTGGCCAGGTGGCTTTAGCTTTTAATCAACATACGCTTGATAGCCTTCAAATACATATTGCCGCCGATAAGTTTAAAAGCGGTGCTATAAGAAAGCCGATAGCCTTGCCAGGCACTTTCCACAAGCTTAAAAAAAATGCACAGGGATTTATTGAAATACTTAAAGCTCCATTGAATGGAATATTGGACTCGATAGACATTATCTTATTTCTGTTGGTTATTGGTGGATTCATGAACGTATTTAATGAAACGGGGGCCATGGTAAAAGGACTTACTTCACTTTCTTATAGTATGAAAGGCAAAGAAGCATGGCTTATAATTATTCTTACTTTTTTATTTTCA
>JBBSEV010000229.1:0-1673 GCA_038239385.1 Chitinophagales bacterium
TACATGGAAAAATTTGTGGAGGAGCCACGCCATATTGAAATCCAGGTGGCGGGAGACCAGTTTGGCAATATCTGCCATTTGAGCGAAAGAGATTGTTCCATTCAGCGGCGTCATCAAAAGCTTGTGGAAGAATCTCCTTCTCCATTTATGACCGAAGAGCTTAGGGAAAAAATGGGTGATGCAGCTATTAAAGCAGCACAGGCGATCAACTACGAAAGTGTAGGTACTGTTGAATTTTTAGTCGATAAGCATCGCAACTTTTATTTCATGGAAATGAACACGCGCATACAGGTGGAGCATTGCGTAACAGAAGAAGTTGTAAATTTTGACCTTATTAAAGAACAAATTAAAATCGCCTTTGGAGAAAAAATTTCAGGTAGAAATTATTATCCACAGATGCATGCAATAGAGTGCAGGATAAATGCTGAAGATCCATACAATGATTTTCGCCCTTCGCCGGGACGAGTTACTGTGCTACATCAGCCCGGTGGGCACGGCGTGCGTATTGACAGCCACGTATATGCAGGTTATGTAATACCACCTTATTACGATAGTATGATAGGAAAGCTTATCGCTGTTGCTCAAACACGCAGGGAAGCCATTAATACTATGAGCAGGGCTTTGAGCGAATATATAATTGAAGGTATACATACAACCATTCCTTTCCATCAGCAATTAATGCAAAACGAAGATTTCAGGAAAGGAAATTTTACTACAAAATTTCTGGAAGGGTTTAAAATGAAGTAAAAGCTCATCAGCTTTTCTCAATCAAAACAGCCTTACTGAACTCCTTTGTTCTGCCTTCACTGAAATCTCGTAGAGTTTTTTGATTGCTACTACTTTCTCTTTGTTTCCTATTTTGATTACTTGCCTTACCAAAGTAAGAAATTGAATAGTGCGTTGCCCATTCCCTTCAAAAGAATTAATTCTTTAAAAACCTTCTGCCTGCGAATCATGCAATTAAAAAGTGTGATGTAAAATAATATTTGGTTGCTAACAAAAAGCCGTCTATTTTCGATGTGTACTACTTAACTAATACACTAATGATTGAAATAAAAAATTTATCATTTGGATACAATCGAAAAAAACTTTTGTATAAAAATTTAAACCTTATACTTAATACGGGAAGTATCTATGGCCTCCTAGGCAAAAACGGCGCTGGAAAGTCAACTTTGCTAAAAAACATTATTGGCTTACTGTTTCCAACCTCGGGAAGTATTTCTGTAAATGGATTTGTACCACGAAAAAGATTGCCTTCATTTCTTGAAACTATTTATTTTATTCCTGAAGAAGTGCATGTTCCTTCGTTAACAGCCAGGAAGTATATCAATTTATTTTCCCCATTTTATCCGGCCTTCAATAAAGAACAATTAGTTGATTACCTCCATCGGTTGGATGTAACAACTGAAAATAAACTCAACACATTTTCATTCGGCCAACAAAAGAAATTCATAATTGCATTTGCGCTTGCCTGTAATACTAAAGTGCTTCTATTGGATGAACCCACCAATGGGCTGGATATTCCTTCAAAAAAAAGATTCAGAAAATTAATAGCCTCTGTAATGAATGAAGATCGAATGATATTTATTTCCACGCACCAGATCAGGGATCTTGATAATATGATAGACCAGGTGATTATTATTGATGATGGTGATTTATTAATTAATACTTCA
>JBBSEV010000230.1:0-1659 GCA_038239385.1 Chitinophagales bacterium
AATACCTGTTGCAGCAATAATTTTAGAGGTATCTGATAAAAATTGGCGTCTTGATTTTGACATGATATGTATAAATTTTCTATAGCAATGGTAACGATATTATTTGGCTATAACAATGATTGGTAAATAACACTTAATTAACAACCCAAAGATTTTCTCTAATCCAATTGTCTGCAATAAAAATTCCAATAACTACTTCCTCACCTTAAAACTTAACCTCTTTTGTTATAAACAAATTATAAAAAAGGTACGGATCTTAAAAAAGGATAATGATTGGTTTTTCTTTATAATATCATTCCTATTTAAATAATGTTACGACACTGTTGGGCGGCAAAAGAACAATATCTGTACTGTTCACTATTCCGTAATCTTTCGCGTCATCAGTTGCTGAAGTAATAATTTTAGTGAATTGCGACGGTAAATTATTACCAGATAATTTTATAGCTTTTGCCGAGTTATTATCATTAATTAAAACAATCGTTGTTGTATTACCAATACTATTTTGAAAAGCTAATGGATAAACATTAGTACCGTCTGCAGCGTTCGCATCATTTCTTACAGCTCCCGGCCTTATATATTTATAAAAATTTTTTGAGACGAAATACCTTTTACTTTTTTCGCCTGTTGAACTCATTAATGAATAAGAATCAAGAGTGGTTGTACTTAGCGACCAATGTAACCATGCAGAAACATTACCAAATTTTATTGCCGTGTACATGGCCTTAGCCAGCTTAATGCCCCCGTCAAGTGTATTATCATAACCAGAAGTTTCAGTCATCCATAGAGGCTTATTATAAGGAGCGCCCCATCCATACATAGTCTGCCACGTTTGGGCACTTGTGGATGCTGCAGTTACTCCGTCCAGATCATAACCATGCACAGCAATAATATCAGCATACTGGCGGGCAACAGGATCAGCAAGCGTTGGTGTTACCATACTTTCTACTCCCTGCAGGTAACCCACATCTTCCGGTAAAAATAATTTTGTAGTAAGCCCCTCATCACGGAATCTTTTTCCTACCACTTTTAAAACATCCCTCATTGCATTACCGTCATACACACACGAAGAATAAAATTGGGAAAATCTCGGTTCATTTTGAATACTAAATGCATAAATATCAATACCAGTTTGTTGCTTTAAAATTTTTACATAGGCTACGCACATTTCCGCGAATTCATCATACATATCAGTCTTAAGCTGGTTGGTAGTTGCTGTTGGGCTGGTTGTGTATGTGGGAGCAGAATTTTGATTTTGAGTTCCATTCCCAACCTGGTTGTTATATTTCATCCATACGGCAGGGCTCCAAACTGTAACGATTAATTTCTGCAAGCCGGCAGCTTTCATTTTCACTAAATAATCCAGGTGTTCACTTAGCGGTTCATCTGTTCCGGTTATGGTTGCATTGATATTAAATTTTGAAAGGTCTGTTACAAATGGATCAGCATTGTCATTCACAGGTTCAAAACTTGTAGTAAGGTTATCTCTTAGAATAGTAAGCCCTAAATCATTGATCAGGGTGTTCACAAACGCATCAGTGCCAAATGGCCCTTGTGCCCAATATTCTTTCATAGCACCAAATCCACCAAACCCATCCATGGTTTGATAAATTTTACTGAAGTCTATTATTACGTCAGTAGTTTTTGTACTGATGCTTGCTG
>JBBSEV010000231.1:0-1583 GCA_038239385.1 Chitinophagales bacterium
GTCCTGGAAAAATAAAAAGAGTATTCAATTTCATTTTTGTATTGTATTTTTTGATTTCATTTATACAATAGATCAATGAAGGTTATAATTGCCCCTGATAAATTTAAAGGAAGCCTCACAAGTATTAAAGCATGTGATGCCATTGAAAAAGGCATTCACGAAACAGAGAATAATATTGAAGTGCTATCATTTCCCATGGCGGATGGAGGAGATGGATTTGCAGAAGTAATGAAATATTACCTGCATACTGAAACACAATTTGTCGATACAGTTGATCCTCTTGGTAGAAATATTTCAGCTTCTTATGAATGGGATAAAAAAGACCTTGTTGCCATAATTGAACTGGCATCCTCCAGTGGCCTCGCAATGTTAAAAAAGGAAGAGCGAAATCCTATGATCGCTTCTACATTTGGAACCGGCCTGATGATAATGCATGCTGTTAAGCATGGCGCAAAAAAAATTATACTTGGGATAGGTGGCAGTGCAACAAATGATGCAGGCACAGGCGTTCTCGCTGCCATGGGATTTATATTTCTGGATGATAAGAATGATATTCTAAATCCTTCTGGAGAAAATTTGTTGCGGATAAAAAAAATTGTTCCCCCTTTTTATTTACCTCCGGTAAAAATTGAAATAGCCTGCGATGTTGTAAATCCTTTGTATGGCCCTGATGGCGCCGCGTATATTTTTTCTCCACAAAAAGGAGCCACGCCGGATCAGGTAAAAAAACTTGATGATGGATTAAAACATTTTTCGAATATTATAGAACAGGAAACCGGGCGAAATTTTTCGGAGATTCCTGGTACAGGGGCTGCAGGTGGCATTGCTGCTGGTTTAATGGGCTATTTGAATGCGAGCCTGGCTAAAGGAATAGAATTAATTATCAATGCAAGCAGCATAAAAAAATTTATTGATGATGTTGATTTCATTATAACAGGAGAAGGTAAATTAGATACACAAAGTTTTGGAGGAAAAACTATTTCTGCTATTGTATCACTTGCAAAAGAAAAAAATATTCCTGTAGGAGCACTATGTGGAAAACTTGATATGCCAGAGACAGAATGGCGTAAACATGGTTTAAGCCTTGTAGTTGAAATAAATGATGCCTCAATGAACGAGGAAACATCTATGCGAAATGCCTATGAATTAGTAAGAGATAAAGCAAAGTCAATTGTGCCTTTATTCAAAAAAATTGTTGCTGGAAATAAAGGCTTTTAAAAGGTTTTTATATTTTGACAATCTTCCTTATCTCTAAAATAATCAAAACGATTTTTTAATTTATCCTTTTTTTGTTGAAAAATTTACCTGCAATTAATTGTGGTATTATCTTTAATGATAAAATCAGCAACTTAACGTCGCATTATTAATTACCAAATTAATTTATTAATGAAAGCAGTAATAGTAACAGGCGCCTCCGGAAATATGGGGCAGGCAGTCGTAAAAAAATTTATTGATGAAGGATATTTTGTTATTGGGACGGTGGTGCCCAACGATCATGTGGTTATAGATTTTCCTGCAGATAAATTTGAAAAAGTGGTTGTTGATCTTATGAATGAAGATGATTCTCAAAAGTTTATTGACAA
>JBBSEV010000232.1:0-1555 GCA_038239385.1 Chitinophagales bacterium
GTCAGCCCGCCTGACGCAAAACCCTAATCATGTGCCGTTTTTCTATTCTTCAGTGGTCTTGCTTTTTTTCATAAAGTCAGCAATTTGTCTTTCGTTATCACTTTCACTTTTTGAAAATGCGTCAATAATTCTTATTAGTTCTGTTTCTGTTTTGTTTTGGCTTAATTTCTTTTTGGCATGTAAATCGGTTACGATAACTTCAAATGCTACAATTCCATTGAGCATTTTATGTTTATAGGCAGACGATAAAATATCCCATTGCTTTTTATAATCTCTTTCATATTGGTCGATCATTTTTTCAAGAACCTCAATAGTCTTTTCATTTTTCGTGATGATTTGTCCCTGACCATAGGCGTGAATTGAGATGTAATTCCAGGTCGGCACGTTTAATTCTTTATCGTAGTGTTTCGGTGAAATGTAGGCGTGTGGTTCACTAAAAATTATTAAAACTTTGTTTTCTGTAATTTCGGTCCATTGCTTATTTGCTTTCGCAAAATGTGAAGTCAGAATGATTTTGTCGTCATTTTCTGTAGTAACAAATGGTAAGTGTGTTGCATTTTGATAATTGTCTTTTACAGTCACAATTGTGGCAAAACTGTATTGTTTCATGAATGCTACAATTTCAGTCTTGTCTGTTGCTAAATAATGGTTTGGTATATACATTGGTATATTTTAATATGGCACATAACTGTTTTCGGCCTGGCGATGTGGCGGATTTTCAGCACTAAAATTCATTAGAATTCCAAACTGAAATTTCGCACAATTGTTTCATAGAAGCACTTAAGCCGCCATATTGCCAAACCGAAGGCAGCAATTCTTTTTCTACGGATAAATACAGACTTGTCCTTGTCCGATTGGTAAAACTGAGGCAATAACATCCTGTCTTACTTGTTGGTCATACAGTTTCTCTATTGCCCACCCAATTAAATCAACTGCCGCTAAACAACCTGCTGCCGTTCCAATATTTCCGTGAGTTACTAAGTGTGTGTCCTCAATAACTTCAACATCATAATTTCTTAATGCCTCAAATGCTGTTGGATAAGTTGTTGCCGAAAGTCCTTTTAAGTGTCCTAGCGCTGCAATAATTAAAGCACCCGAACACATAGAACCTATAATTTGCTTTTCTGGATTTAGTTTGAAACGGGCGAGGTAAGAATTGTCTTTGATTACGTTTCTTGTTCCTGGTCCGCTACCAAAAAATACAAAGTCTGCGTCATTACATTCTTCAATAAGTCCGTGGGTTGTTAGGTCAAGTCCAAATACTGACTTGTGAGAAGCTTCAGTACCAACTATTTTAACTTGAAACTCTTTGTCTCTAAATTTTACCCGGTTCAGTAAGTCCCATGGTAAGAAAATATCAACGTCTGTGAATTTGTCAAACGTTACAATAACTGCTTTTTTCATATTTTTTATGTCGTTTTAATGTCGTTTTAAAATAGTAGCCAACTCTATGACAACAACTCACCTCACCGCTAAATTGACAATTTACAAATAACTCAGCCACCATTTTATAGATTGATTGCGCCTTTTATATTTATCAAACCATTTACAAAAC
>JBBSEV010000233.1:0-1551 GCA_038239385.1 Chitinophagales bacterium
CTTTGATAAAAAGCTGACGCAATAACCAATTTGTTTACAATGCCAGGATGCCTGATCGCAATTTGCATTGCTGTATTTCCTCCATTACTGAAACCAAAAATACTTGCATTTGGTATGTTTAGTTGCTTCAATAGTGTAGCCACATCATCTGCATCCTGTTCAAATGTTTCCAGAGCATCTCGGTCACCGGTGTGGCCATGTGCCTGCATTTCAACAGCAACTACTTTATAGCGTTTAGCCAATAACGGTAGTATGCTACCAAATGTCGTTTCAATTGTAGAGCCGCCGCCGTGAATTAGCACCAGCGACTCACCATTGCCGTGTACTTCATAATACATATTCAAACCATTCACTGTCGCATAATTTCTTGTTATCATTGTCTGGGATTAGTTTTTCCCTGAAAAATAAAAAATTAATTCGGTGTTTACCTCGAATAATAAATGAAAATATTTCCATTTGTTTTGGCAAATGCAACATTTTCAAAAATTAAGCTGTCATACAATAAAATAATAAACATGAAAAGCTCATTATTCTTAATTCCGTTACTAAGCTTTATGATGTTTTCGTGTAAAAAGGATACTTCCAATCTAATTTCTCCTTCATTGGATGGAACCTGGAAAATGGTTTTAGTAAAAGATAATGCTACAAGTTCTTTAATGACAAAGCCTGCCTCACTTTACGGCGACGTTATAATTACGTTTGTTTCCACCGATGTTTCAAAGGGAGCATTTAACGGAAATACTCCCACTAATGATCTTGGGCCTGATAAATATTTGCTTGGTTTAAATCATGCCATATTTATCCCGGCTTTAAATATGACAAAAGTCGCAGAAACCTCATGGGGCTTGCAATTTGTCGCAAACATCAGGTATGCCCAACAATATAGTCTTATAGCTGGTAATTTATTAAATATCATTACACGTAACAAAACACTAACTTTTCAAAAATTATAAGCGAAAGGTTTACTTCTTCTAATCAGACAATATTATTTCGTTTTCTTATAACAGAGCCTCTATCTTACTGACTGGCAAAATAAATTTTTTTTTTAGAGCTTTTACCAATCTTCAGTAGTTCCTTTTCCAACCAAAGAGCTTTGTGAAGAAGTTAATTGCTAAAAACCAATTTATAAAACCTGAAATATTTTTACCATAGGTATTAACCATGACTGTGAGATAGCTTAATTTCTTTTACAAATGATTCAAGATTATGTAATGATTTACGAAAAAAATCTTCCTTCTTTTTTTTCTCATTCAACTTAAATAAAAAATGCGTTAATGCATTTTTTTTTATGTAATAATCAACAGATAATTTTACTTTATCATCCTGCTTTTTTTCAAGAAGATAGTACGTTGCACTTTTTTCAGTTTTATCTGTTTCGCTGAACTCAATTCTTTCGGGGTGAAATGAAAGACCCGTGCTGTAAATAAGAGATTGCTTACTCTTCATAATTGAACGGTAATGCATACCTACATAAGGCAGTTCATACTCTGTATCTTCAACTGCTGTTACTCCTTCCTGCCAGCGATAGCGTTTTTTATAATCTCCGGTGGC
>JBBSEV010000234.1:0-1521 GCA_038239385.1 Chitinophagales bacterium
GATAAACTCCATCAGCTTGCCCAGAAATATAAAACTACATTTTCTGAACTCCCAAAAATAAGCCAGGAATACAATATTTTACAGCGAAACATTAGAATTAATATTCGTAAGCTTCGAATCAAGAAAAAAAACGAATCTTAGGCAATGAGAATATTCTAATACGAAAATTTTCTTCATCTATTTATAGTTTCGTAAAGGGTTGCTTAAATCGTATTCTTTTGCATTATTAGTTATAGGATATAAATAATCACTAAATTATATTTTCATTCATTAAAGATTTATTCTGAAAATGGTTGTTATAGGTTCATTCACTATTCTTAATTTTTATATTTTCATATCTTTTGATTTGGTTATTCATCTACTCTATCAATTTTTTGATTTAGGCATATCAAATACTATTAAATCCGCAAAGCCCAATTCTCTAATTTTCTATTAAAAGGATAAAAAAAAAGCCCGTAAACGCTAAGTTTTACGAGCTTTTAATTTTAGAAGAAATCAACTTTGTCGGGATGACAAGATTCGAACTTGCGACCCCACGCCCCCCAGACGTGTGCGCTACCGGGCTGCGCTACATCCCGAAAATCCCAAGGTAAATTTAAATTGATTTTTTTAAAAAACCTGTTTCGAGAATCAACAATAATTGGTTAGGTGTGGTTATAAAAAAGAAAAATTAATACAATAACTTCATGTGGTAAATTATTTTTACTAAATGCAGAATTATTAGTCATGCAATTTTCCTTTCCTCCCGGGGCCATTACATCTTTTTTCAAATGAAAAGCTATTAATGGAAATAAAATTAGCATCCCGCAATTTTAAAACAATTGTTACAGTATTAGTATTACTAAACCTTTTTTTCCTCGGTGGCACCTGGCTCTATAATACCGCCGGCGAAAAAGCAGGAAATATTACCAGGTTTTTATTATTGCAATTGGACCTTGCGCATGAAAACGTTTTATCAGCATGGTATTCATCAATGCTTCTTTTATTAGTGTCAATAATGTGCATCTTGTGCTTTATAATTGATAAAAAAAGATTTCAAAGAAAAACAGATATATTCATCAATTATGGATGGGTCTGCTTTGCCTTGTATTTGCAACTCTTTCGCTGGATGAGCTTGGTTCCTTTCATGAAACGATAGGAGATACCGGCCTTTTTGAAATTTTTGGAAAGTCGGAAGGTTGGCAAGTATTTTATATACTCATCATGTTAGTGGGTGTATTTATGATTTTGTTTAGTTGGGTACGGCTCAGGCGTGTGCCGGTTGCAACTCTCTTAATGATAATAGGCGCTTTGCTGCTTTTGAGTAATCCTATGCAGGAAGATTTTGAAATTGAAACCATGCGAAGCTCGCCAAATCCATTGCTATGGAAAAGGCCGGTAATTTTTATTTTACTTGAAGAAGGCTCTGAAATTTTTGCAACAATCTGTTTTCTTGTATCAACTATGATATATTACACTTATGCTGCCGGGCAATTAACAAGCCTAAAAATTACATCGTCAACTAATTATATTTTTCACTTA
>JBBSEV010000235.1:0-1520 GCA_038239385.1 Chitinophagales bacterium
CGTTTAAATTTCAAATTGCTAGCATATTTCCACTTAGCCGCGAAGAACACAAAGAAAAGCTTTGTGAACTCTGTGTCTTTGTAGGAATAAGAAGTAAAAATTTTGAAAACCAGTATGCTATATTACCCAAAAAAGCTCATTCGTCAATTATTTAGATGCAACACTTATTGCTTAGGTAAAAATAAAATATGAATACCACTTTGAAACCCTGCAAAATCAAGGTAATGAGACGGAACACAGGATATCTACAAAATCAGGTAGTTTCTTTGACCTCTACTAAGCCAGGTTCCGATCTAAATCGTGATAAAATGCTTTAGTCAACTTTGCTTTTTTAAAATTTATTATATCTTCAACCAATACAAATTATCATGAAAAAAACAATTAGCACTTTATACGTTTTAGTAACCTTCATGTGGTGCAGTAATGCCCTGTTTGCTCAAACTTCAAGTGGCTACCATGTCTCTAAAACATTTCATATAGCAAGTATCGGTGGATGGGATTACCCTACTGCAGATGCAGGGTCAAATAGATTGTATCTCTCGCATTCTTCACAGGTTAATATCCTTGATAAAGAAACGGGCGATTCTGTAGGAATCATTCCGAACACAACAGGAGTGCACGGTATTGCTCTTGTACATTCGTTGGGGAAGGGATATACAAGTAACGGCAGGCTAAATAATGTTACAGTTTTCGATCTTGCCACAGGCAACATATTAAAACAAATAGCTACCGGAACAAATCCTGACTGGATATTGTATGAAAGTTTTTCAAAAAAAATTATTACCAGTAATCATTCCGGTGGAGACATTTCGGTAATTGACCCGGTAACTGATTCGGTAGTTGCCACGATACCTGTAGAAGGCAATTCATTAGAAACTATTATGAGTGACAAGGCAGGAAAAATATTTGTAAGCGCTGAAGATAAAAATGAAATCGTTGTAGTAGATATGGTGAAGCATGCGGTAACTGATCATTGGCCATTGGCTCCGGGAGAAGGGCCGACAGGACTTGCCATTGATGTTACCACAAAAAGATTATTTTCCGGATGTGATAAATTGTTAATCGTGATGGATGCAACTAACGGTAAAATTATTGATAAACTACCTATCGGTGACGGATGCGATGGTGTTGCATTTGACCCAGCTACCAAACTTATCTTTACCGCCAATGGCGAAGGTACCGTGACAGTTATTAAAGAAATATCCGCAAATGAATTTAAGGTGCTGGATAATATTCCAACCAAAAGAAGCGCAAGAACAATTTCATTGGACGAACAAACACATAAGGTCTATTTACCCGCTGCAGATTTTGAACCTTTACCTCCAAATGCTCCGGAAAGAACGAGGCCAAAAATGATACCCGGTACTTTCCAGGTATTGGTCCTGGAAAAATAAAAAGAGTATTCAATTTCATTTTTGTATTGTATTTTTTGATTTCATTTATACAATAGATCAATGAAGGTTATAATTGCCCCTGATAAATTTAAAGGAAGCCTCACAAGTATTAAAGCATGTGATGCC
>JBBSEV010000236.1:0-1518 GCA_038239385.1 Chitinophagales bacterium
AAAATTTCTTGCTGCCAGGGATAAGCCTGTTCTGCAACATCTTCTTTTAGGTTATAAAAGCTGATTTTAAAAAACAAAATTAATGTTCTCATAATATTGGCTTAAAGATAAAGCTATATTCACTTTGTTTCTTTGTATTATACAGAATACCGTTTTCAAAAGATTTGCTCACTTACCTTTTTCTAACTATAAAATTCAGATCATGAAAACAATATCATATTTCTTTCAAAAAATTCTCATCAGGGTTTTTCTGCAACGTTTGTCAGCTTTTTATTCTCCGCTTAAGTTTTACAAAGTACAATTATAAATGGAGCCTAAAAAAAGAAGGGTTGAAATCCTTGTACTTAGTGATGTGCATTTGGGCACCTATGGCTGCCATGCAAAAGAATTGTTATGGTACCTAAAAAGCATAAAGCCAAAAACAATTATATTAAATGGCGATATCATTGATATATGGCAATTCAGTAAAAGGTACTGGCCAAAAAGCCATATGAAAGTTGTTAAGCACATCATGAGCTGGATGGGTAAAGGCACAAAGATTTATTATGTAACCGGTAATCACGATGAGATGTTGCGGAAGTTTGTAGGTTTCAAAATGGGTTCTCTGCAAATTGTAAATAAAGTAGTGTTGCCCTTACCCGATAATAAAATTGCCTGGTTTTTTCATGGAGATGTTTTTGATGTTACTATGCAGCATTCCAAATGGCTTGCAAAGCTTGGCGCAGCGGGTTATGATACTTTAATTCTTATAAACCGGTTTGTAAATTTTGTTTCAACCAAAATTTTTAAAAAGGGAAAATTATCTCTTTCAAAAAAAATAAAGAACAGTGTAAAAAGTGCGGTTAAGTTCATCAACAATTTTGAAGTTACCGCAGCGGATATAGGCATATCCAATAAATATGATTATGTAGTATGTGGCCATATTCACCAGCCTGAAATGAGAGAAATAAAAAACCAGCATGGCTCAATTATTTACCTCAACTCAGGCGACTGGATAGAAAATCTTACGGCACTTGAATACAATAATGGTGAATGGAAAATTTATAAATACGAAGAAAGTGTAATTCAAAATTTCCCGGAGGATATTGACAATGAAACCGAGCTAACTAACACACAGTTATTTGATAATATGCTGCAGGAATTTAATTTAATGAATGTGCAATGAAAATTCTTTATGCCATACAGGGAACAGGTAACGGCCACATCAGCAGGGCACGGGATATTATTCCTTTATTGCAAAAAAAAGGAACGCTTGATTTGCTTATAAGTGGTACCCAGGCTGATGTAGATGTAGGATATCCTGTAAAATATAAGCTTAAAGGGATGAGTTTTATTTTTGGCAAAAAAGGTGGTATTGATTTGTTTCAAACTTATAAGCAAGCCAGGTTAAAAAGATTTTATAAAGAAATACAAGAGCTGCCTGTTGAGAAATATGATATTATAATAAATGACTTTGAGCCTGTAGGCGCCTGGGCATGTAAATTAAAACATAAAGCATGTATTGGCCTTAGCCACCAG
>JBBSEV010000237.1:0-1514 GCA_038239385.1 Chitinophagales bacterium
AAAAAGAGGAAGAAAAAGCCTGAAGGATACCACTGCGCCGCAAGGCAATGTGGAGATTCCTGAAGATGAAATACTTTTTAAAAAACAATATTATTCAATAGGGGATGTAGCAGCTATGTTCAAAGAAAACAATTCCTTGATAAGATATTGGGAAAATGAATTTGACATTCTTATGCCAAAAAAAAATAAAAAGGGAGACCGATATTTCAGGCCTGAAGATGTAAAGAATTTAAAGATGATCTACCATTTACTTCGCGAAAGAAAATATACTATAGAAGGTGCCAAAGAATTTTTAAAAAATAACAAAACTGCCGGAGAAAAACATCAAATGATTGAATCCCTTCAAAAAATAAAATTATTTTTATTGGAATTAAAGAACAATTTATAAACGTACTATGAAACACTTTTTATTAGCATTTTTTTCTTTATTGATTTTCAGTTTTGCGGTTAAAGCGCAGCAATACGAAACGTTAACTGATTCTCTGCATCCGAAAGAAAAAATTTTAAAGGGAATTATTTCTAAAAGTGACCTTGCGAATAATCCTGATTATAATAAATGGTATACAGAAAGCCAGAGAATTTATCCGGTTCCAAACGAAGATGCCGTTAAGGGAATGCGCAAGAACAAAGACAATGTTAACATAGTAATATTCGGTGGGACGTGGTGTGAGGACACGCAATTTATTTTGCCTAAATTTTTTAGAATGCAGGAGGCAAGCGGGTTTCCCGAGGACCGAATTACATTGTATGGCGTTGACAGGTATAAAAAAACTACCGGATCTATAGCTGAAGATTATCATATAACCAATGTTCCAACAATTATCGTAATGAAGGATGGCAAAGAAGTAGGCCGCGTTGTTGAATATGGAAAAACAGGAAAGTGGGACAAAGAATTTGCTGAAATTTTTAGTGAATAGGACATGAGAGTGAAAACTATTTTCAACTAACCAACTTTACAGATTGAAGGCTTGAGGGTTTTATTTCATGTTGTTCCTGCATTTTTTTAATTTCTAAATTAATTTCTTCCTTCAACTTATTAAGTTCATCGGCAACCATCAGTAACTTTGTAAAATAGATTATCATGATTACGGCGCTGTCATTATTTATTTCCTGTAAATAGACAGAATAAGACTCAACCTTTTGTTTTTTATTAGCTAGGATTTCCTCAATGCCATTAATGGCTTTTTGAAGTTCGCCGGAAGTTGTATGCGGGGAAAGCAACGTTTTTATTTCATTCCTGATTACGTCACGCATCGTCCAATTATCCACTATGCTGTCTACCATTTGCTTATTTGGCACTGTAACCATAGATTGTTCAGGAGTGCGGAGGCGTGTGCTTCGCAAGCCAATGCGTTCAACAATTCCTGAAAAAGTATTCACTTTTACAGAATCGCCGGTCTTAAATGGCTTATCAAAAAATATAATAAAAGATGCAATTAAATTTTCAAGGCTTTCCCTTGCTGACAACGCCAAAGCTGCGCCAACTATACTTAAGCCGGTAAACAGATTGCCTA
>JBBSEV010000238.1:0-1502 GCA_038239385.1 Chitinophagales bacterium
AAACTCATATCATTGCATAATGATTTAAATTGGTTACAATCAACAAAGGCATTTAAGCAATCAGGGCTACTCAAAAACACAAGTGTAAACTACTATGTGGAGCGCAAGGAATCACTTATTTGCCTTTTCTTCCGAAGCCTGAACAGTACTTAAAGATATTGACCAGGTTCAATAATCTTGAATAAAATATGAGTAAAGGCTGTTGAAGAAAACAGTTGATTTATTTATTCATTTTAAAAAATGTATTGACATGGAATTTTTAAAGTACGGCCTGGGCATTGATATGGCCAAGGAGAAATTTGATGCATGTATAAGCATTATTGACAATTTGCAGAGAGTTATGATCAGAGCTCAATGTAGTTTTACTAATAACAAAAAAGGGTTTGATGCCTTCGTTGAATGGGTCACGAGAAACACAAAGCTTGAAATACCTGTAGTTTACTTAATGGAAGCTACCGGCATTTATTATGAGCAGCTTGCATGGTTCCTGCATAATAATAATTACAGTGTTTCTGTGATATTACCCAATAAAGCCAAAAAGTATAAAGAATCGCTTGGACTAAAATCGAAGAACGATCGTATTGATGCCAAAGGGCTTGCTCAAATGGCTTGTGAACAAAACCATACGGCATGGAAACCATTAAGCAGCAATATTTATTTGCTTCGTTTAATCACCAGGCAAATACAAACTATCGCAGAACAATCTACAGTTTTGAAAAATCAATTGCATTCGCTACAATACGGCATGTACAGGGATAAAGCCATCGAAAAAATGTATGCCAGGCAGCTTGATCTTTTGAAGAAAAATAAAAATACCCTTCAGCTAAGGGTAGAAAAAATTGTAGAGAGTGATGAAATATTAAAAAAGAAGTTTGATAATATCTGCAAAATAAAGGGCCTTGGATTACAAAATTTAGCAGTGATAGTTGCAGAGACAAACGGCTTTACGGCTTTTGAAAATATAGCCCAGCTAGTGAGTTATGCAGGGTATGATGTGGTAGAAAACCAATCGGGAAAACGAAGTGGGAAAACAAAAATTTCCAAGAAGGGAAATAATCATATCAGGCGTTGTTTACATTTTCCGGCATTCAACATGATTAAATACGACGTAACTCCTTTTAAAAATTTATATGAAAGAGTGTATGCAAAGAATAAAATTAAAATGAAAGCTTATACGGCTGTTCAAAAAAAATTACTGGAATACATATTTGTTCTTTGGAAAAAAGATGAAGCCTTCGATCCGAAATATCAGGATAAGTTATCCGGAGACGTTGAGCTGGAGCCTTCTTTGGCTTCGGTTCCAAAGGAACCGTCAAAAGCATGTGATAAGAAAGACAATAAACTAAAAGACAATAAGCAAAAAATAACCCCGGCAATAACCAGGGTTACACAAGATAAGCATCCGTCGAAGTATCGCCGTATGCCTTCTTTGGCTTGACTCAAAATTATTAAAAAAAACCTGCAATTTTATTTGGTTTTTCTGACAGTACCTTGCGCTAACG